>NZ_LMCF01000103.1 GCF_001623075.1 Pseudovibrio sp. Ad37
TCTGGCCGATCTCAATATAATCACCGGTCTCCGTGAGGAAGCGGTGGCCAGGTGTCACCAGCAGAGGGGCTCTGCCATCTTCAAAGCTGAGCTGCAGCCATTCATGAGTAGTGTTGCGGAACAGATGGGTGACTGCACCGGGCTGTCTGTTGCCCTCTGCATCAAAGGCCAGCACCTGATCAGTGACTGTGATCTTCTCAATTGGCTTTTGTGATCCATCCCACATGGCAATCAGCGTGCCTTTTGGGAAGCAGCGATCAGGGAATAGATTGACCTTTTCGAGGACACTCAAATCATCACTGTTGAACAGCGCTGTTTGCAGTTCAGATTGTAGCGAACCGCCGTTCTTGTCGACATACTCCTGAAGATGGAACAAAGCACCTTCGACATCATTGTCTGCAAACAGTAGCCAGGAGTTATCACCCTGTGCTCGCAGATGCTCTTTGACAGCAAAGCCGATTGTCGCAAGTGTCTGTGGGAAATCTTCAAAGGCAACCGTGAGCAGGTTTGCAACCTCTTGGTACTCAGGTACGAACTCAGGTTTGTCATGGCCGTCCTGACCAAACCAGCTTTCAATCTTCTTTACAGTTTCATTTAGGTAAGCGATTGTTTCGTTGTCAGAATGCTGTCCGACCCACTCCAAAGTCCCTTTGAGGCCATCAAGGCTCTCATAGATTTCATAGCCTTTCCAAAGCAGTCCCACACCCAACATGGTAGCAACACCAGTGATGACTGCTTCTTTTCCAATCTCAATTGCGATGTCGTCTACCAAATGAAGAGCTTTTGGCAGAATATTTGAGTTCGCTAGAGCGCGTGCCATGGATGTGAGACTGGTGGAGGAAGAAAAGACCCCCATCTCCACAAGACCATGCCCAATCAGCGCAAGTGAGACCGCATCAATGACTGCTGAACCGTCTCCAAGATCAAGCAGTCTAGCGCTCAAGCCTGCAGCAAGAGTAGGGCTGAACAGAATTGATGCTTTCCCGTCGGCATTTTTATGAATACTAAAGTTTTTATCACCGCGTAGTGTTTCTAAAATGTCGTCTAATGGAGCCCCATTTGCAGCACTATCGAGGGCTTGTTTTGCAGAGACTTTTGCAACTTCACTCGATTTGGCATCCGCAAGTTGGTCCTTAAGCTCATTGTAAACACTGTCATATGCTGCCTCGAGGTTCTCAAGACGCAGCTTTTGCTCAGCAAGATCTACTTTATCAAATTGCCAACCATTGAGAGCAGACTGGCCGTGAACGTAGTGCCAATCGCCGTTGGCCCCAACGGCCAGCGCCCCGTCGGCGAGCTCACCAAATTTGAAGAAGGAGGTGTCTTTGTAATCGTCAAACGGCAGGCCATCCTGTAGCTCCTTAAGAACATCCCCTTTCGGCCTATTGTTAAGCTCCTCAAGAAACCCCGGAGTTGCAAATTTAACTTTAAGAACGTTGGTCAGACCGATGAGCATTCCCTTTTTTTGCTCAAGCGAGGCATCTGAGTCATAGATAGTTTTAAGCTGCGAGCGAACCCAAACGGTGTATTCTTTATGAGGTCCATTATGGCGCGTAAAACTCTCATTCAATTGATGAGGAAGCCCCATAATATTGTATTTCTTACTGTCTTTTGGGAACAGATCACCCAGATCAGTAAGTAACGGATGCCCTTTGTCAAATATCTCTTGCGGAATAATGTGATGGTTCTCAAGGTCAGGTTTATTAGATTTTGTATCGGGCATCAGTAATCACTATCAGAAATTTAAATGTTAAAATGGCTGCTATCCGAGGATAGTTCTAGTCGTCAAAGACTTCGATTTCGCGAGTATCCCATTCAGGCACACCGATCATTGCAAGAGCATCCAAGGCAGGCTGGGTACACATAACTTCACGGGTATATGCATCACGCCAGAGGATATTTTCACGAACAACGCTGGCCTTAACCACCCTCTTCGATCCGTAAGAGCGGTAGGACCCGCTATGAGTTTTTTTTACCCCAGTTGCAATTCTAAGGTCTGATTTTTCAAGATTATAGGTTGGTAAGGTGGAGAGCACCGTTGCAAGATAGACAGGCCTATTCCAGGGAGAGCAATCACGCTCACTGTCAATGATATTCTTGTGCTGCGTGAACTCAAAGAGAGACGAGTCCAATGCATTCATGACTTCGACAAATGCGTCATCTACCGCAAAATCTACATATATGGAGGAGTCTGGGTCGCCAATAACATGGCTATGCTCAAGAGAGGCGCTAGCACCCGCAGCTAGAACATATAATTTTGCAAGCTCTGCTTTACTTTCCTCAGTTAAAGGCCCTGTCGCTGCCCATGTGTTCGCTCCAACCTTATAGGAAACATCGCGATATGGATTCCAGCTAATATTGCTACTGGACTTGATTGCTGTTTTTCTGTCAGCGTCTGTAGCCCAGATTAAGCCAGAGTGCGTTTTGCAATCAAAGTTAGGGGTAAGAATAAAACACTTCATCACAGCACCTACTTCTTCAACTCACTAAGGAACTTCTGCTCAAAGACAGCTGCAGGATTAAACGGAGAAATGCAGTCGAGGACGACAATGTTATTGCCCGAGCGCCACTCCTTGACGTCCAGCTTCTTCTCACCGTTTTCAATGCGCGCTTTAACTTCGTCATTCACTGAGGCCCAGACCAGAAAAGCAACAGGTTGGTTGCCTTTGGAGTAAAGCTTGAACTGGCGCAGCAATAATGCCGGAGCTATCCGCTCTTCAACAACGCGAATAGGCAACTCTTTGTGTGCTTCTGACATGGTCATCAACCACACAGCCTGCCCCATGGTTGAGGCAAAGGTTTGCGCATCGACTGCGCTTAAGTCAGCTTTATTTTCAGACATCGAACTGCCTTGAGTTGAGTAAACATTTCCAGCCTTTGATTAGTCAATAAAAAGCACAACTGCAACCTACACTTGCTGCGAGCAAAACCAGAAATCCAATGATCGTGTTTACAAAGCTTACCTTGCGCAAACCAGTTTTGAGAATGGCTGTATCAAGACGCAACCAAAGGCGGCAGACAGAAAGCTCCATCTTCTTGTGGAATCGAAAAAGTCATTCTGGACCTTTGGAATCATTGTGTGATTCACGAGGTGATGACCTCTGCTGCTCTTTTGTCATCTGAATGGGAAGTGGCCCTGACTTCTCTTCCCGTTAGCCTCGACTTGGACCAAACTGCCATCAAGTGTGGCGCACTCAAGCGGCGACGAGAAATCTCAAGCGGTAAAGATCTACTGCGCCTCGCTTTTGCTTACGGGCCTTGCGGCATGTCCCTTCGCAGTACTGCTGCCTGGGCTTGCATGTCTGGACTGGGTAAACTTTCTGATGTCGCGGTGCTCAATCGCCTCAAGGGAGCAACACAATGGCTGGAGTACATCGCAGCTGAGTTGCTGGCAGATACCAGCCGCGCTGATTTCCCGAGTGGGTATCGTCTGCGCCTGATAGATGGAACCACCGTGTCTGCGCCGGGGAGCAAAGGGACAGACTTTAAAATCCATGCCAGCTATGATCCCGCCACTGCACGCTTTGCTCATCTTGAAATTTCAGATGGTCGTGGAGCAGAATGCCTGACCCGAAACCCGGTTAATCCGGGTGAAATCCACATTGCGGACCGTGGATATGCCTTTGCGAAAGGCTTACATCCCATCATCAGTAATGGTGGTGATTTCATAGTCCGTGCCGGTTGGCGAAAGTTCCGCTTATTTCACCCGGACGGCTCGCGGTTAGATCTGTTCTCTGTTTTGTCAGAGACCACAAAGGCAACGCCGATTGATCGTCAGGTTATCATTCAAGGACGCTCAAAAGCCTATGACGTACCCGCCCGTCTGATTGCGATCCGCAAACCACCAGCCGCGATAGAACAAGAGAAAAAGCGCCTGCGTCGTATCTCCAGTAAAAAAGGATCAAAGCTAACCCCAAAATCTCTGATTGCTGCCGAGTACATGTTGTTGGTCACGTCCCTCCCGAAAGAAGACTTCGACACGGCAAGCGTTGCGGACCTCTATCGCTTGCGATGGCAGATTGAACTGGCATTCAAGCGCCTGAAAAGCATCCTCCACATCGACCGCCTGCCTGCAAAAGATCCAGCCTTAGCAAAGTCGTGGCTTCTAGCCCATCTCATCCTCGCCCTGCTGATCGAGCGTAAAAGCGAGGTCATGCTGGCACACGCGCCCGAGGAACAGAGCAAACAAAGCTGCAACCCTTCCACCTGGCGCGTATACAAACTGCTGCGCCAGTCATTGATCTCAGCTATTCAGGGTGTTTGGGACTTGAGCAGCATTACACTTCATGGCTACACGTTCTGGAGAACCATACGGGAGCCTCCAAGGAGACGAAAACGCCAACAAATTCCAAAGCTTACATGCTTAAGTTAGCGCCTATGGGGCATGGCCCCATTAGGGTTATTTTTTCAAATCACGCAGCGAGGCGATAAACGCCCTTATCAACCCGCGTGAAAAATCTTTCGTCTTGCACCACTTGGCGAACTTTTGCTTGCCAATGGTTATTTTGAGTGGTCACAGCAAACGGCTCCATCACAATGTAGAGCTGCTTCAGCGACATCTGGCGTCCCTGAAGAGCTCTTCGCACTGCAGCCTTCCAAGTGGTTTTCACCATGTTCTGAGCCCTGCGGTTCACTAACGCGACCATATAGAGAGCTCCTTTATCGTCCTTTCGAAAGACAAGAAGTTTCTCGTGAGCAATTCGAACTATCTTGGAGTTGTACTTCCGAGCATCGCTCAGACAGTTATGCTGTGTTTTGATTATCTCATCCACGAGCTTCGCCGGAGCAATGCGCTCTACCAAGCTGGATAGATTGTAGTATTCGCCGTCGCGGCGCAGATTTCCCATGAGAATGCCGTAGTATCCTCCAGGCCTGCAGGCGTCGTGAATGTTCATGGTTGCCAACTGCAACGCTTCCACAAAGTCGGGAAGTCCTAAGCGGCTGAGATCCCAAGGGTTCTCTTCACCCCATTGATCACCTGAATAAGTAATCATGTTCCAATATGGAGGATGCCACCAAACAAGTTCGGCCTGCTCCCCCAGAAAAGAGCTAAAATCATCCGTTAAAAGATTGAAGCCTCTATGGAGGTCAGTACCTTTGAAACGAATTCCCATCTCTCTTGCAACATCGCTACTGGTTCCACCACCGATACTTGGATCAGCAAGCAAACCTTGACCATCTGGCATGTAGGTTCGAATGAAGTCAGCAACGATGTGGCCGGTGCAATTGCCCCGATACTTGTTGTTTCCGTACGCACCCCTACTCGGGTACGACACGACTGAGTTTTTAAACATTGTGCCTCTCAAAGAAGAAAGGCCGCGCCCATACGGGACGCGGCCCGTAAGGGAATGATGATGCTAGAAAAACAGCATCAGGATTTAATAGGTTCTGGAATCTCTGCGCAGAACATCACAGATCGAAATCTGTTTTTTCTCCGTTGAGTGCCTGAAGAGAACGCGATGCGATCCAACCCGTAGGCGGAACATGTTGGTATCCCTTCGTAGCTTGGTAATGTGCTGACAGTTCGGAAACCTTTGCAGCGTTTGTAACGCCCGCTCGACCTTGCGTCTGTCATGAACAGGAAGAGTAGCCATCTTTCGATTTGCCGCTCGCTCCAATTGGATTGAGATCATTGATTTTTATCCTTGAAGGTTTGCTACAGCTGATTTTTCATTAAACCGAACAAGACTGATTTGAGATCATATACTGTTGATATGATGACGCTATTTTCGATGTATCTAGAGATATCACCACTGTTGATACCAATCCCTGACACCTCTACACCGCTGCGCTTCGCCAGCTCTAAAGCATCGCGAGTTGCCTGCGAATTTGACGGACGACCATCTGTTACGATAATCATGATTGCCCGATTGCACCGTTGCTGACTGAGTTCAAACAATGCGTACCAAATAGCCTGAGCCATTGGCGTATTCCCTGAAGGGCTCAAATCAGCCTTTCCTAGTTTTTCAGAAGCTCGTTCTCCATGCTTCAGCACCGGATAAACCGGCCTTGCGAAGCTATCACCGAACAACGTTATTGCCGGATTAACCTTGGGAATTCCTTCCAAAGCTACTCCCAACGCAAGCGCTGCTTCTTTAGCCGGCATCTCAAGATCAGGCCGTTTCATGGATGAACTATTGTCAATTAGGATATGCACCGCAGTGTCTGGCTTTTTTTCAGTCCAGGTCTTACGGAACACCTTTGTATCCCCCGTGCAAACACGATGAATATCAGGCGCGTGAATACGCTTTCCTATCGTTGCAGATATTGAACCAGAGCGACGTTTGGCTTGCACCAAACCGCTCAGTCTATGACGAATTCCGGAAGCCGCACTATTGGCGCGGCGGTTCCAAATTGTATTAGCTTCAGCATTAGTTGGAATAGAGATCGCGACCGGTACAGAAAGCACTTGCTCTTCCGTATGGTTGCTATTCTCAAAAAGCTCCGATCGGAGTTTTGACCTAGGGTCGAAACTCTTAAACTCACCTTCATTCAACGCTTGCAGTAGCCGCTCCTGTGCCTCAGACTGGTCTTTTGCCCCTTCGCCTGAAGTTGGTTTGTTAGGTTCCCCTTCAGCACCCTCGACTTCTCCTGCTGCTCCATGTCGAAGGCTATCGGTGAGTTGATCACCTTTAGCAGAAGACGATGTTCCGTCAGTACGTTCTGTAGAGCCGTCTGACTGCACATCACTGTCTAGGGGGTTGTTTGGATCCGTTCCATCCGCAGTTGATGCAGCGTTCTCCCCACCAGAAGAGTTCTCCTGTTGGCTAGATGCATTATCGTTAGCTTCAGGACAGCAAGCCTCTTGCTTCAGCAGCTCAAGGATTTGATCTGCAAGGTTCAAGGCCTGTTCTGTATTTTTCAAGTCCACTACGCGCTGCAAAAGTAGATCTAGTTTGCCTCGGGTAGATGCAGGAAACACCTGAGTAAAGGCTTGCTCAGCAGCCAACCAAAACTCTTTGAGTCCCTGTTGTCCGACAACGTTGCATTGCAAGTTGCAGAGACAATATGAAAACAGAATATCATAGGGCTCGTTTTCAGCTGATTGCAGGACATAATGCCCCTTCCGAGCCATATGGTCTGCTACAGCATTCAAAGTGGTCATGGTGCCCGGATAGACTCGCATCATTGCGAGTTCGATCCTTGCATCCTCCACTACGTTGAGCATTGACTGCCTATTGGGAGCTGTAGGAACAAACTTCCAATCAGTAAAGCGAACGTGCCCAGCCTCATGGGTAAGATAGCCCCAGAGCACATCATTGTTTGAATTATTGGGCGGCAGGGAAGGTAAAACTATTGTTTTACCATCTGTCTTTGCCTGATCGCCCTTAAACACAATTTTGACGCCGAATTTTTTGCCATATGCCGCCGCCACAATAGGCACCGCTTCAGCTAAAATCCTAGCATTGTATTGAGTATTCATTCGTCTCTCCATGCTTGGAGAAAGTTCCCCCCACGAGGGAGAAACTCCCTCAGGGATAATTGGTTAAATGCTAGAAAAAGAAGCCCGGAAGATCCGGTTGAGCCGCCTCATCTGGTTGCACAATGTGCATCTTATGAAGGTAGCTATCTTGAGCATCCGGTTTAGGAGTGACCTCCTCTTTTTGGCTGTCTGTTGCCTCAGCAACAAACTTTTCAAAATCCAAAGCAATGTCATTTTCAACTTGAGTTGGCTGCTGAATTTCAGCGGCTGGCTCAAGCGGAGACACTTCAGGATCTGATTTTTCTTCATCTGCATCTTGTTCAGAAGAAACTTGGCAACTCTCGCAATAAGCTTGAATTTTATCACTATCTGCCAAGATGGAGATGATTGAGTTCACCTTTGCAAAGTTCTCGCCTCCAAGGTTCGAACCCTTCTTTTTACCGGAAGCGCGATCGTAAGCAGCGATAACTTCATCCAGTAGATTGAGTAGAACCCGGAGTTTCCCGTTCAAGAAAACAAGACCGGCAACTTTGTCTCGAATTTTGATGATGGTCCTCTTTGAGGTTTTATGAACTTCTGTTTTACCTGACAGGTTCTTGTCATAGAACAAGCCAGCATCACGAACGACTTCGGAAAACAAGTCCTCTCCGAGCCCTGCTACCTTAGCCTCCATCTTGCGATGAGACGCATCATTTTCAGTACCCGTGACCTTGAAGATATTGAACTCGAACTCGATCCGGTTTTTCACATTCTCTAGTGAAAGAACGCCCTTTCGAATTATGTCTTCATATCCAGGATTCTCAAGAATCCATGCTTCTACATCTTGATTGTAAGATGTGAGCAGCTTCTCTTTCTCTGAATAAAAGTTTCTTTTTATCTGCTCCAAATCGCGCAGAACATCATTTTCTCTTCCCGCAGGAATGGCAAAGCCATTCAGGAATGGAATTCCGAAACTTGCCAAATAGCGATTTGCTTCTGTTTTCAATTTGGAAAAGCAAGACAACCTAGATGGGTCAAAAATCTTCTTTTGACCAAGCATTGCAATCTTCTCGGGAGGCAGTTGCCCACCATCTCCAAGTTGCACGTCGTCGGCTCGTAGTTTTACCTGTCCTGTCCAGATCTTAAAATCTGCGCTAACAACAGAAATGTTTTTAAGAATTTGAACGTCACTCATGGTGTGCTCCATAAAAAAAAGGACACACCAGCCCTTAGGGCATGATGTACCCTAAGGTTTCAGTTTGTTTCAACGCTGTTCATTAAAGAGCCCAGCTAGCTCTGCTCAGCGATGCATTTCTGCATTGCTAAACCTGCTTTCCGATAAACAATCCGCTTATGGGAAAGCAGGCAAGGGGAACCCCCTCGTCTGCTTCTTTGCCGCTACGATACGCTAAAAATAGCCTTGCGCAATCTTTGTATTGGCATTTTTGATTGGCTCCAACACCTTTGCATCTGCAATGTTTCTTGGCTCCAGTTCCTTTGTAAGGGTGACCCGATATCTTTGGCTGCCCTCCACGGTATACTGAGTGAACAGAATCCCAGCATACTCGCCGGATCTGTATTCCCCTTGCAACCGCTTGAAAGTGTCCAGGTGTGGTTCCTGAAGACTTTTTAGACGTTCAAATTCAGCACGGGCTTCATCTATTTTTCGCTGATGTTCCCGATACTGTGTTGCAGCAAACACCCAACTTGACGCATCATTTCCCCGAGGAAGATATTTGTCTCGTTGTGGATCTTGAGCTGGTTCAATATTCTCCACGACTTCATACCAAAATTTTTTGGCTTCGGCCATAAGTTCGAAAATGAACTGCTCATCTCGCTGAACGATGAACTCTTTTAACTGACCTTCGAAAAAGAAAACCAGATACCCATGAGAAGCGCCTGTAACATAGATTTGCTGGTGAACCTGGCAGACATATATTTGATATGCTAGCGACTGCTCACCTTGGTCCAAAACCTCTTTCCAGACGGCCTCGCTCGGGCACTTAGTTTCCACTGGACAGCCCGTAAGGCTCAGACCGTCCAATGATGCTTTAATGAGATGCGTTTCTTCGCTTTCAACACATAATGGGATAGCCATCTCGTTGTGCTTCTGCTCCCAAAGGCGCCTCGCTTTATCTTCGTTCTCCTTGCCCTTTCGAACAAGTGGATTCATAGAGAGATCAACCGCAGTGGCAAACCCTGTCTTTTCTGCCCAAAGCCGCCATCGCGTCTTGTAAGGAGATTTGGCCATTAAGATCGGAGCATCAGAGGCAGATAACCCCTGACGCCGCCATTCAAGCCAATCCTCCCCCTCTTGGAGAAGATCAATTACTCTCATGGAATTACTCCAAATGTGGCCTCGCTTTGAGTAGAGCTGCTGATCACATTGAGGTCTTGTGAGACTTCAACGGGAACATCGTTCTCCTCAGTTGAGACATCGGGAGTGGCACTCTCAGTACCGTCCGCTTTTAGTGGTTGATACTGTTCCTGGACAGGAGGGGAACTTTCACATTCCGCTTTTGCCTCCTGAGCCATTTGCAATGCAAATTGTAGATCATCCCCCTCAGGAATACTTTTTCTGAGGTACTGCTCAACAAACATCCAAGCGTTCAACTCTTTCGCTCGCTGGACGAGAGGGTCTACAATAGCTTTGACTTTCTCCCGATTCACATGAAGTGGGATAGCAGAAAAGGTCTGTTCGATCTGCTTTGGGGCCGGAGCCTCAACTGCAGGCGAACTCTTCACGTCAGAGACCGGTTGCAGATCTTGCTGATGATAGATACCAGAAACTCCGAATGCTAGACGCGCCGTTTGCACAAACGCCTGCATACGCAATCTTCTATTTGGTAACTTTTGCCAAGATCCTAGATCATGGCTCGCATCCTGAGGGTTTACAGCAGCGTCTTGATAGTTCTCGCGAAAGAACTCTCTCACCACCGTAGGATATCCACGATCCTTTCGGTGAATTGCGCATTCAATCCATTCGTACACTTCTTGACCGGTGTGTCGCTCGTTGACCTTGTCATCCGAGTAAACAAAGGCTTCGCCGTTGTATTCAGGGTGACGGTTTACGATACGAACCCACCCATCATAAGTAAGCAATGGAATGACTTTTCCTTCAGGTGTCCGAGATGCATAAAATTCACGAAGAAACGGATCAATGTCATATCGCTCAGCCACTGTGAGTAGCGAAACAATTTCTTCAACACTGATGTTTCCTTTTAAATTCGCAAGCACGATTTTCCTAAATGCAGCCAGGTATACATCCGTCGTCATCTTCAGCTTTTGTGCTAGTGATTGGGTTAGGTTCAATTGCTCAAGGTTGATTTGAGACATTTTCGTGTCCTTTAAATTATGGGCACGCCCCTTGATGGGGCAGCGCCCCATAGGGTTGATGTTCAGTTCAAACTTACCAGCTCACTCCAAACGTATCTTTGGTGAGTTGCTCCACCGCCAAGACTTCCGATGGGCTACAACGGCGCAGGAATGAATTTTGCAATGCGTATCGAACCGCATTATCTGATGCCTGGTAAACACTCATGAGATTTGCCCACCGACACAAACTACGGGTAGACATTGTCACCGAAAGTGCACCACCGTTACCATCTTCTCCAACAAACGAACGTCGGATGTCATTGGCAACTTTGATCATGCACGTCAGGATGCTTTCCGGAATTGTCGGAGCAATTCCTTTCAACACCTCAAGCTCATCTTCTGGTTCAGGATATTGAACCACTGTGAACCGATATCGATCCATTGAAGCGATGTCTTGTTGTTGCACGCTTTGATAAAGCCCCGTCACATCTCCATTCCCGACGGAATTGCCCGTGGCTATGAAACGGAAATTTGGATGAGGCTTGATCACCTCACCGCCATTTTGCTCCAAAACAAGCGGGCGTCCTTCAAGCACGTCATTAAGACCGGTGAGCTCTGAAGGGTCAATGCGATCAATCTCATTGAGCAGGCAGATATGACCTTCCATCATGGCTTTCGCCAAAGGGCCATATTGGAACTGCATGCTGGGCGTTTCGCCTGGAGTCGATGAAACAAGCTTGTAATGGCCTGTTAGGTCAGTGAACTCCATTCTTCCTCGCCCTGTCAAAGACTGTATCGGCCAATTTAGGCGACCAGCAATCTCACAAATCAGTGAGGTTTTGCCTGACCCAGTTGGGCCGGAAACATTCAGAGCATCTCCCATTGGGTTGTTCAGAAAGGCCAAAACTTCGCGCAATGGCTCCCTGCGAAACACATAGGATGAGTTGATACTCGGAATGAATGGATTGTCTGAAGGAGCTAATCCCATAGTGGTAATTGCTTCGGGAACACCTTCTTGAGCGAAGGTTTTAGCGATTGAGTAGCTTTGAATGTCCATGGTCATTCTCCGATTGGAGAGCGCACCACACCCGCTGGGTGTGATGCGCCCAGAGGGTTGATAAAAAGATTGTCAGATAACTCAGATTAGTTGGACTGAGTTTCAGTGATTAGAGTTGGATAGAAAGGGTGCATGTGATTATTGCTGAAGGTTGGCGTATCGCCGGTCACGCAACATTTCTTTGTAAATTGAGCACGCAGATGAACACCCACGAGCAGTAGAATTGTCAGACCGATCAAGATCTGAGCAGAAAGTAGAAAAGAGGTCATCAAATGCCCTCCTGCAGAATGAAAGTGATTTTGAAAGTCATTTCGCTTCCTCGTTTTGAGAGAGAAGCGCATGTCTCCAGAAAGGGCATACGCCCCTCTGGGTTGATGTGCTGTTTGTTTGCAGAGCCCAGCTAGCTCTTCAAGGCGATGCAATCGCATCACCTAAACTCTATCCACGCAGCGCATAGCATACCCTTGGAGGTCTGCTTCGGGAGGAATTGCTATGGGAGTTTTAAAACTGAGATGCTGTTCGACGGTCAGCTACCGTTGATAAAACAGTACACAATTTCAGTAGATTTGCAACGGAAAATCAAAATGTGCGTTTAGCTTCGCTCACCACCCAGTGATGAGCGCTAACTTCACAATCGAAGTTCATTTGTTACTGGAGCAAACAATGACTGAGACCCTTGAGCAAAACAGCCCTTCCACCGAAGACCGCGCACCGCGAAACACAACACGGCCAAACCAAAAGCCTCAAAGCCGCCCAACTATTACAAAGGTTTTGAGCTTGAACACGATCCACGCACAACGTGTTGCAAGGCGCGTCAGCCGGAAAATGAGTCAGGCCTGCTATACGGTACAGGTACACCTTCCAAATATCGCCGGTCGTCACGAAGAACTTGCCCCCTCTTTGGGCGAATTCTCTAAGCTTCTCATAGAGCCATTGGAGGAATTTGACAAAGCTATCAATGATGAAATTGAGCGTTTTGAAAAGCTGAAGAGCGATAACGCTATCGCTGAAAACGTGGACTACTCGGACCCAGAACAACTCCAGCTTGGTATTACCTCTCCAGGAATGATGATGTTTTCTACCCTGCTACTCAAACTGGATAGCCTGGTCTCCATTATCGACACGCTTTGGATGTCTGGCGTTTTCGATCCCAACCAGCGTTCCAAAGCAAATTATGAATGGCAGCAGCGCCTCTTAAAGGTTAGCAATCGCGTAATTGCCCTCGGCGGTACGACCAACAAGAAGCTGAATGACGTTACAGCGAGCGCGCCTGAAAATGAATTGGAGGGCAAAGACCCTGCAGCTGAAAGCATGCCCGATCCAACCGAAGAAGAAGACGAAGATGAACCAGAGCAGCCTCAAAAAGAAGTAGCCTAATCGCTACGCCCTTCTCTCCTAAGAAGAAGATCCCCTCCCTAAACTTACCCGCTTTCGAAGCGGGTATTTTTTTGTGCACATTTACACCCTTTAAGGGAGTTTTGGTTTTACTAATCCCTTTAGGGGAGTATATATAACTCTAACGACGGCACTGGTACTGCCATTCTTGATTTTTCAGCGGGGAACAAAATGAACTGTCAGCCGAACCTTTTTCATGATGACGAACAGAAAGTAACCCATGGTGCATTGGCTTTAGAAAAAGAGCTGATCGAACTATTGGAAGACTTTGCAACGAAATACGAAGCATACGAGCTGGCGGGCGTATTCCTTGGTAAATATCTACGCACTGAGTCCTTAAATCCTGAACAATCAGTCCAAACAGTTGTCAATAGCTGGATCAAAACCAAATGCGATCAGGCGACTCGTCAGGTTCAGCAAAAACACCACTTGATAATCGAACCATCCAGCTTGCCGGAAGATCTACAATCGCTGGTATTTCGAGGTCGTAGAAACTCGTTTGAAATAGATGCGAGAATGAAGGCTGTTCTAAGCACTTCAATTTACGAAGCACCTGTAAGAGAAGTGGTACAATGTGCGCTTCTACGATACGACGCTCAAGCTCTGTTTCACGCATTGGAGAAAGCAAAAACAGAACTTGGCAAAACAAGTATGGAGGATGCCGCCCACAAGCTTTCAAAAGAGTTTCGTTTAAACACCAATTATAGCCGTACAAGTCCTTTGCAGATTAAACGTCAGAAAGGGCGCTACATCATTGAAAGCTATTTCATTTATGAACACCACAGGAATTGGACAGAGTATCGAGATCTCGTTGCACCGGCCAATACGTTCGAATTAGAAACAGGCATTGAAGGGTTTCTTTCCTGCTTTAAAAGCTTGTTCGAGGCCTGCTATGCCACGAGTAACAATTTCGAGAGCCGGACCAAGTTCAATGTAGGTTCTGATGTTGAAGCCGTGGTATACAAAGAAAAAATCAAGTATCACCTTTCCCCTTCAGCCTTCGAAGCTCTCATCTCATTTCTCACCGATCATTGTCCTGACACTCTGCGCGAACTGGAGGTGGAGTAATGACAATGACCGTGAGCATTAATGTGGAATTTGGCTCAGATCCTGACATCGTTACCATCCGCAAATCATCACGATCAACGCCGATAATTGGCGATGTGCTGGGCATTGAAACCGCCGCTGATGGATCACCTTACCGCGTCTTCCTGCGTAACAAGATTCATCGAAACGAAGCAACAGAATATAGGGGATGGGCGATGTCTGGCGCGATCTCCACCATCCTAACAAGACAGCAGGAGCTGCAAACATGAGCTGGCGCGTCCGTTCAAAAAATATCGCCTCTCGTGGCTCAAACTCTGCAAAAGCTGTATCCCTTGCCGACTTGCATAGAAGACGCAACGAAACAAGCTCTCAGTATTTTACCCCTGAATGGGTTGCACGCGGCATCTGGCACCTCTTTAAACCATACCTCACTGCAGGGGAGCAGAGTGACAAAAGCAACTTCTCGGTACTGGACAACTCCATAGGTTCAGGAATGCTCTTTGAAGGCGCCCCAGTCGAGAAACTGAGCCTCTTCGGAATTGACACCGACGCACGTTGTATTGAGGCACTTTCTGATGATGCGCACGCCGCAGATTTGGACTATGAATTTCTCGTTGGAAGCATGGCGGATTTGCGCGCAAAAGGCTTTGACTTTGCAGTCATCAATCCGCCGTTCTCGCTGCAGCTGGAAAGTCCCAACCTTATTGATTTCGGCTGTAACAGTTTCGGGCCTTTTGGAAAAGGAACGTCAGCGCTCAGCCATGAATACGCGCTTGAACATGCCTTAAGTGCGGCACGTTTTGTGGCAGCAGTTCTGCCGGCGTCCATGGAGGCCTATTGCCGGTCTAAAGAACGATTGCTTCACATCGTACACCTGCCGCAAACAGCGTTTTGCAATGAAGGGGCAAATATCAAATGTGCTGTTTTCTTCTTTGCAAAGTTCCGCAACAAAGACGAGGTTCAGAGCACGAAAGTCTCAATGCATGATGTCTGGCCAACGTATCAACCAGACAAAATGCATGGCTACTATTGGGAGACGACACCAACGTTATCGCTTGCAGATGTAGACAACTCCGAGCCGGTCATTACTTTACCTGTCACCGGGAATAACCGTGTTGAGCTGCACCACAGCAACCGACGGATAACGCTGAAGTACCATTGCGGCCTTGTACAAGCGAAGGTGGCAAATGGGCTCCTACGCAGGCCTGCAGAAGGTAAGCGCCTCCCAGCCAATCTAAAACACGAGGGAGAAGGTAGATTTCTGCTCGATGTCCTCTTGCTGCAAAATCAACCCGAGCACGCACTTCAAGAGCTCGTTGACGAGATCAACACATTGGGCGGCAGCGCTTGGATCTCCCCAACCTTGCGTGGTTTCTATACCAAGCTGATTAAGCGACATGCACGGGCCATTACGCCCATGCGACGTGTCGTCAAAACTAAATCAGTTGGAACAACTGAACTTAGAGCGCGCCGCAGTACTTTATTGGAGCCGGGAAACTTCAAGAGCCCAACAGTCAGTAAGGGCGATCAGCTGCGTGCAAAACCTCTTGGGGGTGCATACGAGATCACGCACAAAGGGCAAACTGTCACCCTGCGCCGCGACGAAGTCACCCAGCGGTACGAAATTATGAATGACGAGCGCGTTGCCAAGGGGCAATGGGTCGTTAAAGAGGAAGGTTTACCCTTCCATTTCCCTCAACTAGCGCAGCAGTACGAAAGCCTTATTTCTCGAACAGGGATAAATTGGCTTGCCGACTTCCAGAAATATAGCGTGGTTGAAGGCCTTATTTCACCATACGGATACATCGGCGGATGGCAGCAAGGCTCTGGAAAGGCGCGCTATGCCCTTGCAATGGCATTGTTGGAGCCAGGTCGCAGTTTGATTGTTGTTGAATCCGGCCTTTTGCCCGAGATGCTCAAAGAGATCAAAAAAATCGGCTTGCAAAGCCAATGCTGGCGAGTGCTCAAAAAGGCAGATATGCCGACCACCAAGATTTCCATTGTGACATACCGAGAATTGCGTTCAGGCAGTCGCATCAGCTACAGCCGAACACTGACAAAGAATGGCGAGCTTAAAACTCAGTTTGTTCAGAAAGTTGTTCGTACTGCTGCTGATCGCTGGAGGCGTTTATTCCGGACAGTGCTTGTTGATGAAGGCGGCGTTCTGGCAAACAACAACACTCAGCAAACACGGGCTATCAGAAAATTGGCGGGTCGAAAGGTCATCCCTCTCGACGGTACACCCCAATACAATTATCCGCGCGACTTGTTGCCTATTTCTGAAATCAGTGCCGGTAATGGAACCGCTCACCAACCTTATGGTGTCCGTGGCAGAGGCTTTGTGCAACCAAAGCTCTCCAAGACAACAATAAACGCGCAGCGCGGAGAAGATGCATTCTTCGACAACCATGTAGTCACGCAGTGGGTAACAAATGAATTCCGAGAGGATCTGCAAAGCGGTGGCAAACGCGAGGTGCCAAAGATTAACAACCTCTCGATGTTCCGCGACTGGTTAGCTCCAAACCTCCAACGCCGCCTGCGGGAGGAGCCAGAGCTTTCAGAGTTCAACAACTGCCCAGAACCCGAGCGCAATGTGTGCCCAATTGAATGGGATCCAGACCATTTTGATCATTATTTAAAAGTCGCGACAGAGTTTTCCGACTGGTACAAAAAGGCACGAGATAGCTCCGATAAAGCCCTCAATTTGGTGACTGTTTTAGCCCGCATCGGCGCAGTTCAGCGTGCAGCGAACGCACCACACGTAAAAAGCAAAAATACTCTTGGCACCTTTCAGCCCTTAACCTCAAAGCAACGTTGGGCGCTGGATCGCATCAAGTATTGGACCGCCAAAGGCAAGAAAACAATCTTGTATGCAGAAGCCCCAGATGTCCTTGAGCGTTTGCATTCCTGCCTGGAACCGCAAGGTATTTCTTCAGTGCTGTTTACCGGGAAACAGGAGATAAATAAGCGTTCCAAAATCCTTGATGATGAATTCCGTCACGGTGACACACCAGTGCTATTATCTTCGTGGGTTGGTCAACGTGGTTTGAACCTAGAACAGGCTGGCGTAATCTTGTTTTACGAGCGTGCTTGGTCTGCCACAAAAGAAGAGCAGGCGATCTACAGAACGCAGCGCCCAAGCCAGACGCAGCACGTGCAGGTTGAGTATGGCCACCTAGCAGGCAGCATCGACATTTATCAGGCGCAACTTGTGGAATGGAAAAAGACATCAGCGGAAGCTGGGTTGGATTATGGCGAGCAAATGGATGACGAAGAGGAGTTCTTACATCTCGATACTCTGCTCAATCGCTTCTGCGAGGAAATCCACCAAATGTCTCCTATTGCCTTGCAGCAACAAGCTGCTGCATAAAAAAATGCCCCGGCGTCTGGTACACGACCGGGGCGACTTACCCTTCAGCGAGGAAACTGCGTTGAGGTAAGACATTTGCTATCGATGATTGGATCTTCAATGTCAACACCAGAACAACGCCTCGAAATCTACCGGAAGAGTTTTGAACGCTTCGCAGGCAACCAAGGCGACTTAGCGCGCTTGATGGATCTCGGAGGGGCACTTACCAATTCCAAACGCGGGAACATCAGTGAAAAGCTCAAAGGTGTAAAAGGAAAAGGCATCTCCAAAGCCGAAGCTTTGGCAATCCAGCTGCTTACCGTTTTCTCAACATCACTTGCAGAGAACGGCCATTCAGTTTCAGACATCGAATTTGACGAAGATGGTTTCCTGACCAAAGAGACAGAACAGCTCCTAAAAGGGTTGGGCCGCTCCGCCTCTTAACTCCACCTTATCCCTCGTGAAAGTGGCTGACTGACTGTAGGCTTGTGCCTGCAAGAACAACAAAGGGTAAGGCCCAAAGATAGTGTCCCAATGATGCGATGTAGGCCGCGCACACAAGCGGCAATACGAACACAAGTATGAGAAGCAGGGCGTGTTTGATAAGCCTGTCTTTCATTGTTGCCTCTATTGAAGATCTGAATCACGAGTACGGTTGTCGCTGATCAATCTATTGAAGAGTTGTTCTAACCAGACGAAGCTTCCCCCAGTTTGTCAAAATATTTATTTCAGGCGGAAATCACGCGCTGATACTTGGCGCAAGTCCAGCGGAAAGCCTCCTCTCCGCTGGACTTCAGAGAACTGTATCAAGGGCTCAAATCTTCATAGGCATTGTCGCGGTAAGCGTCCACGTCAATTTCGTCCAAACGATCAGTCGTGCGCGTGATAACGTCCTTACGAGTACCATCAGTGTTGAGGTCACTTCCAAAGCCTGTGAGATTATCAATCGTCATATCTTCTGCGCTTGGCCAGTTTCCTGTTTGATCCAAGATACCAATCCATTCACTCAGATCCATCTGATCCCAATCAAGCTCACCTACCTGCTCAATTGTTAGACCCCCGCATTGTGGGTTCTTTGCAGATCCAAATGACTCACCCAACTGCGGGCGAGCCTGTTCCTGAATGATCCTAGAAAGCGGTGAGTTGAAGCAACAGTAACTCTTCCGTTTCTCAATGCATTGTCCGAGCACTTCAGTTTTGCAATACGATCCGAGCGAGGTGCAACTCTTGAGCTGGCGTTTCACATTCAGCTTCAGCTCGTCTTCTTCACAAGCCCAAATAATTTTGATGAGCAGCATGGTTACACTGTAAACGGAATAGACCCACATCACCGTCGACAAGAGCTGTGCCCCCGTCTCCCCGAGCAATTGTTGAGTCAAGTTCCCGGCTGTTTCGCCTGCCAGTGCCTCACCACCTTCTACTGCAAGTGTCCCCATACTCTCAGCCGCCACTTCTGTTGCGGTGGTCGCGAACTGTTGACTGATCTGGGCAGCAAGGTCGGCAATTGGCTGCGTGATAGTATCAACGATACCGGAAAGGTTCTCCACCATGCCTGAGAACGGCTGTGTGATCTGTGTGAAGCCATCGACGATACCCGTTTTTAGAGCGGTATAGGCGCCTTCAAAACCGAGATTACCTGCGAGCATTGATGCTCCAGCTTCAAGTTTGGGAACCGTGACAAGAAGGTTCATATAGTCTGTTAGAGAAACATCTTGAGGCTTCTCACAGCAGTCCTGCACGCCCCCCACGGCTACCTTACAAGAGCCTTTCTCGCCCGCAAAAACCTTACAGCTAACGTCTTCCTCACCAGTCGGAACATCATTCCCATCAAGACCGGTGCACGTCATGTCTTGCGTAAGGAACTTCACAGCATCCAGTAGAGCTGCAACCTTCGCGAAATCTTCACTTTGTTCCCCTTCAAGATCAAGGCAATCATCACCCATGCAACGGATCGGGCCGGAGCAGTTCAACTCTTCATCGATCGCAAAAGACGGGACTTCTGATGTATAGCCGCAGTCGTAAGTGTCCTCATAAAGATAACATCGCCCACTTTCTCCAGTCGCTCCTTCAACACAGGTGGATCTCACAAAACCGCAGCCAGGATTTTCAGCATACTGAGAGCAGCTGTTGGTGTTTTCACCCTCATTCATAGGACATTGTTCATTGCCATTCACATCTGTGTAGCAACCTAATTGTCCTTTGTAGAAATCAGTTTCTGCTTCAATACGCACTGCCCTACAAAGCGGGCTTATTCCAGGAAACGGGGATGGCCCCATTTGGTCTTCACAGATCTTGTAACCATCGACCAGCGCACAACCAAATTCGTCAGAAGGATCATTCGTGCAAGTAAAGGTGCCTTCAGCAAATCCATCCATGATGCTCTGTGCTTTTTTTAAAGCGGCTGGAGGTGTCCAGTGATCTCCAGTGATCACTTTCGTTGGGTCATAACGAATTTGCAAACGCCCGAAGCCTTCACCGGCTCCTGAGACACTCACGCGGATTTTAAAACTAACGACGTCGCCTGGTTCGACGTCTTTAAACTGAGATGTAATATCCTTGTTGATGTCGTTCTTCACCCAGGACTTAGCGAGCTCACATTTGCCCGATGTTTCAGGTGGGAAATTCTTATTTCCCTGCCAAACAAGTTCCTCCTGTTCTGGCGGGCCTGCTAAGACTTGAATGTAATCGTCCCATTTGGCATAGGTCAGTTTTACGCTGGTGATTGCATCTGGGTTCAACACTTCAACCTGTGTTGACGCCTCGTAGATTTTGCAGTTTCCCTTCCAGTAGTTATCGCCAACTCTACCGATCCAAACTTTGACACAGTCAACTCCGCAGCTGTCCATGTTGTACGGCCCGGAATAGTGGCTGACCACTGCTCCGGAATAGTCGTGCAGTGCATCCGCAGAACCAGTCTCGTCAATAATGCGATCACAGGTATAGTTGTCGGGAACATGCGCATTCAGGCGCGTCTCTCGGACGGCTCTGTCAATAGAACAGTCATCAAAGCCGTCCGTGACATCGGTTACACCAAATATGTCCTCTGTGGTGCTTAAAACCGGATCTTCACCCCAGTCGATCCGGTCGCGCTTTGCTGCCTGCATGATGATTTCGTAAGCAGCTCCACCCAGTGTAGTGACGCCCCCGGCTACATCGGCCTCAAGACCAGATAATGCGCCGTCACCAGCCTCGCTCATTCTCGAATTTCGATCATACGCTCCGCGCAGGTTGTCGACACTCGTTCCTTCCATGTCAGGAAAATAATAGCTTGAAGGGCGGGTGTTTTCGCTACTCGTGCCCGGATAAAGATCCTGAATATCCAGGCTACCTCCGTCTTCTCCAGAGAACGTTATCGTATCCCCAGAGATTGAAGGTTGAGACTGATTGTATTGTTGGCCGATTTCCGTACCGAAGCTTTGCCCACTTCTACCAATCTCTCCAATGGTATCTGCTAATGCTGGTTGCATAGCGAGAAGGTAGGCTATTGAGACCCCGATTGAGGTGCTTCTACTCGCGATTTTGAGAAGTGTCATGCAATGATCCCTGCCGATGTTGGCGAGACCTTAGACAAAAAAAAAGCTGCCTTCCGGCAGCTCTGCTCTCTTTTTTGTTTTTACTCAGTAATTGCAGCAATCGTTCCAGCGCCAAATCATGTAGACGAGATCCTCCCCGACTGCCGGAATCTTCCGGCCAAGTCCCCATTTCATAGTACTTTCCCCCATAACATGAGCTGACTTAGTTTCAGGACGCGGGTAGACGGACGTGAACTTGTATTGCTGCTTGGGTAGCGTTGGATGGATCTTCCCCTCGCACATTGCTTTTTTGCCTGAAGTTTTCCATGCAAGGCCGCGCCGGTGCAGTGCTGCCAATACTCTGGCAGTGAGCAAAGAGGTGTCATTTACAATACTCCAGTTCCCGACTTTATTGCCTGATAACGGGTATAGTGTTCCCCAAGATCCTGCACACCAAAACATCTCTTTAATTGGACGCCCTGTTGTAGAAGCAATCGCATCTGCAGCACATGCGGTTGTTGCAATTGGGTTGGCGACAGCTGCAGCTTCCGGATTGGCAAAGAACGCCATATCGTCGTTGTTCCATGTTGGATCAATTTCGGACATGTACATCATATCCATATCCAAATATCCATCCGGATTACATGACTGCTTCACAAACAGATTCAAAATCGCGAGCAGGGGGAAAGCAAAATAATGGTAGTGCATGAACGTCTTATCACCACCACCATGTTCTGCATTCCCGTGAGACCCTTGAAACGTGCGGTTAAACGGGAAGCGCACTCCGTTGAGAATTGAGGAACAACCCGGAACACGTTGGAACTCTACAAGCCGAGCGGGCTCCCACATAGAGGTTGTTACCCCAGGATGCGGCAATCCCGCACCATCTTTACAAATACACAACGGGTTTTTAGCAGCGTCCTCGGGGTAGTATCCATCTCCACCCATCGGCACGCCCGCGATCCTAATCGGCAAAACACAGTTCCAGCACACATCCGTAATCATTTTTGGACCGATGAAGCCCGAAGAATAGCAACCAGCTGCAGCAATAGCTTGTCCACTCCACATACCGATTATACCAGCAACTAACCCGCCTAAGATTGACCGTCTGATTGTTCGCTTTGTCATAGTTCGTCCTCACCAAATTCTTCTACTTGGAAATGAAGGTCAGCGGCTGTCACCAGCGACGGTGTGAATTCGAGCTCAAACGTCCGCTTGATATCCGGGGTGAGCAGATAGACATGCTCTTGCAGGTATTCGGTGATCTCCTCGTAAGACCCCCACCCATCTTCCTTATCGATGCGTGTTGCGATCAAATTTACACGCGAAAAACGCGCATCATTCTGCAGTTTCAGAGAAAGCTCTTTCACTAACTCAAGCTGTTTCTTTGAGAGCGGGTCAAACACCAATACCGCTTGAGGAAAGGAACGTACTTTGAGCGGGTTGATGGATTGTCCACGATGCACAATCAGCTGACCATTCGGTGCTCTCACATCAGCTGTCACGACAAAGGATGGATCGATGAAACGTGTCCGAGACTTGATTGCCTGAGGGAGCTCGTTAAAAGTGCGCTTCTGCCAAAAATTCTCAACGGCCTGCTCTTTCTTCGCCTCCCAATCGATTGCTGCAACTCTTTCTTTTGCGGCTTCAATGAAATCTTGCTCCGTAATCTCCGCAAGCGGCCCTCTCGCGCCCAAGTCACCCGTACGACCTTCCTCAAGCTTTCGCTCTAACCAAACGGTATCACTCAAGCCAGACACTCGGGCGACCTCTCTCGGCAACCCTATTGCACCTTCTCTTGGTGTGAGTTTCACAACAACTGGAACCGATTGAATGTTGTGTTTTTTGAAAAGATCCGGATTGATTACAACATTGGGTACGGGATCAAACTTCGATGCCCGTTTTTGAACTTCAAGCACAGCTTCAGCAAGCTTTGCGTCTTTTGGAATACCGCGCAAAAGCACAATGGAATCTCGCTGCAATGAAGCTGCTTGAAGAACGGCGTTAAAGCTATCTTCCCCCATGCCCAATGAGGCAAAAATCAGCCAGCTGTGGTTTGTGTAGGTACTTTTACTCTCCTGAGCTTCCGCCAACATACGCATGTCTTTGTTGGTTCGCTGCAGTTCTTCCAGTAGCCCCTTTGCCTCTTCTTGGGCTTCTTGTTGGGCACTCTCCTTAGGCAGTAGGCTCTCCAGAGAGGTTATTGGCGAAGCATTTCGGATCTCGTCAGACTGCTCTCGAATGCCATCAACAATCTGTTTGAACGAGAGTTCTTCTGCGACACTGGGTTGAAGGAGCAATAGCAACGAACACGCTGCAAATATGAATTGTTTCATGGGAACACCTGTTCAAAAAGACAGTGAAACCTCGTTCATCCGACCGAATTGGCTTCTTAATAAATTGGATATGCTCTGCCGAGGATTTGGTCGTTATCGACCGCTCCCCAATAACGGGAATCGAAACTCAGCTCATGCTCTCCGAGAAACCAATAGTTCCCTTCTTGCAAGGTGCCAGATACCAAAAAGTCCTTGGGATCGCTTCCTAGTTTATCAGCCAACGCTAAGCCTTTCGCCAGGTTCGAAGAGTTTACAAACACACCGTCGTGACTAACTTGAACGTGATCACCAGGAAGAGCCGACAGGATCTTCACCAGTCGGGTGCCATCTTGAAAAATCGGTTCAAAACCGCGAGCGTCAAAAAAATACAGTCCCCCTCGTTCTCGCGAGGTGTCCCAAGTGTCTAAAAGATAAACACTATAGTTTGGCAGGCACTTCACTTTCTGAGGATCATAAGCAATCCGATAACGAGCTGAGAATGCCTCTGCAGCAACAAACAACAGAACCATGACCGACAGCGCCTTGAAGGCAAATAGCCTCCAAGACTGCTTTTTTCGTTTCCATTTCATCATTGGGTGGAAATGTTTGCTTGTTTTATAGCTTCTAACGGCAACAGCAAATCTTCAGGAGCATTGACAATTTTCTCCCTATCCAGAACAAGATAACCAGCCTCTTTCAGCTTCATGGTCGCATTATTGACCTTCAGCAACACGTCTCTAACCTCTGCCTCTGAGGCACCCGGATCCAAGCTTTTCGCAACTTCCAAGAAGTCTACTACCGCGATTGGAGGAGTTCTCTGCAGGTCCTGTTCAAACTCTTCAATCTTCAAACGCAAATCATAAGTTGTGTAAGTAACGAACACTAAGCCGAGTGCGAGAAATGATGTCAGTACAGTCGTGGGTTTCATGCTGCATTTTCCGATTTTTTATTGCGAGAATTAATGATCATATGAATGGCATCAGAAACACTGTAGCCTTGTCTGCGAAGATCTTCGATTAGCTGAACATCTCTTGGATCAGTTGAGTAAAGAAGCTTTTGGAACTCACCGACTATCAATCTTCCGATGCCAGTCCCGACGTTGGATTTGATGAAGATCTCGGAGTAAGCACCTGCAATAGTGTGAACGGTTTTCAACGCTCGAAAGCCGCCGTCCCCCATTGCCAATTGACCGCTTTTTTTAACGCTCTCAATTGTCTCGTCTCTCTGACCCAAGAGCATCATCATTGCTGAGTTTTCAGCAATCGCTTGACCTACAGCGTTTTGGTAAAGGTCATTGATTGACTGGGTAGCAATGATCACCGAGCCACCATACTTACGGAACTTTCTGTAAGCATGCTCCATGAACTTCGAGACTTCACCTTCTTTCAGAAGATCCCAAGCTTCATCGACAATGACGATTTTTTTTCGGTTTCTTTCACCGCGATACACTTCTTGCTGAATTTGATAAATCAGCTGAAGCAAGACAACTTGTCGAAGGTTTGTACGTCCTTGCAATTCATCAAGCTCAAGAACAGTCAATTGTTTGCGAAAGTCGATGCTATTTTTGCCTGAAAAGTAGCGACCGTAATTACCCCTTGAAGTAAAAGGGAATAGCTGAGCACCAATATCTTTCACTCGCTGATCTTTATCTTTCAAGCAAGCTTCAGCGATATGATCGATCTTGAGCGCTTTGTTGTGTTCTTCCCATCCTTCACTGATGATTGCCTTTAATCGCGCATTTTGCAGATCACTCAATGTTCCTTTGGGAGAGGCCATGTTGGATACAATTCCAACGATTCCGTCTTCTTCATCTTTATAGTTATCAATCAACTCAAATGGGTTCAGGCAAACATTGGTGCCTTCTTCAAAGTGCACAAAATCACCATCCAAGGTATCACACAGTTTTTCGTAACTCTTACCAGCATCGATTACCCAGACCTGGGCTCCTTCCGACATGTAAGCAATAATAAGTTCATTCGCGAGAAATGACTTTCCGCTGCCTGATTCAGCGGCGATAACTGCGTTCTTGTTTGAGTTACTGTCATGCAGGGAAAGGGTCATCAACTGACCGTTTCGGCTCATCAATGCAATGTGTGGAGTGCCTGTCCCTTTCCACTCTCCAAAAATGGGAGCCAAGACTGCAGCATGTTCCGCAGTGAGGGTTTTGTACCTGAACAGATCTTTGATTGCTTTCGCGTCAGTACACAAAGGTAGACTGTTCAAAAAAAGCGGAAGCTGTAGATAGCGGTCTTCCATAAGCTCAAACCGACTCTCTCGCCAGAGATTGCGCGCCGCTATTGCAGCAGCTTCAACGCGCTTTCTAGTAGGTGCTGAAAGAACAACAGAATAGCTGACCCTGATAGGCTTCGAACCCTCTTTCATTTTTTCGTGGAGGAGATCAAAGCCTTGTTTCTTATCACCCAAAACCGGAACCAAGTTGGTCATTGGTCCGAGAGCCTGGTTCACAGTAAAATGCCTTTTACGTTCGAGCTGGTTTTTTAGCTGCTCAGAATCTGGATACATGACATTCATGACGACGAAATAATTCTCTTTGATTGAAGAGTTGCCGCCTGAAATATCGCCTATGTAGGTAATTGCATCGCCAAAGTAATATGCGTCTGGCAGTTTCTTTGCACTGAGAACTTTGAGATGTTGGTCTCCCAAGCAGAGCGCGCGCGGCTCTACGTCGAGCTGTGTTTCAGGATCAAATAACTGTTCGTTGATTGTCCGATCCGTCTCATACCCTGTTGCATCGTTTCGCCAGCTCGCGTTCTGCCCCCAATTCAAGAGTGTCGACATCACCCGAATGTAGCCGCGCGCGTCGAGCTTTCTAGGGACCAGCCCGATATGATTGAGAGCCTTTTCCAACTTGCCCTGCAGCTGAGTAACTTCAAGCAGATTTTTCTCAGTAGGCTTGGGGTTCTTGATTGGGACCTTACAGCTAACAATTAGCTTCAGATCCTGCACGATCCCGTTGTCATAAATGCCCATGTCTGTCGAGACTGTGACATTATCAACGGTGTGTTCCTGCAAGAAATCAATACGTTCCTTAATCACCTGCTCCATTAATGGGTCTTGATTACCGTCTCGCATACTTTGCATATGATACATCTGCATGTTGATGTCTGGAGACCGGAACAAAACAAACTGCATACTGGAATCTTTGGGAAGGTCTTGGTTAATCAGTCCAGCAACGCGCTCTTGTATCTTTTCATCGCCAGCCGGTATTGGTTGGCACATGAAAGTAAAGCCGAGAGTTTGATCATCTAATAGAAACAGATGGTCGTCCTCGCTATAAGCCAAGACCGGAATAAGACTCGATGCCCGCACCGATTCTGGAACGATCTGGTCACTCAAAATGTTTTTGATCGAGATAAATTTCATTCGCTTCCCTCCAGAAATGCTTTCAGGACAGGTGGTCGACCGCGAATGACAGTGCCCATTGGGTTGATGATCAATGGCACTCCATTAACTCCCATCATTTGAGCAAAAGTGAGCGTCTGGTCATGCCTTTTGCTGTCGCAATTTCCCTCGTTATTCACTGATGCGAGATCTTTGCGCAGGTAAAGGTCTCTTTTTTCCTCGTTCGTAGTGGCAGAACAAAACAATGAGCGAATGAGCTGATTGGACCGGTTACCGAGCGCTGGAACCAAAATTAGTTTGAACGTGTATTCCTGCATGAGGTCTTTGGCTTCATCCAGAACACTGTGACAAATGCTGCACAGTGGATCTGTGAACATAATCACTTCTTTTGGGCCAGCACCAATTGTGATTGTATTTAGCTCGTCGGGGTCAACGCCATAAGCTCTCACATCGAGCTTCAGCGCCGCTTCTCTGATTTGCTCAAATGTATCTAGAGGTTTGCGTTGCCAAACATCGACAATTTGCCCAGACAAAACAAAACGGCCATTCGTCGACAAGAAGAAGATTTTCCCTTCTTTCTCAATGGCCCTGAGCCCGTCTACCGGTAACTCCACAATTCTATTAATGGGCGGTTCTTCCGGGCTAAACTCTAGTGCGCTTGCACTTGAAATAGCCAGTGAGCAACATAACGATAATAGCAATCTGCGCATTTTTTCCGATCCAGTTAACCTGGAACGCACATTAGCGAGTTTCATTTTGGTGCTTGCGTAGCTCTGTACTCATTTTCCGATGAGCTGTTTTTTTTCTGAGTTCCAACTTTCAAAACAAAAAAGCCAGAGCAAACGCCCCGGCTCTTTGTCTCTTTGATGCTGACCTTTAGTTTACAGCGTGGGAGGCGGACACCTCCATTGATTGAGCCCCTGCATCATCGATCGCGCTCAAAGTAACCATCGGCATTTGCTCCTGATCATTCTTGGAGATCGTCACACGGGATCCGCTGACTGATACGTTGTGACCATCTACGTGCCAATTGTGTTTAACAACGCGGCCATCTGGATCCTTGCACTTAGCCTTGCCAATCCACGAGCGTGAGGTATCGGTAATCTCCAGCTCACAAACAGGAGGCTGGTTTTCCGCAACAGGGATCACAAGTTCACCGGTTGCCACAACCCCCATCTTGGTCAGAACCTTCAACTGAACCGTGCTGTCACCAGCCTCTAGTTCCGCCCTTGCATAAGAGTTGGTCGACTTAAGCACCTGCCCGTTGACTGAATAGGCATAAGAGTCCACTCGGTCGTCCGGGTGACCACCGGTGACTTCCGGACGCAAAAACACGCCCAGTGGCGCACGATGGTAACTGTTCGATGGTCTGAACGAGATCTCCACGTCATAGTCCGGCGCAGGCTCCAGGTTCAGCATCTCGCGCAGCACAGTCTCATTGCCCCGCTCATCACTGATCCTGGCAATGATCTCGTATTCTCCCGGCTTGTCGATGACAAACGTACGATTACGATCACCTCGTTCTATGACATCGGTTGCGTCATCAGGCAGCACCCAATTATAGACGGGCTCTTCCGGGTTGCGCGTATTCCCCAAGACGCGCACGCTGGCTTTGACCGTCGTTGGGACTTGGTTCGTACCCGCGCTCACCCCAAACACAAACTCTGGCCACTCATACGCCCAAACTTGGGCTTTCAGCTCAACGGTCTTGGAGGTTTGATCCTTAAACCCTTCAAGCCACGCTGTGTATTTGATGGTTACCCGCCCGTCTTGCGTGTCTTCCTCGCGAACGGTGTAGCTGGCGCTTTCCCCTTCAACTGTGGACCCATCAGGAAACACGAACTCTCCTTTGACGGCAACGTTCATATCACGATAGGGGGCTTTCAAGCGCGCAGAAAACTCATAGCTCTGACCGATCTCAAGTTTTCTGGAGCCGTAAAGCGTTGCCCGCGGTTCCTTGAGACGGCGCATCCCAACATTGTGCCGATCAACCGAGTACGCATACCGGTCTTCTATAGGCGCCTCGATAGCCCGTACTCGCACATGGACCCGCTTTACGCCTTCTTCCATCCCCTCAACAACCAATTCCTTTCCTGAACCAGTCTCAAAAGTCTCTCCGCCATCCGTCGACCATTCAAGAACATACTCACTCTCCGGCGCCGCCAGACCATTCCTTGTGACTTGCGCCAGTACAGTACCATTCGAGCCAACAACGACCGAGCTTGGTCCGCTCAGCTCAACGTCAAGCAATTCATAGGCTGTAACACTAGTTTGATCCGTATGGGAAACGGCTCCTGAGTTTATGTTTGTAATCTTGGCACGCACCAAGTAGCTGCCCACATCAAATGTATGATGAAATTGCAGCTTCTTGCGCTCGCTTTCAGGTACAAACTCTGTCCATGTTCCTCCATTGTCATAGCTGACTTGCCAAATCACTTCACCCACAGCACGGCGGTCCAAGTGATCTGAAACACTCAGTTTGAAGTAGGTGCTGAGCGGTGCAGGCCCGCTAAAGGCGCGGCTGACAACGCTACCTGCAATTTCATTACCTCGCAGCACAGTAACAAACGTCGGGGTAACTGATCGCTCAACTCGTTGGTAACCAGGATGCTCACTCAGCAATCTGGCTTCAGCAAACAAGCGCAGGCTGGATGCCCCCAGGCCCGAAATATCAACAAAAGTGGTAAGACTTCCGCCTGTAAGCGGTTCAAAGTTCGAGAGTGCAACTGGCCCATCAAGGGTGTCATAAACAACTCTTGCTTCCCACTGCCCCATCGTGGCCGCGTCGTACGCTCCATTGAAGTTTTGCGTATCGCGAAGATCGATCGTCAACGGCACAAGTTCTGTGTCTACTGCATCTCGTTGGTCAGTAGAGATGTAAGGGCGAACTGTTTCAGCCGGCACTCCAACTGCGAGAATGGTAGCTGTCCTCTCAACACCAGAGAGTTCCGCATAGCGGGCGGTGACATCAAATTGCTGTTCTTGCCAAAGGGCCAAAGGCAAGGTTTCAAGGGACATATAGACACGATTGCTTGTTTCCGAGAGCAGGTTGTATAGCTCGTTGAAAACCGTGACATTGTCCCGCATGACATCAATCAGCAGCTTAGATGCTGGTGCTGTGACAACAATGTCTCGGGTTCGTCGCCCACCTAGAGGAGCAAAGAACAAGCCATCGCCAGCTTCCGACATCTCAATCTGTGGAGCTGGAGGATTAATCGCCTCAATGTTGTATGTTTGCTCATTAAGGGTCACGCGCTTGCCGGATGGAGCAAACTTACTCACACGCCACTGAACCGGATATGTGCCTTCATCAGATAATAATCCCGTCAGATATGGCTGTGAGTAGAAGTTTTGCTGCAATCCTGTCGGGATATTCGTCCACTCGAAGAAACACTTGTTTTGTCGCATTGCCTGATCACTGTCCAAGGTCAGGGAACAGGAGCCTCCATCAATATGTTTCATTTGAAGAGAGATATTTTCAATGCCACGGTACACGGTCGTCAGGTTTTCTGTCGGCGCTAAAGAAACAGATCCTTCAGCCGAAACAACTTCAAGATCCTGCGAGCCACGACCAACCACAATGCGAGATCCGTCACCGCCATATACAGCTAGTTCATAGGAGACTGCCTGTTTGCCCAAGGCAAAGGCTACCCCTTCGATTTGGGTCATTTGGAATTCACCGTGCTCACTTAGAACACGTTCACTCTCATCTGGAATCGTTGTCCAAACGAATTCGCAAACCGGATCATCAATTGGATCGGCGTGAAAAGCGTCTTCCATGGTTGTCGTCAGTCGGCACGGATTGCCAGGTGCAGGAGAGGCCTGAATAGAGACAGGATCCAAAACCTGTTTAACTGTCCAGCTCGATGAACTCAGGTTTGCTCGACCGATCCAACTCGTCAGCTCAGCTGACAAGATTGGAGAGTTTGGTGCCGTCGTCATCACCAAAATATGGGCCGTTCCTTCAATTCCGGCTTCGGCGGGGTAAGCGCCAATACTGAGTTTGCCGGATGAAGTTGAGAAATCATGATCACTCAAAATCGCCAGGGTTTGTCCTGGCTCAATCCGCATACCATTAACGATATAGGCCGAAGGTGCATCCCCACGTAGCGTGGCCAACACGTCATAAGTGCCTGAGACTGGCGCTCCATCAGCAAGCGTGAGCGGTTCAGTTTCGATCAGTCGCCGCCCGTCCTTGTGAACCAGTTCAGTAACCACAGCGGGAATATAGAACTTGCTGTCAAAGCCCCCTTCCAGAGTGATCTGATGAGGTTTGTAATTAAACCACAAAGCTTCTTCGCTAGTGTTCCCATGCTCATCTTTCACCACAACATGCGCTGTGTAGCTGCTGTTCGGCTCAAAACTAGGGAAGAGGATTGGATATTCAAGCTGATATTGACCACCGGCCACTTCACGCACTGGCAAATTAATCTGGTCTTTGGTAGGGCCACCGGTCAGCTGTACTGATGCAATTTGTGGGTTACTGTCAGAATTATCCGAAACAGAGATGAAGATGTCATCAAGTGATACAACATCACTGCCATCATCAAGATTGAAGTGAACCGTTGGCGCGGTGTTGTCGATTACAACTGTTTCGTTAATTTCTTTGACCGTCTTGTTGTTTTGTGCATCAACCGCTGTGGCTCTGATACCGGTGTAGACACCATCTGGCACCGCCGAGAGATCATAGATGAACCTACGCTTCCAATGAGTGTATTTTATCTCATGGCTATATGGCACTTCGCTGTAAGTACCATTGGAGGCTCGTAGTTCTAACTTTGATTTGCTTGGATCGACAAACCAACGAATCCTGTGAACCGTTCCTTTAATAGCATCACTGTCATCTTCATTGACCTCAACATGAACTTCTTTTTCCTGCTCGAGAACTTTGATGTCATTAACCTCAGGATTTGTAAAATTCGTATCTATGATACGATCATACATCTCTGAGTTCAGCTGTATCGGTAACTCATGCGAATAAGCATAAGCACGAATACCCGTTCGGTAATTAGCAAAGTTCGCCTGACGTGTTTCATAGGCACTGTACTCAGGCATATCGATAGTTACAGTTGTCTGGTTAGGCTCCATGAAGACCGTTCTGTCAAGACCACGCGTGTGGTTGTTATCTACCGTGATGCGCTGGCGGTAAGGACGGGGATCAACCGTTACTACAACACGATTAAAGATCCAATCTTTCTTATCGAGACCAATCCGTAGGCTGCCATATAGTTTTTTATCTCCTTTAAAGCCAAGCTTTAGGTTTTTGATTTTAGGGGAGATTGCCGTGCCTTCAGCCACGTTTACATCAAAGTAGTTAGTGGCAACATTGGTTAACAAATCTACTGAGCGCAGACTAGCATGATTAGCCCCTATCTGAATGAACTCATAAGGTTTATACGTTTCTAGATAGACGTAGTCGTCATCAGTGTGGAACGGAGTTCCAGACAAGCAATCATTACGGCAGTGGGTAGTATATCCCAAGCCAAATGGAGAGAACGTTTTGTAGTTCTCCCGCGATAATCTCGTAATGAGCTTAATCGGGTTCTGTGAGATTGTCATTCCGGCTGTATATGGAATAAAGCCTTCAAACTTGCTGTTGTTCAGCAGCGGAGTACTAGGGGCTTTGTCTGGATCGTAAATCGCAAAAGCTTCCATCGGACCGCGTTTCGTCGATGCTTTATCATAGTAGAATGTTTCTGTTAGTTCAGTGACATTACCAGCTTTATCCCGCAGTTGAGCGACCAGCTCAAATGTACTTTCTTCGCCCTCACTGAACAGTTCCTCTGGTTTCCATTCAGCACTTCCACCCCAGGTTGATGTATATGCTGTCCGTGTTGCGTTGCCAGCCTCCAAGTCTTTGATGGCGATCTTTGCAATAGTGAGTGGAATATCAGAGGTAATTCCGTTGATCTGAAGGTAGTTGAAATACAATCCACCAATCAAACGATGCGGGAATCCGGGGACTTCTGTTGGCCTCCCTTGAACAATGTCAAAGCCACCAGACGCAGGTGGTGTTGTGTGAACACGCACCGGATCAATCTGTTCAGAAACGACATCTCCATCAGAAGACAAGATCTGAGCAACAAACTCATAACTCCCATCTGCAGGCACTGGCAGCTGCAGCCGCTCCCCGTAGAATTCATCTCCATCAACCAAAATACGGTCATTGGCCCCAAGCAACTCGCTTGAGGCTGATGAGACAACCGCCCCTCCCCCATTGCGGATCAGCATCCGGACTTTCCGGTCCAGACCGCCGCTCAGGCTAAACGTCAATTCGCTGACAGGGTTTGCGTACTCGCTTCCCGCCTGCAGCACCCTCTGCTCTCCAAGAGTATCGGTAAAGCTGTACTCCAGAAGATCGGCCTGCGCGCTGGGGAGAGCCAGCAACGTGGCCACCCCCGACCACAGGGCTAATCGCCAAGTTCTCATTCTCTGCACCTCTCTGCTTCGATCAATGCCGCGACTCTAACGGCTCGGCGCGGAATTCTTGGGAGGGTGCGAACACTTCGAAAAAGAAAAACCCGCCCGCACTTACGCGCGAACGGGCTTGTTGGGGTCATTAACCGGAGTAAAACATATTTGCTATTTCAAATACCTCCTTTCAGCTGAGTAGCGAAGACTGCTGCTACATCCCAAAGCCAATGCTGGTTGAGATCAGACCAGCCGTATTGCTGACAAATTCAGGGGTTTTGGTTGCCGCTGTGATTGTTGCGGTCATGATAGATTCCACTACGGTCGGGGAATAGTTGAGGCCCATGCCGCCGCCGATACCGACTGCAAACGCCATTAGAGACTGTCGAGCGACACCACTAACGATACCAACAAGGATCATTGCACCTGCAACAACACGACCCAAGGTGCCTTCAATCCAATCCTTGAGAGCTTCCCAAACTTCATCGAACTCCGTACCACCCGTACCCGCATGCGCCGCATCTGGCTGTACTGCCACGAAAAGCACTGCAGCAACCGTGAGCAATGACAACAACTTCAGATATTTAGTTTCTATTTTCTTTACGTTTGTTTGCATGGATATCTCCGCTTAAAAATTCTTTCCGTTTGCCATCAATTTTGAGTTTCTTAGGGGTGAAGAGTAGAGATGCTTTTCCTGTGGGGGGCGCTAACCACCCATTTCCGTGGTTCTAATTCAGTAAAGACATAACCGGACATGACCAAATCACCGCTGGTGTCTTCACGGGGGGCCACCCAAATACGCATTACTTGCGCAGGGGATCGTATTGGCGTTGGTTTTCCTGAAAGCTGACCAGACACATACCCGAGGTCGTCCAACATTCCTTGAGGACGTGTCGAGTTGTGTTCTCCATTCGCATTCACAAAGTTTGACGGTAAACGGCCATTATTGGTCGCTTCATACATTTCAGCGGTAGACATGCACCTCACGTTTTTCGCATTGTCAGCGCAGGAAAACTCTGCCTCTCCAAGCCCCAGACTACTGCAGCCAGCAAGTGTAATTGAAGTAAGCAAGGCAAACAGTCCTCGCGAGTATGATCGCCGCCTATTGGTCATGCTTTGCCCCCTTTGAAACTGAGTTTCGCACCTTTTGTGACGATCACTTCGATTTGGCGACCGGCATCAATTTCGATAACTGGATGCACGCCTTCAGCTCGTTCAATGTAATAGTCTGCAATTTTCGCCAGAGCCTCTGAGGCACCTTTTGCGCCAGCATTACTCAATGCGTCCTGGCTCATGAGAGATTGATAGAGAGCTTGAGAGTCTCCTTTTGTGTTCAAGGCAGGTACTTGCGGTGCACTGAACGCTCCGGCAGCACCTGACAGGAAGCCTGCCAACATAGAGCGGCCAATAATTGCGCCCTGTTTGCTAACCAACCGGCCTCGAACACCGGCCTTTCCGTCCTCACCAACAGCATATGAAGCCAGGGAGGCTTCTATCACGCCTCCGTCGTCACGAACGCATGAGAGAGTTTCGCCTCTCAGATAAGCTCGCTCGGACGACAAATCACCGTAGCCAGACATGATGAGAAAACATTCACGAATATCAGCGAGAAAGTAGTTCGGCAGAATTGCTTCCTTCTGCAATCTCAACAGACTTGGGAACGGTTCTTTGCGAGCATTGCTGTTCGTGGGAGCGTCCATGCCGTTCAGAATAACGCCTTGCAGAATAGATCCGGACGCCAGGAACAAACCTGGGTCATCCTTTTCTTCAGCTTCGAGTTCTTCTACACCAGACGCAATTTGACTGATCGTGACTATGTTGCCACTAACTCTTGGCTCAGAGCCTTCCGAATTGCCCGCCTTTGCTGAATCTGACCTTTTTTGTCCAGATTCTGTTATAACTGGGTCTGGATAAATAGCTGTTTCAAAAACCTTATTTGGATTTTGGACTTCTTGAACATTCACCTCGTCACTCAGAGACTCGCCATCTTCCATGTCATCAGGAAAGTCTGACGGACTGGTGCCAGATACAGCTTCATTCACTGTGCGAATGACTTGCTTTTCTGTCTCAAGCAACTGCTGTTGGAGACTTTTGTTTTCGCTTTCAAGCCTTGCTACTGCTTCACTCAGCTTCTTAAGGCGAGTATTAAATTGCCCATCATTTAAGCCTTTACTCCTTGCGGAACCAAGCTGTTCTCCTTGGTTTGTTACATCGCGCTTCAAACCCTGAACATCGTTAGTTATGCGCGATAGTTTTGCATCTAAGGCTTCCAAGCTAACGCGGCGCGTATTACCACTCGTCAACACATTACGAATGGTCTCATCGCGCCCTTTTTTGACTTGTTCGGTATTGCTTGGGCCGGTCGTCAAAGCAACGAGAACCACCACACCACCAGCAGCCAATCCGCCAGCAGCCCATTTCTTGAACTTGGGATCAACCTTATCTAGCAACGCTCGCATGACTAACTCCCTCCCAGTAGCGACTTACGCTTCGTTGCAGGGCGACCGCCGACATTTCGACGAACAGCAACAAAGACTTCAGTTTTTTGCCCCGGTAAGAGCACCGAGTAGGGCCAAGTTGTAACAGCCGCGACATTCCACGCGCCGCAGCTCTGCTCATTAAACTCAAGAGCACGCTTCGTTTTGTTTTCAGCCACACCGATGAACACAGAGAGGTTGTGTCCAGTGTAGAGCTGCCCGGATGCGAATTTCGTCTTGATTCCAGCTTGCGTACACTTGGGTAAGTCAGCTGTTCGCGGAGTTTTAGAAAGAACGTAGCCTTGAGGAACTCTGCCCTGTGCTGTTTCTCGAAAGACGTTTCGGATTACCTCAACAAATGGCTGGCTTGTTTCCCAGCGCTCAGCATTACGGTTCGCTACGATGTTGGTTACATCACCTTGAGATAATTGAAGGTTTATCTCTTTCGGTGGTATTCTTTTGGGAACCATAGTCAGGCTGAGAGCTACGGCTTCGGAACCACGCTCCGTGATGAACATCGTCACCGGATATTCTTTGCTGGTCGCAACATAGATCACGTTATCGGTGATACAGACCTCACCACAGTCCGTGGCACTGCCCGCTTCCAACGTGGTTGATTTCACGACGGGGTTAGCAAACGGGGTCACAATCCGGTTCGGGTGATTTTGTGCAATCGGGATAATCTGGTTCACTCCAGGTACCATATTCAAATTGCTTTGAGCTGCTGGGGATCTTTCATCCTTACGCTTAGGGTAGTTCGCCGGATCAATCACAGGCCGTGTCTTTGGCGTAGACGCCGCACTCTGTTTCTGTATCACCGGGGTCTTAGCGGCAGCAGACGACTTATTCTGCTCTTCTTGAACAGGGCTTGTCGTCGGTTGTGTTACAGCCGCTGGCGCCTTTGCAGCCACAGGCGCAGGCACGTTTTTCTTCATAGCGCTTTCACGAACAAACGGCAGATCTAAAGCGTAAGCTGACGTGCAAGTCGCTAGCAACAAAACGGATATTAGGGAAATTCTCGACTGCATTTGGATTTACGCCCTTTGCTCTATTTCTTCTTGAGAACGCGAGCGGTACGCGGGCGTCCTTCATACATCTGCATGCCAGTAATGACGGGTGCGTAAGCTGAGACCTCCACGATGTATTCGTATGTACGATCGGTACGCCTCTCAGTACCGGAAGGAGCTCTCATGAAAGAGGTTCCATAGACAAATACCTTGTTCGAGCTTGGCTCAAACTCCAGCAATCGCGGTTCAAAACGCATGGAGACACGGTCTGCCTTGATCTCCTCCGCCTGCAGGTTGATTGCTAAGATCACGTCTTCATAAATCGAGGGATGTAAGAGCGGACCGACGCGCTTTTCGACCAACTCGACACTTGATGGCGTCACATTCCCCATAAGCATGGCCATTGCCCAGCCCCATGCTTCCTTGTAGCTCTGTGTGCTGTCTGACTTCATCACTTCCGCTTCTTGAGTCAAAGACCAAGGCTGAAGCACAACAACTGTGTCTCTCTTGAACACCAGAACCGTGAGCATTATGACCGCGAGGATGAGCCCAAGTAACAAGAGGCGGTTCCATCGATTTTCCGCTTGGGTTCCATCCCACGTAGTGAGAAACTTCTGAAGTCTCATGGGAAGTATCTCCGCACATATGGATTGCGAAAGGACCGACATAGTTGCGGGGTCAGCCCCACCCAGTAAATCGCGTGGTACATAAACCCATCAGGATTACCTTCGCGAACGCGCCGATAAATCTGCGCTGCAATGAGACCAATCGGTATGAAGTAGTGAGCCTTCCCAAGCAGCACTCCGAAGAAGAGGGCAATGAAGATTGGAGCGACCTCATCTAGAGACCAAAGCAACACATGGATTGGATCATCGACTCGCCTTGGAATTTGCACTGGTTTCATCACTACGCCTCATTTTTTAATCTCAATGAAGATAGCGATTTGCCAATTTCGTGAGCGAAGCAGCGGGCGCATTTCGTTTTTTTTTCGGCTATCTCTTCTTTATGTGTTCGCCATTGCTCAACCGACCATGATCAGCCAACACAAAACAGACGGTTTTCATTTTCAGGGAAATGGGGTGACGACTGTTTCCACCTACTGGCCCACCATCATCGTGGTGTTGGCACCAAATGTGTCCGCATACTTCGGGTGTTCGCATGCGAACACCCGCCATAACACTCTGTATTATATGTATTTTACACCATCCCAACAATCAAACCGAGACTAGTCGCAAAGAGGATAAGGGCGACAGGAAAGGTACACCGGTCCAAACCTAGAAGGTGGGTGATCTCAAAACCATCGGACGCATTGAAGGACTGCTGGAGTTTTAAGGGAAGGCTCTCCGCACAAATGGATTGCAGAACGAGCGACATAGCTGCGAGGTCAGGCCCACCCAATGAATGCTTTTGCACTTAAACTTGTCAGGAGCACCTTTACGCACGCGCCGATAAACCTGCGCTGCAATGACACCTATAGGTCAAAAGGAACGAGTCTTTCCAGATAGTTTGACGAAAAAGAGGGCAATGAAGGTCGGGATGATCTCATTAAGAAACCAGAGCGGGGTATTGGTATCTTCACACTCACAAGAAAGGAAATGCACTGGCATCTTTACTACACCCTGCTTTTTCGTCTCAATGAAGATAGCAATTTGCAGATTTCCTTGAGCGCAGTAGCGCCCGTATTTGGATTTTTTTTACCTTACCCTACTCTACGTGAGCGCATTGCTAAGCCGGCCATAATCAGCCAACACAAATTTAGCGGTTTCTCTTTCAGTTGATATGCGTTCATGACTGCTTCCAACCATTGGCCCACCTTCATCGTGGCGTTGGCGCCAAGTGCGCGAGTATACCTAGGGTGTTCGCATGCGAACACTTCATATAGGCCGCTGTTTTATATGATCAAACGTCTTCTTACGACGACCAAGGATGCACAGCGCACAACCGTTCCATGATGCTCTTCCAACCAAATGCACCTGCTCACAACACCGGCTTTCTTTGTTCAGGGAAATGGGGTGACGACTGTTTCCACCTACTGGCACACCATCATCGTGGCGTTGGCACCAAGTGTGCCCGTATACTTAGGGTGTTCGCATGCGAACACCCACCATAACACTTTGTTTTCATATCCTTTTTTGCATATTGCTGACTATCATACCGAGACAAACCGCAACCACAATAAGGGCAATAGGAATGATGCGAGGGTCCAAAGCTATAGGTAGCGTGAACGCGAAAACCATCGAAAAAACAACAAACGCTACGCCGCGTACACCATAACGGTGAATGACAGGGCTGGCGTATTGGAAGTTTGTTTTCTTAACACTGCGCATCATCAAGCCATCAAAAATAGCCGGAACAAAGATCAACGCCATGTATGGAGACCAGACTACAAAGAGCGAAACACGAACGAGCAAATGATAGATGGTTGCAAATAGACCGTTCAGTCGATCCTCAACCAATGGAAACCACCAATCTCCCATGTTTTCCAACCCGACAGACCGGTGCTTTTGTTCGTCTGTAGGGATGAATAGGCGGTAGGTTTCTTCCTGAATTCCGGTCTTTATGAACGCTGAAGTGTACCAACCGGATGCCCTGTCTTGTACCCACTTGGCAGTTTCTTCGCCAAGGCCAGAATTGATCAATGCCAACTCACTCGTAACCGCCTTGTGTGTCCAGTTCCCCGGTATCAGGATCACGATAGCCAGGATCTGGAGTGAAAGCGCCAACATCGCCCATACAAACGGCTTGCTCATATTCGTTCCTTAACAACAGTCGAGTGACTTTTCTCGTTGTTATATCGCGATACGTGAGCACCCTGTATTCATCTACATTCGGAAGTCTCGCCTCATGCCATGAAAAGGGACCACTATTGCCCCGGCAGAACTCATCTAAGGACGCACCAAACAAAGGGTTCCACCTCCCACCTGAAGCACATCTTATGCGGCATTGTGAGACTTCTGCTATCTGTGTAACAAGTGTCGAGACAAACACGGCCAACCGCATCGCCTGCGTGCTTTCCAAAGAGTTGGTCCGGTAGATCAGATTTTCGTATGCTTGCAGCGCATTCCCCACCAAAACGGAAACCAAGCGTCTATCGCCTAGATAGGCACTGTCGCCAAAAATGCGACAAACGTTTTGAATTACGTCAAATGCAATTGGTAGTTCATATTCTAAAACACTACCTGCACTACTGCCATCAGGTTCAGAGGGCATAATCTCTGTACGTAGACGCAGATAGACTTCACCTGTCGACAAATCAGGTTTTACGACGTTTAAGGCAAAGTTGTTCATATCAGCGGCTTCTATCAGTGTGCTTTCAGAATGGGGATTCGACCTTTAACAATACGACCCGCCGATATTTTAGCAATAAATTCAAGGTTTGGCAGCATCCCCATTAATTGAGATGGGAATATCTCGGCTTCTTCTTCCATAAGCCGTTCCCCTTGGTTACCTCCGTGAAGGATTGGATGATTTGAATCAGTGTTTTGCCCCTGGGTTCTCATCACGTATTTGACCCTCGTTTTGGGCAAATTCTGGGCAAGGTACTCTTGCGTTTCACTATCAATGGTTCTCAAAGCGAATGTGTTGTTCAAGTTTCCCAGAACCATCATAGCCCGCGCTTTAGACCCTAACTTCTCTTCCATGTCCGCAATTGTTTGTGTTGCAACAAATAGCCGGAGGAGTGCACCGCGACCTTTATTCAGAAGCTGAATGAAGGGTACGTTCATTACTTCTGAGGCTTCATCAACAAAGACATTTACTGGAGCAAGATCCTGACCGTAGTTATATCTGTCACCCGCCAAAGCTACCAGATCGGCAAGCATCAGAGATCCAACAGCTTGCGCGACCATATTATCAGTCAATGAATCCAAGCCCAAATACGTCACACAGTTGTTGTTAATCAGCTGCCCAAAACTCATGATTGGGCGTTCATCGTCCAAGTTTTCTGGATCAGGCGAAAGCAACTCACCAATTTCTCCACTGGTGAGCATGTTCATGATAGGCAGCAAGGATGAAACCATCTTGGCAAAGTGCGTTCTGTCATGTTCCCACATAGACAAAAGCCCTTCGAGATCTGAGTTTGGGTTCTCCGGTTGTAGTTTCTTGTAGTAGAACGCGGCCATTGCCCCCGCCCTATGATCATCATTTGCTTGATCCTTTTTTTTCAAAAAGGTCTTAGCTTCGTCTACGCCATTGGGAAGCACCTTCCCAGCGTATGAAATGACAGCCCGCTCAACAAGCTTTGCAGCGCCACCTTCCAGGTACTGTTTTATGCGTCTTAAATTGGGTGCTGCGTGAATCAAAAGAAGACCCTGCACAATATTATTCAGAGCACTCCACGAGAACTGAACGAAGGGATCAATTCCTCCACCGGACGTAGGCAGCAATGCAGCAATACGGCTTGCTAGCTGCGTACCTCTGGTGAAATTCTTCAACGGGTCAATACGAACAGACTGATCTGGAAATGCTGGATGGAAACTAACAAAGCGTTCTGGTTGCCCAAGAGCTATGCAAGCTTGTTTCGCGTTCTGCGCCATTTCCTTGTCGCCCTTGGGATCTATGATCACCACGGGCTCGTTACGGGCGATCGCCTGAGAGATAACAATGTCAAACATACGAGTTTTGCCAGCCCCCGTAGTTCCAATGATGAGCGTATGGCCTTCTACATGCGACATAGCCTGGAAGATATCGTTTTCCTCCGGCTCGACCCCATGTATCCAGGGTTGCCCTATGTTCTTACCCTGATCATCATTCTTACGCCTCGTAAAAGGTAGTTTTAAAGGCTTTGGACGGACGCTCTTGGTAAAGGTTGCCCAATCCCGCTTAAGTATCTCAAACACGCGCTGCGCGTGCCGATTTTCCCAATCAAACCCTGTCCCGTACCATACGTGAGCACCATCGCTACCCATTTTTTTCTGAAGTTCATCAAAATTGATATACTCAAATGGCCTACCGCCTAGGTTTTTCTGTAACCGATTTAGGCGCCATGCTGCAGGCAGGCGCGCTAGCCCCATCGCACCACAGATACCGGCCATCCAGTAGAAAGGATCTTCAGGCATCTTGGAGACCTGCTGGATCATCAGAGCAAGCGCAGATGACGACGCCCAACCTGAGATAGCCCACATCTCATAGTTTGGGCGCCAAGGAACTTCGTAATTTGTCGGATTGTACTTAATCATTTTCTGGCACCTTTAAACGCAAAGTGTTGTTTTCTGAATCAAGCACTATTCCCGCCTCAACAAGCAAATGCTCTAACTGAAACCGTCGTAGGCTAGGGCTCTCTTTAATGATCTCTTTCAGGGCATCTGCGCTGGTAATCAGATCATTTCCCTCTATCTGCACATTGGACCGAAGCCACCTTCCCTCCCGCGCAATGACCATCTCCTTCAAATCTCTAATGCGTTCGATACCCCTTGGCCGTTCTTTACCGCTCCTGCGCCTTTTTACCTCACGAGGTGCATTTTCTTTTTCAGGAATATGATCGGCTTCTTGTTGAGGCGCCTCTGTTTCAACATCACCGGCAGGTTTCTTGTCGGCTCTGTCTGCTTTCTCCTCGTCTGCTGCAGAGGGTTGAGGAACCAAGTCAGACATAAGTTGAGAGATCTGTATTGTTAGAACCAAGCAGCTGGTGCCCTCTACCGTTTGTGTCGCTCTACCGGTACTAAAACGATCAGGCTCAACCACTCCAGCCGCGTTGAGAGTTCCTAGTAATTTCAAGGGCTCACCAATACCTTTAGAGAAGGTAGACCATACCAAACAAAGCTTTTGTCCATGCCATAGAAATCTATCTGCACCCTCCCCTTGCTCCGAGCTTGCTTTGTCTGCAACCTCAATCAAAAGGTCTGCAGCTGCAGCATGCTCGCTCAGAACTTGATTAAGAGCTGCTTTAGGGCTCAGGTCAGTTGTCTCAGGCTTCTCAAGCTTATCTCGGATAGGTTCGCTTGACGGTTTTTCTTCTTCTGACACATCCGCCCACCTTATCGGTGCTTGCCCCGTTGTTTCATCAGTACGATCTTGATGAGGTTCGTCAGACTGAGATAGAGCTTTGTTCGTTTGTTCCTTTTTCTGTCGTCGGCTTACATTTTGCTGCAAATGCTTACTCAGACGAGTAGCTGTATCAGCCGGTGCTACATCCGTTGTCGTGCTTTCTGTTTGCTGCTTTAGAGGAGCTATTGGTACAACAGAGCTGGTTGCATCATGAGCATGCTCATTTTGGCTTCCTGGCTCCATTTCAGAGTAATCTTGAGAAAACTCCATTTCACCTTGTGGTGGTGCTGCATCAAAGTAGTCATTTGCTGGCGAAAACGGTATTTCCTGCGGGTCCATCGGAAACTCTCCCGTCAACGGGTCGTATTCGCACTCGTGGGGCTCTGTAGCTGTGTTCTGCACCACTGCACTAGAACTCTGATCAGTGGCAGGGTTTGCTTCTTTAATGCCCTTCAGTTCTACAGCTGGAGGCAACTCATTAGAGAACACATATTCGCTGACTATCTTAAGTGCCGTAACAGGGCTCATAAGGGAGATACCAGGTTGTCCAGAAGGTATCGGCAAGATCTTATGATAGAGGAGTTTTTCATCATCCCCTGGCGCAAGTGCGATGCCTTTTTCAAACAATATCTCAGCTAAAGTATGTGGGTCTTGCGGAACACCCGGAATGTTGTCTTCCTTTAACAGATCGTGAATGGCTCGCACTGTGGGTGGCCAAACCAGAAATGTTCCTTCCCTTGTATGCCAAACCCTTCCGCCTGCCTGATTGACCTGTAGCTGTCCACTACTTACCAGACGACGCAATGCGTCAATCACGTACCGCTCGATAGGAACACCATATGCGTATTGATCGGTGTCCAAACGGTTCAGTTTAAGGTCACGCTGAACACTTGCCTGATCAGCCGTAAGTACCTGCTTGGCAACCGGATTTGAAACACCTGTACCATTAATCGCAACAAGCAACTCTCGCAGTATCTCTGGCCCACTATCACTGAGCTTCCCCAGTATCGCAGGCGTCATGATCTGATTAACAGCCAGAGCGGCAAAGTTCTCGTGTTGCTTATGTCTGTTGTTATACCAACTCAGAAAGTATCGCTCAATTTCATGATCTGAGAGCCAGTCGCTAAGCGAACTGGTGTACGGGTTCCACTCCAACCCACCGTCTTGTGTTCTTACGCGGATATCTGTCATGGCTTTTCCTACGTCATGACAAAGCCCAGCTAGACAACAAGCTACTTTCCAACGCGGCTCAATCTCTCTTCTTTCAGCCGGAGTTCCTGTTGTAGCAAAGATAATGCCATTGGCTGTCTGTGCCGCGTACTGTGCGACTTCAAGCCCATGGCGAAACAACCCTCCTGCGCCTCGGTGGTGGTGACTCTCACTTGCAGGTAGGAGATGTACATAGGCCGCATAGTTTCGAATTGCGGGCGCGACAAGCTCTTCATAGAGCGCTGGATGCAGTCCAAGAGACTGCTTTATCTTTAACAGAAGCTCTTTTTGGGTAAGGAGTATCTTGTCCACGCTGATCGATGGCATTCCAGTAGCAAAAGGCGGATAACGAGGGAGGTCCCGGATCTCATCATCAATGCTCTGATCCTCTTGCGCTTTGCCTTTTGCTGCTAGGTCTGTCTTGCTTTTTGTGCGGACATTCCATCTCCGATTAGATAGCAAAATACGTGGGAGCAGCTTCATCTTTGGTCATCCTTTGTTTGGATCAATTTGCCAAAGACTGAAGCACTCATGGTCGAGGAACGCACATTCCTAGGATATTTCACAAAATAAGTTATCAGTCTGCGATGATTAGCCATGGCAGGTTTTAGATTGAGCACACAATTTCAACACAGAAGGCCTGCTCATGAACCGGACAAAACCACTTGCTGTTGCCTTTCTAGCTCTACTAGGCGGCTGCGATACACTCCAGAACTCACAACTACCGTTCTGGGTAAGCCAAAATGAACAGCCCGTGGCCCAAGCTGCCACAGTGGAGAAACCACACCGGCAAAATTGGCTGTCGAACCGGAGTAAAGCTGTTCCTCCAAAGGTGTCGCGCCGTGATCGATCTCTAGGTGGGGCAGCATACCGACAGGAGGGCTTCGTACACGTCTTGGACAATCGGTCTTCACATAAATCTGGAATTCCCATTGTCTACCCTCCAACGGTATCACTCTCTGCTTCCACGGCAGTCCAGATGGGTCGAGCGAATAGCGAAGTCTATGGGAGGTCTATCTATGAGCAAGAACGCTGGGACAGATATTGTAACCGAGGACATGGAATGGACTTGAACGACGTGAAGTTCATCCAGAGAACTGGTGTTCAGAACGTTCCAGGCTCTCTCAGGGCCACTTGTGAACTGCCACCGTTCGATTTGTCTGAGTACAGCAAGGCATGGAGCCGGCACTGTTCAGGTAACACAACTACAGCAGATCAAAGAATTGTCACGGCTACCCAAATGCCTTACTATTTGAAGCAATCCTGCAGTGGGAAATAACCTCGCTCACAAACGGGATCAGTGGCCCTCTCAGTAGGACCACTGTTTTTTTTTGAAAAGTATAGTTTTTTACGGGGTTTTCAAAAAATTTGAATATTCCGTTTTTTTTTGGGTTTTTCAAATTCCGTTTGCTTGGTCAAAGACCCCTACCACCGCTATGCATTCACATGGAACTTCAAACGAGTCTTTTGTACTGTCTCTTCTTACCCGAACAAATCCGTCCCGACAGCTTAGCTGCTCCAAGTCTAAAATCGCATTGTAGTTAGCTTCATCGTAAGCAACAGTCACATGCACTTGCGGCCTCTCTCCTCGCGAACTCTGCTTTCGTGATTTGCCTTTACCGACGATGGAAGGCTTTTTCTTCGCTTTTTTGGCCGTCACTTTTTGCAGAGTGTCACGTACATGCTCTCGCTTCAACGCATCAGTACCAACTGATTGGAGCAGCTGCTCAGTACTTGTAGGTGATACCGCATGTATTTTTACAAGATTAGATAAGATATCAGCGTCTGACACTCCTCTGTCAGCAAACTGCTTCACCAACGAGGGATCTTCATTGAGCTTGAGATGCCTCATCACGTACATTCGACTCTTACCAATGATTTTGGCAATCTCTCTATGGTTGAAGCCCAAAGAAACCAACTTCGCAAGTGAACTGCCAATTTCTTGCGCCGTCAGATTATCACGCTGAATATTCTCGACTAACTCCATCTCGATACGTTTAGCTTCGCCGGGAGCAGAACCAACTATTGCTTTTATCGTTTCCTTCTTTAGCGCAACATGCGCTCTCCAACGTCTTTCACCATTGATAATCGTGTACTTGCCGTTTTGCTTCTTATCCGACACTAGAATAGGTTGCTGCAATCCTGTTTGCTGGATGGAGTCAGCAAGTTGATCGATATCCCGAAATTCTTTTCGTACCTGGTTGGGGTTGGGCTCAACATCCAACACAGGTAAGAGCAAGATGCGATCTTTCGTTTGTCTATCAGCTAGCTGACCTAACCTTGCCAAGCTCCCACCCTGTTTCATCACCCTACCCCTTTGCAGCCAATCGTCTGATAATTGCAACCACAGCCTCATATGGTTGCGCGCCGCTTAGAGGGACGCTTATTCCGGTCGTGTTATCGACAACAAATGAAGATGGTGTCGATCTAATGTTCAAGTCATTGGCTCTCTGAACATCGCGTTCAACGATCTGCGTAGCTCTGCCACCGCGCATGCAGGTTTGAAGCTGATCAATATCTGCTCCAACTTCGTTGATCAATTTGGGAAGATCGCTCACACCCTGTCCGTTGCTACCGGAACGCTTGAAAACTTCATCCACAAAGACCCAAAAGCCCTTGTTACCTTTTTGCTCGCGAACACACTCGGCGGCTACAGCCTGTTGCTTGGCTGCTGGGTTATGGAAATCCAGCGGTAGGTGCTTGTATTGCCAGTTTACGTTCCCGTTAGAAGCTTCGACTACCTTCTTCGGAGTTTCATGGAATTTTTTGCAGTAAGGGCATTCAAGGTCCGAATATTCAACGATTGTGAAACGTGCATCAACATTGCCGTAAATTCGCCGCCCTCCAGTATCGTCCTTGGCCAGCGGCCAGTCTTGATACAAAGCCGCCTGGATCTCAGCTTCACGCTCATCCGCCATAGATTGGATCGTTGCTTTGATCATTGATCCAAGTTCATTTTTTTTCACTGCATTTGCGTCAACAACATCACGCAACTGTGCGAGCTCATTGTTGATACTGGTTACCTGCACAGTAAGCGTCCGGCGAACCCGACCTGACGATTCTAGCTTTGCTGCTCTATCGTACGTGTAGTTTTATCTGCATGGACTTTGATGATGATAGAAAGCCAAGGACGGCGCTGGAGTGACGATGAGAAGCG
>NZ_LMCF01000104.1 GCF_001623075.1 Pseudovibrio sp. Ad37
ATGTATGGACCGCCTGCGTTTCGCAAGAGAGTTTTTACTTGGAAGCTTGAAGTCGCTACTATGTATCCGACCTGTTAATTGGCACGCGGGCCGTGGCCTTGATGGTAATACGCACGTACCTACAGTCTAATTAGCGGACAGGTTACTTAGAACCATGTTGGCCCTCTGACTTTGGGTGCGTTCTTTCTTCCGTTCCATGCTTATGCTCTGTCGCGAACTTTTAAGGAGGTTCTGGTTAGATCGCCTCCATGTCAGTTGTATGGTTGTCAAACTCCGTGCAATTGTACAATACGCTCCAGGCGATCCTTGCCAGCTTATTGGCCAGGGCGACGGCCAGTTTATTCTTATGCATTCGCTTGGATGCCCGTTCCAGCCAGTCTCCGAAACTCAAGTTCTGCCAAAGTTTCGGGCGCATCATCAAAACGTGTGCCGCCTGCACCAACAACATGCGTAAATAGCGATTTCCGGCTTTCGATATTTTGCCCAGGATGGGCTTGTCTCCTGTGCTGTACTGGCGAGGGACCAGGCCCAACCAAGCGCCAAGGTCTCGTCCGCGTTCAA
>NZ_LMCF01000105.1 GCF_001623075.1 Pseudovibrio sp. Ad37
TCTGGTTCGCGTGCACATCAAAGTCCTGAGCTAACTCACTCAAGGTTTTTTCTCCGCGAATAGCAGCAAGTGCCACTTTCGCTTTAAAAGCCGGGCTATGGTTCCGGCGAGGACGTCTGCTCATGATGGTCTCCTGTTCTTGGCATCATGCCAGTTTCAGGAGCTAAATCCACTTTCACAACCTGTCCAAATTTCCCGAGCCAGCTCTCTTTGCCTTCGCATTAATTCAAAGTCACATTCAAATCAATATTGCATTCAGGTTTCTTGAGACGGAATTGCCCATGCTAACTATTCTAATATGGCTTCCCAAAAGTTAGGTACCTCACTGTGAAATGGCCGTAGAATTCTAGGCACCTTCAATTCCTAGCTTCAATCCTTTGATAGCAATCGTAGAATTGATTGGAAACAATGATTCCAATTACTTAAGGAATTACCTTTCGGCAAGTACATTATGATTCTCTTATGTATTTTATCTAGTCATATTAAGAATTTACATATTTAATATTTTATAATTTTACCTAATTACTGCACAGAAAACCCTCATGTCTAACATGTTGAATTACATCGAAGAATATCTCCTAAAGTAGAATTGTTATAGTTATTGTACAATTATGAGTTTCTGCATGATCGTTTCTTGCTAAGAAGACGATGCGTAAAAAACAATATTACGTACAATTTTAAGTAATAAAAATCAAAAGGATGTAGTAAATGCCTACCCTTAGTTCGCTTGATCAAGATGTACTTGATACAATATTAGCAACTTATGATGTAACTTTCCCTGATTTAGCGCCAGAAGTCAGATCAGCTCTTGAAGATGCGGTAACTGATGTATTGTCTTCTGGAACTGATATCCCAGAAATTAAAGCACTCAGCAGAGCTGCTGCTTACGCTAACTTCAATTATGGCCTGGCAAGCGGTCTTGGGGCTACATCTGCAAGCGGTGATTTAAGCAAAGAAGATGAAAATCAGGCTGCTGATATTGCAGGGTTTATTGCCAAAGACTTCCGTGTACTTCAGAAACTTGGTGAGGCCATTGACTATGTATTTACTCAAAGAGAAATCATTGATCTGTCTACGCCTGTGGTCAATGATATCAAGACACAAGTAGCTTCAAACCTAAACAGCATAGATCGTGACATCGCAGTAATTCAGGGCCAGATTGAGCGATCCGGTACTGTGGGTGGCTATTTCTATGATGAAGACCTGAATGTGGCTGCAACTAGGAAGCTGGCAACCACATTGCAATTACGTGATGAACTGAGAGATCTGCAAACTCAGTTAAATGAGTATGAACCAGGGTCTACACTGGAAGGTGCGAAGACAGCTGATGATCTCGTGCAACAACATAGGGATTTTCTTCAGCTTCAGATTGATAGTCTTGAACTCGAGCGTCGCTCGATCGCAGACGAACTTGCTGCTCGGCAGGATCCTTCAAACCCTGCGCATAATCCCCATATCGTGTCACTTGTTGAGGCTGATTTAGATAAAATTACGAATCGTGTTGTTGATTTGACTGCCGACCGGTCGCTCTATGACACTTATGAAGAAACGGCAACAACCTCAAAGCTGGGCACCGGGCTTTCTATTTCAGGCAACTTGCTTCGTGTTGCACAATCCAGTGCTGCAATTGCAGGAGGTTTCCAGAGTCCTGATGCCGACTCCACAGCTCAGGTTACCGGTCAGGTCGGAAACTTTTTTAGTCTGGCAGGCGGTGCGTTTGATGCTGGTTCCGGTATCCTCGAGCAGTTTAAGAAACTTGATGTATCCAAAGGATTTTCTGGTGTAGGAGCAGTTGCGACTGTTGGTGGCAACGCTGCTGCTTTTGCAAATGTTGCTCAGCTGCTTGAGCAGGATCTGACCCCGGAACAACGCAAGATTGTTGAGGCTGAGGTTGGCCTGCAGGGCACTGCTTTGACACTGTCAGCTATTGAAGGTGGTTTGAGTATCGCACAGTTAGCTGTTCAGGAAGGCTCAAGAGCAGCAAGTGTACTGGGCAAAGCCGTTCCGATTATAGGTGCAATTGGGTCCGTTGTCGGGGCAATCAATCCATTGAAGTGGGCTGAGTTCTCTCAAAAACAAGAACGCATTGATGCAATTCGTGCTTCTGACACTTATAGTTCTGACTTGCTTGGTGACTTGCTTCAAGAAACCCAGACAATTGAGGCAGCTTTCTACGGTACAACCACTGGCCTTAATGTTGTAACCGGTGTAGCCAGTGGTGCTCTTGCTGCCTCAGGTATTGGTGCACCAATCGCCGCAGCGGTAGGTATCATCGGCGGTGCTGTCTCTGCTATTGTGGGGGCTTTCGAGCAGGTTGCTCTTAATGATCTTGCCGCTCTGTATGCTGATAAAATCAAAACTGATGAAAATGGGGACCCGCAAACCGTAGAACAATTCTTCTCCGGAAGTTTTGAAGAGCAACAAGAAAAAACTAAAGCTCTTTATGCTGACTTCTTCTCCGATCTGGTTGCGGATGAGAGCATTGATCAGGTGATTGCACTTGGTGGCCAGAACCTGCATGCAACTGATATTGAGTTAGCAGCACGCACAAAAACAGCCGGCGAGCTCAATAAAACAGCACAGAACTTCATCGAAACGTTTACTGAAGACGGGTATCAGACCGAAGGTATGACACTTACTGAAGTTGCTGGTGATGCTGATAATGTAATTCAGCTGCCAGATGCGAACGGTGCGAAAAACTATCTGACATTCACAACTCCTCTGGTCCTGGCGGGTAATGAATCAACAAGTCGTCAGGCAACTGGGAAAAACCACTATACAACAACCCTTAAGGTTACAGATATTTCCGGATGGACCATCAGGGATACAGGGACAAATGCGACCGCTTTTGATCTCAACAAAGTTGTAACCAGCCTGAGAAGTAAAGACGGTCAAACAAAAGAAATTGGCATCACTGTCGAGGCAGGTGCTGGTGATGATACACTCTTCGCTTACGAAGCAAAAACAAACTTTGATGGTGGAGACGGGATTGATACAGCCTCATATGCTCGTCTTGATGGATCAACACTGACCGAAGCATCATCGTCTTCGGAAATTGCAGGACTGCGGATTGTTGCAGATAGCGCAACCAGTCTGGAGGTTACTAAAGCTCTAACTGCCGGTTCAAAGCTGTACCAGGAAGGAACCGACTCCAGAACCACTAATCCAGGTAAAGAAACAGAGGTGGTTGAGTTTCGCAGTGTTAGCCTTATTAACCGGGAAGACGTGCACACAACAATAGACCATCTTGAAAATGTTGAAATTATTCATGGCTCAGCAAGCCAAGATCTTATTGATGTTGTTAGTTCAACTCAGATCCAACAGATTTTCGGCTTTGGTGGAAATGACCTGATTAAAGCTGGTGATTCAGTTAAAATTGTTGGCGGTGGTGAAGGAAATGACACCATAGAGCTGTCTGCTGGCCTGGTAGAGAACCTGCTCACCAATGGAGAGGAAATCTATATTGATGGTGGTGCAGGCACTGAAGACGTCGTCGTGTTAAACGATGCGGCACGCCTTCGCTTGCTCAATGAACTGCAAGATCAGCAGATCCGCGAGCAAATTGCAGAAGACTCTGCTGATGCTATGCTTGGTGAAAACACAGCAAACCGGCAACAGGAAGTCGAAGCGGTAAAACAGTCTCTCACAACCATTTTGCGAAACAATGACTCCGAAGCAATTAAGCAACAAACTTTGTTCAATACTGAAAGGGTCACATTTAAGCTGGATGATCAGGGCAACTCAAGTCAGACAACGGCTCATTCACTGACAGATTATCGGGACGCGGTAAACAACGTATTTGTGAACTATAATACAGAGACCGAGTTAGCCTCTCAATTGAATGTAGGCGTTGATGCTTCGGACAACCAGACAGCAGTTTCAATATTGGGATCTGACTACAACGATCATATCACTGGATCTCAATACAATGATTATTTGTATGGTGGTGCCGGTGATGACACGTTTGTTTTGACTGGTGGCAATGACATTATTGTTGGCGGAGAAGGGAGAGATACCTACATTGTTGATAGTCTGGGGGAAGCTGGGCATTCTTGGATAACCAGTCCATTTTCGACAGACTATAGGGGCGATCAGATTATCGTTCTGGGTGGCCGGGAAGCATCCAATGTAGTCAGAATAATAGATGGTCAGAATATGATTTATTCTTTTGATGCTGACACCTCGATTACGATTGAGAACTTCTTCCAGGATAACCTTTATAAAACGCCTTATGCTGACATCGTAATCAGAACCACTCCTAACTCCTTTGAGCCTACAGATACTCCAGTTGGTGATAATGAGTTTGTAATTAACGGAGGATTGGTCGTAGGACCTGCCAGTCTTGATCCTAATCAATCAAACTATGGAGTCGATTATCTAAATGACTTCAGAGCAAACTACTCCAGCTTCCTTGCAAGCCGGCCAACATATGGTTCGCCTGGAAATTCTGGTGCAGATAGCTTTGCGGAGGGTCTTGAAGCCAAGTTCTCTGGTGATCCGCTTACCGCAGGAAAAATGACCAAATTCACCGGCCTGTTGAGCGGGACTGTTCCCGAGTTCTCCGAGACACGCGGTGATGCGGCTGACAATACTCTGAATGGCACCAGTGCCGATGACATCATTTATGGCGAAGCTGGCAATGATGTCATCAATGGCAACGCTGGTGATGACATGCTGATCGGCGGAACCGGAAGCGACACCATTGATGGTGGTCTCGGATTTGACGTGGTCAGCTATGAAAACTCTGCAAATCTGATCAACATTAATCTGGAGACCGAAAGCAGAGTGGTGTTCAAGACATCGGGACTTGCAATTGTTGGCAATGAGTCAGTTGTAAATGTTGAAGGTGTTGTTGGCTCTTCTTTGAACGACATAATTACCGGCAGCAACGGACACAACTTCCTGGCTGGCGATGCTGGCCATGACACTATCAATGCTAACGCTGGTCAGGACGTTATTCAGGGAGGTGCCGGAAATGATCATTTGACTGGCGGTGCCGGAGCAGACGTCTTTGTCTTTGAGGCCGGACATGGTCAGGATCGTATCCTGGACTTTGATGATGATCTGGACCAACTTTCCTTCTTTGGCATTGTCCGTGAAGATCTGACTTTAAGTCAGGTTGGTGCTGATACACATATTGCAACGGGTGCTGCTGATAGCATCATTCTTGTAGGTGTAAGCCAGAGCGATGTTCATCTTGATGACTTCCAGTATCTTTAATCACTGATGTCTGACAGATAAACCAATAATAACAATAATTTGCGCAATGGCTCCAGCCATTGCGCGATCAAGGGTAAGATTATGGATACTGATCAAAAACTGCTGACTTACGGCAAGATTGCCTGGCTCTGGTCTAATTCTGAACTGCACAAAGACTGGACAGTAAACCTGCAGGCCGGGTTTGCGCTGCCTGCTATTGCTAAAGAACAATTTTGCATTGTTGAGCAGGGTGGCTTCCCGGTTGCATATTGCAGTTGGGCTTTTTTCGACCAGGAGACTGAAGAAAAATACATTCTGAATCCCAGTCTCCTCAACCCTGATTCCTGGAATTGTGGTGATCGCCTCTGGTTCATCGACTGGATCTCACCTTTCTCTGCCAGATACACTTGGGCTTTGCGGTCAGAAATGGCAAAGCAGTTCCCCACGAAAATTGCACGCGCTCTTCGCGTTAAAAAAGGCAATTCAAGGGGCCGGATCGCAACATTTGCAGGCCTTGGACTTACTCAGCAAGACAGCCGTACAAAGAAACGTCAGTACTTTGAGGATATGGTTGTAGGCCTGACCACCAACCCCAACCGGGGAGATCAGTTTTTTCTTTCTGGTCTGGGTATGGACACACAGCCTGACACAGAAATTTCCTGAGTAAAGTCAGGGCAGTCATTCTGTAAGAGGCCGACTGCCGGGTGCGTATTCCCGATGTTCGCCATTCTGCCGGATGACCGCATCCGGACCTTCGGTAACTGCATTGGTTCCTGCGCGTTTCAAAACCCATCTACAGCACCTGAGAACTCTCTTCAGAATGACTGGTATTATCACTTCCAGCTTTCCCGTGGAAACAATGAAATTTAAACAACAAAGCAATCCAAAGCGCCCTATGGTGGCTGAGGCGTTTGCGGCGTCTCGGTCCGGGTATGCGGGCGTTGGGGTCTTGAGTCTGGTCATCAACCTGTTGATGCTGACAGGTCCGATGTTCATGCTGCAGATCTATGATCGCGTGCTCGCCAGTCA
>NZ_LMCF01000106.1 GCF_001623075.1 Pseudovibrio sp. Ad37
CCCCATCAGAACTTCAACCTGCCGTAACTTCACAACAATATCTTCAGGTTTGGGGCGCTTGATAGCCATCTATGGTCCTCCGGTTTCCTAACTATAGGCGTGGACCACTTCAAAGGGGGAGGCTCAATTGAGTTTATCTTCATTGGTTTGGTCCAAGATAAGTAGAAGAAATTTATGTTTGAGAATGCAGTTTACGGCAGAAAATCAATTGATAACAACTAAGTGGGCTGGCTTGTCACCAATTGGAAGCACAGCCCAAGTTAGTTGCTTTACGAAAGTGCTCTAAGTCTGCATTTCGCTTTGAAGCTCGGCGAGCAGTTCTTCCAGTAGGCCCATACCGGCATTCCAGCCTTGGTTCATGCCGCCGATGGCTGCCTCGAAGCAGGCGATCTCGGCCTCTGTGGCGTCATGGGGAACCCATGTGAGGCACATTTTGGTTTGGTCGCCGTCTTCCTCGAAGGTAACGGTGGTCAGCAATACACGAGGCCAGTCCTGCATCATCGGGCTGGCAATCACATTCCAGTCAGCGTCAGACGTTGCATGCAGCCATACCAGTTTTGAAGGTTTTGAGACCTCTGTATATTCAACGCGTTGGAAGTTGGAATTGTCTCCCCACTTCATCTCATGCAGCCACAGGCCGCCTTGTTTGACATCCAGCTGGTGGACGATGCTTTCCACGTTAGGGCCGTACCAGCGCGAAATAAGATCCGGCTCGGTCCATGTACGCCAAACCAGCTCGCGCGGGGCGTTAAAGGTGCGTTCCAGTACATAGGTTGGTAGTTCACTCATTCCAATTCCCTCCTCAACTCTCGGATTTCTTCAATTCCTCCAGAAGATCATCCAGCTGATCGAAGCTGGACGACCAGAACTTGCTAAACTCTTCCAGCCATTTTACCGCCTCACGCATGGGCTCAGCTTTGAGCCGTGCCGGGCGGCGTTGCTTGTCTATGGCGCGTTCAACCAACCCTGCCCGTTCCAGAACCTTCAGATGCTTTGAGACGGCAGGCTGGCTCATGCAAAATGGCTCAGCCAGCTCGTTGACCGATGCGTCTCCATTGGCGAGCCGGGTCAGGATTGCACGGCGCGTAGGATCGGCCAGTGCTGCAAACACGGCATCAAGGTTTTCTGGTTGGGGTGTCTGGTTCACCTGTTGCATAACCGTATGGTTATATAATAATTGAAATTGGTCAAGCCCAAAGTCTTGAGAGTGTGTCAGAGCAAAAGAAAACCCCGCCGTCCTGATGGAAAGCGGGGTTTCATATCTCGTGATAACGCAGGAGACTAGGCCAGCTCTTCACTGCGTTTTTTGGCAGCTGCAACAGCGCGGGAAAGGAGTGGCGGCATACCGTCCTCTTCGTTCATAAGTACATCGAGCGCCGCGGCTGTGGTGCCATTTGGAGATGTCACATTGATGCGCAGCTGGGTAGGGTCGTCGCTGGCATCTTCTGCCAGCTGTCCTGCTCCGCCAACGGTGGCTTTAGCCAGTTGCATCGCCAGTTCTTCCGGCAGCCCTTGCTCTGCGCCTGCTTTGGCGAGGCACTCGATCAGGTGGAACACATAGGCAGGTCCAGAGCCGGAGACTGCCGTCACAGCATCCATCTGACTTTCGTTTTCCAGCACAACGGTCTTCCCGACAGCGGCGAGCAGTTCCTGTGCCATAGCCAGATTGCTTTCCGAGCAATGGCTGTTTGGAATGAGTGCGGTAATGCCGCGTCCAATAGCTGCCGGTGTGTTTGGCATGGCGCGGATGATCGGACTGCCCTCACCTACCAGGGAAAGAAGTGTGGTCAGGTTTGTGCCTGCTGCAACGGAAATGAAAACGGTGCTGCCACCGCCTAGCGCGACGACCTGAGGGGTTGCATCCCCCATCATCTGTGGCTTCACAGCCAGAATGCACACTGCGGGAGCTGCTGGCAGTTGCTTGTTCAGGCTTAGGCCGTGATCTTCCAATGACCTCAGCCAGTCAGATGGATAAGGATCAATCACAGTTGTGCTGGAAGGCAGAACGCCTGCTTCCAACCAGCCCTTCAGCATGGCTGAGCCCATCTTTCCGCAGCCAAGCAAAACGAGGCCGTTTGTGTTTATCTGTTCAATCTGACTAGGCTTCGACATCGATTAATTTCCGTAAGTCGCTAAATTCAAACGCGGGTCATCCAGTTCCAGCGGGAACTTACGCGGAACCAGACCGGATTGGAACCAGTTCACGAACGTGTAGATGGAATAGACGGGCAATCCGGTGAGTTTGCGGATGTCGTTGGCGTAGGGCACCATATTGGTGCATTCCAGAACGATGGCGCCAATGCCTTCGTTTTTAGTTACCAATTCTGCGGCAGCGTCCAGCAGATCCAGACGGGCATCTTCAAAGTTGATGGCGTCATAGTCATCCAGCACTTCGCGGGTGAAGTTGCGCAGACCATCTGTGCCCACAATCACCGTATCTTCGGGCGCGCCTGCCGCTTTCAGGTGCTCTTTGGTCAATGTTTCTTTGGAGATGGTGATGACGCCGACGCGCTTGTTCTTCGGCAGAAGCTGCTGCACGCCTGGGATTTGCATCAAGGAAGACGTTGCGACGGGCACGCCAAGCGCTTCCTTCACCTCGTCCTGAATGAGAGCCAGAAAACCGCAGTTGGTGGTGATGCCATCGCAGCCTGTCCGCACCAGATCGCGGCCAGCTTCAACAAACAGATCCACCAGCTCACGCGGATCATTGCGCACCACCTTGTTTGGGGTCGCACCGCGGACCACACGGTAATGCACTGGAAACGGCCATGTCTGGGCATTGCCGATGTCGCCGTAAATGCGCGGGAACTTGGTTTCCAGCATGAGAATGCCGACTGAGGCACCAAATACGGTCTTGCCTCCATACTCAACGGACATAATTCAAAACCTCTTCTATAAAATTGGAGGGCAAAGCAGGTTAAGTGTTGGGGACCTGCGACCTGCTTTGCTTTTGGTACTCGCGTTAATCTGCTGGAACGTAGAGCTGCGAATAGGCGATGCGCACGGCTTCGGTGGCCTCGTCGCGGCGGCGTTCAATATGGTGGCGCATGGTGGAAACGGCTTTGTCTTCATCCCGGTTGATCAGGGCGGTCAGCACCACACGGTGGGCCGAAAGCTGGGCTTCCTCCTGCGTAGAAACAGGTGTCTTGCCGCGCAGGTATTTCAAGTCGACAAGACGGATGTAACGCACGCGGTCATTCAGGTTTTCCAGAATGCGGACCAGCTCGTTGCTTTGAGACAAGGCAGCGATGCGCATGTGATACGCCTCATCCATGCTCAAAAGCTCCATCGGGTCTTCGCAGCTGTCGTAGTCCGGTTCAGTGGACTTCAAAAACTCCATCAGGTCCTGAAGTTCTTCATCACTGGCTCGGCGGCAAACAAGGCGGACAATCTCCGTCTCAATGGCGACACGCGCTTCATAAAGGTCGAGAATAAGCTTCGGGCTCAGGGGGCGGCAAAAGAAACCGCGGCCACTCTGGAACGTGAGGAAGCCTTCTGCCACGAGTCGATTCAACGCCTCGCGCAGCGGTGTCCGGCTTGCGCCCAACTCTGTGGATAACGCGCTTTCGTTGATACGGGCATCCGGCTTAAGTTCGAAATAGGCCGCCATTTTCCGTAGTTTTTCGTAGATGCGGTCCACGTTGCTATCAGCTTTTGTCATTCCAAAATCGCTCTCAATCCTGCCGTCGCAGGCCCCAAAAATTGGCTCAGCACTTACCACGTCATAGATGAACTGTACATTCCATTTGACCTGCGCTCAATATTGAATATGGTACTGTATACAATTTTGAGTGCAATCGATTCTGCATTCTTCGGGTTTAGTAAATTGCCTGCTTAACAGGTGGGACGGGTCTGATAGGTGACACTGTGACGAATAAGATGAATGGTGCAGAAGCCATGGTAAAAATGCTGGAGGCGCAGGGCGTCCAGCACATTTTCGGTCTTTGCGGCGATACAACACTGCCGTTTTATGACGCGATGTATAAGCTTGATCACAAGATGACCCACGTTTTGACCCGTGATGAGCGCTGCGCCACTTACATGGCCGATGCGTATTCACGAGTGACCGGACGTCCGGGTGTGTGTGAGGGGCCGTCCGGTGGTGGCGCAACCTACATTTTGCCGGGTCTGATCGAAGCCTCTGAAAGCTCTTATGCTGTGCTTGGCATTACGACAGACATTTCTGTTGGGTCCTACGGCAAGTACCCACTGACTGAAGTGGATCAGGAAGCGCTGATGCGTCCGCTGACCAAGTGGAACACCGTGATCAAGCGCGCTGACCACATTCCGCGGATGGTTCGTAAAGCCTTCCGTGCCATGACAACCGGTCGCTCCGGTGCTGCTCATCTCGGCCTGCCCTACGACATTCAGTATGATGCGGTCGATGCCTCTGACATCTGGGCAGATCAGCAGCTGACGTCATATCCAGCTTACCCTCAGGCCCCTGCACCAGGTGCTGCTGAAGCCGCGGTTGATGCAATCCTGTCCGCCAAAAAGCCGCTTATTGTGTGCGGCGGCGGTGTTGTGATTGCTGGCGCGATGGAAGAGCTGGAGCGTCTGGCGTCCCGTCTCGATATTCCGGTTGCAACGTCTATCTCCGGTCAGGGTTCACTGGCTGAAACCCATCCAAACTGTGTGGGTGTAGTCGGGTCCAATGGCGGAACAGACGAGACATGGGAAGCCATGGCCAATGCGGACCTTGTGGTGTTCATGGGGGCTCGTGCCGGCTCCACCACCACCTCCCGCTGGGAAGCGCCATCTGCCAAGACCCGTGTGGTTCACTTCGACAACGACCCGATGGTGATCGGTGCGAACTACGAAGTGGAAGTTGGCGTTGTTGGTGACCTCAAGCTTTCCCTTGCGCAGGTCAACGCTGTTCTCGATAAACGCGATCAGGGCGCTGACACTTTCGGCGGTGCAGCTGCTGTTGCAGACATCAAGAAACGTAAGTTCGAGATCTTCAACAAACTGGCTCAAAGCGGTGAAGCGCCAATCCGTCCTGAACGGGTGATCGATGCGATGATGAAGGTGTTGCCGGTTGATGCCACAGTGATCTCCGATCCGGGCACCTCCTGCCCGTACTTCTCTGCTTATTACCAGCTGCCGCAGTCTGGTCGTTACTTCATCACCAACCGCGCGCATGGCGCATTGGGTTACTCGCTCTCTGCAGCGCTGGGTGCATGGTATGGCCGTCCAACCAGCAAAGTGGTTGCCATGATGGGTGATGGCTCCTTCGGCTTCACCTGTGGTGAGCTGGAGACTGTGTGCCGCTCCCGTGCGCCAATCACGTACATTGTGTTCTCTAACTCCAGCTACGGCTGGATTAAAGCGAGCCAGTATGCAGACACAGATGCGCGCTACTACAATGTAGACTTCAACCGCACTGATCAGGCCGCTGTTGCCGCTGCTTATGGTGTGAAGAGCTGGCGTGTCGAAAATCCTGATGATCTGGAGCGTGTACTCAAAGAGGCAATCGAACATGACGGTCCAACGCTGATTGATGTTGTGACGCAGCCTCTTGAAGAAGCAAACGCCCCTGTACGTCGCTGGATGGGATAAGAGCCATGAACGCTGCACAAAAAATTATCGGCCAAAAGATCGTTGGGATGGATGTCTGGCACGTACAGCTGCCAGTGAACGCCCGCCGCGACCATGGCATTGGTTCTGTTGAACACGCCGTTGATATTGTCATCCTCCGCTTAACGGCGGAGGGGGGCGAAACCGGTTGGGGGGAAGCCTCGCCGTGGTCTGTCTTCACAGGTTCTGCAGAAGCCACCTTTGCGGCGCTCGACCGCTACATCCGTCCGCTTGTTGTTGGCCGCACCATTGGTGAACGCGCCACGATCATGAAGGACGCCCAAAAGGCGGTTGCTCATTGTACTGAGGCGAAAGCAGCTCTGGAAACAGCACTGCTCGACCTACAGGGCCGAATCTCTGATTTGCCTGTCTGGGCGCTTCTGGGTGGCAAATGCCGCGATACGATCCCTCTTTCCTGTTCTATTGCTGATCCTGATTTCGATCGTGATTTAGCATTGATGGAACGTTTGAAAGAGGATGGTGTGCGCATCATCAAGCTCAAAACCGGCTTCAAAGGCCATGAGTTTGATATGATGCGTATGGAGCGCCTACGCATGAGCTATCCTGAGTTTTCCATTCGCGTGGATTATAATCAGGGTCTGCACCACGATAGTGCCCTAGCGTGCGTTCGCGACATCGCAAGTTTTCAACCAGATTTTATTGAACAGCCAGTTGCGCATAACCTTCGGGAACTTATGGCTACTATCCGAAATTCCATCGATGTGCCGCTTCTTGCAGATGAAAGCATCTTTGGGCCAGAGGATATGCTGACTGCGATTAATATGGGGATAGCTGACGGTGTTTCAGTCAAAATAATGAAGAGTGGAGGCTTGACTCGGGCCCAAACTGTAGCTCGCATGGCTGCAACCGCTGGTATGAGCGCCTACGGTGGTGACATGTTTGAATCCGGCCTCGCCCACCTTGCCGGAACGCATATGATTGCTGCAACGCCAGAAATCACTTTAGCTTGTGAGTTTTATCAGGCAAAATACTTCCTAGTAGAAGACCTTATGGAAACGCCATTTGAAACGAGTGGCGGCGATGTGATCGTTCCGCAAACGGCAGGCTTGGGAGGCCGTCCGGATCTGGAAAAAGTTGAACACTACGCGATTTCCAAAAGTGCGGTTATGGGGGCTGCATGAATAAAAATAATGTCGTTGTCATCGGTGCAGGGATCGTTGGTGTATCAGCAGCTTTATGGTTGAAGCGTGAGGGTCATGATGTGACCCTCATCGACAAGGGTGAGCCCGGCATGGGCGCGTCCTTTGGCAATGCGTGTGTTCTGGCCAGCTGCTCCGTGGCGCCAGTCACTGCGCCGGGTCTGATCCTGAAAGGCCCAAAGCTTCTGCTGGATCCAAATTTCCCGCTGTTCCTGCGTTGGAGCTACCTGCCGAAGCTGGCGGGCTGGCTGGCACGTTACCTGTCACACGCAACGGATAAGGAAACCCGCCGCATCGCGCAGGGGCTGACGCCGATTGTTGGTGACAGTGTGGACCAACACCATGCATTGGTGGACGGGACCAGCGCTGCAAAGTGGCTGCAGGAAAGCACCTACAGCTTTGCCTACAACGACAGAGCCGCCTTTGAAGCAGACGCATACACCTGGGAACTGCGCCGCAAAGCCGGATTTGTGCCGGAATTGATTGAAGGTGACGCCGTTCACGAGATGGAGCCAATCCTTGCCAAAAACATCAAACTGCTGGCGTTGATGCGTGATCATGGGTTCATTCAGGACCCAGGTGCGTATGTTCAGGATCTGGTGCAGATCTTCACGGAAATGGGCGGCACGTTTGTGCAGGCTGAAGTGAAGGATTTCGATCTGTCGGGCGGCTCGATTTCAGCCGTCATGACTGACAGAGGACGTTTTGAGTGTGATCGTGCCGTTCTGGCAACTGGCGTCTGGTCCAAGCCTTTGATGAATAAGCTTGGCATCAACGTGCCGCTGGAAGCTGAGCGCGGTTACCATATTTTATTCAAGAACCCGAGCGAGCAGCCGAGCCAGCCAATCATGGTCGCCTCCGGCAAGTTTGTGGCAACACCAATGGCACAGGGATTACGCTGTGCTGGTGTTGTTGAGTTTGGCGGGCTGGAAGCTGGTGCTTCCAAAGCTCCTCTGGCTCTACTACGGAAAAAGGTTCGCGAGAGCTTCCCGCATCTGGAAGCATCAAGCGAAGAAGAATGGTTGGGCTTCCGCCCTGCGCCATCGGACAGTCTCCCCCTCATCGGTGAAGTGGGCAAAAGCGGTGTTTATGCAGCGTTTGGGCACCACCACATCGGCCTGACGGGCGGTCCAAAAACCGGGCGGCTGGTCTCTGATCTGATCAGCGGTAAACGCCCCAATAACGATATAAGTCCTTACGATCCGCAAAGATTTATTTGAGGGCATCACTAATTTTCTTGGAGGAGAGAACATATGAAGAAGTCTAGTCTACTGGTCACCTTGAGTGTTTCCGCTATGGCGTTGGGGGCAACTGCTGCTTCTGCGGAAAAGTGGGACCTGCCAATGGCATACTCAGGGTCCAATTTCCATTCAGTAACGGGTGCAGAATTTGCAGCATGTATTACGTCTGGCACTGGTGGTGAAATCGAAGTAACCACTCATCCGGGGGGCTCCTTGTTTAAGGGCGGCGACATCAAGCGCGCAGTTCAGACAGGTCAGGTGCCAATCGGAGAGCGTCTGCTTTCCGGTCACCAAAACGAAAATGCCTTGTTCGGTGTGGATTCCGTTCCATTCCTCGCAACATCTTTTGATGATGCGGCAAAGCTTTGGACTGCTGCAAAGCCAGCGCTTGAAAAGGTTCTTGGCGAACAGAACCTGACCCTGCTGTATTCTGTGCCATGGCCTCCTCAGGGTCTGTACTTCAAAAATGCAGTCAACTCTGTTGCTGACATGGAAGGCATTAAATTCCGCTCTTACAACACCGCAACTGCGCGTCTTGCTGAGCTGACAGGCATGCTGCCAGTTTCCATTGAAGCAGCTGAAATCTCTCAGGCGTTTGCAACCGGTGTTGCTGACTCCATGGTCTCCTCCGGTGCAACTGGTTACGATCGTAAAGTTTGGGAAAGCCTCAACTACTTCTACGAAGTGGATGCATGGCTGCCACGCAACTACATGCTCGTCAACTCTGATGTGTGGTCTGGTGTTTCTGAAAAGAACAAAGGCATCATTCAGGGCTGTGCGGCAACAGCAGAAGCAGCTGGCCTCAAGCGTTCTATCGACTACACAAACTTCACCCTTGATGGCCTGCGTGAAGGCGGCATGAAGGTTGAAAAGGGTAGTGACCAGATGAAAGCTGACCTGCAGGAAATTGGTGCAACCATGACTGCAGAATGGCTTGAAGCTGCTGGTGACGATGGCAAGGCTGTTGTCAGCACCTTCAAAGCAATGAAATAAGCACGCAAAAGCCGGAGAACCTTTTGGAACTCCGGCTTTTCTTTTTTCGAGGGGGAGAACAATGAAGCTGACACGCGCACTGCGCTTAGGGCTGGATGGGATCTACAAGACAGCTGGAGTTCTTTCCGCGCTTTGTCTGATTGCCATCCTCGGACTGATTGTCGTGCAGATGCTGGCACGTTGGACGGGAGAGGTCTTTCCGGGCGCCGCAGAATATGCAGGCTATGCCATGGCCGCCGCCAGTTTCCTTGCATTTGCCAATGCCTTGAACAAGGGCATCCATATTCGCGTATCCATCCTGCACCAAATGCTGGGCAAGACCGCACAGCGCATTCTGGAAATCTGGTGTTTTGCCATTGGCTCCGCCACGATCTGGTACTTCGTGTACTACGCCTACCGTTTCGTTTACTGGTCCCACAAGTTCAATGACATCAGTCAGGGACAGGACCGCACACCGCTTTGGATCCCACAGGGCTTTATGTTCCTTGGTGCCTTGATCCTTGCGATTGCTCTCACAGACCACCTCCTTCAACTCATATTCACTGGCAAGCACCGTATTGCGCCTGAACTTGAAGAAGCAGTTGCCGGAGAATAAGAGCAATGGAAAATATAAGCATTATCATTCTGTTCCTGTTTGTCATGTTCACCTTGCTTGGCACCGGCGTCTGGGTCGGTCTGGCACTTATGGGTGTGGCATGGGTTGGCATGGAACTGTTCACCACCCGCCCTGTTGGCGACGTGATGTTGACGACCATTTGGTCGGCCTCCTCCTCCTGGACACTGACGGCGCTGCCGCTGTTCATCTGGATGGGTGAAATCCTGTATCGAACCCGATTATCGGAAGATATGTTCCGTGGCCTTGCCCCTTGGATGGCCCGCCTTCCTGGCGGTCTGGTTCACACCAACATTGTGGGCTGTACAGTCTTTGCAGCGGTCTCTGGTTCTTCTGCCGCGACACTGACCACCGTTGGCAAGATGTCTATCCCTGAGCTGCGTAAGCGTGATTATCCCGAAAAGATGATCATTGGCACGTTGGCTGGTGCAGCAACGCTGGGTCTGATGATCCCGCCATCTCTGACGCTGATAGTTTATGGTGTGACCATCAACGAGAGTATCTCCAAGCTGTTCTTTGCAGGCATTATGCCGGGCATCGTGCTGGCTGGCATGTTCATGGCGTATGTGGCCATCACCTCCAAAGTCTCTTCTAAATGGAATCCGAAAGCGGAACCTAAGATGAGCTTTACTGAGAAGGTGAAGAACACCCGCTTCCTGCTGCCTGTGATCCTGCTGATCCTCATTGTGATTGGCTCCATGTATCTGGGCTACGCAACGGCGACAGAAGCTGCAGCCTTTGGTGTGATTGGAAGTCTGATCCTTGCAGCTTCACAGGGTTCGCTGTCCTGGAAAAGTTTCACGAGCAGTTTGATGGGGGCGACCTACACCTCCTCTATGATTGCACTGATCCTTGCCGGTGCTGCGTTCCTGTCGCTTTCCATGGGCTTTACGGGTCTGCCGCGCGGTCTGGCTGACATGATCGCAACGCTGGAGCTCAGCCGCTTTGAGCTGCTGATGGTACTGCTGGTGTTCTACGTGATCCTCGGCATGTTCCTGGATGGGATTTCGTCCGTGGTGCTGACCATGGCGGTGGTGGAACCAATGATCCGTCAGGCTGGTATTGACCTGATATGGTTTGGTATCTTCATTGTGGTGGTGGTTGAGATGGCGCAGATCACGCCGCCGATCGGGTTTAACCTGTTCGTCCTGCAAGGCATGACCAACTATCAGATGGGGTTCATTGCGCGTGCAGCGTTCCCGATGTTCCTGATCATGGTTGCGATGGTCTTTGTTCTGATCGCGTTCCCTGAGGTTGCCACATGGCTGCCTGAGAACATCCGCAGCAGGCCCGGAGGTTAGCGCCTCCTGAACCACCTGCCGTAAGTGCCGATCTCTGGATACTCTGATCTACGAAAGTAGGTCGGGGTATTTACTTAGAGTAAGCAATCTGAAGTTCATCAGCTTAGTTTGATTAAACCATTAAGTGCGCACAGACGCTGGATTCCTCATTTCTAGATTTCCGGATTTGTCCTCTTCAACTGACACTATTATCCACTTTGATTGCCCTGATTTGCCGTTGTGTGGTCACTTTTAAGGTAAATATATGACCTAAACGGCACCTTGGTGATATATTTTCACTATAAAATGAGTGTCACCCTCATATTTTTTGTGTTGACACGCACATGAGTGTGACATGCATTACGTCACATGGGGTAACTTACTCAAACGTAAGGTGATTTTTATCGATAAATTTATATGTAAGATAAATTTAATATATCATGAGTATAAAAATACTGATATTTCAATAATACCTAGAGTTGTATTTACACTAAACATTTGGATAACATTTATTCTAGATCTAAGAGTATAGATTTCTTCGCCACATTTATGCCCCAATTACGGCCAAATATTGAACTCAGATCAGGTCACCTCCCAAAACGGGGATGTGTAACTGGCGGATTGCATCGTATCTGCAATGTGTATTCAAAGTGGTATGATGAGATTAATGCAAGTTATGCATAGGGGATTTGATTAGGACTTCAGGTAACTGAAGTTGGTTGGGTGACACTAAACGTTACTCAAAACGTTTGTCGCTATGAGGCATGCTCATTGTGAGCATTTAGCGAAGCTGGGAGGCTAGGCTATGACATGTATTCGTAGTGTAGACTTGCATTCCGAATGCGGCATTAGCAGTATTCAGGTGCGTCCAGGGACTTCTCCGAAATAGAGATCCGACTTGGATTGGGACCCTTTGAAGCCAACACGTGACGTGTAGCCATCTGAAGGACCTCCTGCCAGCGGTATCACACCAACAATTTAACATCACTGTACCTCGGAGTGCGCTCCGGGAGCGGTGAAACTTATCTAACTTTTGTCTGAAAGGGATAAAGACATGGGCTGGTGGAATCCATTCAAAGCAATCGCAAACGTCGTAACCAAAGCTGTTAGCGCAGTGATTGAAACCGTCTCCGATGCATTTGGTCAGCATGAGCTTGGTCAGAAGATCGCAGGCGTATTTGAAGCTGTGGTTGACACTATTGTTGACGTTGTTGTGGACATAGCCGTGGGGGTTGCCACATCAAACCCAGTTACGGCCGTTGTCAGCGTCATCACCAACATCGCTGAAGGTATTAAGGACGTTTATGACGCCCTCAACCCTGCATCTGAAACTGTGGAAGTTGCTGCAGCAGATGCACCAGTGCTGGAAGGCAATGCAGACTACGGTTCTGATGACATGTTGATGTAATCAGAACGGTTCGGGCGCCACGAGCTTGGGTGTGGCGCCCGAACCAACCCAGCATAAAAACAACAAGCTGGAGGGTATTTTGGGTAAGTCGTTACAAGAGCACACATCCTATATTTCCAACGCCTTTCGTAAACTTTATCGGGCGTTTTGGGGCATTGGTGGCATCAGCATGTTAATCAACCTGCTTATGCTGACTGGCCCTTTGTTCATGCTGCAGATCTATGATCGCGTCTTGTCCAGCAGCTCTGTGCCAACGCTTGTTGTTCTCAGCCTGTTTGTGGCTGTGCTTTATATCTTCTACGGAATTCTGGATGGTCTGCGGAACCGGCTGTTGCTGCGTGTTGGTCAACACGTGGATGAGCAGCTCACCGGTCTGGCATTTGAAACTTCGACCCGTGTCCCGCTGGTTATGGGTGCTGAGGGCGAACGCTCCAGACCTGTCAGCGATCTGGACTCCATCCGGCAGTTCCTGTCCGGCTCCGGTCCTTCCGCGATCTTCGATATGCCATGGATGCCGCTCTACTTGGGCATCGTGTTTCTGTTTCACCCGCTTTTGGGCACCACGGCTCTCATTGGCGCCTTGTTCATCTGTGCCTTGATTGCGCTGAACGAGTTGTCCTCTCGTCGCCCGGCTGCAAACACAGCTGTTGAAGCCAACAAGCGGACTACATTGATTGAAGCGTGCCGCCGCAATGCCGAGAGCATTGAGGCCATGGGCATGATCGACCACTTGCGTGACCGGTGGGAGGATAACAATGATGTCTTCCTTGGTCGCCAGCGGGCAGCCTCTGACCGGTCCAACATCTTCACCACCATGATCAAGACCCTGCGGTTCATGCTGCAGTCCGGTATTCTTGCCCTTGGGGCGTGGCTGGTTATTCAGCAGGAAGTCTCTGCAGGCGTTATGATCGCGTCCTCCATTATGACGGCCCGTGCACTGGCTCCGGTTGAGATGGCAATCGTCAACTGGCGTGGATTTGTGGCCGCCAGAGTTGGCATTTCGCGCCTTCAGGAAATCTTTGCCTCACAAGCAAAGCCTAAGGAACGGGTGTCCATTCCGTTCCCGCAGGAGTCGGTTGTTGTTGAAGGCTTGTCCTGTGGACCAATCGCAGCCAAAGAAGCCTTCGTCAAAAACGTTTCTTTGGAACTGAAAGCTGGCGATGGTCTGGGCATCATCGGGCATTCGGGGTCCGGCAAGTCAACGCTGACGAGAGCGATGGTCGGCATCACCAATCCTCTGAAGGGCTCGATCCGTTTTGATGGCGCTGAGCTGGACCAGTGGAGCGCGATGGATCGCGGTGATTTCATCGGGTATCTGCCGCAGGACATTCAGCTCTTTGATGGCACCATCGCCGAGAACATTCAGCGTTTCAAGCCGGATGAAGACAGCGACAAGCTGATTGAAGCCGCCCGCATGGCCAACGTACACGATCTGATTGTGAGCTTGCCGGAAGGCTACAACACCGTCATCGGCGCAACTGGCAACGGCCTTTCTGGTGGTCAGCGTCAGCGGATTGCACTGGCGCGTGCGCTTTATGGCAACCCGTTCCTGATCGTACTGGATGAGCCAAACTCCAATCTGGATGCGCAAGGTGAAGCAGCGCTGACCAACGCCATCCACGATATGCGTGAGCGTGGTTCCATCGTCATCGTGGTGGCACACCGTCCGGCAGCGACGTCAGCAGTCGATCAGATCCTTGTGATGAATGAGGGTGAAGCGGAAGCCATTGGTGCAAAAGACAAGATCATGAAGCAGGTGATAGCTCCGCTTCGCAAGCCGCAGGAGGTCGCGTTAAATGGCTAGAAATACCGACAATTCCTACGATATCGGCGCAAGCATCACCCGCCATCTCAAATGGGGCGGCGCTCTGGCAGCACTCCTCATCTTTGGTGCAGGCACCTGGACAGTTGTGACGGAAATTTCCGGCGCGGTTGTTGCTCCGGCAACCATCGTTGTTGAAACCAGCACCAAGAGCGTGCAGCACCGTGATGGCGGCATCGTCAATCAAATCCTCGTCAAGAACGGTGATCCGGTGAAGGCCGGAGAACTTGTCCTGCGGTTGGATGATACTCTCACCCGCTCCAATCTGGCTGTGCTGACCAATCAGCTTGATGAACTTTATGCGCAGGAATCCCGGCTGACCTCTGAGATACAGGGCCGCACTGAGATTACGTTCAAGCAACGGGCAAAATCTCCCTTGCACCGTGCACATCTGATGATGATTGAAGAAACCCAGCGCAATATGATGGAAGCGCGGAAGAAAAATCATCTGAGCAAGAAAGAGCAGCTGGAAACCCAGATCGGTCAGTTTGAAAAGCAGATCGACGGCCTAGAGCTGCAACGGGATGCAAAACAGAACGAAGTGGACCTGATCAACACCGAACTGGGTGGCTTGGAATCTTTGCGCAAAAAGAAGCTGGTGACCGAGTCCCGTGTCATGGCGTTCCAGCGTGAGCGTAGCTCTCTGGAAGGCGAGCTTGGCGGCATCATTGCCCAGATCGCCCGCTCCGGAGAGGCGATCAGCGAACGCCGGGTCATGATCATACAATCAGATGAAGAACTGCGCTCCAACAATCTGGAACAACTGCAGCAGACCCGTGCCCAGATCTCTGAGCTTGAAGAACGACGTATTGCAGCGCAGGACGAGCTGCGCCGGACGGAAATCCGAGCACCTCAAAACGGCAAGGTGTTTGATCTGGCCATTCACACCATCGGCGGCGTCATCATGGGCGGCGAAGTGGTGATGAAGATCGTGCCGGAAGAAGACCAGCTCATCGTGGAAGCTAAAGTGCAGCCGGTGGATGTGGATCAGATCAATCCCAATCAGGAAGCAACCATTCGCCTGCCCGCGTTTGACAAGCGCACCACACCGGAACTCAAGGCGCGGCTGAAAACCATCTCGCCCGATCTGGTGCAGGACCCGCGCACAGGCAGCACCTATTATCTGGCCGAGCTGGCCATTCCTGAAGAGGAACTGGAGCGTTTGGACGGCAAATCCCTCATTCCGGGCATGCCGGTTGAGGCGTTTATCAAGACAGAAGACCGGTCTGTTCTGTCCTATCTGATCAAACCAATGATGGACCAGATCGCACATGCGATGAGAGAGACTTGATGCTCCTGGGGCTGATCCGGGCATATCTCTGAAAGATGGGTTTTCAGGCAAAGATATACCCAAAAGCCATAGCCCCAGTGTGTTGTGAGAAGTTGAAGCAATGGCCGCTCCTGTTGCTTCAGCAACCTCCTCCCGAGAGCCCGGAACCCTAATTCCGGGTATGTGAAGGCCCGTGTGGTGCTATGCCGCCGCCCTGTGCGAGTACTGCACGGGCTCTTTCCCTCGCAAACTCTTGACGAAATCTCTATCCTGGAAATTTCTATTTGCTGATATATGAATAGACTTCAGGACGGTGGTGCTTTGGGTCTTATTTCGATCCCAAGGCTCACTGAGGTTGATCATTGTTTGAAATCCGGGCGGACGGGCAACATATTGACGAGTATAGCAAAACAAGGGCTGGTAAGCCGCGCAATTCAGGTTCCTCCATCCATCACGCGAGAGCTGGCAAATACTGCCATGAGCGTGGAGGGTCTTATTCCTTTGTGGTTTGGGGAGCCAAACATCCCTACCCCCAAATTCATTTGTGATGAGGCGGCACGGTCTTTGTCCGCGGGAGAAACGTTTTACGCAGAAGGCCTCGGACGGCCTTATTTGCGAGAGGCGATCTCAGGCTATATGAGTGAGCTTTACAACAAGCCTATCGGCGTGGATCGTGTTGCGGTCACAGTCTCCGGCGGCAACGCGCTCAATCTGGCCTTTCAGTGTGTGCTGGAAGAAGGCGATACCGTTGTCACGCTGACGCCCGCCTTCCCAAATCTGCTCTCCATTCCCAAGCTGCAAGGTGCCCGCACAGTCACCCACTCTCTTGAAGTGAAGGACGGCAAGTGGTCATTGGATGTGGAGGGTTTTTTAGAAACCGCCAGGGGCGCAAAGGTGGTGTTGCTCAACTCACCGTCCAACCCGACGGGCTTTATGCTGACCAAACATGAGATTGCGCGAATTATGGAAGTTCTGCGCGAACGTGGTACATGGCTGATCTCTGATGAGGTTTATGCCCGAACAGTTTACTCCGGCAAGGCAGCTCCGTCGTTTCTTGAGGTGTCCGAGCCGGAAGATCGCCTGATCGTGGTGAACTCCTTTTCCAAATCATGGGCCATGACTGGCTGGCGTTTAGGCTGGCTCACCTTGCCACCAAGCCTGACGCCTGTTGTCGAAAAGATCGCCGAGTTCTCCATCGCCAGTGCCCCGCCGTTCTCTCAGCGCGCAGCGGTGGTTGCACTTCAGCAGGGTGAGGAGTTTGTTGCGCAAATGGCAAAGAACTACCAGCACGCACGAGATCTGGTATGCTCGCGCCTGCTCACCCATGAGGGCGTGACCTGCCCTGTGCCAGAAAGTGCTTTTTATGCTTATTTCAAGGTGGAGGGCGTGACGGATTCCGTCGCTTATGCCCGCATGCTGATTGAAAAAGCCAAGGTGGGGCTCGCGCCGGGAGATGCGTTTCTTGTTGGAGAGCCGGGTTGGTTCCGTCTGTGCTTTGCGCAAACGGATGAGCAGCTCAACGAAGCCATGGCGCGGCTGTCACCATTCCTTGCCAATGCGCGGGAAACGGTGTGACTCTGTAAGTTAGAACCAATGATAGGAGGGCAGCGTCCCTCCTATTGTATGGAGAATAAGCGGTTCGATCTTCTCAAAGAGCTTCTCATTGTTGGAAAGTACCACAATCCCCATATCCTCCTGCGGATAACCAACTGTGTAAGAGCGATAACCCGGATTGCTGCCCCAGTGCCAGATGGAGCTGTTTGGCTTGGTGGCCTGAAGCCCCCATCCCATAGACCAGCCGATCTTGCCGGTCACAGTCTTGTGGGTTTGCAGCATGCGCTCTTTCAGCTCGGGCTCTGCGGCCTCATCCATCATAGCAACCAGAAAGCGGGCGTAGTCTCCAGCCGTAGTGTGCAGGCTCCATGCCGCATTGCCGATGGCGGGTTTCCGCTTGTCTTTTATCCGGTCTCCCTCTGCATCATACCCAAAGCGGATGCGATAATCGTAGGCTCGCTGCCAGAGATAGCTGGTGGATGACATGCCAAGCGGCTCAAACACATGGATGCGCGCCAGCGTCTCAAGGTTTAGTCCCGTTCGCCGTTCCAGCACCTGCTGCAACAAGGCATAGCCGGAACCGGAATAGGTAAACTCCGTCCCCGGATCAAACCGCAGTTTCAGCGGATCTTTCTCGTCAAAGTTGGCGAGGCCGGAGGTATGAGAGAGCAGCATACGAGCGGTGATGCGCTTCAATCGTGGGTCAGAGCCTTCAAACAGATCCGGAGCGTACTGGTAGAGCGGGCGTTCCAGCGAGAGGATATCCAAATCCACCAGTTTCAGCGTCAGATAGGCGAAGACGGGCTTGCCGAGGGAGGCAACTTCAAAAATAGGTTCTTGCGCCCCAACCACAGTTTTACCGCTGCTCGATTTGTCGTAGAGACGGATAAATTCGACCCTCCCCTGACGAACCACCGCCACGCTCAGGCTTGCATCCGGATTGCTGCGTTGGATACCTTTTGCGTGCTCGTCCAGCTTTGCAATCATATCTGCTTGTGGGGCTGATTTTTGCAGAGGCGTGGAGTCATTGCAGCCACTGAGCGCCAGAAGTCCTGCCAAAACTGTTAGTGTTCGTAGATGCATCAAGAAGCCGTTTTAAAATCAGGTGGTGCCAAGGTGTCTATGCAAATCGCCGGGGCATCGCACCGGTTTCCCTTGGAGCATACGCCTAAGAAGATGAATGAGAGATTGGTCTGGGCGGTTAATTTTGGCCAAACCTCTAAGCAAACAAAATGGCACCAATGCGTCAGGTTGTAATTTGCTACGAAAGATACAACCTCGGACCCATCAGAAAAGTCGAAATAGCTGTTGACCTCAACTTAGCTTGAGGACTTAAAAGCCCTGTTGTGAAACCGGAACCTTACATGTTTCGGTCAAAGAACAGAATGAGCTGATCATGAAAACAATTGCTAGTTTACCCCTTGGAACCTTGATGATTGCCGCTGCCGGCATGGCACATGCAGAAGGTTTGGAGCGCATCAACCCATCCACCATTTTCGATACCAGCCCTTGGGGCTTTACGCAGGTTGTTGTGGCTCCCTCAAACGCAAAAACGGTTTATATTTCAGGTCAATTCAGCGGCGACATAGACGGGAACGTTTTGGGTAAAACGGTTGGCAAACAAGCCGAGATTGCCTTCTCTAATCTGCGTAAGGCGATTGCAGCCTCTGGAGGAAAACCAGAGCATGTGGTCAAGATAAAAGTGCTTGTTACCGGTCATGGTGAAGATAAACTGCATGCGATTAAGGAACAGGCGGATAAACTTTTCGGGCAGCACCTTCCTGCCAGCACACTCATCCCCGTTGACCGTTTGGCATTGGACGGCATGTTGTTTGAGATAGATGCAACACTGGCAATCCCACAGAGCTAACCTGCATATGCTCCCGCCCGATTGTAAGGCGGGAGTTTTTTACTCACTTGCAGGTGTCTTTGGCGCGGGATTGTCCGGGGCTGGTGGCCTTCGCCGTGGTGTATGGCCCTTGAAGGCCCAAAGGGACATGACAGCGGCGCCTGCCAACACCAAAGCGCTGAAGAAAAAACCATCTGCAAGTGCACGGCTGCTGATTGCTTTGAGGATGTAAAGCGATTGCGGCCAGCGCTCGTGCAGCAAGGCGGCTGCAGCAGGTTGATCCCCCATGAACTTGTAGAGCAACAACTGCAACAGTTCCCGGTCTTTATCGTTGGGCTCCATCAGCTCAGCTGCGGCGGAAAACATGGTTTTTTCCCGCCAGTTGATGAGCGCCCCCACACAGGCAATGCCAAACACACCGCCCACTTGCCGGCAGGTTTGCAGCAAGGCCGTGGCGCGAGCACGGGCGAGCAGAGAAACGTGGGAGAGAGCTTCAGCTGAAACGGAACTGACGAGAAACCCCAGTCCGGCCCCCATCAACATCATTCCGGGAAAGAGCATCCAGAGGTTGTTGTAGTAGATCACAAGGGCCTGTATGAAGAAGCCTGTGCCCATGGCCAGACTGCCGCAAACTGCAAGATTGCGGAAACTAATTTTGCCCACCAGACGTCCCCCGAACTGAGCGCAAATGATGATTGTCAGCACCACTGGCAACATGGATAGGCCCGCTTGAAAGGGCGTCAGACCCAAGACGTTTTGCAGGAAAACGGCGCCGAACACCACCTGTGCTAACAAGCCAAACGGAATGCAGAAGAGCAGCAGGCAGCAGCCCAGATAGACCTTGTTTTCAAGTAATGAGAACTGGATGAATGGTTGCGCGACGCGGTGCCTGCGGGCAAATAGCAGGTAACAGATCAGGGCTACGAACCCGAGCGAGACAAGCCCTTCCCCCAATGTTAGGCGATAATCGCCAAACCGTTGAACCGCAACGGTGAACACCAGCAATGCCATGACAAAAAGAGCTGCGCCCAGAAAGTCAAAACTGCCGGTTTCTCGGGAAGTTTTACCCTTACCGATTGCAAAGGCCATGATCAAAACAGCGGCTCCAATGGGCACGTTGAGCAAAAACACCAGCCGCCACGAGAACAGCTGTACCAGCGTACCGCCCACCAGTGGCCCTGCTGCCATAAAGACCAGGCCAGCACCGACATAATGTGCCAGTGCCTTGCCCCTTTCATCTGCCGGATAAGCGGAAAACACGAGAGCCGTTGCCGCAGGCTGCATCAATGCGGCGCCGAGCCCCTGAAACACACGAGATGTGATGAAGATGTCCCCCGTTGGGGCATAGGCACAGGCGAGCGAAGCGGCTGTGAACAGGGCTACACCGATGCGAAGAGAGGTGAAGTAGCCGAACTTATCGCCCAGCCAGCCACCACACATCAACATGGAGGCAAGCGCGATCAAGTAGGCATTGACCGCCCATTGCAGGTGTACCGGACCAAAGGCATAGGTGCGCTGAAGAGACGGCAGAATAATGCCCAATACAGTCTGATCGATCATGACCAGAGCGAGTGCTCCGATCATATTCAACAAAACCAGATGTTTGCGGGCCATGCTTGTCTCCACTCGTTTACGGTTCAGGCACGGTTTTCAATTTGAGCCATGAAGCCCATCAGCGCTTCTATGCATTGCGGTTCATCCAACAAGGGACAGTGCCCGCGATTGGGAATATCCACCGATTGCATGTGAGGAGCCATGTTCTTCATGGAGCGGATGGTAACGGCAGTGGTGACATCCGACAGCTCACCGCGAATAGACAGGACAGGAAGCTCAAGGTCGGCGGCGCGTTGGTGCGCCTGCCACAGGTCACGGAAGTTCTCTTTGTTCTCGGAGAGTGCAACGCCGAGATTGTCGTCGTAGCGATGGTGCCATTTGCCGTTTTTGCGACCATACATGGACAGCGCCATGCGCTCCCACTGGTCCTCCGGTAAGTTTATAAATTGGTTGCCTACGTGCTCTTTGATGGTGTTGACCACCGCACTCAGCTCCTCTTCGTCCTCTAGCTGTCCGGCATACCCAAAGATGCGCGACATGCCAGCAAACTCTATTGTGGCACCAAGGTCATTAAGCACTGTGCCAGCCAGCATATCCGGGTGATCCTCCACCATCAGCATAGCAAGCAAAGCGCCGAGGGAGGACCCAAGCAGCACCACGGGCGGTTCTCCGGTGGACTTCCAGAACTCGTAGATATCGCGGAGGTAAACGGTGGTGTTGTAGTTGCTGTAATCCGGGTCATACTCCGATAAATCCCGCCCACGCAGGCTCAATGCGTAGATCTTGGAGGTTTCGCTCAGCTGGACGGCCATAGGGTCCAGATCGCGAGCACAGCGGGTCAGGCCCGGCAAAGCGATGATAGCGGGTTTTCGGGTGGTGCCGTTGCCATACACACGATAATTGAGCTTGATACCGTCGGACGCCTTGAACCATTTGTTCTCATAGGCGCCGCTGTCATATTTGCTTTCGTCAATCTCACTCATTGGCACCTCTTTTCGTCCGGGTGCGGTTTGTGCTCTGAGTGGGTGTTGTCGGTCATATGGCCTTCGTACGTCGCCGATATGATGGCCTCAATATGGTCGGCGTAATTGATCAACGCCTGATCCGCAGCCAAATATCCGGTCTTGATGCGCTCGTTGATGCTCTTGGGTTCAAAATCCACCACACCGGTCAGTGCATTGTGCTCAGCCTTTACGGTGATGATGTGGGAGATCGCACGCATTTTCATGAGCGAACGGTAGTGATCACAGTCTCTGATGGGAGAATCCTGAGGCACCAGTTTGTCCAGGGCGTAGAGCATATGCGAGTAATGCTGAGCGCACTTGTCGCCGTCTAGCATGAGCCAGAACTTGTCCTCAAACATGAGCTCCGTCATGCGGTAGACCGCTTCTTCTACTGTGGTGGGAATGATGCCTTCCGGACAGAACAGCTCGATCAGGAAGATTGGCATATGAGAGACTTGGTAGTCATCCAGAATGCGCAGAAGTGAACGGATCGGTGTATTGTCGTAAAGTCCGCCGTCCCAGTAATAATGACCGTCCAGCTCAATCGGTGGGAAACCCGGAGGCAGAGATCCACTGGCCATGATGTGCTTGGAGGTGAGGTAGTGATCCCGGTTGGAGAACCGCTCAATCTGCCCCGTTGCCACGTTGGTTGCTGTGATCACCAGCCGTGGTGCATCCTCGCTGTTGAGGCGCTCAAAGTCGATGAACTTTTCCATGGTCTCAAGCGCAGGGGTGATGTCGTAGATGCTGGGGCGATTTTCACTCATGAAAGACGGCGGATGCAGCTTGAAAAAGCGAGGGTGACCCATGCTGGCACGCAGCAGCTTCTGGCTGGAATGCCATATGAAGCCGGGCGCGTGGCTCAGATGCTCCCATAGGGCGTGGAGGGTCTCGATAGGGTCGCCGAGTTTTGGGGCCGCAATGACAGCCGCATTCAGCGCACCAATGGAGGTGCCAGTGATGATTTCCGGCTCGAAGCCTGCCTGATAAATGCGGGTGAGCGCACCAACCTCATAGGCTCCAAGAGCTCCACCGCCTTGCATGACAAGGCCAACTCCTTGTGTCATCTACCGTCCTTCCGACAGGGTTTCCTGCATTCCCCCGGCGCACTCCGGCTGTCAGAGAAAGACCTCTTTCTCACCCAACCCAGAGAACAGACGTGATGATGAGCGGCCCGAAAAAGCCCACCTCACGGTTGAAGCTTAGGCGCGAACCTCCAAAGAAAACATAAAGCCTTTCAGAAAATCGTGCTTTTGAAAGGCGAGAGAAATCACTCAGGCGTAAGCCTTTGCTGACACTATGGCTCATTACAATTTCGGCCTCGATGCAATGAAGTCATAACTCAATGAAAACAAACTATTATACAGCTTCGCACAGAAGCTGAAGAACCTGCGGAACGTAGCGGTGCTCGCTCTGGTTGGGCTTTCACTGGCAGCGTGCCAAACAACCATTACGGCTAAAGACATTGAAGCAGCGCGCGTAAATGTTGCAAAGCTGACTGTGACTGGCGATTGGAAATACCAAGGGCTCCACAACGTCTTGGGCAAAGACTACGATAAAGACATCATCGTTAAAGCCACAAAGAGGGCCTTAAAGACCAAGTTGAAAGACTTGCATGGCTCGACACGCGTCAACGTTGATGTCACGGTGCGGAGCTTCTTCATTTCCAACATGGGATATGATGTTCTCTTCGGTACTGGTGCATCCTCTATGGCTGGCACAGTAACGGTTATCGACGCAAGGACAGGTAAGATCATTATTAAAGACGAGTGGGTAGGCACTGCGGTGGCAAACCCCGAAGTATTTGCCGAACAGGTCATGGCTGAGATTTTGCGATCGACAAAGAAGCCCTAGTGACTTCAAATAGCAGCCGTTGCTCTATGCAGCGGCATGCTGCTGTTTGTTAGCCCGCTCTGGCTCAAACCAGTTGACGAAGCGGACCTATAACATCTTACGAGACGCTTACAATTCGTTGAGCCTGACCTGATAAAGCAACTATGGTGGGGGCACCGTTTGGCCCCTTCCTTTCTTAGGAGCTTCAGATGCCAAACAGCTCTTTACCTCCAGTCCTGCTTTTGACCGGCACCAACGCTGCGGCCTGGACGATGGATAATGTCCGCATGTCCTTCGAGGCTTCCGGGTATGTCTGTCACAGCCTTACCTATCGGCATCATGACCTGCCACCCGGATCGGAACGCGATGCCAAGCTTGTTGGAGTGAGCATCGCGGATTATGTGGAGGATGCCCGGCAAGCCATAGAAGAGATTGGCGAGGCGCCGGTTGTTGTAGGGCACTCGATCGGCGGGGTTATCGCGCAGCTTCTGGCAGCCGAGAGTGCCATAAAAGCAGGGGTTCTTCTCAACAGCAGCATTGTGAACGGCATTTTGCCGACGACGGACGGGGAGCGCGATCTTGGCAAGCTGCTCATTTCGGCTGGCGCATTTTGGGAACAGGCTCTGGAACAGGATTTCGAGCTTCTGACGAAGTATGGGTTCAACACACTGCCGCCCAATTTACAACGTGACATCCATGCGCGTCTCGGCTCCGAATCCGGGCGGGTGCTTTTCGAGTTTGTCTTCTGGATGTATGACGTTCGCCAAACCACGTTTGTTGACCCGAACAAGGTCTCTTGCCCCTTGCTCTTTGTTTCAGGAACCGAGGACAAGGCTGTGACGCCAAGCACCGCGCGATTGATGGCCGTGCGCTACGAAAACTCGGATTTCCTCGCGGTCAACGGGGCCTGCCACTACATCCAGTTTGAGGACCAGTGGCCAGAGACAGCTGCCAAGGCGCTCGACTGGTTGAGACAGAAACTCTGAGTGGACTGCTCGTTTCGGCTGAGCCAGATACCAGAGGATGGCTAAACCGGCGAGCTTCCTATGTGCTGGTTGGCTCGCTGTCGTCGCCCATCAGCATTTTCCAGATGGCTTTGATAGCCAGTTCCGGATCAAACCAGCTCACAAAGCGGGTATCCACCGGTTGGCCGTTGCGGATCGTCATGGCGGGGCGGATCAGGCGCAAGCCCTGCGGCATCATAACCTGAGGGTTGCCATTGAGCAGAGTAAAGTCGGCCTTCATGCCAACAGCAATCATTCCGAGCGTATCTTCCTGCCCCAGCTGGCGAGCAGCGTTGACTGTCATGGCCTGCAACGCTTCTTCAAGCGTAACAGCCTGATCTGCGCCAACCACCGTGTTGCCACTGGTAGATGTGCGGGACATGGCAGTCTCAACAGTTCCCATCGGGTTCATGGGCGTTGCAGGGTGGTCCCCATGGAAGGTTACCACAGCACCAGCACCCTTTGCATCACGCACAGGCATATAGCGATCCAGCCGCTCTTTGCCAAACAGACTTTCCAGCTGATCACCGTAATGGCTGATGTGATCGACAAAGAAACCAAGAGACACGCCCAGATCAGCTGCTCTAAGGATTTGTTCGTGGGTAATGAGCGCGTTGTGCTCCAGCCGGTGCTCAATGTCATCGCGTGGGTCTTCTGCCTGAATGGCTGCAATCGCCATCAATGCCTGATCGATGGCCCGTTCTCCCTGCGCGTGCATTGCCACTTGCCCGCTGCGTTTGTGCACGTCGCGGAATTTCTCCAACAGTTCAGCATCACTCATGCTGAGGTCACTCTGGTGACCCGTAGACAGGCCTAGACGTTCCAACACCAACTCAGAATCTTCATAGGGCTCATGGGTTGCGGCCCCGCCCGTAAACGGAGACCCATCCAGCCAGAACTTGGCACCCAAGATGGTGAACCGGTCATCCCCGCCAAAGCGCCAGTTGGGAAGCTGATCCTCTGTCAGATAAAGATAGGTTCGCACTGGTGGATTATCTTCCAGCCCAATACGCTGCAACAAACCGACAGGATTGGGATGGCGGCCCACAGCTCCCGTCACGCCAATGGTGGTGTAACCGGCCTTAGCATAGTCTGTGTAGGTCTTGCGCACCAGCAACTCGACCGCCTCATCCGAAGGGGCGGGAATGGCAGAGACAACATGGTTAATCTCTTCCAGCTCTCTCAGCATTGGTCCGCGGCGTGGGTCAACACCGGCTTCTTTCAGCGCAGCTGTATTGGCGTAGGCCTCGTGCATCATCTGGGTCAGAATGAGCATAGGTTTATCAGGAGAGATGGCGTCCAGCTCTGCGAGTGTCGGCGGAGACAGGTCTCTTATCGCAATCGGATCCCAACCGTAGGCGAGCACCCACGGGGTTACGCTGAAATCATCGGCAGAGTCCTGCAAGGCCTGCATGATCTGCATGCGGCTGTCGTATTTAAAAGCGCTGATGTCCGTAGCTGAGCCCAGCAGCGCTGCTGCAATCGGGTGGGTATGGGGTTCAATCAAGCCCGGGATCAATGTGCCTTTGAGGCGTATGATCTCAACATCGGCAAGGTCCTCCAACACCCGCACATCACCAACGGCCATGATCTCGTTGTCATGAACCAGCACGGCCTGCACCTGCGGCAGTTCCGGGTCCATGGTCAATACGTGGTCTGCGGTGACGATGTATTTGCCGGGATAGGTCGGTGGCAGAGAGTACCAATAGTAGCCCGCAGCAGCTCCGATGATGACAACAACCAACCCAGCAATCCAGCGCATACCAACCTCCCAGTTCTTACCCTAACGGAATGATGCATATAATTGGCAGCGATGCCACCCGATAGATTCGGGCTATTCGCAGGTTTTGACCTGCTATTGAGCCATATGATGGCGTTTGATGAGTTTACATCTGAGTTCTGAACGCGCCCGCAAGGCGATACCGGACTCCGGAAAGACCTCGTCAGGCTTCATAACTTTAAAACTGTAAAAGCGTGTCAGGCGGGCTAGCAAGACGATTGCTTGTACCGTTGCAAAACTGGCGCCTGCACACACGCGCGGGCCAACACCAAATGGTATGAAAGCGCTGGTCATGGGGTCGTCAGCGCGTTCAAACCGGTCCGGATCAAAGTGGTCCGGATTGTTCCAATAGGATCTGTGCCGATGCACGATCCACGGTGATATAATGATAAGAGCCCCGCGCGGAATTTTGTGACCGCCTATGGTGCTGTCCTCTTCTGCCATACGGGTCATGAACGCGATTGGTGGATACAATCGCATGGTCTCGCGGAAGACATCCCGTGTGAACGTCAGTTTGGAGATATGCCGGTATTCGATGTTCTCGCCATTGGTGACATTGTCGGTCTCTCTTCTGATGCGCTCCGAATAATCAGGCCGCTGGGAAAGAATGAAAAATGCCCAGTTGAGGATTGCCGATGTGGTCTCGTGTCCGGCAAGGAAAAAAGTTGCGATATGATCTACCAGCTGCTCCTTGCTCAGGGGCTGGCCCGTTTGGGGGTGCCGTACATCAAGCAGTCTCTGGCACATATCATTGTGCTGGCCAAATCGATTGGCGGTATGTTCCTCCACCAGCTCACGCAGCAAGAGACGCAACTCATTGCGAAGAAGCCCCGCTTCCTTTGGCATGGGAGTTTTGGGGGCGTCTGGCGTTCCGCGCAAGATCATCTTGCGCGCCCATGTTGTCGTGATGGATTGGTAACGTGAAGACAGCGAAAACACCATGCGTGCCCGATCATTGTCAACCGGATGCGAAAAGATAGTGCGGAAGATGATATCGGCTGTCAATCGGTTCATTTCATCGCGCAAGCTGATGGTCTTACCGAGCTGTGACATTTGATCCAGAAAAGAGAGAAACTGCGTGCAGGCACTCTGAACGTGCTTGCACGCACCACGAATGCTGACATGGGAAAACACGGGGGCAATCATTTCCCGCTGCTCTTCCCATTTAGGACCACTGACGAGGATGGTGCTCTCACCAATCACTGGCTTGAGCGTATCCACCATCACATCGGATTTGGGAAAGGAAAGGCGTTTCTCGACCAGAACCTCATTGACCAGATCAGGCGCGTTCACAAGGAAACAGGGGCGCCGGGTAAAATAGATCCTCTCCATCGGGCTGTTGAAGAATTCTCCGGGGATCAGCGTTAAAACGTTGCGCGCCCAGAACACGCGAAACAGACGCAGACCACGAAGTGGCTTGCAAGGCGTAGGAGCCGGTGGCTTATAGAGGATGGAGTCGGGCATGTGTTGCTGCTTCTCCGCGGTACATATCGATCGCGTGACAACTGTGTTTGCTCATTTTCTGCTCTGGAACGTGAAAAACAAAAAAACGCCAGATAACGCAAAAAACGCATAAACCTTTCAAAATCCACGCAACTAAAACTTCCTGTTATATTTCTAACACTTAGCTAGCTAATGCTGCCCTAAGGAAACCACGCAAAAATCTGCGTTTCTCTTCATAAATCCTCAAACAAGCGTGCACTTGTTCCCGTCTCCTCTGGTTAGGTTGACCATTACGTCAATATGGGTTTGACTGGGAAGGCTCTGACTCTCCTGCCTGTGTTTTAGGAGAACAAAAAGAGACACCGGGGAGGATAAGACGATGTCGACACCATATTCTGAGAAGTTGCAAAAGTGGCTGGATATGCTGGAGGGGGGCAAAGATCTGGCGAAGTTGTCCGCTTTGATTGCCAAGGACTGCGTGTTTTACAGCCCCGTGGTGCACACGCCGCAACGCGGACAGCAGATGACAGTCATGTACCTTTACGGTGCAGCGCAAGTGCTGGGCGTCAACAACACCTTCAAATACGTGCGTATTCTGGATTGTGGCGACAACGCTGTGCTGGAGTTCGAAACAGAGGTCGATGGCATCTACATCAACGGCGTTGATATGATCCATTGGAACGAGGACGGCCTGATTGACGATTTCAAGGTCATGCTGCGCCCGTTGAAGGCGTTGACCATGGTGCAGGCGAAAATGGCAGAAATGCTGGAAGGCCTTAAAGCTCCTGCAAATGCGGGGGGATAAATTGAAAGAGACGGGGGAGTAATTGATAACCATCTCTGTGCTCCCCTCAAAGAATTGGTTCCTGAAATCTCATGGGTATCAGGCCCTCGGGCAGAGACCTTAAATATTCTGTAATCCTCACCCCCTTGAAATATCCCCGTTAGGTCACCCACTCCTGCGCGGGATTACGATGAAACATTTCATTTCAAAACCTTTCATAACGGGAATAACTCTGCTGGGCCTCCTGCTTGTATTAGTTGGATGTGGCTTGCAGACCTCTCCTGTTGCCGACCCCAAAGGCCCCATCGCCATACTCGAACGGGATCTGCTTTACACCGCTTTCTTCATTATGCTGATCGTGGTTATTCCCGTTTATTTTATGGTGTTCTGGTTTATTTGGCGCTACCGGGCCAAAGGCGGGACGGGTGAATACAAGCCGGACTGGCACAAATCCAGCATTATCGAGGTGGTTGTCTGGTCCATTCCCGCGGCCATCATCATCACGCTTGGCTATCTGGTCTGGACGTATTCCTACAAGCTCGATCCCTACAAAAAGATCGCGACGCCGGAAAACACCATCAATGTGCAAGTGGTGGCGCAGGATTGGAAGTGGCTCTTCATCTATCCGGAGCTTGGCATTGCCTCGGTCAATGAGCTTGCCTTCCCCGTGGATAAGGCCATCAGCCTGCAACTGACCTCTGACACCGTCATGAACTCCTTTCTCATCCCCGCATTAGGGGGACAAATCTATGCCATGGCGGGGATGACCAGTCAGCTGAATCTGCAGGCCAATGAGACCGGACGCTTTCGTGGTCGCAACACGCAGTATAGCGGTGACGGGTTTTCCATGCAGTTTTTTGATGCGGTTGCCATGACGCAGGAAGAGTTTGATGAGTGGGTTGCCAACGCAAAATCTCAACCCAAACCACTTTCCACGGTCACCTACGGTCAATTGGCGCAGCCGACCATTGGGCACGATGTGGAGTACTTCTCATGGGTCAAACTCGGTCTATATGAGGAGATTTTGAAGAAGTATGCCCGACGGCCAGAGACCACCTTGCGCAGACATCCACCAGCGACAACCCAGCCAGCTTGTGAGGGGGATACACCATGTTAGGAAGATTAGGATTTGATTCCCTCCCCTTTTACAGCGCCGTCGCATTTAGTGGTGCATCCGTAACCGTGTTGGGCGGACTGGTTGTCTTTCTGCTGGTCACTTATTTCGGTAAGTGGCGGTATTTCTGGAATGAATGGCTGACGAGCCTCGATCACAAACGCATCGGCATCATGTATATCGCCCTTGCCTTAGTGATGCTGGTGCGCGGCTTTGTGGATGCGCTGATGATGCGCTCACAGCAAGCCATTGCGTTGAATAACGATGGTTATCTTGCGCCGGAGCACTTCGATCAGGTGTTCAGTTCACATGGCACGATCATGATCTTCTTCATGGCCATGCCGTTCCTGACCGGCCTGATCAATATCGTGGTGCCTCAGCAGCTCGGTGCCCGTGATGTGGCCTTCCCGTTTATGAATTCCATCAGTTTGTGGCTGACAGCATCCGGTGCTGCGCTGGTGATGGTTTCCCTTGTCATCGGCAAATTTTCGACGGCTGGGTGGACCGGCTACCCGCCGTATTCCGGCGCTGAGTATAGTCCGGGTGTGGGCGTTGATTACTGGATCTGGGCGCTGCTGGTCAGCGGTGTGGGCAGCACCATGACGGGGATTAATTTTGTTGTCACGATCATAAAGTGCCGTGCGCCCAAAATGCGCCTGATGCAGATGCCCCTGTTCACCTGGACCACTTTATGCACCAGCCTCCTCATGTCTTTCGCTTTTCCGGCACTGACAGTTGTTGCTGCGATGCTCGGATTGGACCGGATTCTTGGGTTTCACTTCTTCACCAATGACGCTGGCGGTAACATGATGAATTACGCCAATCTGATTTGGATCTGGGGACACCCGGAAGTTTATATCCTCATACTACCCGCATTCGGAGTTTTCTCCGAAGTGACTGCAACCTTCTCTCAAAAAAGGCTTTTTGGATATCGGTCACTGGTTTACGCAACAGCGGTAATTACCATTCTATCCTTCACCGTTTGGCTGCATCACTTCTTCACCATGGGTTCCAGTCCCAATGTGAACGCTGTTTTTGGTATTGCGACCATGATTATCGCTGTGCCGACGGGTGTGAAGATTTTTGACTGGGTGTTCACCATGTACAAGGGCCGAATCATCTTCCACCCTGCCATGTTATTCACCATCGGTTTTCTGATTACCTTCGTGCTCGGCGGTGTTTCCGGCGTGTTACTGGCAATCCCACCTGCAGACTTTTTGATGCATAACTCCACCTTCCTTGTGGCGCACTTCCACAACGTGCTGATCCCCGGCGCGGTCTTTGGGTACTTTGCTGGCTTCCAATACTGGTTCCCCAAAGCAACAGGCTTCACGCTCGACAGAGCGTGGGGTGTTCGTACTTTCTGGTTCTGGATTATCGGCTTCTACCTCGCCTTCATGCCTCTCTATGCGCTTGGTTTCATGGGTATGTCTCGCCGAATGGAACGCTATGAAATGGCTGAGTGGCAGCCGTTTCTGATCCTTGCAGCGGTTGGAGCACTGAGTGTGTTGATTGGTATTTTCTGTCAGGGAATGCAGCTTTATGTGAGCATTCGCGACCGTGAGAAGAACAAGGACATCACGGGTGACCCATACAATGCCCGGACTTTGGAATGGCAAACCTCTTCACCACCTGCCGAGTATAACTTTGCCAAGGTCCCGGACGTGCAGGACATTGATGCCTTCTGGGACATGAAGCAGCGCGGCGTGGCTTATGCCCCTGCGCAAGACTACGAGGACATTCACTTGCCGCGAAACACAGGCATTGGTGTCTTCCTCGGTGGCCTCGGGTTCCTCATCGGCTTTGCTGTCACATGGTACATCTGGTGGCTGGTGGCACTTGGCTTCCTTGGGGTGCTGGCGTGTTTGATAACTCGGAGTTCGCAAGATCACACCTACGAGATTATCCCCGCTGCCGAGATTGAGGCTCATGAAAAGGCCCGCATCAAAGCTTTGGAAGCGCACAAACCAACACCGGGGGATTTCTGGTCATGAGCACATACAGCCCCAAAACCACCGGTTCTCCCGGACCGACAGAAGAGACGTTAGATATCAGGGACTTGGGTTTCTGGCTCTACCTGATGACAGACGCGATCATCTTCTCGCTTTTGTTTGCAACTTACGTTGTGATGTTCCAAAACACCGCGACCGGGCCTCTGCCGATTGATGTGTTCGATATCAAACACGTCTTTGCCGAAACCATGTTCCTGTTGTTTTCAAGCGTAACGTTTGGCTTTGCCTCCCTCGCCTCCGTCAGAGAGCATAAAAGTCAGGCAGTGTTCTGGTTGATTGTCACCATCGTGCTTGGCTTAGGTTTTATATCGCTGGAAGTGATTGAATTTGTTGGCATGATTGAATCCGGTGCCGGACCGCAAACCAGCGGGTTTCTCACCGCGTTCTTCACGCTGGTGGGAACTCATGGCGCCCATGTGAGCCTTGGGATGATCGGGATCATGGTGATGATCTTCCAGATTCTCATCAAAGGGCTGACCTCTCCTGTCAAATCCCGCCTCCACCGCCTCGGTATGTTCTGGCATTTCCTTGACATCGTTTGGATCGGCATTTTCTCAATCGTCTACATGCCCGGCTGGCTTATTTAGGAGAGTAAGATGCACCCGCAATCTCACAGTGCAAAGAGGCTGATCACCGGGTTTATCCTCGCGTTGGCGCTCACACTCATTCCGTTTGCCATTGTCTGGACCATGGCGTTTCCGGTTGAACTGACCTTCGGTATCATCGCTTTATGCGCGCTTGTTCAGGTCGGTGTACACCTACACTACTTCCTCGGCATAGATAGCAGAACACCGATTGAGAACGTACTTGCCATATGTTTTGCTGGCGTTCTTATCTTCCTGATGGTCGGTGGCACGCTCTGGATCATGTTTGATCTGTATGAGCGGATGATGTGAGGATATCCTTGGTTTTCTGAGATTGCTCTGCAGAGAAGCTGACGAGGTTATTCAGAAAGTCCTGCGTTGCCCGCTCCCAGGAGAATGTCTTGGCATGGGCGATGCAATCCTCTGGTTTCATTGGTAAAGCACGTTGGATTGCAACTGCGAGATCCTCATCCATTGCCCCAACCGGCGCATCGCCAATGATGTCTTTGGGGCCTGTCACCGGATAGGCTGCGACGGGGATACCACAGGCCATCGCTTCCAGATTAACGAGGCCGAATGTATCGGTTTTAGATGGAAACACCATCACATCCGCCCCGCAATAAGCCTTGATCAGATCATCTCCGGTTTTTGCCCCAGTAAAGACGGCATCTGGGTACCGCTTTGTAAGGGATGCCAGATCCGGCCCATCCCCCACCAGAATCTTTGTTCCCGGCACGTTCAGGCCTAAAAACGCCTCCAGATTCTTCTCGGGTGCAATCCTCCCCACATAGAGCATTATTGGTTTGGGAAGGTCTGCAAACAGATCAGAAGGAACAGGCCGGAACTTCTTCAGCTCAACTCCCCGCCGCCAACGCACCGCACGCTTAATTCCGATACGATTGGCCGTTTCCAACATGGTCTGTGTAGTGACCATGGTGTGGGTGGCTTGATTGTGAAAGGTAATCAACCACTTGTAAAACCAAGCCTTAGGCAGTCCCGTACGCATGGAGGCATACTCCGGGAACTTGGAGAGCCATGAACTGGTGAAGTGATGCGCATTGCGGCGGCAGTATTTGCGAGCGGCCCAACCTAACGGCCCTTCGGTCACCACATGCAATGCATCGGGTTTCAGCTCGCGCAGCATGCAGGAAAGCTTGTAATAGGGGAACAATGCCAGTTTGATATCCGGATAAGTTGGCAGTGGCATTTGGTGAAACTGGTCGGGCGTGATGAGGATAACCTCATGTCCCAGGGCGGATAACTCGCGGCGTGTGATCTCTAAAACACGAACCACCCCGTTGATCTGCGGGTGCCAGGCATCGGAGACAATGACAATTTTCATCGGCCTATCCCCGTAACGTTACCAGAGGGACAAGCAAGGGATTTTAGTCGTATCGCAGCGATCAGAGTATTTTCTCGCAATATCAGTCACTTCCTCAAGCAACCGATCACTCAGCGTGATTGGCTCCAGTCCCATCTCCAAAAATTTATGATTGGCCACCATCAGATCGTTTTCTGCAGCTTCCTTGCGCGGATTTTCCAGATAAGCAATTTCAACATTCGCCATTTTGGCGAGCATCTCGGCCAGATCACGAACCCGGTGAACCTCTGTCATCTGGTTGAGGATCTTCACGCGATCTCCACGCTCTGGTGGATTTTCGACGGCGAGCTGAACGCAGCGCACAGTGTCCTGAATATGGATGAAAGCCCGCTTCTGGCCGCCTGTGCCGTGCACGGTCAGCGGATACCCAATTGCGCCTTGCATGAGGAAGCGGTTGAGTACGGTGCCGTAGTCGCCGTCATAATCAAAACGATTGATGAGCCGCTCGTCCAGTGAGGTCTGCTCGGTCTGTGTGCCCCAGACGATACCCTGATGCAGATCGGTTATCCGCAATCCATAATTCTTGGCGTAGAACTGGAAGAACAGCTGATCCTGCGACTTGGTCATGTGGTAGATGGAACCGGGGTTTGTGGGATAAAGGATCTCCTGCTCGCGCATATCTCCGTTCACATCCAGATGAACCCGCAAGTATCCCTCGGGAATTTCGCAGCCCACCGTGCTGTATCCATAAACCCCCATGGTGCCAAGATGAACGAGGTGCGTATCCAGTTCCGCTTCAACAATTGCAGAGAGCACATCGTTAGTCGCGTTGAGATTGTTTGAAACCGTATAGCGTCGGTGCCACGAAGATTTCATGGAGTAAGGCGCTGCCCGCTGTTCTGCAAAGTGAATGATTGCATCCGGCTTCTCGTGCTTGAGTAAGTGCAGGAGGCGGTCGTAGTCTGTGCCAAGCGTGATATTGGCGAAGCGAATGGTTTTGCCCGTCAACTCCTCCCAGATTGCCAGACGCTCGCTGATCGGCTCAATGGGAGTGAGAGAGGAAACCTCAAGCTCAATGTCGATCTTGCGGTGAGATAGATTATCGACAATGACAACATCATGACCAAGACTGGAGAACAACAGGCTTGTAGGCCAACCACAAAAACCGTCGCCGCCCAGTACCATAACTTTACCCACGAAATCGCCCTTCCCGCCGGCTCACTCATGTCTGAATGAGGTAGCTTCCGATTGGTACAGATTGATGCCCTCGCCTTTTGCCATGACGAAAGTCCTGCATGATTAGCCCACACTCTTTCCGGTGGTTACAATGCGCAGTGCAAACACACGCTAGATAAGCACGTGCGCAGGCTGGCTTCATCTCCATAAAATCAAGGGCAAAGACCGCTGAATATGCAGGGAGCAACGCTGTCGTGCGAGCTGTGCCGTGCACGTCATGTTTATAACTCGGGCTCCTTTCGTTTGAATTTGCCGAAATGTTTTGCGGCAGTCGAAACGTGATTTTCAGAGGAATTGGTCAGATGTGATCCCTGTTAGAGGTCACAGGAACGTAACGGTCACTGGGAGTTCGCCGCAAGGTCTCGCAGACAAGAGATGCCTTTCTAGCCAGCTGGAATTGAGAGATCTGGACAATATAATTACATTTTCTCAGCAATAACGGCCTGTACTTCCGCAAAAAACACTCTCTAATATACCACATATTTCAAAAGATTTGTTTTGGGAGAGGGACACCAATGAGAGTTAAACTAATTTCAATGCTGGGCGCAGCCGCGCTTTCCTTGTCATGCGCGACCGCAATGGCTGCGGAAACAATTCGCGTTACTTTACAGCTGCCTGAAAGCCATAGTCTTGGCCAGAACTGGAATGCCTTCAAGGAAATTATTGAGGAAAAATCGGGTGGTGAGCTGAGTCTTCAGCTGTTCCCGTCTGCGCAGCTGTTTAAGGACAAAGAAGTTCCGGAAGCGGTTGGTTCTGGCGCGATTGAAGCAGGTTCAGCGTTTCTTGGCCGTTTTGCAGGCTCCGTTCCTGCCGTTGAAATCGTCAACCTGCCGTTCTTCTTCCGTGATGAAGACCACCTGAGAGCAGCTGCTGCCAACGGCTCGCCGATGCGTGAGATTCTCGATAAAGCCGTACTGGAAGAAACCGGCGCCCGCGTTTTGTGGTGGCAGGCTTATGGCCGTAACATTTATCTCAACAACGGTGATCCGATCAGAACCCCTGAAGACATCAAAGGTGAAAAAGTTCGTACCTACGGCAAAGTTTTGGGCTGGACTGTTGAAGCACTCGGCGGTGCACCTACTATGATGTCCGGGTCGAAACAGTTCCTCGCTTATCAGCAAGGTGCAGTTGATGTGGGGATGACTGGCACCTCTGGCGTAACCAGCCGCAAACTTTATGAAGTGATGGAGAACATGACCCTCTCCTATGACTTTGCGATTGAGTTTGTTGCAGTGATCAACAACGAGTTGTTCGAGAGCCTTTCTGCTGAAAACCAGCAAATCATTCTGGATGCGGCAGCCGTGGTCGAAAAACAGCTGCGTGATCAGGTGTACTCTGGTGAGGATGCTTTGGTTGAAAGCGTCAAGGACAAGATCAACGTGATCCGCCTCAGCGATGAAGAACGCGCCAAATGGGTGGAAGCAACTGCGTCTGTTCAGGACCGCTTTGTTGAAGCTGCTGGCCCTGTTGGTCAGCAAGCCATTGATGCTGCAAAAGGCATGTAAGATCTACTGGTAGGTTCACCTGCTCAGATCTTCAACTTGATTTGGAAAGGGAGCCATTGGGCTCCTTTCCTGCCCATCCTGTTCTGGGTCCCCTTTATTTTGAGGGAGCCGACTGCACAAAATGATCATTCCAAACAGTGTGTGTCTGCTCTCCGGCAAGTCCATTTGGTGTTCAGCCGTGATTAAGCTCATCGATCATATTTCCGAATTCACCGGCAAATTGGCTGCCTGGGTGTTTTTCGCAATTGGTTTTTTCATCTGTTATGAGGTCGTCTCCCGGTACGTCTTCAACAGCCCGACTGTATGGGTGGATGAAATCTCTCGGATCGGTCAGATCTGGGGGGCTTATCTTGCCGCAGCCTTTGCACTGAAGCACCGCGAGATGATCGTCATTGATGTTGCCTTCCGACGTCCTGATACAGTGCTGCGTAAGGTGGTTGAGACCTTCTCTATTCTGGTGATCCTGCTCTTTTGCATCACTGCGGTTTGGTATGGTTACGGTCTCTGGCTCAAGTCCACATTGCGTGGCCACACCACAGATACTTATCTGGCTTTGCCGAAGTGGTTCACTCATGCCTCCGTATGGGTTGGCTTTGCCTTGTTGGGCCTTCAGTCCATTGCTGAGGCCGTGAAAATCTGGCGCGACGGTGTGCCAGCTGACGATACCTTGCAACATGAGATCTAGGGGCTAAGCATGACTGCGTTTCTCATTCTCGCGGCCTTGCTGCTGCTTCTTATTCTCCGTGTGCCGGTTGCGTTTGCGCTAGGTTCGCTGGGTGTCTTCTTGCTCTGGTATTTTCCGCTGCCACTGAATGCCGTCCCCCAGCGCCTTTATGGCTCAATGGACAGTTTTGAACTTCTGGCCGTGCCTATGTTTCTGCTCATGTCAAACGTGCTGCTGAAAGGTGGTGTGGGCAAGGATCTGTTTGCGGCTGTTCAAAGCTGGGTTGGCCATTGGCCGGGCGGACTTGGCGTGGCGACCATTCTGTCTTGCGGTTTGTTTTCTGCCGTTTCGGGCTCTTCTGTGGCGACCGCGGCCACCATTGCAACAGTTGCGATCCCCGAGATGACCTCTCGCGGTTACGAGCGCCCGTTTGTGCTGGGTATGTTGGCCGCTGGTGGCACATTGGGAATTCTCATTCCCCCTTCAATCCCATTGATCCTGTATGGCATCGTCACTGAGAGTTCGATCCCGAAACTGTTTCTGGCGGGTATTGGTCCCGGCTTGTTCCTGGCCAGCGTGTTCATCATCTACGGCATGCTCTATTCGCGCTTTAACAGCAAGTATGAGCGCATTGAGAAAGCGAGCTGGGCGGAACGCAGGCGCGCGACTTTCATGGCGCTGCCGACAATGCTATTGGCTGGATCAATCATCGGGTCCATCTACATGGGCATCGCCACACCTTCGGAGAGTGCTGGCATTGGCTTTGTCATGGCGCTTCTCATCACATTCGTCATGGGACGGATGAACTGGGAGAAGATGAAGGAAGCCAACCATAAATCCATGAAGACCACCACCATGGTGTTCCTCATCATTGCGGGGGCAAAGGTCTTCTCCTACGCCATCACTCTTTATCGGTTGCCGCAGGATATCTCCACACTGCTCACCACCAACATCTCTGAGCCGGGCCTGTTTATACTCGCCGTTGGTCTGGTGTTGCTGATCGTTGGCTTCTTTCTGGAATCTCTCAGCATGTTGCTGATCATGGTGCCAGTCCTGTTTCCTGCGCTAGTGGGAATGTCCATTGATCCGATCTGGTTTGGCATCTTTTTCGTGGTGCTCATCGAGACTGCGCTGATTACACCACCCGTGGGAATGAACCTCTTTATTATTCAAGCTGTTGGCGGGGCGAAATTGTCAGAGGTCGCCAAAGGTGCGTGGCCGTTTGCACTCATGATGCTGGCAACTGCCGCCCTGCTTTACTTTTGGCAAGGGCTTGCCCTGTATATCCCTTATAACACATAGAAGATGGGCCCATAAAAATGTCAAAAGCTCAGGTGCTTAAAGATCTGTTCGAGAGCGGCAAACTGAATGTAACGCCTTGTTGCTGGGATGCCCTCTCCGCTCGCCTGATTGAGCAAGCCGGTTTCCCCCTCGCCTTCATGAGTGGGTTTGGTGTTTCCGCGGCTCGTCTCGGGCAACCGGATGCGGGCCTTATCTCCTATGCTGAAATGGTTGATCAGGCCTGTAACATTGCCGGTGCGACCGACATTCCCGTGATTGGGGATGGTGATACAGGTTATGGAAACGCTCTCAACGTCAAACGCACAGTCAAGGGCTATGCCAATGCCGGTATGGCCTGTGTGATGATTGAAGATCAGTTGGCGCCCAAACGCTGCGGTCACACGAAAGGCAAACACGTGGTGGATCGTGAGGAAGCCTTCATGCGCGTTCGTGCGGCTGTAGATGCGAAGAACGAAGGTGCAGATATTCTGGTGCTTGCCCGCACAGATGCCCGCGCCGAGCATGGCCTGGATGAAGCCATAGAGCGCGCCAAAAACTTCCGCGAAATTGGTGCTGACATGACCTTTGTGGAAGCGCCGCGGACCGTTGAAGAAATGAAACGCTACTGTGATGAAGTTGAAGGTCCTAAAATGGCAAACATGCTGGAGGGCGGACTAACACCATTCCTTCAACCAGCTGAGCTTCAGGAGCTTGGTTTCGCCATCTCAACCTACCCGTTCACTGGCCTGATGGGCATGATCAAAGCGCAGCAGGAAGCCTTGGATAAGATGAAACAAGGCATCTTCCCTGACCCTGCCATGACCTTTGAAGACCTGCAAAAGGCTGTCGGCTTTGATGTGTATTATGAGGCTGAAGAGCGATATCGGCATTGAATATTTATTTGGAACGGTATGCGTCAGTGACAGCAACCTAACTTTGCAATGCACTGCGAATAATTAACTAAACTAATGAATTGAGCAAAGATGGAAATATGAGTGATTGCTTTGCAGTTATGCATGATCTTAGTATTATTAAAATATATCAATAACCTACGGAATATGACAACGCATTAAAACACAGCAAGAACTCGCGGATTTATTAGTCTGACATTTTCCATTCAAATTGCACCATCAAGTTTGTGAAATTTATTTTCTCAACAAAGTGGTGGTGCTTAAAATGTCAGAGAGTGTTCGGATATTCATTGGTTATGATTCCAATGAAACGATTGCCTATCATGTGCTTGTTCAAAGCATTATCGAGAACTCATCCCTTCCACTTTCCATTACACCCATCGCTCTGAATAACGTGCGCAGTATCTTCAAACGCGACAAACATCCGCTTCAGTCCACCGAGTTCTCATTCAGTCGCTTTCTGGCGCCGTATTTGTCCAATTATGAAGGCTGGTCGATCTTTATGGATTGCGACATGATCGTGCGAAAAGATATTGCAGAGCTTTGGAATATGCGCGATGACGACTATGCGGCGATGTGTTGCAAGCACGATTACACGCCAGTCAGTGACACGAAGTTCCTCAATAACGTCCAGTCCAAATATGAAAAGAAGAACTGGTCGAGTGTAATGATGTTCAATAACGCTAGGTGTAAAGCGCTGACACCAGAGTATGTGAACACTCGGTCAGGCCTCGAACTGCACCAATTTAAGTGGTTAGGAGATGACAACCTGATCGGCTCTTTGCCGCTTGTCTGGAACCATCTGGTTGAAGATTATCCATACAATCCAGAGGCCGCGCTCGTTCACTACACCTATGGTGGCCCTTATTTTGAAGAGTATCTGGATTGTGATTATGCCGAGGACTGGCAGCAATACAAACGCAGCACATTGCATGCCACTCAGCGCGCCAAAGCGGAACCAGAACTGGCATAGGCTGGTAACTCACTGACACATTCACACACCCCGCATGCGAATAACGCTTCCGGGATGTGTGAATCTAACTTGAAAATTGCCCAGAAGGGAGAAGATAAAGCCTCATTCTCCTACCCCGGTACCCTTTCCCCTTCCCGTAGTGTCAGCACTTCAAAGCCGGTGCTTGTCACCAGTACGGTGTGTTCCCATTGGGCGGAGGGTTTGCGGTCGAGGGTTTCGACGGTCCAGCCATCTTCTTTGGTGACGGTGAGCTCTGTGCCTGCGTTGACCATAGGCTCGATGGTAAAGGTCATGCCTTCTTTCAGCACAACACCAGTGCCACGTTTGCCGAAGTGCATCACGGATGGGCCTTCATGCATGTCCCGCCCAATGCCGTGGCCGCAATAGTCACGCACAATGGAATAACCTGAACTTTCGGCAACCTGCTGGATGGCAGCACCTACATCACCCAGTCTTGCACCGGGGTGCACTTCTTTGATGCCGGCCCACATGGCTTTGTAAGTGGTCTTGACCAATTTTTGTGTTTTGCGAGAGGCACCCGGCATCACAAAGGTGGTGCTGGAATCTGCGATGAAGCCATCCTTCTCCAATGTAATGTCTACATTGATGATATCTGAGGCTGTCAGCTTGCGTGCTTTGTCGGGGATGCCGTGGCAAACGACTTCGTTGATGGAAGAGTTGAGCGCAAACATATAGCCGTACTGGCCTTTGCTGGCTGGGCGGGCGTGCAACTCGTTGACGATATAATCTTCTACCCGGTCATTGATCTCAAGCGTCGAAACCCCGGGCTTCACAACGTCTTCCAGCATTTTGAAGACTTGAGCGAGAAGTTTGCCCGACTGGCGCATCAGTGCGACTTCATCGGTGTTTTTGATGATAATTGCACTCATGTCTCGATCACCTCTGGGGGAGCGACCTTGCAAGCTTTGAGCTGTTGTTGAACCAGTTCTGTGTAACTCAGCGTTGGGTTCAACTCTGCAAGCATGCCCATTTTGATCCAGAACTCTGCTTGCGCGTTGATGGAGCGAGACATGACCGTGCTCGCTTTTCTGATTTCCTCATGCAGGTCATCAGAGATTTTTACAATGCCCATGGAAACGGCCCTTTATATGATTGATATACATATCGTATACGAATCGCATAAAGGCAAGAGGCGAATGGCAATGATCGTAGTAAGTCAGAGCAATCTCATCTTCTCTATTCCTTCAGATCGTAGGTGAAGGGATGAAGACGGTAGTTTTGTTGGTACTGGCGTTTATGATCGTTGAGCGTATTTAAAAAGGTCCTCCAGTCCAGGTCAGGCTCTCCGGTCATATCGCTCAGTCTGGTGAAGCTCTCGAACACGCTGTTGTGGTACTCTTCCAGATTGGCTGGATTCTTTTGCAGGACACAACCACCATTGGCGATTTCCCGTTTGATCTCATCGGAAGGTGGTAGATCCAACTCACCATTTAAGATCTTTGCGCAGTAAATGCTTTGCAGATGAATGTTGGCGAAGTGGACGGTGAACCGCGGCAGACCAAGGAAAATAAGGGTCGGGTCTGGTGGGTAAAACATGTTCAGATACAGCGGCCCCATGGAGCACCCGCTCAGTTCTATGTCATCCAGAGAACCTTTCAGGAAGGGGAAATTGTAGATATATCCCGTACACAGGATGATATCATCCACGTCGTGCAGGACTTCCCCGTTTTGCAGGTAGACCTTACGACCTTCAATACGCTCTGGCCGTGCATGCTGGCTGATATTGAGCCCCTGCCCGTAAAGTCCGTCGCGGACATAGCATTTGTGTCCATTTGGGGGGAACGTACCGCAGATGTACACCTGCTCAGCATGCGGACTCAGATCCAGCGAGATATCCTCTGAAGAGACACAGGCTCCAATCAAGACAACACGTTTGCCGTCATAAAGATTAGGCAGGCGGTACGACTGGGAATGGGTGACAGGTCCTTCAAAACGATCCAATCCATCGATCTCTGGAAAGTTGGGGTAACTGTCCTTACCGGTTGCAACAATCACGTGGGTGAAGATCTTTTCTGTGCCTTCAGTGCTCACACGCCAACCATCGCCAGCTTTGGCAATGTGCTTGACCGGCGTGTTGAACTCGATGAGCGGTTGGATGCCGGCTTCTCTGGCGGTGGCGTCGATGTAATCCAAAACATCAACACGGCCCGGAAACAGCTGCAGATCCTCTGGCAGTTTGTAGTCGCTGATTTGCATGGCACGTTTGGGCAGGTTGGCCCAAAGCTTGGGGTACATAGCAGAATAGACGCTCTGGCTTTGCGGGTCGCGCACATCAACAGGCTCGTCGGTAAGTACCTCATAAGCCCACTGTCCACCCAGACAGTTGCGTGCTTCAAATATAGTTGGAATGATGCCGCGACGCTTGAGCTCAATCGCAGCAGTGAGCCCGGTTGGGCCAGCCCCGATAATGGCGATGTTAGGAGCCATGAAACCCTCAGCCTTATTTTTGTTGCGGCTACTATGGGCCTTGCGGGTTAATTGCCGGTTCGTGCGTTTGTTAGGATGCGAGATGAGTACGCGGCCCTAAAATGCCAAAAGGGAGAGCTGGTGCCCTCCCTTTTTTCGTTGATCTCAGATCCGGTGTGGTTACATGGCTCCGACGAGCCACAAAGAGAACCACGGGAAGGCGATCAGCAGCGCGAGGCGTACAAGGTCGGATACCCAGAATGGGAATACGCCCTTGAAGATCGTGGAGAGTTTCACATCCTGCAGCACGTTACGCAGCACGAAAACATTGAGCCCGACAGGAGGCGAGATCAAACTTATCTCTGTGACGACCACTACAATCACTGCAAACCAAATGAGCACGGCTTCTGGATCGTTCAGCACTTCGGTGCCAAAGTCCAGTTCCAGAATGAGCGGATAGAAAACCGGCACGGTCAACAGGATCATGGAGAGGCTTTCCAGCACACAGCCCAGCACGATGTAAATGAGCACGATGCCGAGGATTACCATGTAGGCGTTGACTTCAAGATCCAGCACCCATTCCGCCAGTGTGTCTGGCAAACCTGCAAAGTTCACGAAGTTGGAGAACACTTCTGCGCCAATGATGATCATGAAGATCATAGCTGTGGTGCGGGCGCTCTCCAGCATGGCGTGGTAGAGGTTTTTAATGGTCATACCGCCCATGAGCAGTGCGATCAGAAAGGACGTGCCTGCCCCGATACCAGCAGCTTCAGTCGGCGTGAAGAACCCGCCATAGATACCAACCATGATCACAGCGAACAGGCCGAGCACAGCAAAGACGCCGAGCTTTTCCTTGCGAGTGAATGGTTCAACACCTTCTGCCTTGGGAGCGAGAGAGGGGTTGATCAACGTGGCGACGTAGATGGCTCCAATGTAAAGCAGGAGCCCCAGAATGCCTGGAATAACACCAGCAACAAACAGTTTACCGATGTCGGATTCTGTCAACAGGCCGTAGATGATCATTACCACGGATGGCGGAATGAGGATGCCAAGCGTGCCGCCAGCGGCAATTGAACCAGAGGCCAGACTGTCTGCATAACCGTACTTGCGCATGGACGGCATTGCCACTTTGGACATGGTTGCCGCAGTTGCCAGAGATGATCCGCAAACAGCCGAAAAACCACCACACGCCACAACTGATGCCATGGCAAGGCCTCCGCGCGCGCCGCCCAAAAGGCGGTTTGCAGCAGCATAAAGGCCGTGGCTGACACCAGAGATGGTGAGTAGGTTGCCCATGAGGATGAACAGCGGAACAACAGAGAGCGAATAAGACAGGCTGGTTTCAAAACCCACGCTGCTGACAACAGACCATGTGGCAGACCAGCCGCGCAGCCACGCAAAACCAGCCGCTCCGATAAAGATCATAGCGAAGGCGATTGGCACGCGCAGGAAAATGAGGACGAGCAGAGCTGCAAAGCCGATAAGGGATTCGAACATGACTTTAAAAACCTCTGCGGAATGCTTTTTTGAAGAATACGAATGTGTAACAGGCGCTCAGCAGCGCACAGACAGCAGCGATCCAGGCAAGGGGTGCCAATGGGATGTCTAAAGCATTGGTGACGGCTCCATCTTCCATGAGGCGTTCTGCGTGTGCAGCCAGCCGCCAGGAGAGGATCAGGAGCGTGACAGTGGAAACAGACCAGGCAATGCCCTTCATCAGAGATTGCATGACTGGAGGAACCATGCCGTAGATCATGTCCACTTCAACATGTTCTTTACGAGAGGTTGTTAGCGGCAAAGCTGTAAAAACCAGAGCGCCAAGCATCAGCTGGGTGATTTCGAAAGCACCGCGAACAGGTGCGTTGAACCAATAACGGCCAACCACATCAACGACTGTAAGGCCAGTCAGACCCGCGAGGAGTAACGCGCAACATATTCCAAGGCCAAGCTCAATGAGGTTGGCGAGGGAGCGCACCCGCGATGCGCCCCCTGAAGAGTTGTTCGACCCGATCACTTTTCTACGCCTGTAGATTTGCGGAACTTTGTCAGAGCAGCAGTGCCGTCAAAGCCATCTTCTGCAACAGCCTTTGCCCATTCGGTCTCGTAGCCAGCAGCTTTTTCCTTGATGGCCGCAACCATTTCAGGAGATGCATCATAAATTTCGATGCCAGCTTTGTTGATGCGCTCGATTGCCTTCTCGTCAGCACCGTTCCAGGCTTTACCAACACGCTCAGCAAAAGCATCACCGGAAATTGCCATGATAGCGGCCTGATCTTCAGCGGAGATGCCCTTCCACTTGTCTTCGTTCATCACGAGGAACCATGTGGTGTTGTAAATGCCGCCAGGAACGCGCATGGAGTATTTGACGTGGTCCAGCAGTTTGAATGCGGTCAGAGCTTCATAGGTGAAGGTAACACCGTCGATGATGCCGCGAGACAGGGTCTCGTACACTTCACCGGATGGCATGAACAGCGGAGACGCGCCAAGATCACTTGCCAGATCAGCAATGTAACCGCCCGGCACACGGACCTTCAGGCCTTCGATGTCCGCTGGTGTGTTCAGCTTGCGCACGTTGTTGTGGAACACGCCTGGGCCATGAACGAAGAGACCAAGAACCTTGGTGCCTTTGTGCTCGGCTTGCGCATCCAGATCGTTTGCGTAAACATCCCAAAATGCTTTGGAACCGGAAACAGCGTCATCTCCGAGGAAGGAAAACTGGCCGATACGGGAGCGCTGGAAGCGGTTGTCTTTGGTGAAGGAGTGCAGACCATATGTGATGTCGACAACGCCGTCAGCAGCCATGTCAAAGTGCGCAGGTGGAGCGCCAGCAGGTTTTGCCAGAACGCGCACAGAAACGCGGCCATCAGTAACCTTCTTAACTTCCTTTGCCCACGGCTTGATTGCGTTGACCACAATCGGGTGGCGTGGTGGCAGCCAGCTGGATAGAACCAGTTTGGTTTCTGCGTAAGCAGCGGTTGCAAATGCAGTTGGCGCCAACATGGCAGCTGTTGCCATGCCAAGCAGCGTGCGGCGGGCAACTTTCGTCTTCAAGAATTCCATGGCTCCCTCCCTAAAGATACCAATAAAATTATTTTGTTGGATGAAGAACGGGAACCTCCCAGTCCCCATTCTTCAGGCGGTCCTAGTCCTAGGCTTTGCCGAGTTCTTTCGCGTGCAGCCAGTCAGCATGGTGCGGTGCTTTCTTGGTGCGGCTCCACTCTTCCAGCATGTCCCACTTCACAGCGTCGAGACGCTTCAGTTTTTCTTCTTCTGCTGGATCCGGACAAGCCAGCTCGACGCGGTGTCCGTTTGGATCGAAGAAGTAGATGGAATGGAAGATGGAGTGATCTGTCACGCCCAGCACATCAATGCCGTTGCCTTCAAGATGCTCTTTAAACTCAATCAGAGTTTCACGGTCTTTCACTTTGAAGGCAATGTGCTGCACCCAGATTGGTGTGTTCTCGTCACGGCCCATTTCCGGCTTGGTTGGCAGTTCAAAGAACGCCAGCACGTTGCCGTTGCCTGCATCAAGGAACAGATGCATGTACGGATCAGGCTCGTGTGTGGAAGGAACCTTGTCCTCTGCAATGGCCAGTACGAAGTCCATGTTGAGGTTTTTGGTGTACCACTCAACGGTCTCTTTTGCGTCTTTACAACGGTAGGCAACGTGGTGAATTTGCTCAATTTTCATAAGACTCTAACCGAGGCGACTAAGCCTCGCCTCCTCCCTGTATTCTGGCCTGTGTTTTGGCAGCCAGGTCCATTGCTTCACGAAGAACACTTGCATCCCCGATGTGGTTGGCAAGAATGAGAACCAGCTTGGCGTTGAGCGCTTCGCTTTCCTCTTCAGATCGTCCTTCATGCAGAACCAGAAGATCGTGATAAAACTCGTCCGGTTTGGCGATGTTTGCTTTTGTATTCAGATGGCTCATTGTGCGGCCTCCTGCTCAAAAATGCCGATAGCGCGGTTCAGGGCCTGTGCGACGTTGGCACCGTCATAGATTTCCCAACGGGCAGCAACGTGCTGGTCCGGGCGCATCAGATAAACAGCGGAAGACTTGTCTCCCAGATAACGATCCTTGATCTCATCGGTCGCATTTACACGCAGTGCAGAGATGGTCACGCCGCCAACATCGACAGTGTCCGGCACATCTGTGTTGATTGCCAGCAACTGAAATTTGTTGCCCAGCTGGTCCAGCAACCAACCATTCGCGGTTGGTGCATCTGCTGCCGGAGAGCCCGGACGAGAGCGCACTGGCATGCCAGCACAATCATCACTGTTCAGAGAAGACCCGTCATAAGTGGCCGGAACGGACAGACGACCGGAGTTGACCAGTGGGCGGGCAAACTCGGCAGCCTCGGAAAGGTCCAGCACAGCATTGCGGAACACACGGCTGATCGCAGATTTCGGCGTGATGAAGTCAGTGGAGCGGGAAGAGTTCAAAATATTCTCTTCAGCAGCAAACACACGCTCTTCATCATAGGTGTCCAGCAGGCTCATCGGAGCCGTACCGTCCATCACCAGCTTCAGCTTCCAGATCAGGTTGTCTGTGTCCTGCAAGCCGGAGTTCGCACCACGGGCACCAAATGGAGACACCTGATGGGCACTGTCACCAGCAAAGATCACACGGCCTTTGCGGAACTGTTCCATACGGCGGCATTGGAAGGTGTAGATGGAAACCCACTCAAGCTCGAAGTTTACATCCTCGCCCAGCATGGCTTTCAGGCGTGGAATGACATTTTCGGGCTTCTTCTCTTCTTCTTTGTCGACATCCCAGCCAAGCTGCAGGTCGATGCGCCACACATTGTCTGGCTGCTTATGAAGAAGAGCGGATTGACCACGGTTGAATGGCGGATCGAACCAGAACCAGCGCTCCGTCGGGAAGTTCGCTTCCATAACCACGTCAGCAATCAGGAAGTTGTCTTCAAAGATGCGGCCTACAAAATCCATACCCATCATGGCACGGATTGGAGAGGCTGCGCCATCACACGCGATCACCCAGTCGGCTTCAACGGAGTAGTTGCCATCTGGTGTTTCCAGCTCAACAGTTGCAAAGTCATTGCCCTGATCAACGGAGACAACCTTGTTGTTGCCCCGGATCTCGATAGGCTTGCCCTGTGCTTGCAGCTCTTTGACCCGGTCAACCAGATACTCTTCAAAGTAATACTGTTGCAGGTTGATGAAAGCCGGACGCTTGTGGCCGTCTTCTGGCAACAGGTCAAACTGATAAACCTGACGCTCGTCAAAGAAGACCTTGCCCACGTTCCACTGAACGCCTTTGTCGACAAACTGATCACCACAGCCAATGCGGTCGAGGATTTCCAGCGGACGCTTTGCATAGCAAACCGCACGGGAACCCCAGCTCACCTTGTCGTTGTCATCTACAACAACAACTTCAACGTCCTGCATGGCCAGCTCAATTGCTGCGGCCAGACCAATCGGGCCTGCTCCCACCACAACAACCTTATGGCGCACTGCCTTTTCCGCATCCTGATCCGGCGACCGGACATATGGATAAAGCGGAACTTCGAAAATCTTTTTTTTCGTCATACGCTGCCTCCCAGCAAGTGTGATGCCTCAGCCAGCATCCGGCAAAACATCAATCAACTTTGGAGAGCCGGTTGGAACTTGGGGTCCATCCGGCGCCCTGACGCATATGGGGTGGCTTTCGCCTGCGGTATTGAAGGTGGAAGGGACCAGCAAAATTGGTGTTCAGGATAAACACTGCCAAAATGCTGAGAGAGACAAGAACTCAAGCTGTTGCCGTGAGCCAGTATTTTCTATTTCTTGGATGCATTCGCTCTGATGCGAGTGACCCAAATTCTGTAGTTTCCTGTCATCTCTCTTTAGGTCTTCCACCTCGATTTGGTTTGAGCGTTGCGACCTTTATCTCTTCACTGGAGAAAGGTGGTGAGGAGGATTTTGTGCAGCTTGCAAGCCGCCAACAAAGGACACCCTCACCTCAGCTCATTCATATTAGCCCTGCAATGCTGCCCACATTTCCTGATCGCGTTCAGCGGTCCAGATACGTGGTGTTTCGATGCCGCGCGCTTCGTCAAAAGCGCGTGCGACGTTGAACGGCAGACAATGCTCGTAGATTGCGTAGTCAGCGAATTTTGGATCGCATTCTGCGCGCACAGCATCCCATGCTTCTTTCAAAGAGCCACCACGAACGGCAACGCGGGCTGCTGGCTTGTAGGTGCTTTCAACAAAGTCGCGGGTGTTCTCAATCGCTTTATTGACCATTTCCTTGCCTACAAGCGCATCACCGCGACCCGGTGCAATTGCGTCTGGATTGTAGGCTTTGATTGCGTCGAGCGTGTTGCCCCAATCTTTGAAGTGACCGTCGCCGCAGTAACAAGCGGAGTGGTACTCAACAATGTCACCGGTGAACATCACGCCTTCATCCGGAACCCATGCAACGATGTCGCCAGCGGTGTGGGCACGGCCCAGATGCATCAGCTCAACCTTGCGGCTGCCCATGTTGATGGTCATCCGGTCTTTGAAGGTCATAGTTGGCCACGTAAGACCCGGAATGGAGTCCGCTGCATCAAACAGGCGTGGGAAGCGACCGAACTCGGAGTCCCAGTCTTCCTGACCGCGCTCATAGATCATGCCCTCACACTTTTCAGAGGCAATGATTTCTGAAGCGCCGTAACCGGAAGCACCCAGCACGCGCACTGCGTGGTAGTGAGACAGGGTTACGTATTTGATCGGCTTGTCAGTGACTTCGCGGATTTTATCTACCACGAGCTGAGCCATGACAGGGGTTGCCTGCGCATCAACCACCATGACGCTGTCATCACCAATGATAACGCCGGTGTTTGGATCACCTTCAGCGGTGAACGCATACAGATCGCGTCCAACTTCGGTGAAGGAGATCTTTTTGGCTTCCATGTCGCCACTGGATGCAAATGCTTTAGCCATCGTCACTATCCTAAATTATGCTTTGAAATCTGGAGCTGGCAGAATTTTGCCGGTACATTCGCCGAAGCCGATGCGGAAGCCATCGCCCTGTGCCCAGCCTGTCAGCGTCAGGGTGTCACCATCCTCGATGAACGTGCGGCTTTCACCGCTGTCCAGAGTGATCGGCTCTTTGCCACCCCATGTGAGTTCCATCAGGGAACCAAACTCAGCCTTGTCCGCACCGGAAATGGTGCCGGAGCCGAGCAGGTCGCCCGTGTTCATTTTACAGCCGCCAATGGCGTGGTGGGTCAGCTGCTGTGCCGCAGAGTAGTACATGCGGTTGTAATTGGTGTGGCAGAGCAAAGTCGCTTTGTCAGCGCCTTCTGGCTGCATGTAGGCCTGCAGCTCAATGTCGTAGATCATCGGACCCGGCTCATTGAGATAAGGCAGAAGTTCTTTCTCACGCTCTGGTGTGCTGGTGCGGAAGGATTCCAGTGCTGCCTTCGTCACAACCCACGGGCTGATGGAGGTCGCAAATGCTTTCGCCTGAAACGGACCAAGCGGCTGATATTCCCAGCCTTGAATGTCGCGTGCGGACCAGTCGTTGAGCAGCACATAACCGAAGATCATATCATCGGCTTCCTGCACGGTGATCGGCTGACCCATAGTGCTTGGCGTACCAACAACCGCACCCATTTCCAGCTCGATATCGAGGCGTGCACAAGCCTTAAAGGATGGCACCTGAGCGGTTGGGGCTTTGGTCTGACCCAGAGGGCGCTTAATATCTGTACCGGATACAACGACCGTTGAGGCGCGGCCATTGTATCCGATTGGGATATGCAACCAGTTTGGTGGTAGTGCATTCTCAGCACCGCGAAGAATAGTGCCAATGTTCATGGCATGCTGCTTGCCGGCGTAAAAGTCGGTGTATTCAGAAACCGCGAAAGGCAGGTACATCTGCGCTGCACTCATTGGCACCAGCGCTTTTGCTTTCAGGATATCATTGCCGGAAAGGGCTTCATTGCCGCCTTTCGCAAACAGCGATGTCAGCTGCTTGCGAACGCTGTCCCAGGATGTTTTGCCAAGGCCCATGAAGGCATTCAGAGTTGGCTTATCGAAAACTGTAGTGGCGGCGCCCGCTTTGAGAAGGCCGGCAGATTCCAGCACAGCCATGTCAACAACCATGTCACCGATCGCAACACAACACCGTGGCTCTTCACCGTTTTTGGCAAACACGCCGTAGGGAAGATTTTGGATTGGGAAATGGCAGTGCGGTGCGTTCGCACTCTCGATCCAACTCGTCATAACACATCCTTGGCAATTGAAGATCACCTGCTGGTCCTCCCAGACTCAGGCAATCTGTAATTTATCTAATCTCAGAATAGTTTCACTTGTAACTTTGTCAATAACATTTTCCGCCAAAACAAATTCCCTAAGCGTAAGAAAGCAGGCTAAAATGCTGCAAAATGGCTAAAAATAGCTGATTATTCTACTTTTGGATATATATCAGAGGCGCTGATCATGCTCTTGACATATAGTTGCAGTTGATACTATCAGGATGATTGTGCAAGTATGAGTGCGCAATAGTTTCATTTTAAACCAACGAGACGTGATGATGGTGACTGCGAATAACACGATGGACAAGGAAGACTTCCAGCTTGGGTCGTTCTTTCCCTACAAGGTCCGTGTTTTTGGCACTGCCGTTAGTACTGCTGTCTCAAGTGTTTACCGGGAACGGTACGGCCTCAGCGTCTCTGAATGGCGCACCATGGCAATTCTGGGTCGCAATCAGGCGCTGTCCGCCTCTGAGATTGTTGAACGCTCCAGTATGGACAAGGTGAATGTCAGCCGCGCTGTGCAGGCTCTCCGCAAAAAGGAGTTCCTGCGCCGCGATATTGACGGAGAGGACCGCCGTAAATCCGTCCTGCGTCTGACCGAAAGAGGTCTTGCCGTGTTCAACGATGTCATTCCGCTGGTGCGGGATGTAGAAGCGGCACTGACTGAGAACCTTTCCGCAGAAGAACAGGCGGTTCTTCTGACATTGATGGAAAAGGTTCAAAAAAATGCAGAGGGACTTATTGGGGAAATGAGTGCCGAGGCTGCCAACGGGGCCTGAAGCGTATCTCCGAAAGATCAGAACCGATTTTCGGACAAGGATACGCGTAAGATCATGAATTGAGCTCTGGGAGGGGGCGCCAATACGATGAGCAACATTAGATTATATGATTACTGGCGTTCTTCCGCGAGCTACCGGGTCCGCATCGCATTGAACCTGAAAGGGCTCTCCTACGATATGGTTACGGTCAATCTGCTCAAAGGCGAGCAGAAGGCTGATGAAAACCTGAGCCGCAACCCACAGGGTTTTGTGCCGTCGCTGGACTTGGACGGCGATATGCTGATCCAGTCACTCGCCATCATCGAATATCTGGATGAGTTGCACCCAGCCCCTGCCCTGATGCCATCCTCAGCTCGCGAGCGTGCCCGTGTGCGAGCACTGTCTCATGCCATCGCCATGGATATTCACCCGGTTTGTAATCTGGGTGTGGTTCAGCGCATTGTAGAGCTGGCTGGCGGAGATGATCAGGTCAAAGTTGACTGGATGTGCGAGTTCATCGCCAAGGGCCTTGATGCTTTTGAGCAGATGCTGGCAGATGGGCAGAGCGGCAGGTTCTGTCATGGGAACCAGGTGACACTGGCGGATATCTGCCTTGTCCCGCAAGTTTACAATGCGGATCGCTGGGGTGTGGACCGGTCTCACCTCTCCCTCATCAATGCCATTATCGAGCAAACTGAGCAGATTGAGGCCTTTCAGAAGGCAGCACCAAAACAGGATGCGTGAGGGAAAATATCCCTCAGTTCAATGAATGGTGTTCATTTTTAACGCGGTGTTGGAAAAATATTCCTGCGCCGCGTTTCTTTGTCTGGAAAGCCGTATTCCAGAATAAATCAATTGTTTGGCTCCGAGATTGTTAGAAACACGCCAAGTTTCCTAGGAATAACGTGCGCAAGTTTCTCTCAGTGAAACTGTAATTTTAGCAATATTTCACTCCTAAACTATCTCCCTGTCTCGCTTTGTTGTCGTGAAAATTCTTCTTTACTGAGTTTTGCCTCTTGCAAACAGAGATATATCAGAGATAATACTGATATATCACCGGTGGCTAATGGAATTATTGGGAGAAGCCACCACCTGCGCGCCGCCATGCATCATAAAATAATAAGCAGGCCAGGCGTGTATCAATTGAGGGGACTATCATGAAGACTTTGTTGATTGCCGCGCTTGCAGGCGTGTCGATGCTCGCCATCAATTCGGCTCAGGCCGTAGAACGCGGTGGCACACTCACCTTCGCCCGCTATGATGATTCCAATCTGGTTGATCCAGTTTATGCAGATCGGAATCCAGATATCTGGATGGTCACAAACCTCTACGATACTCTGCTTCGCACCAAGGCAGATGGCAAGACCATCGTACCGGGTCTGGCGTCCGGTTATGAGGTTTCCGCAGATGGTAAAACCATTTCCATCACTCTGCGCGACGGCATTAAGTTTTCCGATGGTTCTGCAATTACACCGGCAGATGTAAAGTTCTCGCTGGAGCGCGCTACCAACCCTGATTTCGGTCCGTGGTCCGGCCTTCTTGGGTCAGTTGAGAGCATCACAGCGACCGACAATGGCGTTACGCTCGCCATGAAAAACCCTGACCCGACTATCATCTCCATTCTGGCAACTTTCAACACTGCGATCGTGTCCAAGGCCGCGTTTGAGGCGGCACCAGGAGCCAATGATCAAGAAAAAGCAACGGCTCTTTTCGCTTCGGGCACGCCGGTTTCCGGTCCATTCACGCTGAAGGACCGCACACGCGGCAGTACCATGACCTTCTCCGCCAACCCGCATTACTGGCGTCAGGGCGAAGATGGTAAGCCATTGCCGTATCTGGATGAAGTAAGCTTCGTCGTGATTCCGGATGATGCCACACGTATTCTGAAGTTGCAGGCAGGTGAAGTGAACGGTGCTGAATTTGTGCCATTCTCTCGCGTAGCAGAGCTGAAGGCAGATCCTGCAATCAACATGGAGCTGTATCCATCCACCCGTATCATCTACAGCCCGATCAACTCTCGTGAAACCCGGGCAGATGGCTCTCCAAACCCAATGGCGACCAAAGAGGCGCGTCAGGCGCTGAACTATGCCATCAACAAAGACGCGCTGGTTCAGCTGATCACGCACGGCACTGGCAAGTCCATGACATCCCCATTGATGGCATCGACAACCCAGCTGGCACATGATGGTGGCCCGCTTTACCCTTATGACGTTGCCAAAGCGAAAGAACTGGCAGCTGCATCAGGTCTTGAAGGTGCGGAAATCACACTGACCACACTTGCAGGCTCTTCTGATGATGCAACTCTGTTTGCTGCCATCCAGCAAATGTGGGGTGCAATCGGCGTCAATGTGAAAGTGGAGCAGGTTGATAACCCGACCCGCGGCGCGAAGAACCGTTCCGGCGAGTTTGACATTCACACCTACGGCTGGGTGAATGATGTGAACGATCCGGCACAGGTGGCAGGTTGGCTGGGCTATTACCCAACCCGTAAAGCTGTTGGCACTGGTTGGAACAACGCAGAATTCAACTCCCTGTTTGAAGCCTCCAATACCGAGATCGATCCGGAAAAGCGCAGCGAGCAATACAAGCGCATGCAGGAAATCTATGCAGATGCGGCCCCGCTTCTGTTCCTCTATGAAACGCCATTTGCTGTTGCTCTGTCTGCCAACGTGAACGGTTATCTCCAGACACCGTTGGGGAACAACGAGTTCTCCTCGGCGTGGATTGCAAAATAACTCCTCCACTGAGTGCGCCCGGTCTGCATCAACAGGCAAGCCGGGCGTGAAGTAAACAGAGCAGGTGGTCTGATCAGAAAACGGCAGGACCAGACCACCTGCCCCATGCAATCCGGAAAGCCGAAGCGTCAATCCCATAATTCTGTCGCTTCGGCTCTCAATACTCTCGCCCTATTAGGACTCAGGAATGTCGTCACTTTCCTATCTGGTGTCACGGCTGCTGCAGATCATTCCGACCTTTCTTCTTGTGATGGTCGTTATCTTTCTGCTGGTACGTATGCTGCCAGGGGATCCGGCCATCGCCATGGCCGATGCCAAAGCCACCGAAGCTCAGCTGGAACTCATCCGCCAAAAACTCGGGTTAAATGAACCGCTGGTCATGCAGTTCTTCTATTTTGTAAAGAACACTTTGAGTGGAGATATGGGCACATCCATTCTTCTCAAAGCGCCAGTCCTGGACGTTATTATAGAACGCATTCCAGTCACCGCGTTCCTCACCCTCTATGCCGTTTGTCTTTCCATTCTAATTGCAGGCCCATTGGCCTTTGTCGCCGCGCTGAACAAAAACCGTGGGCTCGACATTGCCATTCGCAGTGGTTTTCAGGTTGGCTTGTCGACCCCTGTGTTTTACATCGGCCTGCTGCTGCTCACCTTCCTTGCAGCGTCCCTGCGATTGTTTCCGGTTGGTGGTTACGGCACAACGTTTTTGCAGCATCTGCACCACTTGATGTTGCCCGCGCTGACGGTTGCTCTTTACACCTCTGCCATCATCATGCGGAACTTGCGATCTGCCGTGATTGAGGTGCTGGATGCAGACTATGTTCAGTTCGCCCGCTCCAAAGGGTTATCCCGAAGCGTTATTCTGGGTCGCCATGTCCTGCGCAATGCGCTCATTTCCACCGTTACATTGCTCGGCCTTTCCATCGGCAATCTGATGAGCGGAACGCTGGTGACGGAGACGGTGTTCGCGGTTCCCGGTCTTGGCCGGTTGATGCTGGAAGCGATCTTTGCCCGTGACTACCCGCTGATACAGGGCCTCACCCTCACCTTCGCTGTTATGGTTTCTCTCGTGTTTCTGTTCACCGATATGGTGCAGGCATGGCTTGATCCGAGGTTACGCCTGTCATGACCCAGCTCGATACTCTTCAAGCCACTACGCCGCAGAAGAAAAAGCTCCACCCACGGGTCAAAGCTCTGCTCCGCCCAGGGTTCTTGCTGGGCTTCTTCATCCTGTCCTCTTCCATCCTGCTGGCCGTGTTCCCATGGGCGTTTGCACCGTATGATCCCAACGCTTTTGACTTCAATGCGATCCAGAAGTCACCAAGCTGGGCGCATCCGTTTGGCACGGACAATCTGGGGCGCGACACGCTTTCCCGCGTGATCTGGGCGTATCAGGTTGATATGCAAATCGCGTTTTTTGCCACCTTCTTTGCCATGGTGATTGGCGTTGTGGTTGGCTCGCTGGTTGCTTATCACGGCGGCATTGCAGATGTGCTCTTTGGCCGCTTGGTGGATGTCACCATCACCTTCCCGTTTCTGGTGCTGGTCATTGCAGTTGTTGCAGTTTTAGGACCGGGGCTGACCAACATGTATGTGGCGGTGACGCTGGTGCAGTGGGTCTATTATGCCCGCCTCACCCGTGCAGAAATCATGACGCAGATGACCAGCGATTATGCCTCTGCCGGACGGGTGATGGGATACTCCTCCACTCGCATCATCTTCCGCCATTTGTTGCCCAACGCCACAACACCGCTGATCACCTATTGGATGACCGACATGGCGCTCGCCATCCTGCTTGGGTCTTCTCTTGGTTATCTCGGCCTTGGCGCACAGCCACCGCAGGCAGAATGGGGCGTGCTGATCGCAGAAGGGCGTAACTTCATCACCACCGCCTGGTGGATGAGCCTGATGCCGGGCATTGCGATTGTTGTGACTGGGCTTGGTTTCTCTCTTGTTGGAGACAGCCTTGCTGATGTTCTCAGACCACGGGGGGCATCATAATGACCAACCAAAACGAGAGCCTGCTACAGGTTCGAGACCTCACAACCACGTTTCACAGCAAAGGCCGCGCGTTGCGCGCTGTTGATGGCATCTCCTTTGACGTGCGCGCTGGCGAAGTGCTTGGTCTGGTGGGCGAAAGTGGCTCCGGTAAATCCATCAGTCTGCGCTCCATCATCGGCCTTGCCCGCGACTATGGCACAGTAGAAGGCAATGTTTACTGGAAGGGAGAGGACCTGCTCACTCGCACAGACAAGCAATTGCAGTGCGTTCGTGGCAGTCAGATCTCCATGATCTTTCAGGAGCCGATGACCTCGCTCAACCCGCTGCTCACCGTGGGCTTACAGATTGAGGAGAACCTGAAAGCCCACACGGATTTGGATCGCCGTGCCCGCAAGGCCCGCGCCATCGAGCTGCTGGACACTGTTGGTATTCCCAGCGCCTCGTCCCGCCTCAAGGATTTCCCGCACCAGTTCTCCGGCGGCATGCGCCAACGGGTGATGATCGCCATCGCACTGGCGTCCAACCCGGAGCTGTTGCTGGCGGATGAACCCACCACGGCACTGGACGTGACTATTCAGGATCAGATTCTGCAGCTGCTGTTGTCGCTGGCCAAAAACCTCAATATAGCGATTGTGCTGGTGACACATGATCTGGGAGTGGTCGCGCAAACCTGTGATCGCGTGGCGGTGATGTATGCTGGTCGCCTGGTAGAAACCGGTTCCGTTCGCGATGTGCTGAAACGACCTCAGCATCCTTACACGCTCGGTCTGCTGAAGTCGGTACCGGAGAACATTCCACCCCGCACACCACTCTACTCTGTTCCCGGTACACCACCGGCGCTGGATGCCCTGCCGAAAGGATGCGCCTTTGCACCGCGCTGCTACAAAGCGGAGGATGTGTGCCTTGGTAGTAAACCACTACTCTCCCAGTTGGGAGATGGAATTTCATCTGCCTGCCATTTCACAGCAGATATTCGTGAGGAGGTACTGGCATGACCTATGAAGCTCCTGTTCTGGAAGTTGAGGGCCTGCATTTACACTTTCCACTCAAAAGAACCCTCTTCGACGCAATTCAACGCAAAGAAAAACGCATCGTCAAAGCCCTCAATGGGGTGAGCCTTGAGGTAAAAAGGGGTGAAACCCTTGGCATTGTTGGCGAATCCGGCTGCGGAAAGTCCACTTTAGCCCGTTGTCTTGCCCGTCTTTATGAGGTGGACAAAGGCACCATTCGTTATGACGGGCAAGAGGTTGCGGCCAAAGATGCGGGTGCATTGCGAGAGTATAACCGCAAGGTCCAGATGATGTTTCAGGACCCTTACTCCTCCCTCAATCCCCGCATGACAGTCCGGCAAGTGCTCGCGGAAGCTCTGCGTGTTCATAATATGCGGCCTCTTGAACAGATCAATGACCGCATTGCCGAGCTGCTTGATCTGGTGCGCCTGCCGCAAGATGCTGCGGATAAGTTGCCCCATGAGTTTTCTGGCGGGCAACGCCAACGCATTGCTATTGCACGGGCTTTGTCGGTTGAGCCGGAGGTGCTAGTTGCGGACGAACTGGTGTCGGCGCTGGATGTTTCGGTACAGGCACAGGTGGTGAACTTGCTGCTGGAACTGCAGGACAAACTGGATCTGACCATTCTGTTTGTAGCGCATGACCTCAGACTTGTCCGTCATGTCTCCCACAGAGTCGCGGTGATTTATTTGGGCACAATTGTTGAGATCGGCGATTCAGAACAGCTCTTCAACGCCCCAAAACACCCCTACTCAAAGGCTCTTCTGGCAGCAGCCCCTTCTCTTGATCCAGACAAACGCCATACTCGCCCTTCAATCTCTGGCGAACTGCCCAGCCCGCTCAACGTGCCAAAGGGCTGCGCGTTCCATGCAAGATGTCCCCATGCATCAACACAATGCCAAAGTGAAACTCCCCGATTGAGGGCATTAGACGAGCTCGGTAATGTGGCTTGTCATCATGCCGAAGCTCTTTTATCAGCATAAAACCCCATCACACGATCGAGCAAAAAATGTTGGAAAATCAGAAATTTGAAAGAACCACAGACCGCTTGAACCTCATACGAGACGAGCTGAAGCGCAACGGACTGGATGCGGTTATCATCCCGCGTTTTGACGAGCATCAGGGGGAATATTGCGCCCCGCATGATGAGCGTTTGGCATGGGCAACCGGCTTCACAGGATCCGCTGGCCTGGCAATTGTCACGGTAGATCAAGCGGTTATGTTTGTTGATGGCCGCTACACGGTTCAGGTGCGTAACCAATGCAGCAGTGAGTTCTTCTCCTACCAGCATATCTTTGATGAACCACTGGAAAACTGGATTTCTGCCAATATGAAGGCAGGCCAGCAAATTGGCGTCGATCCGATGCTTATCCCCTCCGCATGGTGGGATCGCTTCGCTGGTGGCGCAGACGAAGCAGGCGCTACACTGATCGCTACTCCTAGCAACATCATCGATGCAGTCTGGGCTGATCAACCAGACAAACCACTCTCACCCATTACACCGTACTCCCTTGAAAACGCTGGGAAAACCAGTTTGGAGAAACGCGCTGAGATTGCAGCGCAACTGAAGCACAAAGGTGCAAAGGTGCTGGTTGAAACCCAGCCCGACAACATCGCCTGGCTTCTCAATGTTCGCGGTGATGACGTCGAGTTCAACCCCATCCCACACTCTTTCCTGCTCCTGAAAGATGACGGCTCCGCCAGCTGGTTCGTAGATTCTCGTAAGCTTTCCAATAGCTTAGATGAGTATGAGCTTGAAAATGTAGAGACCGCAGACCCTATGAACTTCATCGGCTCATTGGAAAAAATGACCGGAAAAGGAACGCGGGTTCTGATCGACCCGATGTTCTCCCCCGTCGCAACCCGTCTTGCTGTTCAGGCTGCTAGTGGCGTTCCAGTCATGGAACAGGGTGCAATCACGCTCACTAAATCTAAGAAGAACGGGAGTGAACTCAAAGGGTTACGCGACTGTCATGTGCGTGACGGCATTGCGTGGACCGAGTTTTCTGCGTGGTTGAAGCGGGAGGTTCCGCAAAGAGCCAAGGCAGGCGATCCGGTGTACGAACTGGAAGCGGAAGAGCGCATTCTGACAGAGCGCAAACGCCAGAAAGACTTTGTTTATCCGAGCTTTAGAAGCATTTCTGCCGCCGCTGGTAATGCCGCAATGTGCCATTATGCAGCGACGGATACCTCAAATACTGCGATCCTTCCTGAACACACATATCTGCTGGATTCCGGCGGCCAGTATCAGGATGGCACCACCGACGCGACGCGCACCTTTGCGTTCTCAGAAACATCGGATGAGTTTAAAGCCGCCTACACCGCTGTTTTCAAAGGCTTTGTAGCGTTGGCCTCGCTGCGTTTTCCAAAAGGAACGCAAGGCCATCACATCGACGGGTTTGCCCGCAGACCGCTTTGGGATCTGGGGCTCGATTATGATCACGGTACCGGCCACGGTATCGGGCACTTCCTCTCTGTTCATGAACAACCGCAACGCATCGGCAAGCCGTACAATCCGGTGGACCTTGTCGCTGGTATGGTGATGTCCATTGAACCGGGATATTACGTTGCAGATCAATACGGTATCCGGATTGAGAACCTTTTCGAGATCGTAGAGGAAGACGATGGTTTCCTTTCTTTCAAGAACCTTTCTTACATCCCTATTGAACCGCAGATGCTCAACATGGTTGATCTGACCCGCGCGGAAATCAAATGGCTTGGTGATTACAACGCTGATCTGAAACGAGTTCTTGGGCCGGAGCTGAGCCCTGATGCCTATGACTACCTGATAAGTTGCTGTGAGTTGCCGGAGTAATCACAGTTGATGCGATAAGAAAAAGCCCCGCAAAGCCAGAAGCTCTGCGGGGCTAATTATTTGTAGTTTAATGAGAAATCAGGCCGATACCTGCTCTCCAATAGCCTCAATGAGTAAAGCTTTTGCAGCTTCCAGCGTAAACTCAACCGGGTTGCCGCCAGCACTTGGATCCTTCACTGCTTCTTCTGCAAGCACGTCAATCTTGTCAGTACCCACGCCAAGCTCGGCAAGGGTATTTGGCACGCCCATATCCGAGCGCATCTTCATAACGAAATCGAAGAAGCCGTCGAAACCGCCGGGAATATCAAGGTAAGCCGCTAGTTTCTCAATGCGCTCTTCAATCGCTGCACGGTTGAACTTCAGCACAGTTGGCATGATCACAGCATTGGTCAGACCGTGATGGGTGTTGTAAACCGCACCTACCGGATGTGCCAGCGCGTGAATACCACCAAGGCCCTTCTGGAAGGCCACTGCACCCATAGCTGCTGCACTCATCATGTGGCCGCGAGCTTCGATATCATTTGGATTTTCAAAGACTTTCGGCAGGTTCTCCTTAACAAGGCGCATGCCTTCCAGCGCGATGCCCTGAGACATCGGGTGGTAATGAGGAGAGCTGTAAGCTTCAAGACAGTGCACGAATGCATCAATGCCGGTACCAACTGTGATCATCGTTGGCATACCAACAGTCAGCTCAGGATCACAGATCACAACGCTTGGAAGAATCTTCGGATGGAAGATGATCTTCTTCACGTGGCTTTCAGAATTGGTGATAACGCTTGCACGGCCAACTTCCGATCCGGTGCCAGCAGTCGTTGGAACCGCGATATTCGGATAAATCGCATCCGCATCAGCTCGTGTCCACCAATCGCCAATGTCTTCAAAGTCCCAGACTGGGCGGGTTTGACCTGCCATGAACGCAATCAGCTTGCCAAGGTCGAGGCCTGAGCCCCCGCCAAACGCGATAACACCGTCATGACCACCAGCGTTGAAGGCTGCAACACCTGCTTCCAGATTGATCTCGGTTGGGTTTGGATCAACCTCAAAGAACATAGCACGGCCAAGACCAGCCTCTTCCATCACATCCAAAGTGCTGGCAGTGACAGACAGATTTGCAAGGCCTTTGTCAGTGACAAGCAGCGGCTTTTTTATACCAGCAGCAGCACAAGCATCGGCCAGTTCCTTAATGCGCCCGGCACCAAAGCGGATGGCGGTCGGGTAGCTCCAGTTTGCTGTCAGAGTCATTTTTCTTATGCCTTTTTAAGATGATACGATTTTGGACGGGTCAGGTTCTGGTAGCCGATCTCAGACAGAGCACCGCCGCGGCCCGTGTCTTTGCAGCCTGTCCAGCATAGGGCGGGGTCCAGATAATCCGCGCGGTTCATGAACACGGTACCGGTCTCGATCTGAGCGGCGAGCTTTGCTGCTCGTGCTGGATCCTGTGTCCACAGCGACGCCGTCAGTCCGTAGTGGCTGTCGTTCATAAGTCGGACTGCTTCTTCGTCGCTCTCCACTTTCATGATGCCGACCACAGGGCCGAAGCTTTCTTCGCGCATAACTTCCATATCGTGGTTTACATCCACGAGGATTTGAGGTGCGAGGTAAGCGCCACCATCATCTTCCGGGAAAATGCTTGCGTCGATCATAGGCTTTGCGCCTTGCTCAACAGCGTCTGCGACTTGCTTACGTACCAGCTCTGCAAATCGCACGTTCGCCATAGGTCCGATGGTGGTTTTCTCATCCAGCGGGTTGCCGAGCTTATAACCGGAAACGATCTCAACAGCCTTCTTAACAAAGGCATCGTATTTGGAAGAATGCACGTAGATGCGCTCGATACCACAGCAACACTGGCCGGAGTTGAACATCGCGCCATCAATGAGTGTTTCAGCCGCAGCCTCAACATCCGCATCATCCATCACGTAGCCCGGATCTTTGCCACCCAGCTCAAGTCCAAGACCTGTGAAGGTGCCAGCTGCAGCGATTTCCATCGCACGACCACCACCAACAGAACCTGTAAAATTGACGAAGCCGAAATTGCGGCCTGCGATCAGGTGCGATGTGGTGTCATGATCCAGGAAGAGGTTCTGGAATACCTCTGCCGGAACACCTGCTTCTGCAAAGGCACTGGCCATACGCTCACCAACCAAAAGGGTCTGGGTCGCGTGCTTCAGGATCACCGCGTTACCTGCGATCAAAGCAGGGGCAACGGTGTTGATCGCAGTCATGTATGGATAGTTCCAAGGCGCGATCACGAGGATGACGCCGTGCGGCTCCTTTTCGATGCGGCGCTCGAAGTTGTCGCTCTCTTCGGCAATGATCGGCTTAAGGCTATCCTCCGCGATCTTTGCCATGTGAGAGGCACGTTCGTTAAAGCCGCCAAACTCACCGCCATAACGGACCGGGCGGCCCATCATCTTAGCAAGTTCAGGAACGATTTCGTCGTTCTGTTCACCAATCTTTGCGACGCCAGCCATCACCAGTTTGATGCGCTCTTCGAGTGGACGAGCAGCCCACTCTTTCTGCGCAGTCTTGGCACTGGCAATGACGGCTTCTGCTTCTTTCTGGCTTGCCACCGTACGTTCTGCAAAGACAGAACCATCAACCGGCGAAATACATTTTAGTGTTTTTGTCATGGTCAACTCATCATTCACAGCGTGGGCTGGTTTTATCAGGCCCGTTCAAACCCGCGTGCAACTTCCCAGTCGGTTACACGGCGGTCATATTCATCCTGCTCGATCTTGGCGGCATGTGCGTAGTGATCAATCACATCGCCCCCAAATGCAGCACGAAGCATTTCAGAAGACTTCATTTCGGTAACAGCATCGCGCAAGGTCGTCGGAATTTCGCGAGCGCCCTCACCTCCATATGCATCGCCTCTGAATTCCGGCTCCAGCTCAAGTTCGTTTTCGATGCCATCAATGCCAGCAGCAAGCAGAGCTGCCATTGCCAGATATGGGTTCAGGTCTGCGCCGCCAACGCGGCATTCAACACGCACAGCCTTGGTGCCATCGCCGCATACACGGTAGCCAGCAGTGCGGTTGTCCATGCTCCAGATGGCCTTGGTTGGCGCAAAGGTGCCAGCGGCAAAGCGCTTGTAAGAATTGATGTTTGGCGCGAGGAAATAGGTGATCGCACTCGCATGCTTCAGCAAACCAGCGAGGTAATGGCGCATCATCTTAGACATGCCATAGTCGCCGGATGGATCGTAAAACAGAGACTCGCCATCCTTACCCCAGAGAGACTGGTGCACGTGGGAGGAGCTGCCGGAAGCATCATAGTGCCACTTGGCCATAAAGCTGATGCTCTGGCCGTTCTGCCATGCGATCTCTTTACAGCCGTTTTTGATGATGGAATGGCGATCTGCCATGTTCAACGCATCGGAATAACGAACGTTGATCTCTTCCTGACCCGCGTCGGCCTCACCTTTGGAACACTCGACCGGAATGTCGGCGCCGTTAAGGCCGTTACGGATGGCACGCATCACGTTCTCTTCCTTGGTGGTCTGGAAGATGTGATAGTCCTCGTTGTACGCAGAAACAGGCGAAATATCGCGATAACCCTTAGCGTGGGCTTCTTCAAAACTCTCTTTGAACAGGAAGAACTCCAGCTCAGTTGCCATGTTAGCGGTCATGCCCATGCCTTCGAGGCGGTCGACCTGGCTTTTCAAAATGGCGCGCGGAGAATGTGGAACTTCTTTATGGGTGTGGTGGTCCAGCACATCGCACAGTACCAGTGCGGTGCCTTCCAGCCATGGAATAACGCGCAAGGTGGCAAGGTCTGGCTTCATGACGTAGTCGCCATAGCCCGCTTCCCAGCTTGTGGCCTTGTAGCCATCCGGAGTGGCCATTTCCATATCGGTTGCAAGTAGATAATTACAGCTGTGGGTCTCTTCCCAGGCGCTGTTCACGAAGAACTCGCCCTGAAAACGCTTGCCCATCAAGCGGCCCTGCATGTCCACTTGCGCTGCGATAACGGTGTCTATCTCACCGGTGTCGACCAGCTCGCGTAATTCGTCGAGGGTCAGCTTTCCGGTTCTACGTGTCTTTTTGGTTTCTTCTCGCAACATACCTGTTCCCCGAGGACCCTGTTAAAGCGGCGGATGCCCGTGCCTCTCCTGCATGGCATCACCGACACTGCTTCGTTACTGTGTGGTGTGGCCAGCCCAAAAAGCGGGCTGACCAATCTTGGAAAAATAGCTTAGCCGTAACGGTAAGGACGACCGGCTTTTGCCATCGCTGCGTTGTATTCCTTGAGGATTTTAACAACGCGGGCGTTACGCTCGGACTTGGCTGCAATCTCATCCCAGAACTTGAGAGCTTCTGTTTCAACAGTTGCCCACTCTTCATCAGGAATGGAGGTCAGCTCCATCTTCTCGCCCTGTGTGCGCAGCTTTGCTTCGCCTGCCCAGTACCAGTGCTGGCGGTAGTAGTGAGAACTATCCATGCACAGGTTGAAGAGGGTCTTCAGGTGATCTGGCAGTTCATTCCAGCGCTCTTCGTTGGCAAAGTAAGAGCCAGCCCAAGCACCGGAAATGTTGTTGGTGAGGAAGTAGTTGGTCACGTCAGCCCAGCCTACAGTGTAATCCTCAGTGATACCGGACCACGCAATCCCGTCCAGTTCGCCAGTCTGCATTGCAACTTCAATGTCTTCCCATGGCAGGGTAACCGGAACAACGCCAAAGCGTGTCAGGAATTTACCAGCAGTTGGGAAGGTGAAGACGCGCTTGCCTTTAAGGTCCGCAAGGCTGCGGATCGGATCTTTTGTCGCAAAATGACAAGGATCCCATGCACCAGCGGAAAGCCACTTAACGCCTTCGACTTCGTCGTAAGCTTCTTCCCAGATCTCTTTCAGACCCCAGTGGTTAAACAGGGCTGGAACATCAAGGCTGTAACGGGAAGCGAATGGGAAATAGCCACCGAAAACGGATACATCTACTGGTGCTGCAATGGAGTCATCATCAGACTGCACAGCATCAATGGTGCCGCGCTGCATAGCACGGAACAGTTCACCAGTTGGAACCAGCTGGTCGGCGTAGTATAGCTCGATTTCCATTTCGCCATTTGCTGCCTTGTTGAAGGCGTCAATGGATGGCTTGATCACGTGCTGAGCAAGTGCTGCGCCAGCATATGTCTGAAGGCGCCATTTGATAGGACGACCTGCTGCATGAACAGCCGGAGCTGCAAGAGTAGATGCACCAGCAGCGGCGACGGTTGTCAAACCAGCTTTCTTAAGAAAATCACGTCTATTCGTCATACTCAATTCCCCTTGGAATATGAATTTCTGGATCCCTCAGAACCGGTGGACTTTTTATAGCGAGGGGTGTGATTTTTATCTGTCTCCATCCGGAATTCGCTAATTACTTCAATGGGTACGTTGATGATGCCTTGCCATGTCACCTCGCGTAGTAAAGGTTGGGCAGCCAGAGCGCGATTTGCGGGAAGATCGTGACCAGAGCCAATCCAAACACCATGATTGCCACGAATGGAATGATGGATTTGTAGATGTCTGTCAGAGAGATCTCCGGCGGCGCCATGGCACGCATCAGGAACAGGTTGTAACCAAAAGGCGGTGTCATGTAGGCGATCTGACAGGTGATGGTGTACAGCACGCCGTACCAGACCAGATCGAACCCAAGCACTTTGACCAATGGCACGTAGAGTGGAGCCACAATAACCAGCATCGCGGTATCATCCAGGAACATGCCCATGACGATGTAAGAGAGCTGCATCAGCAGAAGGATTTCCCAAGGACCAAGACCAAGGTCACCCACGAAGAAGCCTTCAATCGCACGTACAGCACCCAACCCGTCAAACACAGCGCCAAACGCAAGAGCTGCAAGGATGATCCACATGAACATACAGCTGATCTGAAGCGTCTTTTCAGTTGTGATGTGCAGTAAGCGGAATGTGAGGCGTCGCTTGAATGCAGCTGCCAGTGTTGCAGCTGTTGCACCAACGGCGGAACTTTCCACGAGGCTGGTCACACCCATCAGAAACAGGCCAGTCATGGCAAAGAAGATGAACAACGGAATCACGCCGGCTTGTAAAAGGCGGATTTTTTCTGACCACGTGATCTCTTTGCGCTCTTCTTCAGAAAGGGTTGGGCCCAGTTCTGGCTGAAGGCGGCAACGAACCACGATGTAAAGAATGAACAACCCAGCCAGCAGCAAGCCTGGAATCGCACCTGCGAGCCAGAGTTTGCCGACCGGTTGACGGGCAATCATGCCGTAAAGAACCAGAACGACACTTGGCGGTACGAGAATGCCTAGTGATGAACCAGCCTGAATAACGCCAGTCACCATAACCTTGTCATAGCCACGACGAAGCAGTTCAGGCAGAGCGATTGTTGCGCCGATGGCCATACCGGCCACAGACAGACCGTTCATGGCTGAAATCATCACCATGAGGCCGACTGTGCCGATGGCCAATCCACCATGAAGGCCACCTGTCCAGACATGGAACATCTTATAAAGATCTTCGGCAATGCCTGATTCTGAGAGCATATAGCCCATGAAAATGAACAGTGGCAGCGTGAGGAGCGGGTACCACTTCATCAGCTTCATGCTGGCGGAGAAGGCGATTTCGGAGCCACCATCACCCCACAGCAGAAGGGCGGCGATAACAGCAACGGAACCAATAGCAGCAAAAACACGTTGCCCCGTCAGGAGCATCAGCATCATGCTGGAGAACATCAAAATTGCGATCAGTTCATAACTCATGGCGCAGGCCTCCCAAGGGCGGCGGCCAAGTCCTTAAAGAACGTCGCGATTGCCTGAAGCAGCATCAAGAATATTCCAAAACACATAATGGCTTTGATCGGCGCCATAGGTGGTGCCCAAGCCGAGTAGCTTTCCTCACCGTATTTGACTGCGTATTCCAATGAGGAAAGACCGCCGTAAAGGAGGAAGATGAGGTACAAGATCAGAAGCAGTATGGTCATGACATCCATGGTGGTTTTACGCCGCGGAGACCAGCTTCCGTAAAACAGGTCCATACGCACGTGAGACTGTGTCTGCATGGAATAGGCGCCACCCAGAAGGTAGTAGGCTGCCATGGTGAACTGGGCTGTTTCCAGCGTCCAGAGTGGCGGTGCGAAAAAGGTCTTTGCGATTGAGGAGTACAACAGCACTCCCAGCATCACGAAAATGAGGTACATGGCGAAGCGGCCAACATATTTGTTGATCCAGTCCACATACCTGACGAAAACAACTATTCCCCTTGGCATTAATCTGCTGCCCTTGCTTTTGTTGTTGCTCCCTGCCCGCTCACAGTTGTTTCAGCGCTAAACTGTGGCAGGACTTGCAGAATTGCCTCTCCTAACAAGTCTGCAATTTTCTTCTGGTCTGCGCGCTCCGCGATTAAGTCGTTGCGAACTTCAATCATAACGTTTAGCAGGCCGCGGGATTGTGCCTGATCAACGAGGGTATGCGTAACCCCGTCTTCCGGCCCATATGGTTCGTTTCTTTGGATGTCGTAGAGATCCGATGGGCACAGTGCTTCCAGCAGTGCATCGGCAAAGCGGGTATCGCTGTCATGCAGCACACCCACCTCAACGGCTCTTTTCTTACCGTTATAAACCGGTGTGAACGAGTGAATCGTGACCATCACCGGGAGTTGACCCGCCGTATATTTGGCGTCGATCACCTGTTTTACTTCAAACTGGAAGGGGCGATAAAATTTGTTGGCCCGGTCTTGCCGCTGTTCATCATTCAACGAAACATTGCCCGGCACCTCGTAGATCTCGCTTTTTTCCGGTATGGCACTGGGTGCTTCCGGTGGGCGGTTACAGTCATAAACGAGGCGCGAAATTCGTTGAGCGACCAAAGGTGCGTTCAGCTTGGTGGAGAGAAGTTTGGCAATCGCCAAAGCTCCTGGATCCCAAGCTGCATGGCTGCTTGCAGCTTCTTCACTTAGACCGAGGCCATTTAGGTATGCAGGAATAAACTTGGATGCATGTTCGCAGATCAACACAACTGGAGACGTTCCTCCTGTATTGATTGTTTCAACAGTGTCGTTGCCAACAGATTCTATCTGGTCAGTTTTGACTTCAGACAAGAACAGTCCCCCCGATTGCATCTTGTTTTTCCTTGTACTTTCAGTCTTTTTATTCGTAAAAGAGTTTCTGAAAGAAACGTTTCCATGGAGATTAGTCTGAAAGGGACGTTTCACAAAGCCTAAAAACTAGGCAAATATACATACATGAGGCAGGTGAGAGACGTGAGAGACCCAAATGAACAGACTGTCGCAGAAAAATTACGCGGACATTTTAATGGGTTAACTCGTGCGGAGCGTCAGCTGGCCGTCTCTTTGCTTACAAATTATCCAGTCAGCGGATTAGGCAGCGTTTCCGAGCTTGCAAAGTCTGCAAATGTGTCTGGTCCAACAGTCGTCAGAATGGCGCAAAAGATTGGTTTTGCTGGGTTTACGGAGTTACAGTCCGCTTTGCGATTGGAGGTGGAAGAAACAATTTCCAATCCGATTTCCAAACAAGAGCGCTGGACCAGAAATGCACCCGATGCACATATTCTGAACAGGTTTGCTGACGCTGTCATCGACAATCTGAAACAAACCTTACAGCAGCTCGACACGCAGGATTTCGATCAGGCAGTGCGTTTGTTGACTGATCGTGAGCGCGCTGTCCACATTGTTGGTGGCCGTATTACACGTGCTTTGTCGGACTATTTTTTCACCCATTTGCAGGTGATCCGTGACGATGTGATTGCCATCGCCTCCAACTCCAACACGTGGCCGCACTATCTGCTGAATATGAAACCGGGTGATGTGGTGGTTGTGTTTGACATTCGCCGTTATGAACACGACATTCTGCGGTTTGTGGATCTTGCCCGGGAACGTGGTGCTGTTGTGATCGTTTTTACCGATCAGTGGACGTCACCAGCTGCCGTCAATGCAGAGTATGTTTTCAATGCTCGTATTGAAGCACCGTCGGCCTGGGACAGCAGCGTTGTCATCATGTTTATTCTGGAAGCCTTGATTGAAGCCATGACCACCTCCACATGGAAGGTGACCAAGGAGCGGATGAACACGCTGGAGAACCTGTTCGACAAGACCAAGATGTTCAGCAAGTCCAGTTAGTTGGTCTGCTGTCCCGTTGCTCGCGCTGGTAAGAGAGCCGGTGCGAAGAATGTCAGGTATTTGAAGCTGACATAGAGAACGACGGCTGTTGCCACATAAAGTTCAATGTGCGCCAAGGCTCTGATCTGCGCGACAAGACTGGCATTCGCACCCAGACTTTCCATCCATGTTACCGTTTTAAAGAGCGCTGTTGCGCCAATTACGAGCGGAAATGTGAAGGCGGAAAAGCCCGGAGAAAACGGCAAGCGGAACAAGCGCAGGAATGAGATATAAATCAGCGCCGTCATAGCCACAGCAATTCCGCCAAGCACGGCGACCATAATTGGAGATGGATTGCTCGTCAGAGTGAGATAACCAGCAAGCGAAAGACTGGCAGGTGCAGCGAGGATCGCGATGGTTGGTTTCGCTGCATCGGGCACTTCGGCGTGAAAAATCAAACGATACAGCATCATTGGTAACATCAGCGCATAGGCGACCAGACCAAACCAGAGCAAGGCGTTCGCAAAGCCTTCAAACACACCGCCGGGAAAAGCAACAGCTGCCACGATGATTCCAACTGGTGGCACAAACCAGCTCGGGACCATGTGCTGTAGATTGAAGCCTTTTGCGCGATGATAAATGAACACAGATAAGAACGTGAGATGCAGGGCAATACCCAATAGCCAAAGCATCTGCCCGATTGCGAAATTGTATTGCGCGATTGCGTAGGATACGATCATTAGCGCCATTGCGGTTGTCGGGAGCACACTGCCCACAACTGGATGCCTCAGATCTTCAAAAACTGCGGTGTGCGCAAAAAAGATTTTTCCAAGCAGTAGCACAAGCAAAACGCTCGAAATCAATGCGCCTGTGAGTTGCAACGCCCCTCCAAAATTGCCGGCATTTTCCATCGACCAGCCGAGACTTGCTATCCCTAGCGCGAGACCACCGAGAGGGGCCGGAACGTGAGCCAGTTTGGTTCGAAGAGTATTCATCGGAAATGCCAATAACCTGAGGGTGAGAAGACAAAGTATGCAACTCAAGTTCCTAGCTGATTTGATATGTCCTGAAAATCTGAATATATTGAATAGGTGGTTCAGTAAAATTGAACCTCATACAATACTGTCCCACAGATTGGCCTTGAAAAGAAATGAATGTAACGTTTCGTCAGCTTAAAGTGTTTGTTTCTATTACGCAGGAAGGCTCGATTACGGCTGCGGCAGAAAAACTGTTTCTCACTAAATCAGCCGTTTCGATGGCTCTTGCTGAGTTGGAACGTCAGCTGGGATGGAAGATGTTTGATCGTGCCAACAAGCAACTCATCTTAAACGAGCAAGGCCGCCGTTTACTCCCTCTGGCGGATGAACTGCTGGATAGATCTGAAGCGATCACGCAACTTTTTGAAGGAGATGATGCAACCAACGGTAATTTGCGGATTGGCTCCAGCTACACAATTGGCAACCATCTCTTGCCCACCTTACTTGGAGATTTTCGCGAAAACACGGGGTATCTGCACCAATCCATGAGCCTCTCCAATTCCACCAAAACCTGCAGAATGCTGCTGGATTTTGAGTTGGATCTAGGGTTCATTGAGGCAAAGGTCAGTGATAAACGTCTCAAGGTTGAACCGTGGATGACGGACGAAATGGTCGTGGTCTGCGCGCCATCTCAGTGTCCCACTGCAGATGAACCGCTTGATCTGAATGCGCTCGAAGGCAATAGCTGGGTTTTGCGGGAACCGGGATCTGGGACACGAGAGTATTTTCTGACGGAAGTTGCCGCGAACCTGGAAGAGTGGACAGAAGCGTTCGAGCTTAACAGCACCACGGCTATCGTTAACTCAGTCATTGCTGGGCTCGGTCTGACGGTGCTTTCTCGTCGTTCTGTCAATGCTGCTGTTCAAGATGGTCGCCTATCGATCGTTCCCTTGAAGCACAAGATGATCAGGCAATTCTCGCTGGTCTATAACACAGAGAAATACCAGAGCCCCGTCTTCAAATCCTTTCGGGAGTTCGCCCACAGCTGGACTTTGGGCCGGGAGTAACGGGTAGCTTGCGCAATATTATTTTTATGTAAATGCAAATAATCAGCGTTTGAATGTATTTCGAATATCGTACTCACTCCTGTGGTTTATTGGCCGTTTTTTCTAATAAAGATGTTACTTTACAATTTTATATCCAAAGCACACTTAGTTGAGCTTTTAGTTGAAATTGACTTAGTCTGAGCATGAAATAAGCGATTTATAGGAAAATGCATATATCTGGCTTGATTGCTGTTTAGATTCTTTCTAGCATTCCCTTTGGTTAGGGGAGGCGCCAGTGTGTATTCAGATACCTTCAAATCAATCCTGCCGATTTGAGCTGGATGAATGGAACACACGGCTGACCGAAATCTGCGGTCACTTCGTCACGAACACAGAAGCTGGAAGTGTTATGGGAAATGCCTCCTTACTCCAGCTTGGCGATGTTGATTGCGCCCGCGTTACTCACAATGCAAGAGAGATCACCCGTGGACCTGCTGATATCAGCAAGGACGGCGAGGCCTATTATTTTCTGATTCTGCAGCTTCGGGGAGAAGCGGAGCTGGAACAGAATGGACAAACCGCGCTGCTTTCCAAGCCCGGAGACATGACGTTGATCGATTCCGTCAAATCCTCTATTTTCCGGGCAAACCGCACCTTGGGGTCTGATCAGATATCCATTCATATCCCCCGCCATTTACTGCATCGGCATTTCAACTCCACTTATGCGTGTGGTCGCAAGATATCCGTGTTTTCCGGACCTGGCCAGCTGATCAACGCCCACCTAAATCTGCTGCTTGAAGCGCAGCCGGGAAGTCAGAAACAACATTTGCTCTCAGGCGCTTTCAATGATGTGGTGAGTGCGACCTTTCTTGAAGAAGACACCAGCGTTTTGCAGGAAGGATATGACAAGCTGCAGTTCCTGCTATCTCTTATTCACGACAATGCGCTGGAAGAGAGCTTCAACATCGATGAGCTTTCAAAGCTTTCCAGCATGTCGCGCAGTAGCATTTATCGTCTTTTCAGAGAGCACGGATTGAGCTGTAACGAGCAGATCGCTAAGGTGCGTGTTAGTCGGTTCAAACGCGAGTTATCGCGTCGTCTGCACTCCCGGCAGGCCTTAAGAATCTCTCAGCTGGCGTTTGAGTTTGGCTTTCGTGATCTGTCGACCTTTAATCGGGCATTTCGGGCACAGGTGGGCATGTCTCCACGGACCTTTGCGGAGCAGATCCGGCAGAACGAGCCAGCTGTGAACCGATATGCCTAGTAAATTGCACAGGATGCGCAGACACAGCGATCCGGGCTCGCCTAAGCTTTGATTGAACGGATTTAGGGGGAGAAGACACAGGTGGGTTCATCTCCCCTTCCGATGGGAGGGAACCAATGACTTTAAAGATGCTGGGGGGGCTTGTGGCCGCCTCAATGCTCACGTCTGCCGCGTATGCTGCAGACCCTCATCCACTCGATGGCCTGACAGGAGACGAACTCAATGCGGTTCGTGCAACCCTGATTGAAGCCAATGCTGCCAGTGATAAGACCCTTTATCCGCTGATTGAGCTGTTGGAGCCGCACAAGAAAGCGGTCATGAGCAATGCGACAGACGGGAGCCTTGATCGCAGAGCGACGGTACATTTTCAGGAAGGCGGCAAGTTTCACCAAGCGGTGGTGAACATCACCAAAGGTACTGTCGAAAGCAGATCAGACCTTGAAGGTCAGCCCATGATCATGCTGGCGGACTTTTTGTCGGCCATGGAGATCGCGCTGGGAGATGAACGCATGGTTGCCGGGCTCGCCAAGCGCGGCCTGACGCCAGATGACGTTTATTGTCTTCCGTTGACTGCCGGTAACTTCTTTACTGATGCAGAAAAAGGCAAACGCCTGATGAAGGTGCCTTGTTATGTGAACCCGACAAGCTCCAACTTCTATGCCAAGCCGGTTGAGGGGCTGGTGGCTGTGGTCGAGCTTTCTGAGCGTGTAGTATTGGAAGTTATTGATGAAGGCGCTGTCCCTCTTCCAGAAGATGACTGGGGCTATAATGAGGATGAAGTTGCCAAACGCACAGCATTGAGAGCCAAAACCAATCCGGCACGCCTGCGTCAGGAGGGTGGTCCAAACTTTACCATTGATGGCAGTGAGATCACCTGGGACATTTGGAAGATGCGGTATCGCGTCGATAAGCGTCCTGGTCTTGTGCTGTCGCAGGTCAAAGCCAATGATGGTGCGAACTGGCGTTCAGTGCTCTATCAAGTCTCTCTGTCTGAAGTGTTCGTGCCGTATATGGACCCCTCCGCTGGCTGGTATTGGCGGACCTACATGGACAGTGGCGAATACGGGTTTGGCCTGTTCCTGACACCTCTGCGCAAGAATGTGGACTGTCCAGATTACGCAACGTTCCTCCCGGCATTGATACATGATGATATGGGCCAGCCGCTGGAGATTCCTGACGCGATTTGCATCTTCGAGCGTGATATCGGAAATCCGGCATGGCGCCATTTTGAAGTCTTCGCTCAGTCAGAAACGGAGTTTGTGCCTGCAGAAGGTCGACCAGAAACAGAACTGGTCATTCGGACCGCCTCTGAGGTTGGCAACTACGACTACCTGATCGACTATCGCTTCAAGCAGGATGGCACGATTTACCTGAAGGTTGGCGCATCTGGTCTGGATGCCGTGAAGGTCGTTGCGTCCAAAACCTTGCAGGATCCAACCGCTGCCGAAGACACGAAGTATGGCTCGCTCATTGCACCGCATCTGGTCGCTCCATTCCACGACCACTACTTCAATTTCCGTCTGGACTTAGACGTAGATGGGCCGGACAACACCATGATGGTGCAGGAAATCGTTGGTGGTGAACCTCCGGTCAATGTGCCACGCCGCTCACTCTGGACGGTTAAGAACACACCGGTCAAAAGCGAGATGGAAGGTCGCTTCCGCCTCAGCTCCATTAAGCCGAAAGCCTTTATGGTGATGAACGGAAATGTGGACGGCTACCTTGGCCACAAACCAGCATACATGCTCCACCACGGTAGCGTGTCCTATGCCCCATTTGACTTTGAAAACGATGCTCCATTCGTGCGTAACCGCTACATCGAGTATAGCGTCTGGAATACTGCTTATGATCCAAATGAGCGTTATGCAGGTGGCGCGCTTGCCATGGGGTCTGACGGGTCTGATGGTCTGGCGGAATGGGTCAAGCAGGACCGCGAACTCATGAACAAAGATGTGGTCACGTGGTTCACCGCTGGCTTCCACCATGTACCACGTTTGGAAGATTGGCCAGTCATGTCAACAGAATGGAAGACCATCCATATTCAGCCGATGAACTTCTTCCCTCGCAATCCGGCTCTGACAATCCGGTTGCCTGACGAGTCCAGCTAAAGCTGAGCCCTTGGTTAGAGCATCTGCTTTTGGGTGCTCTAACCAAACTTACTTCAGGTTCTTCAATGCATACCCTTCTCCCGGAACAGGTTTCACATGCCCACCCTTAGGGGGTATATCTATTGTTACTTCGAGCTTTTCCATGAAGGCTTGCATCCACGTCCAAAGGCCATGCCATTCCACGCCGTAGACGATGTTTCCGTCGATCACGACGCCTTCGTACCCAAGCTTCTCATAGATGTTGCCAGCCATCTGAACCTCTGTCTGGCACACAAAGTTCCCCGTCATGGTTTTGCCCTTCAAAAGCCCCGTGGCAAGCAGGATCTGCACTCCTCGGCAAATGGAAGCGATCGGCTTGTTTTCCTTGATGAAATGAGATGTTACATCACGGACAATCGGATACGTGCGTAAGTATTCGCAAGAGCGACCTCCGGGAAGTACAAGGGCGATGTAATCGGCTGGGTTCAGATGCTCAAGAGATACGTTGATGTTGATCCGGTGTCCTTCCCATTCAGTGACTGTTTGATAGTCCTTATTAATATCGTGAATGGACGAGGCGACCGTTTCGCCTTCCCGTTTTTTGGGACAGGCAACATGCACTTCATAACCGATGGCTTTCAGCAGCATGAACGGAACAATGACTTCATAGTCCTCACCAAAGTCACCGGTAATCAGGAGAATCTTGAGCTTCATAAGGACATCCTTCCAAAATAATTGGTGTGAAAGATGCCATGGTGCACTGAGCAAACTGTTTGGCGATCAACTCAGTTTTAAGTCAGTTTGTGCTGAGTTGCTCGCTGATTGGTGGCTGGAAACTCGGCAAAGTGTCCCACAAAACGTGTCAATGAGCGTTCAAAATTGATCCGGCATCATCATTTAAAATTGACCCACCTTGGTTGGCACAAATCCAGCAGGCGAACAGCTCTCATCTAGCAGGTTCGTCTGCTGGCTTTGTGCCAACCAAGG
>NZ_LMCF01000107.1 GCF_001623075.1 Pseudovibrio sp. Ad37
CTGAGGCGTTTGCGGCGTCTCGGTCCGGGTATGCGGGCGTTGGGGTCTTGAGTCTGGTCATCAACCTGTTGATGCTGACAGGTCCGATGTTCATGCTGCAGATCTATGATCGCGTGCTCGCCAGTCACAGCGTGCCAACACTGGTGATCATCGCCAGCTTCGCCGGTATCCTCTATCTGTTCTTCGCCCTGCTGGAAGGCATCCGTGCCCGTGGCCTGTCGCGTATTTCTCAGGAAATTGATGCCCGTCTGTCGCGAACCGCGTTTCTTGCCAACCTGCGCGTGCCACTGCGCATGGGCAACAGCGGCAAAAACGTAGACCCGATCCGCGATCTGGAGACCATGCGCCAGTTCTGGGGTGGTCAGGGTCCAGCCGCGCTCTTTGATATTCCATGGATGCCGATCTATCTGGGTCTGGTGTTCGTGCTTCATTTCTGGCTTGGCATGCTGGCACTGGCCGGTGCGGTCATCATTCTGTCTCTTGTGCTTGCCAACGAGTTCATGAGCCGCGATCCCTCCAAAGAGCTGGCCTCGCAAAACGCACAGCGCAGCAACACCCGCTCTGGTGCACGGCGCAACGCAGAAGTGGTGCGCGCCCTTGGCATGAGCTCCACGCTTACCAACAAGTGGGATGAAGCCAACGCCCGCTTTTATGATGCCCAGACCAAAGCTGGCGACCGCGCCTCGCTGTTCGCCACCGCCATCAAAGCCTTCCGCTTCCTGCTTGGTTCTGCTGTTCTGGCTGTGGGTGCATGGCTTGCGATCCTTCAGGAAGTCTCTCCTGGTGTTATGATCGCAGCCTCCATCATCACCTCTCGTGCTCTGTCTCCTGTTGAGCAGGCTGTTGGCCAGTGGCGCGTGTTCATCGCCGCCCGTCAGGCCCGCACCCGTCTGGAAAAATCGCTGGAAGGCCTGGACGAGACCCCGCCAGAAACCGAGCTGCCGCTGCCAAGCAAAAGCCTCAATGTACAGCAGATCGCAACAGCCCCTCCGGGTGCACGCGCTGTCACGCTGGCTGGCGTCAACTTTGAGCTCAAAGCAGGCGATGGCATGGGCGTTATCGGCCCGTCCGGGTCCGGTAAAACCAGTCTGGTCCGTGCGCTTGTGGGTGTCTGGCCTATCCTGCGCGGTGCCGTTCGTCTGGATGGCGCTGAGATGAGCCAATGGTCGGAAGACCGTCTGGGCACAGCAGTTGGCTACCTGCCACAGGATGTGGAACTGTTTGACGGCACCATTGCCGAAAACATCTCCCGCTTTGCAGCAGAACGTGATGACGAGAAGATTTTGGAAGCCGCCCAGCTCGCCCATGTACATGAGCTGGTCACCAGTCTGACTGATGGTTATGACACGCAGGTTGGCGAAGGTGGGGCCTTGCTTTCTGCCGGACAGCGTCAGCGTGTGGGTCTGGCCCGTGCGCTTTATGACAGCCCGTTCCTGATCGTGCTTGATGAGCCGAACTCCAATCTGGATTCAGAGGGCGAAGCTGCGTTAACCCGCGCCATCAAATTGATGCGTGAGACCGGCAGCATTGTCATTGTCGTTGCCCACCGTCCAAGCGCGATCTCAGCTGTTGATCTGCTGCTTGTTGTGAAGGATGGCCAGCAGGCCGCCTTTGGCCCGAAAGACGAAGTCCTGCCAAAAATCAGCGCCCCTGCTGGTGTGCCAGCACCCGGTGCGGTTCCAGCCCCCGGCGCACAACCAGCACCAGCTGCTGCAAAAACAGGACCATTGAGCGTGGTGCCACATGCCTGAGCAAACAACACTTTCCACCATTCAGACCTCTCGTAAGAAACACATGCGCTGGGGCCTCGTCCTTGTGGGCGTTCTTGTGCTCGGCCTTGGCGGCTGGTCCTCCGTTGCCAAGATCAACAGCGCTGTGATCACCTCCGGCTCCATCGCTGTCGATGGGCAGGCCAAGAAAGTGCAGCATCAGGAAGGCGGCATTGTTGGCGAAATCCTTGTCAAAGATGGCGATGAGGTCAAAGCCGGTGATGTGCTGTTCCGCCTTGATGAGACCGTGGTGAAAGCCAATCTGGCCATCACCCGCAAGCGTCTTCACCAGATGCAGGCTCAGGAAGCCCGCCTTTCTGCCGAATGGCGCAATGACGCTCAGGTCACCTTCCCGGAAGTTCTGGTTGAGCTGGCAAAGACCGACAAGATTGCTGCCACTGCTCTGGATGGTGAGCAAGCTCTCTTTGCTGCCCGTCAGCAAGGCATCAAAGGCCGCAAGAAACAGCTTGGCGAGCAGATTGCTCAGCTGGAGCAGCAGATTGAAGGCCTGCAGGTGCAGCGCGATGCCAAGGCCGAAAGCATTGATCTTGTCACGCAGCAACTCGCCGACTTTGCTTCTCTTCTGGAAAAGCGCCTGATCAACGCCTCTCAGGTCACCGCCATCAAGCGGGAACGGGCCGAGCTGGTTGGTGATCGTGGCGGGCTGATCTCTCAGGTCGCTCAGACCAAGGAAGCCATCAGCGAAAAGCGCGTGCAGATCCTGCAGCTTGACGAAGAGTTTTTAGAAAAAGTTCTGTCTGATCTGCAAAACATCCGCTCACAGATTGCCGAGCTGGAAGAGCAGGAAGTGGCAGCGCAGGACCGCCTCAAGCGCATTGACATCCGCGCCCCGCAATCCGGTTATGTGCATCAGCTCAACGTTCATACCGTTGGCGGCGTAATCGCACCGGGTGACACACTCATGCTGGTAGTGCCGGAAGACAGTGATCTGGTGATTGAAAGTCGTGTTCAACCGGTCGATGTGGATCAGCTGCAAGTGGGACAGGACGCTTATGTGCGCCTTGCTGCTTTCGACCAGCGCACCACACCTGAGCTGGGCGCAGCCGTGCTCAACGTTTCCCCGGACCTGACCCGCGATGAGGTCACCGGCGAGCCGTTCTATCTGGCACGCCTGAAGATTCTGGAAAGCGAAATGCCAAAGCTGAACGGCCAGACCCTCGTGCCGGGCATGCCCGTCGAAGGCTTCATCCAAACCGGCGAACGCACCGTCCTCTCCTACTTCATAAAACCCATGCAAGACCAAATCGCCCATGCGCTCAAGGAGAAGT
>NZ_LMCF01000108.1 GCF_001623075.1 Pseudovibrio sp. Ad37
GCTTCAGCATCGTTGTAATCGTTCTTCTGGCCTTTGACGAAGGGCTTGGTGTATTTGGCGGCGATGATACGCGGATCAAACCCCAGTTTGCGCAATGTTCGGCTGACAAAATGCGCACTCATGCACGCTTCCATGCCCACAATACAGCGCGGCAACTTCTCGAACGTAGCCACGAGGGACAGACGCCTGATCTTTTTCCGAAAAGCGTAGCTACCATCGTCATTGAACCCAACGATGTGTAATGTATCTTTGCCAATGTCGATGCCGACGGAAAGAAGTTCTGTGGTCATGGGACTGCTCCGGTTTCATGAGAACAGGATCACTATAGAGCCTGCGCCTTAGGGGAGCAGGCGGTCCATCCCATTAGCGGACCTTCGGGTGGTTCTATCGTGGGTTGAGGCAGGCGCACCCCAAAGCGTTCTCGGTGGCCTCTGTGACGATTGAAAACTATTCAATGGCCATTAGCAGCTTATTCGACCTAACAGTGCCACCTTACAATCAGAAGACTGAGCCTCCCCCTCTCTGCGCTTGAAGTAAATATGGGCAAGCTCATCCAGGGTCTCGATATGCATTAACCCTTCGCGCATAGCCTTCTTCATTTTGCGCGCTTTCTCACGCGCTTCATCAACACTGAGCTCTGGGAAATACCCCAGCGTCTCATGCAGGCGCTGACCTGCAACTTTGACGTAAACCGAAAAGGTTTTTTCTTTGCGCCAACTGTGACGAGCAGCCCCTCCTCTACGGAGTCGGAGAGCCGGATACGTTTGCCTTCATACTTAAAAATTTTGAGATATGAGTTGGTGAACCGGGTTGCCATGGAGATGCCTTAAATCACCCCCCCCCTATATGAACACGAAAAATAAATCACACGCTAGTCACACAGCCAATAAAACTTGCGGCATTTCGATATAGCTCGAAACAACCGCAAGCCATTGAAATTAAAAGAAGAAACAGCTCAGCCTAAACCCATCAAACAGCACCCGGATAATTTGGGCTTTCGCGTGTAATCGTGACGTCGTGGGCGTGGCTTTCACGAAGGGAGGCGCCGGAGATGCGGACGAAGGTTGCGCGGTCTTTGTACTCTGGCAGGTTCGGCGCACCGACATATCCCATGGACGCACGAACACCACCTGCGAGCTGGTGCAGAACGGAAGAGAGAGGACCTTTGTAAGGCACCTGTCCTTCAATACCTTCTGGAACCAGCTTCAGCTTATCAGAGACCTCTGCCTGGAAGTAACGATCTGCGGAACCACGTGCCATTGCACCGACAGAGCCCATACCACGATAGGCTTTGTAGGAACGGCCCTGATGCAGGTAAACCTCGCCTGGGCTTTCTTCGGTACCAGCCAACAGAGAGCCAACCATGCAGGAGCCAGCACCTGCTGCGAATGCTTTTGCCATATCGCCGGAGAACTTGATGCCACCATCCGCGATGATCGGGACATCGGCTTTAGCAGCTTCAGCAGCACAATCCAGGATCGCTGTGAGCTGAGGAACACCAACACCAGCAACAATGCGTGTTGTACAGATGGAGCCTGGTCCGATGCCTACCTTTACGGCGTCCGCACCAGCTTCGATCAGCGCTTTCGTTGCAGCTGGCGTTGCTACGTTACCAGCCACCAGCTCTACACTCGGGAAGCGTTTCTTGATTGCAGCTACCTGATCAATTACAGCCTGCGAATGGCCGTGCGCGGTATCTACGACCAGAAGGTCCACGTCAGCCTCAATCAGAGCCTCAGCGCGGCGCATACCATCTTCACCCACGCTGGTTGCTGCACCAGACAGAAGGCGACCCTGCGCATCCTTAGATGCATTCGGGTTGAGCTGCGCCTTTTCCATATCCTTAACAGTGATAAGGCCAACACAGTACTGGTTCTCATCAACCACCAGAAGCTTTTCGATACGGTGTTGGTGCAACAGGCGCTTGGCTTCATCCTGACGAACGTTATCGCGAACTGTGATCAGGTTGTCGCGGGTCATCAGTTCGCAGACCAGCTGCTCTGGGTTTGAGGCAAAACGTACGTCGCGGTTGGTCAGAATACCAACGAGACGACCTGTGGCAGTACCGCCGCGACCACCGTTTTCAACCACTGGCACACCGGAGATCTTGTGCGCTTCCATCAGGTTGAGTGCGTCTTTGAGAGTTGCATCAGGGCCAATCACCAATGGATTGACGACCATGCCGCTTTCGAATTTCTTCACCTGACGGACTTCTTCAGCCTGACGCTCTGGTGTCATGTTCTTGTGGATGATGCCGAGACCACCAGCCTGTGCCATAGCAATCGCCAGGCGCGCTTCTGTCACTGTGTCCATTGCGGAAGAGAGGATAGGCAAATGCAAATGAAGATTGCGAGAGATTCTTGAGTGCAGTTCGACCTGCGCTGGCATGATCTCAGAATGCCCTGGAAGGAGCAGAACATCATCAAAAGTCAGCGCTTCGTGACCTGAAGATGGTTCGTAAAATGTAGGCATTGCCAAGTTCCCTTCGGATGAATATAGACCGCCCTGACCCACTCCCTGCTCAAGTGGATTTGACTGCAGAGTTGTCTGAAAAGATAGAGAAGTTGACGCGGGTCACTACCACGGCTTTTGCGATTTGAAAAGGGGCATTTATCAGATTTAGGCTCCGGAATGCATATTTACTCATCCCCCCATTGATTTTACTAAATTGCAAGTATCGTCAATGAGCGTTGATAGACCGAATTCCTTTAAGGTCAACTTTCCAGAACAACACCTTCAGGGATACTCAGAGGTCTTCGCCGACACTCCTGAGTGTTTTCAGACCGGAAAGCTCCGAGCATGCCGCACCGCCTCCGCATGACAACAGTGATCGTTGGCATGACGCTTTTGCTGGTGCAGTTGGATGCCACAGTGCTTGGGGTTGCGATCCCCACTATCGCTCATGATCTTAAAATTAATCCACTTTCATTGCATATGACCATATCGCTCTATCAGCTCACATCAGCGGTGTTTATTCCCATATCGGGATGGGCAGCTGACCGGTTCGGGTCAAAACGTTTGTTCGTTAGCGCAGCGCTCCTGTTTATGAGCATGTCAGTGTGATCAGCCCCACTTGAGTGGTTCGGTTTGAAAGTTAGTGCATGACTGGCCTTTGGTCTACTGGAATGATTACTTCAGGAGCCGGTGGGCGGAAGTTCAGCGCACTATGGGGGCGTTTGGTATTGTAGTGTATCCTCCACCTTTCGATGATTATTTGGGCTTCACGCAACGAGTAAAAGGTCTC
>NZ_LMCF01000109.1 GCF_001623075.1 Pseudovibrio sp. Ad37
TTACTCGTTGCGTGAAGCCCAAATAATCATCGAAAGGTGGAGGATACACTACAATACCAAACGCCCCCATAGTGCGCTGAACTTCCGCCCACCGGCTCCTGAAGTAATCATTCCAGTAGACCAAAGGCCAGTCATGCACTAACTTTCAAACCGGACCACTCAAGTGGGGCTGATCAATAGATACCTCTTCTCCGGCTTTCACAAGCGCATTTGTCTTTGTATTCGAAGTGTTATGGCCCTTGCTGTTTTGCCCGGAAACACTCCCAGAAACACCAACAGATACTCCGTTAAGCCCAACTCCGACTGTCCCTTTGATGCCAGCAGATCGCTCAGAAGATTTATTGCTGGAAGACGTCTCGGTTTCAGCTGCCTCAAGAGTGATGTCACGGCCAGCTTCCAGCGTTACATCACTTTCTGCAGACATCTGTGTGCCTTCAGAGATAATGTCCCGACCAGCTTTGATGATTAGATCCTGACCAGCATTTACCTGCCCGACGCGCTCACTGACTGTTTCGCTCGTAAAGCGCGATTTCTTTGAAATTGCCCCAATACCGACTTCAAAAGAAACAAATTGAAAAATTCGTAGATCAAATCTGATCTGACAAACCGCTACCGTCAAAACGGTTACTGTCAGATCAAGTCTGAACTTCTACAAATCAAACTGTCAGGAAACTGGGACGAACTCCACACCAAAGCGGTTAGGTACGATCGCACAACTTGTAGCAAACAGGGGCTTTGTCAAATCCTTCTAAGAAAAACCACAGGTTGTGGCAATTGGGACATTTTAGAAGGTGTTTGAACTGTGCGTACAATCCTTCGGTGTCAATAGCATTCGAATATTGATCATATTCAACATCTGAAATGAGAAGCCATTCATTGGGGTTTGGAATAGCTCCAATGTCGATCCGCTCGCCACATGTGCAAGAAAATGAGGCATGTTTTCAATTCCCTATTATGATAATGTCGGTTATCTTGGTGGCTCCTGCACCATTAACACGTGCTAATACATTCCCTAACTGCTCAGCCTTTACAGATGAGTTTGTTAGGTCAACAACAATTCCCATTTATCGAAGTCATTTGTGCAGATGGTGGATATCAAGGCAAGATCGCGCAAAAGGCGAGCCCTCGGCCTCTTCAGATCGTTAAACGAAATCAAAAAGCGTTTCAGGTCTTACCGAAACGCTGGATCGTAGAGCGTACCTTTGCATGGCTTGGCATAAACCGCCACTTCCCAAAGGACATTGAACGATACGCCAGAACCAGTGAAGCACTGATAAGCGCTGCAATGATTAAGCTGATGGTCAGAAGACTTGCTCGATATAACTATTCTTGAACAGACTCTTAGCGCTCCATGACATCACTTAGCTCATGGAGTTTTATGTGCAAGATCGCAATAAATCGAGTCTATTTTGATGTCCAAATCACTTTCAAAATCATCACTGTAAGTGGATATTCCAAGCTCCTCTACATCCATTCCATAATCAGAGATAGTGACTTTCAGCCCCATTCCTTTGAGGATGTTATGAAGTTCTTTAAGGGGGTTGTTCAGCAGGTCGATTCCTGACCAGAGAAGTGTGCATTTACCTGCGTTCTCCTCCCGAAAAATTTCGGCTCCTTACATCGACCATTGGCATCATAGAAAACATGTATTTGCTGGTTTAAGATTTCACTTGTCGGAAAACTAGCCGTCATTCCACTTTTAAGGAACACGGTGTGCCCGGGAAATGAATTAGTAACATCCTTGAATGTGCTCTCATTGCTCAAAATAACCTCGCCCTTGTAAGGATTTCCAGTTGGTATATCTTCAATTGCAAGATAAGGTTTGAGCTGCATAGATAACTCACTTTCTTGGAATAAAATCTTCTGGATCTAAAGAATCCACGTAGTCAAGCATTTCTTTTATGGCGTCGTCATACTTGTCTCCAAACTTGTTTCTAATATCATCCAAATCCATCTGGACGGCCTCCTTCAGCTTTCCTTCTTCAAGAAGTTTGCGCTGTTTTTCTCGATAAGCTTTTGCTTCATTTGTAGAAACGCCAGTCTTTGCAACAGTCCCTGTTAGAACAAAACTGGATAATCCATCTGCGGTTACAGTAAAAGCGCTATCTCGCGTAACTCTTAAGCATGAGAAGTGCCTCGTTTGAGCTTTAGCATATGTATCATCTGACTGAAGACCAAAAGTTGGAAGTTGCTCATATGTAATCGTTAGTTTCAATCGATTTTAAGAACTGATTCCAGTCTCCTAATAGACGAATATCGTCTTCACTTCCGATGTCTGGCGCTGAGACAAACACAACATCTCCGTTTTCGACAATGAAACCGAACTGCGTCCCTCCGCCATCAGATGCAAAGAAGTAGTATTTTTCAGGATAGGCTTCCAGGTTAGGCTCTCGAAAAGCTTGCATTTCTTGCCTCGTCCATAGAGCCAGATAACCAGCCCCTAACCAACCTTCTGCACCTGAGCACAGTCTATGAGATTGAATAAGCTCGAAATCTTTGCTAAGTTCGGGCCAAATGTCCGAGTATTGCTCAGGATAGTATGCTTGAGGTCGTTTGCTCAAACTCTTACAATTCCTAATGTTTATCCTCGCGGCGATTAACAACCTCCCCCACATTTTACTAAAAGAGGTTCTTAAACGATTAAGGATAGTTTAAGCGTTACCTAGGTCTTTCTGTTTTTTTAAAAAAACTGGATTCACCCAAACTTTAAGATTTTCGGGCTCAGGTAAGTCACTGTAATCTGCCTTTGTTATACCATCCAAGAATTCTCCAAAACTCTTTGAAACCAATTCTAATAAATTTGTCTCATGGTCCCAGAAAAACACTGAAGTCATATCCGTTCTTTTAAAAACGAAATAATTCCCGCCAGAAGCCTCTGCGAATGCAATCAGTTCTGGGTCCCAACTTTCAACATCCAAGTCGCCGATTTTCTTAATCGGAATGAATTCTCGTATACCATAGCAACATTGCTTGGCTTGGGATGATCCTGATTCTATTTCAGCGTCTGTAAACTTTGCTCCATCATTTTCAAGGCAAAAACTTGTAAAAGATCCCGAAAATTTCACTGCGTTTTTTTCTTCCGCAAGCGAGACTAGAGCCTCTGTGGTTTTCTTAGTAGAGATGATTAATTGTTTATACAACAATCAAAACTCCTTCGTTTAATAGAAACCAAACAACACTACTTGACTGCCAAAAACGCATCGGGAAACCTTGGTGGCTAAACTTAAGTTAAATTGATAATTCCGAAGAATATTCGTTCAGAACTTATACATCCGGAGTAATCAAATAACTTGGAAGTTTTTTGCTTGCATTTAAAACTTCGACACCGATCAATCGGCCATCTTCGTCGAAATCAAGATGTATCTGTCCATCGACCTCGTTCGGATCACAACAATAAGTGAACCCAAATCGAGATTGGTCATCCTTAGACGTAAACTTGATATACGCAGCATCAACCGCATCATCATAAGTCAATTTCATTGCCTGTTCCTCAAGTTGTTCAAATAGTTTTCAGGTTTCCTCGGTCTAATGACGGTAGTAATACGTTCGCCAACGCCAACAAATGTGTTGGTTGCTGCATCGTAGTAGCCATTTTGCATACGACCATTCTGTATGTACTCGAATGGTTGCTGATCTAATGCCTTTGCGATGCTATCATTTGAAATGCCACGTCCCGTTGCTTGACCTGAAGCATGAAAACTCATTTCTCGACCTTGTATCCATACTACGGAATTTCCGGCCGTATCTGTTTTGACAACGACCCGTTCAGGATCGTGATTCGCATCAGTGTTATATAGGACGTTAAATCCGTTGTCAGAAAGATCGGCGGTCATTCCTTCGAGAATCGTGTCTGGCATTCTTTCACCGTTGACGAAACCCTGATCAACGACAAAGCCTTTATCTTCAGGAGTGACAAACACTCGTAGGCGAACTTCTTCACCAGTTGGGTACGTAATAATAATATTACGAATTAACTCATTCCCAACACCAGCAATGGTGATCAGCTTTCCACCTTCTGCTTTTATTTCCTCATGTATGTCATCGTCAGCCGCGCGATCCCTATTCAAGACGACAAAGGCTAATGCCAAAGCTGATGTAGAAGTTGCTGTCTTTTCTTGCTCATCTTTGATTTCATCATAGGCAATTTTTCCTCCAGTCAAGAGAGCAAGAACAAGTGTAACGCTCTTTAAGCTAATACCAGCTCCTCCAAAGACACCTCCGCAAAACAAGGCCGGAGCGAGCGCATGTGCTTTTGGGATGATCAAATCCCAAATACTGAAGCTCGCCGTCTGTCCTGATGCCTGACAGGCTTGAAGTTGTGCAATTACTTTCGGGTCATCGAGATGTTTTTTTATTTCCTCTACAGCTGGTTTGTCTGCTTCTGGAATTTTGTCATCTTCAAGCATCTTATCGATGATAATTTCTGTAACTTCAGCGACTTTTGCACCTGCTTCAATGGCTGCCCTCACAGCCGTATCGCTCATGTAAACACCAACATACTCTTCTTCATCCTTGGTGATTTCCTGAGCAGCATCTATGTCACGGTTGAGATTGGCAACGTTCTCCGTCTCACCGTTGTCCTCCAGCTCCTGCTGCTTGTCCTCATCGCGGATGATGATCTCACCTTCGCCGACTGTGGCACGGGTGATTTGCTCTTTGTCTTTGCTACCGTAAGAGCCTTCGACGGATCCCCCAGGAGTTACCTGACCTGGCTCGACCTTAGCTTCACGTTGCTTCAGCTCTGCCTCAGTTGGTTGATCAACCTTATCAACCACATCCTGTCCTGCGTCCTGTACATCACCCAAGGTTTCCTGAAGAGCATTATCGCCTTCAGTGGTCATGGAAAGGCTTGCGGAAACGCTCACGCTGGTCTGGCTGGATTTGTCGTGATCCTCAACATCAGAGAACGTGAGTGTGCCCGTATCAAGCTTCAGATCACCGCTGTCTGAGTTGATGACACCACCTTTGAGGTCAGTGTTGTTTTCGACCCGAACATCGACTTTGCCTTCTCCATAAAGCCCTGACTGCTCACGCACCCAAGCTTTTGAAGAACTGCCATCAGCCAGATTGACACTGCCATTTACGCTGACGCTATTTGAATTGATACTGAGGCCCGCAGAACCACCACGGGTTTTGTTTTTGCCGGAAGCCGTATCCTGAAGGCTCTCGATGTTGAGATCACCACCAATATCAGCGGTGATCGTTTCACCTTCTACGCGGGCGCCTTTCAAAATTGCATCCTCACCAGAGGTGATAGATACATCCTCACCAGCCCTCACGAGTGCATTTGTCTTCGTATTCGAAGTGTTATGGCCTTTACCGTTTTGACCCGATACACTCGCAGAAACACCAACAGACACTCCGTTAAGACCAACTCCGACTGTCCCTTTGATGCCAGCAGATCGCTCAGATGACTTATTGCTGGAAGACGTCTCGGTTTCAGCTGCTTCAAGAATAATGTCACGGCCTGCTTCCAGCGTTACATCACTTTCTGCAGACATCTGTGTGCCCTCAGAAATAATGTCCCGACCAGCATTGATGATTAGATCCTGACCAGCATTTACCTGCCCGACGCGCTCACTGACTGTTTCGCTCGTAAAGCGAGATTTTTTCGAACTAACTCCAATACCGATTTCGTTGGAAATGAGTGGGCCAGTCGCCAGGGCCTGTGCAGCTTCCGCAGCTTTGAGGGCCGCTGAGGCTGCAGTTACGGCCTTATTAAAGCCACTCCCCTTACCTTTTGTCGCATCCTGCGGTGCGTTGATGAGGGCCTCGACATTTTTGCTCACGTTTTCTCTTATGGCAACTGTGAGCGCAATTTCATCTAGCTTATGGCTTTCTTCGTAGTTCTGCGTTTCACGAGCAGATGTGAGTTTAACATCATTACCGGCATCCAGCGTGATGTCTTCTTCTGCCGTTAATAAGGCCGCTTCAGAGGTGATGTCATTGTCAGCTGTTATCGTGAGGTTTTCGCCTGCATTTACATTGGAGACAATGCGTGTGGTTCCGTTTTGGTCGACTTTATCTTTCTGTGATCGGTATCCAACGGTGAAACCAAACCCGCCATCGACGCCATCTGCGAAGAAGCCGCTTTCTTTCTTCTGATCAAAGACTGAGCTTTCAGTTTCAGAGGTTTCCAGAAAGACATTCTCGCCAGAAAGAGTTACATCCCCACCACCGACAACAGATGACGCCTTAACCGTAAGGTCCTTCTCTGCATCGAGCGTCAAGTCTATGCCAGCAATAAGAGTAGAAACAGCGTAGTTCTCACTCGACACATTGCGGGTATGGCTTTTCTTGGACAGGAAGCCAGTTGACTTTTCGTAATTTTGCGAGGTTGCCTCGCTACTTTGCCCTTCAATATTCAAGGCCCCACCAACATCAACCGACAGATTTTCGCCTGCGGCCAGCGTTGAGGCAATGATATTAGTATCCTGTCCAGATATGATCTTCAGGTCATTTTCGACATCCAAATTGGAACCGATGATTGTTTCTTCATAGGAATAGTTTTTTTGGTTGAGACCACCACCAAAGATCCCGCTTCCCTTTATCTTCAGTTTAAAATCAGTCTCAACAATGTCTGTGACGGCTGCAATGGTGACTTCATTGCCCGCGCTCAAGGTGGCATCACCGCCAGAACTCAGTTTCACACCTTCAAACTCAATGTCATTGTCTGCTGATATAGACAGGTTAGAACCGGCGTTAACCTCAGCAAGTTCATGAGTCAGGCTGAAGACATTGTCATGCCCTCCCTTAAAATAAGACTCACGATTACGTTCCAACCCGATCCCGACAAGTTCTACATCACCGCCTGCAGTCAGGTTCATATCAACACCGGCAGAGAGTAATCCGCCACGAGATGTAATATCTCCAGATGTGTCAATCGCCAGATTGTTAAGCGCAGAAATTTCGGCTTTGGCCTGAAGACGATCAGCATAGCCCTGACTGCTCAGATCTCTGGTAATGAGCGTTTCATTCAGGACGTTTTTCGCTATGATTGTAACATCTGCACCCTGAACAGTGCCGGACAGGTTCGTGAAATCATCGTCTGTACTGATAGAAAGAGTCTCTCCAGACAACAACCGGCCACCAATATTGGCAATTGTGTCCGTCCCTTCGATTTCCAAATCTTCTAAAGCAACAATATCACCACTATTCGTGAGAGTGCCTGCTGTGATGCTGGTGTTCTTCCCTGTAAGACGAGCACCAGAAGTCGGTTGAGGAGCAGAAGCCAAGTAAACACGAGGGACAAGGACTTCTTCACCATCAATCAACTGGTGCTCAAGCCAGACGATATCTTCAGTAAGACTAGCAACCATATCTGGCGACAGTGATGTGCCGACCGTCAAGTTCAAATGCTCACTCGCGTCTACAGCATTGTTGTAAAGCCGCTCAAGCTGGGCGCGTTCATCAGTTTCTTCATTGAGGTATCGCCTGCCAGTTAGCTCAAAAATCTGATCCCGGATAAGCCTCGTTTCAACAAAACCATCCCCCAGACGCTTTTGTTTCGGTCCAGGTTTATCAAGACCAACTTTTTTCAGAAAATAATCTGAACCAAGGTATTTACCCGGATCAATGAAATCAGGTCGCGTTTCAATCTTATAAGGTGCATCGGGGTCTTTATTGGAAACAAACAGATGCTTGCGATTTTGCAGGTTTTTGACACCATCTACGATTTGCTTCTTAGGCGGAGTTTGCTTTTCTATCTCTGGCAGGTCTGTTTCAGGAACAATCTTTTTCTGATCGTTTTTGGCCTCAATTTTTTTATCAGGCTGCGTTGAGACCACAGCTGAGGTCTTTTTAGTCTCAACTTTGGTCTCAACATGCGCTGAGGTGCTACCTGTTTCTGCTGATATATCAACATTGGTTTCCGTAGGCTCAACCTCTGACTGAGTGTCAACATCAGCTGAAGCGCTACCAGTTTGTGAAGCTGTGTCGACATCCGCTGAGGTGCTACCTGTTTCAGCTGATGTTTTAACATTTGCTTTTGCAATTTCGACCTCTGCCTGAGTGTCGATATTTGTTGAGGTACTGCCAGTCTCTGATGCTGTGTCGACATCCGCTGAGGTGCTACCTGTTTCAGCTGATGTTTTAACATTTGCTTTTGCGGTAACATTTTTAGACGTTGTGCCAACATTCGCAGTTGCAGTCGTAAGGTTGGTACCTGCGCGTAAATCAACATTCGTACCTGATACACTAGCATCATTAGAGACCTTGGAATTTGCAGGTCCTCCAGTTGCAACAGCCTCAACTTTTACTGCATCATTCGGGCCCTTTGCGGTCTCAGCAATTTTCCGGCTACCAGAAGACAGGCCAACTTGTTCGGCATGTTCTCTGATTGCCTCATTTTTTACGAAACCATCGACGTCAATTGTGAGATTATTACCTGCTTCAATCGTTCCGTAAATTGCACTCCAGGTTTCAGAAGAGTTCGTAACGTCTTCATTCTCCCATCGCCGCGTTTTCCAACTAGTGCATGCGCCAAATAACCGCGAGGAACAGCTTTTTTTCTTATGCTTTTCGATAACAACTGATTTCGTCTCTTCAACTAGATCACGCGCAACATTACTCAATTCATCTGCAATGATTGTAATGGAGCCATTTGAAGCAATCTGACCATAACTATTCTGCACAGTATTAGCTGAAACTAATAGCTCACCACCTGACAACAAGCGCGATGTATCTCCCGCAAAACTTGCAACTTCTTTTGTTTTTGTGATCGTAGTGTGTTTTTTAACAGAATGCCTTTTCCCTGCGGAGTAAGACTCTACAGGTAGGGTTTCAGTAGATTCTTCACTAGTGATTTGTGGCTCCGCGCTGAAGTTGCTTACTGTGACCGCACTAATCGTCAAATCACCTGCTACAGCTTCGACTACCCCACCTAATTCGTTGATTAGAGATCCGGCTCTACCCTTATCAAGTCCAATCAGACGGATGTTCTCTTCAGCGAGAATATCACCGCCCGTATTACGGACTTCACCATCTACTTTTGCGATAATGTTTTGCCCGGCATAGATAAGCCCGCTGTTTGCAAGGTTCTCCTGCAATGCGATTTCGACATCACCATCCCGAGAACCTACCCGGCCCTGGTTTGTGAAGTTCTCGGCATTGAGTACAACTCCATCTACACCACTGACCAAGGCATCTGCTTCATTGGAAACCGCCTTAGCGTTTGTGCCTGTATAGCCTGTTAGGGTCAAAATCCCATCAGATTTGAGTGTACCGTCACCCTGGTTTGCAATATTGCCATCAGATGCAATAACAAACGCTCCGGAAGTCTCAATCTCAGCAGTATTTGTCCAGTTCGAAGCGCTGCGCATTGCGATACCGCTGGATCCTACCTGAATGGTACCGGCATTGCTGAAACTTGATGAAGCACTCTCAAAGCCCTGCGATTTGATTTCACCGCCACTCCGATTGTGGAACTGAGCCACTTCCGCGTTGCTCGCACCTTGAATTCTTATGGTTCGATCACTTAGCAGCTTCCCGGAGTTCTTTACGGAACCATCGGTTTTAAGTGAGATACTCCCCTTTGAGGCTAGCTTGCCATTATTTTCAAAATCAGTTTTTAAATGGAGAGATAGTGTACCTGCACGCGCGCCCAAAAGCCCTTCATTCTTGAGAGATCCTATCCTTAGATTAGAACTTCCTCCGATAAGCTTGGCACCTTTTGTATTGGTGAACGCACCGGTGGCGCCGCCAGAGGTATTGCTCAGCGTCAGCGCACCTTCACTGGCAATATCGCCGCTGTTGGTCACTTTGCCATCAACCTTGAGTGTGGCATCATTCTTGGCAACAAGACGGCCAGAGTTGATCAGATCACCAGAGTTGGTGAGTTTTAAAGTTCCGTTCACGGCGCCAATCAGGCCATGGTTCTCCAGAGAGGACACCCGTGCTGTCACCGTAGACGCTTTGATCTCACCGCCAGCTGCATTGCTCAGTGCGTCAATGGCAGCATCAGAGCCAAGACCTGCAATCACCAGAGCCTGTTCAGCAAGCAACGTCCCGCTGTTGGTCAGATCACCGGCAAGAGTGAGGCTCAGGCCGTCCTTGGCCAGCAGCTCGCCGCTGTTTGCAACGCCAGCCTGACTGCTCAGGCTCACAGAACCTTCCGCAGAGCCGATCAGACCATCATTGGCAACAGAGGCAACCGCAGCCTCAATACTGGCCGCCCGAAGCTTGGCATCTTTTGTATTGGTGAACGCACCGGTGGCAGCGCCAGAGGTATTGCTCAGCGTCAGCGCACCTTCACTGGCAATATCGCCGCTGTTGGTCACTTTGCCATCAACCTTGAGTGTGGCATCATTCTTGGCAACAAGACGGCCAGAGTTGATCAGATCACCAGAGTTGGTGAGTTTTAAAGTTCTGTTCACGGCGCCAATCAGGCCATGGTTCTCCAGAGAGGACACCCGTGCTGTCACGGTAGACGCTTTGATCTCACCGCCAGCTTCATTCCTCAGTGCGCCGATGGCAGCATCAGAGCCAAGACCTGCAATCACCAGAGCCTGTTCAGCAAGCAAAGTCCCGCTGTTGGTCAGATCACCGGCAAGCGTGAGGCTCAGGCCGTCCTTGGCCAGCAGCTCGCCGCTGTTTGCAACGCCAGCCTGACTGCTCAGGCTCACAGAACCTTCCGCAGAGCCGATCAGACCATCATTGGCAACAGAGGCAACCGCAGCCTCAATACTGGCCGCCCGAAGCTTGGCATCTTTTGTGTTGGTGAACGCACCTGTAGCGCCACCGGAAGTATTGGTTAGCGTCAGCGCACCTTCACTGGCAATGTCGCCGCTGTTGGTCACTTTGCCATCAACCTTGAGTGTGGCATCATTCTTGGCAACAAGACGGCCAGAGTTGATCAGATCACCAGAGTTGGTGAGTGTCAAAGCTCCGTTCACGGCTCCAATCAACCCGCCATTGTCCAGGGATGACACCCGTACTGTCACGGTAGACGCTTTGATCTCACCGCCAGCTTCATTCCTCAGTGCGTCAATGGCAGCATCAGAGCCAAGACCTGCAATCACCAGAGCCTGTTCAGCAAGCAACGTCCCGCTGTTGGTCAGATCACCGGCAAGATTCAATACCGCGTCAGAATTTGTGCTGAGCAATTGAGTATTTTTTAGAAAGGACCGTGATGTAAGATTGAGCTCTTCGTCAAAACTCGTTATTTGCGCATTGTTGGTAATTGACCCGGCATCAACACCTACGCCATATCCCAACAACTCAGCGCCAATATCATTGATAAAATCATCTTGTGCCGTAATATTCAAGCTGCCGCTGGTTCCAATTAATCCTTTGTTTGAAAAATCTGAACCAGTTTTGACCGTGACACCATCGTTGGCTCGCACATCCCCTGTATTTTCAAATTTACCAGCCGCAGTCGCCTTGAAAGTTTTTTCACCTTTGTAAGTTGCACTTGATTGAATCTCTCCCGCTTTCAGTTCGATCCGACCAGAGGTGCGGAACTTGCCGCCTGAAACAACCAGATTTTCATCACTCTGGAGTGTTATCTGCTTAGCAGAAAAGATCTTTGCATCTTTTGCAGAAATTTCATGGGCTGTAAGCGTCAGCACATCTTTAGCAGCTAAACTGTCAAATTTGCGGTCGCTATCTGCATCAAAGAGGATTGCACGAGCTGAAAGTAATAGGCTACCCGAAGAGGTAACTGAGCCTTTCCCAACATGAGCAATGTCAGATACAAAGATGCTGATTTTATCAGCCGATCCAGTACTTTCCCCTTGATTATCAACTCCATTGACTATCTGGGCGTTAGAGCCAAGTTTTAAATTTCGGGCATTGATCGCAATTTCGCCCTGACTGCCGATAACGGCCTTTTTTGATAATGTTATTGCAGCCTTACCATAAAGCTCTATGGCCTCATCTGAGAACAAAGCCTTATCAATCTGAATACCTGAGTTTTGTGAGTTTGCAGTCAATTTGCCTTTGGAAGTTGCCCGGCCAAAGACAAGCTTACCATCAGCGGTCAGTCGCATTTGGCCAGCGTTAGCGGCCATGTCTCCCTTCATCCGCACACCTGCACCAGCATCGGTGGAAATCACATTAATCCGGCCAGCATACATTCCACCTAGCAAAGTAGAATCGATCGCGATTTCTGGATTAGCTGACCCACCTTTACGCTTCTTCACACTACGGTCAGCGTAGAAAAAGTCATTGTGCCCTGCACTTAGACCTAGATGATTTTTCGCCTTAACAGGACCGTCGATGCTGATCTTTCGAGAAACAATATCAAAGATATCCGTTTGGCTTAAGTCTGCACCTCGAGCACCAACACGAACTGAACCGCCCTCAACGCGCAGTCCTAACAATTCGCCATTCCTACCTAAACGCGGCGTTCCGGTTGTTAGTGTTACCCGTGGTGTATTGATAAACCCGCAGCCATCACACGTAAGACCATTAGGATTTGCAACCACAACATCAGCTTGAGCACCATGGACTTCAAGCATCCCCTCTAATGTCGAACGTCGAGTGCTTGTGACTTCATTGAGAATGAGAGAAGCAGCCCCGCTGTTCTTCAGGTTGGCGTTTCCGTGAACCAGTCCTCCCAGCTGTGAATGACTTAGCTCTTCAGTGGAGTTGTTCAGGATAGCACCCGATTCACCCACGTTAAAATCTTGATACTTATTGTGAGATAGTCCACCTGCATTCGGTGTTACGATATTAACGAGCGGAACCCCATTTGCCGTATTTTCAACACCAGCCTGATAGACAGCATCAGCATTCGCGTCTGCCGTTATCTCAGCCGCCTGTATAAGCAAAGGCTGTCCTGCCAGAATAACAGAAGTGATCGACGCAACTGTCTTTTGTGCAATACGCTTATAAGAACACGCATTTGCAAGCCGAAAGGAAGTAATATCGCAAATTTTCAGCATGAGATCAGCCCATTCGATAATAAATTAATAGGTGAAAGAGGCGCGTGCATAAAAAATGCCGCTATCAATACTCTTTTTAGAAACGGATGAAGGGTGAGCGAGGATATCGCTCAAGGCAATATCAAGGTTAAGCCGCCCACCGCGTGTGCGCAGACCTATCGTACCGCCTAGGAGATCCCCGCCCTCAATGCCGAGTTTGCTTTGACCAAATACCCGTCCCCAATCGACGGCCACGTAGGGCTCAAAGGATCCAAGTTGTTTGGCCCAAAGCTCGTTTGCTACAGGTGGAGCTTGATAGGTAAACTCGTTTCGAAGCAGGACAGCATTATTTCCAGAAAGCAGCGCATAAGAGAGCCCGCGAACACTTCCCAGGCCTCCGAGCGAAAGCTGCTCTGATCCATAAAGTCGGTCAGGCGACCATTGCCCGCTCAATTGACTTTCAAAGAGAAACCTTGCTTTAGCAACTTCAAAAGGTCTGACATACGAGGCAGAAAAATCCAGTTTGTTAAATTGGCTTCTGGGGAGTGTATTGACACCCTCTTCATCATCAAGCGTGCCCCATAAATCCAAACCTCGGCTGTAGCCTAAAGTAAATGTGGCACTGCCACCGGCCAGGCGACGGGCATGAGAAAGCTGCACTCCACCTGTCGTCATGTTGCGGCTTGAGAGTTCGATAAGCGCACCAGAAACGTAATTTTTTTGGGTTTTCCAACCCAGTGAAGAAGTCAGCGTTGTCTTCGAAGTCTGATCTCTATGCAAGACTTTTGAGAGCGCAAGACTGAGAGAACCACTATGCCCTGATGTAGAGATTGGAGCGAATAAGCCAGGTAACTCTGAAGCGTATTGAGATGCACTGGCACTCAGCCGGACCAACCAGTAGCCATAGGGTATTGAGTAGTTTAATTGCAATCGATCACTGGAAGGGACGCCTTTAGAGAAGTAGAACGGATGGCGCGACATACTACGCTGATATTTGGCCGAAACCTGATCACTCAACCCTAGAGGATTATCGAACTCCAAATCGATGGAGCTTTGATATTGACCTGTTGACTCACTGCCCAGATTATCGATTTCAGCTGAAACACGCCAGCGTTTGTTGGTCTTGCCATCAATAACAATTCTCGATGTCCCAGGCTTGCTACCAGCCTTCACGTCAGACTTATAGTTATTGGATGGCAGTCGGTTGAGCTGATCAATACCTTGTTCAATATCGCGCAGATTTATGGGCTTTCCAACAAGACCGGGGAAAACAACAGAAGCGAGCAGTGCTCCATTGCTTGTTGCATCGCGAATTGAGATCTCTTCCAGCTCGCCTTCAACCAGAACGATTTCCAGCACACCATCTGATAAATCCTGTTCCGGAAGGTAGGCTCGTGATGCAATGTAACCCATTGAGATATAGGAAAACGTTATCTTCTCAAGGATATCATTAATCTGAGCAAGGCCTACACATTGACCGAGAAATTCCGCCTTGCTCTTATCAATTTCATAATCAGATACGAGCGTGTTCCCGGAAACTTTTATCTGAGAAACATGAATGCAAGATTCATCTATTGAGGGTTGAGCGAACCGTTTTTGTGGAGCTTCCGCTTCTGGAGCTTTGAGCAGCTTTCGTTGTTCTTCCAATTGGCGAGCCCGCTCTCGGGCAGCTTCCTCTCGTTCGATACGCCGCGCCTGCTCCAGAGCGACATCTGGTATGATAGCAGCTTGCACAACACCACAAACCCCCCAAAAAGTGCAAACGCAAAGAACCCTCATGCCTGCATTACAAACAGCCATTTCTTAACTCGCAGGGCTTTGTTGAGGCAAATTTACGGCAGGCAATGTTCCGGAGCGCAGTGCATTATATGCTTTCGTAAAACCCTTCAGTGAGAAAACGATCTTTACTGTTTGTCCGTTTGCCAGACGAAATAGACCAGAAGCTTCATTTTTCTTTTTGAACGTCGAAATCACCGCATTTTCAGCTGGCAACACAGAAATGCAGCCAGTTGCGCTGCAAGTTAAAAACTGCGAATTCGATGATGTTTTTTTACCCCAGGCAAACGCAAACCCAGAAGGAAGGTGCAAATTCAACGGCGCTAAAATCGTGAATTGGAGTGCACCTTTTCCATCTTTGGCAAGTGCAATGTGAAGTACATCAACGGCACCATCTTCCTGCTCAACCTGAACGATTTGCGAAACCTCGCAGCTTGACGCTTTCACTGCGTTTGGTTCTGCAACTTCACAGCGATAAGACCAGCTGCCATAACGCTCAGAGAGCACTTGGGCGCCAACATCAACCAGTGATTGTATATTGAATGAAAGGAAAGCAAGAACTGCGACGAACGCAGAGAATAACGTTTTTGTCATGTATGATGAAGCCAACTGAAAACTGAATGGCTGCAATGTTTACGAATTGTAAAGATATGTGTCAATTACATCTAAATTGAAAAATTATAATTTATAATCATCTGTTTAAATATTTATCTAATGTATATTTTACGTCGCTTTCAAGCAAGATCTCTCACTTCAAGTGACTTACTATCAACATCTTAATTTGCATTACAATCGCACCGAAAGTGCTCGAATTCATTAATGCAACTCTGAAGGTAAGGTTCAATCTACAATTTTTCTCATCTATCAAAATTCTGACAAAGAAACTCGTGTCACACCCTGCGAATCCTCTGCATACACTGCAAACTCAACGTGTCTCGATAGAGATTAGGCACCCGTAAATAACAAGGCCTACTACGTCTGAAAAGAGAAGTGTAGTTGGGAAGGCATCCAATGTGGATCAGCTTGCAGTCCGTTATGTGTCACTCTTGCATCTCATAACATGAGGCAGAGCACATATGCTTGCCTCCTTGTCTTCAAATCTTAACCCTTGCAGAGAGCATCACCCTTCGCCATTCCTCAGGATATTTGGAAGTGGAAACAATCAGAAAGTGCAAGAGTATTATCGTCAAAGACGTTCAGAGACAGCGCGAATGTCATGTCCGGCTGGCTCTTGTTTTGGGAGACATTTTTGAGTTGATTGGTTCCGTTGTCAGAAGCTGTCATGTATCCGGCCTGTTTGCGCAGTTTTGACCATTGGCCTTGAGGGTTCCACAAACCAATTCCCAATCAGATATACAGGACATAATGCCCGAGCCATTCGGCGGGGTGTCTTGGTTTTAGCGGCTGTTTTCTACACCATAAAATTGTAAAATACTTGGTACGCGCCTTTGGTGCTCAATAGCCTTTTCAGGAGCAAACAACTTCATTTCCGCCCCCCTTCAACCCAACCTCAATCCTCTCCCCAACCGTCTCTGACAACACCCTAATCGGATGCGCGTCATGGTTCACATAGCGGTTGGTGATGGTCACGTTGCGGTGGCGTAAGAGATGGCTGATGAGGAAGGCGTTGCTTCCTGCTTGCGCGGCAAAGGTGCCGACCATGTGACGTAGGTCATGAATGCGCACGTCTGGAATACCTGCGTGATAACGTACTCGTTGCCACGCACTTTCAATTACCTCTATTGATATATGCCGTTCCTGGTCGTTGATGCGGGGAAGTACAAACGGTGATGCATCAATGCGCGGAATATCGGTAAGAATATCGAGCACATTTGCGCTCACAGGATGTGGTTTGCGTCCATCCCCTTTTCTTGAAGTGTCAATGAGCGTTCAAAATTGATCCGGCATCATCATTTAAAATTGACCCACCTTGGTTGGCACAAATCCAGCAGGCGAACAGCTCTCATCTAGCAGGTTCGTCTGCTGGATTTGTGCCAACCAAGGCTTATTAGTTTTGGGACTTTTTGCTCTGGGCAAAGCGGAAGGATGTATTACCCGTTTCGATAATTGAGCAATGATGGGTGATCCTGTCTAGCAGCGCGGTCGTCATCTTGG
>NZ_LMCF01000110.1 GCF_001623075.1 Pseudovibrio sp. Ad37
AACCCGTTCACGTAATTCTATCGGATATGGCTTGCCCATGTGCCCTCCAAAAACAAGGATGGCAACATTGAATCACAAAAAGTTAAAATGAGAAACCTGAATCAGATCTGGCGCAGCACGCTCTAGAAGTTTCCCGATGCCGCTTCCTTCAAGATCAGCTTGTCCAACGTAAGGTCTGAAACCGCACGCTGCAGGTGCTCGTTCTCTTTCTGTAACCGCTTCAGTTCCTTCAGCTGTTCTGTGCCCATCCCGCCGTACTTCTTCTTCCAGCGATAATAGGTTTGTTCTGTCACACAGATCTGTCTGATCGCATCAATCCGGGCTATACCTTGCCCTATCAGAACTTCAACCTGCCGTAACTTCACGACAATCTCTTCTGGCTAGGTCTCTTAATCGCCATCATTGGTCCTCCGCTTTCCTAACTATAAGGGCGGACCACTTCAAAGGGGGAGGCTCAATAGAACCAACCCCAACCGATAATCCTGAAGTATGTGAAATCAGTCTGCCACTGCTGGCTCGGCTTTGTCGTCTTATCCTTGAACTCGTCTGCGGCCTTGATGACGACATAAGCGGGACTGGTAATCAGGTCCTGCGCTTTCAGTAGCCGGTAGACAGAAGCCTCAGATACAAAATAGCCTTTTGTATCTGTAAAGC
>NZ_LMCF01000111.1 GCF_001623075.1 Pseudovibrio sp. Ad37
CCCCATCAGAACTTCAACCTGCCGTAACTTCACAACAATATCTTCAGGTTTGGGGCGCTTGATAGCCATCTATGGTCCTCCGGTTTCCTAACTATAGGCGTGGACCACTTCAAAGGGGGAGGCTCATCATAACAAACGTTCACGGTTCGTAGCCGAACATTGCATTAACGTTGGGGATGCCGAAGAATACTCCCCTTAGGGAAATCAGCGAGGAATTTAATCGACGTTATCAGAACTTTGATAGCGGTACGGTCGACGAGAAAGGTAGTGCGCCCTGGCAAAAAGTGGTGTTCGAAGGGGATGACATAAACCTATTTGCGCTTATGCCGTTTTTTCGTTTGAATTCTGGTGATGACGGTATGTACATCAACAAAGCCTCAATAACGTCTCATCACCCAGACCATTGGGATAGCTTTGAGCAACAAAATGTTGGCATGTATCGCCTACAGGTGAAGGGGCCTAGAAGTCTGAGCATTCAGATGGTTCCAGAGCATGACATCGCATTGCATTTCCGAGCTGCGGAACAGAAGAATGAACCCCTGCCCATCGCCATTAGTATTGGAAATGAGCCTATGCTCCCACTCGTAGCAAGCATGCCTCTTTTATACGACCAGGACGAATTTCAGATGGCATCTGCTTTGAATGAGGAACCTTACCCCGTGGTTGCGCTTGAGAATGGGCTGCAGGTGCCTTGGGGAGCTCAATACATTCTTGAAGGACATGTCCTTCCTCGTGTACGCGAAGTAGACGGGCCTTATGGTGAGTTTACAGGGCATCTTTCTGGTGCCCGAAATATGGGAAGCGTGGAGATCACCAAGGTATCTCATGTAGAGAATCCTCTCTATGAGTATGCCGCTATTGGTATGCCGTGGACTGAAATTGACTACATGTTTATCAATGAGCCTCCCCCTTTGAAGTGGTCCACGCCTATAGTTAGGAAACCGGAGGACCATAGATGGCTATCAAGCGCCCCAAACCTGAAGATATTGTTGTGAAGTTACGGCAGGTTGAAGTTCTGATGGGGC
>NZ_LMCF01000112.1 GCF_001623075.1 Pseudovibrio sp. Ad37
CAGGTGGGCCTGTATCGATCATGTGCATAGTCGGTTCAAGGTTTCTGAGCGGTGTGTTTGCCGCGTTCTGGGGCAACATTGATCAACACAGCGGCGTTTGCCACGTGGGCGTACTGACGAAGAACGCCTGATCGCGGATATGATCGAGCTGACACGTCAGTATGGTCGGTATGGCTACCGTCGGATTGCAGCCTTGTTGAGAGACGCAGGCTGGCTGACTAACGACAAGCGGGTTGAGCGTTTATGGCGACGTGAGGGGCTTAAAGTGCCCATGAAACAGTCAAAGAAGGGGCGGCTCTGGCTTAATGATGGATCGTGTGTCCGCCTACGTCCTGAATATCGCAACCATGTTTGGTCCTACGACTTCGTACATCATCGAACGGACGACGGCAGGGCCTTCAGAACACTCAACATTCTGGATGAGCACAGCCGGGAATGTTTGGCTATCCGGGTGAAGCGAAAGTTGAACTCAACCGAGGTCATTGACGCTTTGACAGACCTGTTCATCGTGCGCGGTGTGTCCGCCTATATCAGGT
>NZ_LMCF01000113.1 GCF_001623075.1 Pseudovibrio sp. Ad37
ACAACCAGCAACACGCCCATCAGCGCGGTGAAGACAACGGCTCTGCCGGAGACTATGCGCTCTATGAATATCCGGGGCGCTACAAGGCGGATGGTGTCGGCAAGCCGTTTACAAAACACCGGCTGGAAGCTGCTCGGGTTGAGGCCACCACAGGCCATGGAGCCACCAATGCTATTCACCTGATGGCTGGTCTGTCAATGCAGGGTCAAATTTCCCCAGTTTGAGGTTTGGTGACCAGCCTTTTTTTAGGTCTAGTTCTCCTTTTTAGGTGGTCTTCCGTGACGTTTGGGTGGTGGTGGAGGAGTTATTGATGCGTTGGCTCTTATATGCTCTGGAATAAGGTCGGTGTGACCGCGCAAGCGGTAGCTTGCGCCTTCGATGTGAATGACAACGGCATGATGTAACAGTCTGTCGAGAAGAGTGGTTGCAACAACATGATCGCCAAAGATCTCTCCCCATTCTGCAAAGCCACGGTTTGACGTGAGGATCATCGAGCCTTTTTCATAACGGGCATTGACGAGTTGGAAGAACAGGTTTGCCCCTCCTGTGGTGATTGGCAGATAGCCAATCTCATCGACGATCAACAGAGAGGTTCGTGCAAAGAAACGCAGTTTCTCCGTCAACCGGCCTTCTCTTTCAGCTTTTGCCAAGGCTTCAATCAGGTCAGCTAAGGCGATGCGATAGACGCGCTTTCCCGCTTTAACGGCAGCAACTCCCAAAGCCGTTGCCATGTGGCTCTTCCCGGTTCCAGGAGGTCCCAGAAAGTGAAGCACTTCATTGCGGCTGATAAACTCCAGCTCCGCCAGAGCCATGATGCGCTCCCGGTCCAGTGAGGGCTGGAATGTGAAGTCAAAGCTT
>NZ_LMCF01000114.1 GCF_001623075.1 Pseudovibrio sp. Ad37
TGCCATCGATCCCAAATCTCGGCTCGTTGTGCGGCAGAATAGTAAATACGGCGGCGATACGTCATGTCGAACACTCCATCTTTATTCAAAGATTAAAGTGTTGCGACCACCAGTTGAAACCACCACCATTTGCGGACATTCGCCTTAATGCAGAGATCTCCTCAGTTTTACGCTATTGCTATTTCTGATTGTGTGCGTTTCTAACAAAATAGACGTATGAAAGGCCCGCAGCTTCCGCTGCAGACCTTCCGTTCTCAGTCTAATTATACAAACTGGAAATCGTCCTGACGCAAATCTGCTATTGAAATATTCTTCAACGTAACAGAAGTATTCGCATCCAGAGTGATGATAGTGTTGGCACCGCTTTCACTTGCCTCAGCAAGCACCGCATTGAAATCGTCAAATACAGCTTGGTCGAATTCGATTACATCACGTAGTCCTAGACCTGCATCGAAATCCGTGATGACATCGTTCCCAAAATTGCTGCCCTTGAACTGGAAAGTATCAGAAGACGTCCCCCCAGTTAGGGTATCATCACCTTCACCGCCATCTATCCTGTCAGCCCCTTTGCCACCGTCAATTACATCATGACCAGCAAGACCCTGCATGATGTCGTTAGAATTGCCACCATTCAAATTATCAGCTTCAGCTGTGCCAACATCATCATGACCATGAATGGTAATCTTCACATCTTTGGTCACTGGGGAACCACTGCCGTTGTCGAGTTCAACCGTATATGTCAGCGTGACTGTCTCACCTTCTTTAAGATAATCGAAAACGTTTGCTGGGCTATCAAAGCTAAACTTCGCAGTACGAAATCGAGTGGTATGGCTCCATTCTGTCCCGTCAAAATTCAGAAAGTCAGCGACTTCACCGGTATCTAAACCCTCTGTAACCCCACTGCTAGAAATTTCTTTAACTGAAACCTCTAGCATGTCGTAGCTAATATAGCGGTCCTCGAAAGTGAAATAGTAGTTGCTGTGAATACTTGCGAGATCCGTCGTCTCATCTAACTGGGCTTCAGATTTGAGCTTACCGTATTCACCAGTTGCATCTGGATGATATTGAACCGGCGCTAAACCATATCCACGCTCATCACCACCGCCAACGACAGTTATAACACCCGTTTCTAATATTTCGATACTGCGAACATACCTTACGGTTTCAAAGATTTGCAGATCGTAGCTACCATCACCATCTGGAGTGTAAACGTAGACTTCAGATTTCTCATCCCCGAGACGATTAACGGCAATAACCCCCTCTTCGCTGATTGCGATATGGGCCCCAAATTTGCTGTTATTGTCACGGGAGTTTGGTGTGAAAGTGGTTTCTGAATACGACCCATCCTCATTAGGGGTGTAAACAGACACAACTCCTTTACCAATACCTGAGACATTCTGATCAGGAGTGCTGATCACGACTACGCCTTGATCGTTGACGGCGAGTGAGGAGCGATCATCCACAGCAACAGTTTCAACGAATTTTTCAGTGTATCCAGACTCGCTGTCAGGAGACATGATAAATATGCCTTCTTGGTAAGCTCCGTCTTCAAGCAAGCGGCGTCCCCCAACATAAATCACACCGTTTGCACCGGGCTCAACAAACTTACCAAAGTTCTCATTCGCTGCTGGAGCGCTTGGAAGAATTACTTCCTCAACATATCCGCCCTGCCCATCTGGTTTGAACAACACCACTTCCCCAGCGTTTAGATCTTGTGTATTGTGAAATGGATTCCCCCATATAATCGTCCCATCATCTTGAATAGCGATTGTCTGATGAAAAAATGCTCGATCATTTGTAATTGGCAGTTCAGTTACACTGTATTCACCGTCTTGTGTAAGTGAATAAACCAACACCTTATTATTATATCTAGACAAGTGATCTTCTTGATGTCCTGTTATTACAATTTGCCCATGATTATTGATTGCGATATCATAACCGAACGTACTACCAGAACTTCCGAACGGATTTGGGAGAACCTTGAGTTCGTAACTTCCATCCTCGTTGGGGGAATAAACATGAACAGCTCCACCTCTGACAGAAGGGGCTCCGTAAACCAAAGTTCCATCTTCGGAAACGGCATGAGAGGAGCTGAATCGATCTGTAACACTTCCTTGTCGTTTAAGATGTGCCACGTTTGGTAAAAAGCTTCCGCTGATCTCAGAAATTGGATCAGGGCGACCTGTTATTGTGATCGTAGCGGTACGTGTGACCACACCACCGTGACCGTCATCAACGGTCACGGTGAAGGTATCGGTTGCGGTTTGCCTTTCCTTCAAATCATCAAATTGTCCATTCGGGTTATAGTGATAGACACCATCAACAAATGTCACGATCCCTTTTGTTGCAGACGCATCAAAGGAGGTTGTGTGTGTATCTGTGAGGTCCACATCACTATATGTTAGTTCAAGATCAGCAGTTTCGTGCTCCAAGATATTAGCGGTTAGCGCTGAGACAACAGGAGCATCGTTTTTCCCCTCAACCACAATAGTCACATTTCTGGTAACTGTTCCCCCATGACCATCATCAGCTGTATACGTGAAGGTTTCAGTTGCTGTTTCGCCTGCTGCAAGATAATTAAAATGTGGAGCTGCTGAGTATTTGAAGTTTTTACCATAAACCTCTAGTTTGCCATTTACATCATCTGCTTCTGCAGTGATGCTAAGTCGATCGGAAAGGTCGGGATCAACCAGCCCTGTTTGTATGATGTAATCACGCGCATCCTCAGAAACAGCAACTTCAACATCCTCAGCTGTTGGGGTGTCATTTGTGCCGATGATTGTGATCTTGGCAGTCCCTTCAGTCTTACCCCCGTTTCCGTCATCCAACTCTACTATATAGGTGAGCTCAACAGTTTGTCCTTCAGAGAGATAGTTGAAAACCTCATATCCAGCCGTAAAATCCAAGTTAACTTTGCCGAACTCGGACTGGTCGGAGCTTTCAACTGAATTAACCGCAACAAGGTCCAACAATTGCTGTTGCGAAAGCCGGTTCAAACCGATGGTCGCTCCTGACAGGCTTACGCTTTTCACAGAAGCTGTGTGGGCACTGTCAGAAATGTCTGAATCAGAAAAGTTGAGCGAGAGTTTGCCTGCTATGTCAGAGGTATCTCTTGTTTCGAAGAGAACAAGCTCATTGGCAGGGCGGGTGTAATTGCCAAGCGGGTCGGGTTCAATAACGTAGACTGCGCCTGTGTCATACCCAGTTTGGATATCATTGCCTGGCTTGCCTATGGTGATTGTTCCATCATCACTTATAGAAACTGCAAACCCGAATTCATCACCATCTTTCAGGTCTGGTACGGCAATCTTGAACTCTTTGTAGGTGCCATCGTCTTGTGGCACAAACACATAAACGGAACCCGCAATGGCCCCGTTTGCGTCGTCGTTTTTAGCACCGACAACCAGAGTACCAGATGCATTCATTGCAACGGAGGAGCCAAACCCATCACCAGCAGTACCATCTGAGGCCGTGAACTCGATTTTCTGAGTATAGCTTCCATCAGCACCCGGCTTATAGAGCACGACCGAGCCGGCAAAAACAACTCCGCCCACCATGTTACCAGGTTGGCTGACGATGACCTCTCCCTTGTCATTGACTGCGACAGATGCACCGAACTTGTCGCCGTCTTGAAGTTGTGCAGCTTCGAGCTTGATAGGTGTTTCATATCCATCTGCGGTCGGTTTATAAACGTAAAGCGCACCTTTAGCAGAGCCTTCGCCTGCAGCGCCAACAACAACAAGACCATCCTTGTTGTTGGATACTGAAGAGCCAAAATTACCTATCACGGAGCTGGTTGGAGCTGTAAGCTTAAGTTCTGAATAGCTGCCGTCTTCTTCTGGGGTAAAGACGTAAACAGCCCCAGCGTCATAAACATCATTTACATCATCAGCCTTGGCAGCTGCAATGATTTGCCCATCATCATTTATCGAAACTGCTGAGCCAAGGAAATCTGCTGGACTGGCATCTACCGCGGTCAATTTGGTGGGAGTGCCATAGTTTCCGTCGGTATCAAGCTGATACACATAGATAGCCCCCCCACTATAAATACCATTTGGCGATGCATTGGGGGCACCGACAATCAGCGTTCCATCATTAGCAATGCTGACAGATTCCCCGAAATGAGCAACGGGAGCACCGTCGGGAGCGGTAACACGAAGTTCTTCAAATCCTCCGTCTTCCAAGGGGCGAAAAACTGTGACGGAGCCGGCTTGATAAGAACTTCCTACAATATCAGCGCTTGCACCAACAGCGATCAGGCCAGGTTCGCTGATGGAAATAGAGTTGCCCAGTTTACCTGAGTTGCTGACACTTGTTGCAGTCAGCTTCAGAAAATCGGAAATTACATCGCCCTCTACGAAAGAAGGTATCTGATTGGTGGTAGCGTTCGAAAATGCGTCGCTCATTATAATCATCTCTATCAATAATTGCAGGATGCACAATTAAAGAAGCTAGGTGCATAAGAGGTTTTATTCAATCAAAAAGTGTATTTGAAAATTTAGTTAACATATTGATTTATTAAATATTTAAGTTACCATATATGCAATCTTTACTTATTCTGAAATCGCCAATCAACGCTATCCTCGAGCACTTATAGTCATCCCTTTTAAAAATGCTTGAATGGCAGTTGAGTAATTCTAGATTGCCCTTAAAAGCTACTTTAGAAGCCTACGGGTGAACGTGCCTCAACCTATGATGGAAACGTCCGAATGTCCGCACATGGTGGTGGTTTCAACTGGTGGTCGCAACACTTTAATCTTTGAATAAAGATGGAGTGTTCGACATGACGTATCGCCGCCGTATTTACTATTCTGCCGCACAACGAGCCGAGATTTGGGATCGATGACT
>NZ_LMCF01000115.1 GCF_001623075.1 Pseudovibrio sp. Ad37
ATAGATGATTTCTTGCCCGTCTCTGTATTTTGGCAGATTCGTGAAACGATAGCGCCAATCATCTTTTTCACTTACTTCTTTGTGTTGGATCGGTTGACCGTCGGCTAATAGATTTACTATGATCGTCGTCGGTCGTTTGCCGTCTTGGTTCTCATTGTCTTCCCATGTTTTTTGTCCTGAGACTGAAATGACTTCTTTATTCTCATTTGTAACGACTAGCCCGTTTTCAATTTTTTGATAACCTGAAGGGACATAATCATTTCCGTTTTGATCTACTTCTTGCACTTTAAACGTATATTCGTTTCCCCTATCATCATACTGTTGGATATCTTCCCAAGTCACTGAAGTTATTCCATTGTCTAATCGTTTTGTTTCTGCATCAGGAACTGGTTCCCAATTGTTTGTACTTGCTCTGAATAATTTAAAATAAATACTCGGTCTTGGAGTGGTTCCACCGTTCCAAATTTTAGTTGCTGTGATGTTCGTAACCTTTTTCTTGTTATAAATAGGTAAACTGACTCCCTCTGTAT
>NZ_LMCF01000116.1 GCF_001623075.1 Pseudovibrio sp. Ad37
GAGCCTGACACAAAGCCTGAAAGAGGTGGTTCAATCCACCACAGCTCTGACTCAAGCCGTCCAGAAAACCTACTCGCAGCACAATACTGAGATCCAAAAAATCCTGAATATCGCCCCAGAGCTTCAGCGGACTTTCTACGTGGATGCTGTGAATGGTGACAACAGCAATGATGGCTCTCAGGATGCGCCACTTAGAACTCTACGCAAGGCTGCTGACCGGGTGCCGCGCCATGGCAGAGGTCATCTTCATCTTCTGAGTGATTATCATATGACCGAGGCAGTTTATGCCAGAGACTGTTATATCAATGTTTACGGCGATGAAACCGTACATCGCAGGGTTACCTTTGGAAGCTATCTCCATGCGAGTGATGGCCAAGAGAGCCGTGCATTACATGGTTTCAGATGGGTAGGATCAAGTTACTTTAATTTTTGTTATCTGGATCTCAGACTGCCCGTTGTTGTTACTGATCAGGTCGGAGTTTCTTCAAGCACTTATTCCGCCATCGTCTCTTGTGCCACTTCTGCCAACACTGGCAATCAGGGGGTGACATTCAGATACGGCAATATCCACATCCCTACGGAAGAGGAAGGTGCTCCTGCTGGTCATGTACTCGGACCTGCTGGGCCGGTTGCCGTTTTCTTCTCAAACATAACGGCCTCTGGCGCTGGTCTGAAAAAGCGTATCAGCCGAAATGATCGTGCAGGCTCTTATGTGATGAACATCACCCTTGATGAACTTCCATAGACTTTAGCTAATCTCCCTTTTGACCTGATTTCATAGGACTGAATTATGCCAAATGTAAACGAGCAGACCGACAACCTGAGCCTGAAACATGACGGCAAAACCTATATTGCCTGGAGCGAGGCGGACTTGAAAGCGGCTGGTGTGCCACAGGCTACCATTGATGAAGCCCAAAAAGGTGCCCGTCTCACAACCATCAAAGCAGAATGCCGCAAGCGTATTTATGCCCGCGCCAGCGCTGAGACCCAGATGAATATGGCAACGGCTGCTGCTGCCATTGCTGGCAAAGCCGTTGCTGATCGAAGTGCTGATGAGGTCACGCTTTTGACCAGCACAAAGGCTGCACTGGATTGGGTGGGTGCTATGCG
>NZ_LMCF01000117.1 GCF_001623075.1 Pseudovibrio sp. Ad37
AACTCGTCTGCGGCCTTGATGACGACATAAGCGGGACTGGTAATCAGGTCCTGCGCTTTCAGTAGCCGGTAGACAGAAGCCTCAGATACAAAATAGCCTTTTGTATCTGTAAAGCGTACCGCCAATTCGCGACGAGACAGATCAGGTTCTTCCAGAGCCAGATCGATCATCTGTGTCCTGATCTCGTCGGGAATACGGTTCCAGACCTTAGATGGACGTGAGATGCGATCTTCAAGCGCCTCAACACCACCTTCGAGGTAGCGGTCAACCCAAACATAGAAAGTGGAGCGGGGAATGCCCAAATGTTCCAGAGTACGCTTGATTGTTTGATGGGAATTCTCAACGAGACGGATAATCTCCAATTTCTCATGGACAGGATACCTCATTCGTCGGCCTCCCCATCGCCTGTCATGCTTTTTTAAAGAAGCTGCAGTTCAAGGGCCTGCTCTGCAAACACTTCTTTGAGGTCGCGAGCTTCTTTACGCAGCTGCTTAACCTCACCGGTGTT
>NZ_LMCF01000118.1 GCF_001623075.1 Pseudovibrio sp. Ad37
TGCATATGAAAAGCCGCCGTTCGCATGCAATGCGTACGCTCCTGAGCAGTCGCAAGGCATGCTTGCGTAAATGCATAGACTTGACAAACGAGGTACGCGGGCTCTTGAAGGTTTACGGCCTGCGTCTGCCGGAACGGATTAAACACACACGCTTTGACGCAACAGTGCGACCGTTTATCGAAGTCCACCCAGATTTGAGCCTGGCACTGGTTCCGCTTCTGGATGCACGGCTCGCTTTATTACACACGTATCAAGAGCTGGACAAACGCGTTAAACACGCGGCAAGCACCAATGCAGTGTGCTTGCGACTAATGGAAATCCCCGGCGTTGGCCCTATGACTGCGCTGGCATTTGTCGCTGCGGTGGATGATCCAGCGCGGTTCAGGAGTTCGCGAACGGTTGCTGCCCACTTCGGCTTAACGCCGAGGCGATTTCAGTCCGGAGAAACCGATAATCCCGGCCGGATCTCTAAAGCAGGAGACATGGAGGTCCGCTCTGCCCTTTATACGGCTGCCAATGCGATGCTAACCCGCTGTACCGGTGGATCCAGCATCAAGACCTGGGGGATGCGCTTGATGCGAACCAAGGGCCGGCGACGTGCCGTTGTTGCTGTGGCCAGAAAGCTGGCAGTTGTCATGCACTGCATGTGGGTCAATGACACATCATTCTGTCGTGATGGCTTGGAGGTTGTTGCATGATATAGCCTGACCTAAGTATCACGGCAGGATCGTCCTCTCTGGACGAGGTTTGTAGATGAAGCCGAAAATGTCTGCTGCGCCATGAAAGCGCGTCCAATAGCGGGGCTCTCTACAACCATTCCGGCACATGCATGCAGCCGCTCACAATGAAGAGCGACCCAGACTGCGAAGAGAAGCGTGACCCGGAGATGGATATGATCCGAATGAAAAGGAAAAAGAGCTTGACCTCAGCCCCCGATTAGAGAAGCGGGCATTCGGTAACGTCAATCAAGGTTTGAGATCGTACTACCTCAATATTATAGAATGCTCGCCTCCGGTATTTTCTTCGAAAATAAATATTCACGCAGTCGAAGCACTAAGTGATCATGGTGTAGGGTTGTAGGAGAACGAGCTTTTCTTGCTTTCAGGACCAATCATTGCAGCAAGAATTGCAGATTGTTTAGCATATCTTACATAGCCTCTTGAAAAGAGAGCCGAGAATAACTACATAAACAAAGCGCGTTTACAGCCATCATTGGCTATCTTTTCTTCCGGCTTGCCGGTTTGCTAGGTTCCCCCTGATTTTGAGAATGTTGCACCCCATGTACATATCGAACATGGGAAACACGCCCGCTTAGGCCGGGTAAAGTTACAAGGTATCAACCATGACACACGGCACTGTAAAATTCTTCAATTCCACAAAAGGCTTCGGCTTTATTTCTCCGGAAGATGGCGGAAAGGATGCATTTGTTCATATTTCTGCTGTTGAGCGGGCTGGACTTATGGGTCTCGAAGAAGGTCAAAAAGTTGCTTATGAACTAGAAAGCGGCCGCGATGGCAAAGCTTCAGCTGTGAATTTGCAGCTGGTCGACTAATAAAAGATCAGGGCTGCGCCTGTTGCGTAGCCCTAGTCCTGATAGAAAGAACCAAAATATGCCTAATATTTCAATGTCATGTGCAAAAGATCGATTTGCTGCGATTGAAAAAAACAAAAAAAAAGAACTCACCGATGAAGAGGAACGGGCTCTGCAATTAAGTGAAAAAACGTCTCGCCTAAAAGAACTCCGTCTTGCTAAAGAAGCTACAGATAAAAAGCTTCGCCCTTTGATAAAATAGTCTACCAAGTGATTGGCAATCAGCGAGTGCACAAGATATCGCTAAATATCTTGGGCTAAGATCTATTCTTTGATCTAGTCGATCTAAAGTTCAAGAAACTATGTTTCTCTAAGATTTACTTCGACTGGCCAAATAAATCCGTATTAAAATTTAAATTGATTGAACCAGTGCGATGAGATGTGCAATATGTATATAATAGAATATTGCTTTTGGGAAGTAGTATTCTCTGGCCAAGCGACTGTACATAAGTACTAAAGCGTTTTTGGTCATCACAGATTGTATCCTAAATGATCAATGGTTCCGTGAAATTCTTCAATTCTGAGCAAGGCTTTGGCTACATTCAGGAGGAAGGTACAAATTCACAGTTTCGCGTTCTTCGTGCGTCCTTAAATCGTGCTGGTATTAAGAAATTGGCTGAACGCCAAAAAGTACGTTTCGATACGCTTACAAATCCTGCAAACGGGAAAATAGAAGTCAACAATATCGAAGTTGCCTAACAAAAGACAGTTCCTAGACACATAACTTCTTTACTCATGACAGCGGTAATTATCAGATTTGCAGCTGGTCATATACACTACCTCGCAGCTGCTCCCCCTATTCGTGCAAGATCTTAGTGCCGTGAATACAGCCATCCTCACCCGGCACTGTGTGAACTAAATCCACGTTTAACCGGTCAATTATCCTCGCCACTTCCCGTGCTCTAAACGAAGGGCCGGCAATTTGCTCGTCAACTGATGACTGAGCAACGAAAGAATGGTCCAATGACAGAACGAACTGATCTTGCTAAAATTGGCTTAACCGCAGAATTAATTGGTCCACTCCAGTTTCCCAATCCAATTGCAAATAATAACCATCGGCAAAATTTACAGGAACACTCCTCAAAACTGCAGAACCACATTGCAGTTGTAGCGACCAATACACATGATTTGAAAGAAACCGGATTTGGATCGATTGAGACATGTCGTTTCTTTTACGATGCTCTAAAAGAAAAATATCAAACGGTTACGTTTCACGAGATTTCTTCGATATCCAGTTTGAATGATATTGTTACGTCTAAACCAGATCTTGTTGTCCTTTGCAGTAAATACTTCCTGGATGTAAGTAATAATACAAAAACTTGGTTTTCAGATTACTTTTCTGAGCATGCAATTGCTTTTACCGGATCTGATCGTAACAGTCTGGAGTTCGATTCAAATAAAGGAAAGGCTAAGACGGCTATACAAAACCACGGTATTGCTACTGCAAAGTTTTTCCAAGCCTGCCCTGGCCAGTTCGAAACAGAAGACAAACTCCCTCTTTTTCTTCCTCTTTTCGTTAAACCAATAGATGCTGCTAATGGAAATGGAATAGATGAAAACTCGATAGTTCGCGACTTCGAAAGTTATCAAAGTAAAGTCAAAGAACTTTTCGAAAGCTATGGCGCAGATGTTCTGGTCGAGGAGGTGCTACCGGGACGAGAGTTTACCGTTGCAATCTTTGACGACCCGGAAACCGATTCAAGATCTATTATGCCTGTAGAAATCATAGTTCCCAAGAATGAAAAGGGTGATCGAATATTGGGATGTGCTGCAAAGCAGAAAAATCATGAGTTACTCAGAACTATTACTGAGCCCACTTTGAGCGCTGTTTCCGAGCTTGCAGGCAGTGCTTTTACGGCATTAGGAGTTAAGAGTTTTGGTCGGATTGACATCAAGCTTGATGCAGAAGGAAACCCCAATTTTCTTGAAGCAAACCTAGTGCCGGGTATGACGCCCGATTCGAGTTACTTCCCAAGGGCTTGTTCATTACAAACTGGGTCAAAATCGAAGACGAACAGGCTGTCAGCAATGACACATTCTGAGGTTGCCTTGAAGATCGTTGAGCTTGGCCTCAATCGCATCAACATATTACAGCAAGTAGGCTAATTACAATCGTCTATTAGGCGGTCCTTGACCTTAGGTCCTGTTGACAAAGTTGCGTAGCCATAGACGCGCAGCAGCCAAGTTTAGGAAAGAGGCGAAAGGTACGCAGGTTTTATCGTATCGAGTAGCAATCCTACGGAACTGCTTGAGCTTATTAAACA
>NZ_LMCF01000119.1 GCF_001623075.1 Pseudovibrio sp. Ad37
TTACATTGAGGGCTTTTACAATCCAATCAGGCGACACTCGTCGTTAGGCTATCAATCGCCAATCGCGTTCGAGAGACAGAAAAGAAATAGTGAGACAGAGGCTCTCCATTTTCTTTAGGTCAGTCCAAAACTCTTTCGACCAGCTGTAATAGAGCCCTTGAGAGAGCCCTTCCTGCCTACACAACTCGGCAATGCAGTCCTCGCCGCGTAACCCGGCAAGTACAATGCGGATTTTGTCTTCAGTGGAATAGCGCTTGCGGGCCTTGCGCCGGATATCCTTGACCATGCGTTCTGCAGCAACGCTCGCAGTCTTGGTATTCTGCCCCATATCTCACTCCTGTCGTCATGATCATGGGCCAAAACACTCCCTTATTCAATTCAATCGATCTGTCCATAAGGCGGCGACGAGGAACACTCGTGCTATCAAACACATATGCTTGATGTACAAAGAAAGGCTGGGTATTACCGATATTCAGATTGTTTCTAGTAATGGCAAAGAAGCTCAGCAAGATGCTTTTCATACCCACTTTCATATCATGCCGCGTCATGAAGGGGATGGGCAAGATATTGTTTGGACTCCAGACCCAATGATGTCTGCCAAAAATGAAGAGCTTTTAGCTCGTTTAAATGCGATTTAGTCGAGTCTGACAAACACTGACAATTAGAGCGTGCTGCGCCAGATCTGATTCAGGTTTCTCATTTTAACTTTTTGTGATTCAATGTTGCCATCCTTGTTTTTGGAGGGCACATGGGCAAGCCATATCCGATAGAATTACGTGAACGGGTTGT
>NZ_LMCF01000120.1 GCF_001623075.1 Pseudovibrio sp. Ad37
AATACGCTTTTAAGTCCAACATATGAACGAGGGAAGGCATGGATGGAATGCTAAGGAAGCAAACTCCGATGACCACTATGCTGGCGGAGCTCCCGTAGTAGTCTGAGGCAGGGAAAGCCTGTTACACGAGACCGGACTGAGCCGGTCTTAAGGCGAAGGGGAGCAGTTCAAGTTGTTTGGCGTTTGTTATTAACTGACCGAATGAGGTGAAGACCTTTGATAATCAGTGAAATGCAACACAAACTCGCAACGTGGGCCACAAGTGATCCGAACCGTCGGTTCGATCGTCTGTTGCGGCTCGCTGCCAATCGGGTCTGGCTTACTGAGGCCGCTCGCATTGTTCTGGCGTCCAGTGGCGCTCGAACGGCGGGTATTGATGGAATGGACAAGCAACACCTGCAAAGTAATCTGGATCGATATCTGGAGGGTTTGCGGGTGGAGCTTCTGGCGGGCACGTATTGCCCCCAGCCGGTCAAACGGATCTACATTCCAAAAGCCAATGGCAAGCAAAGGCCCTTGGGTATTCCAACTCTGATAGACCGCATTGTTCAACGCGCCATGCTGATGGCTTTGGAGCCTATCTGGGAGAGCGACTTTCATCGCAATTCCTATGGCTTCCGACCGGAGCTGAGTGTGTATCACGCGGTACGGACAGTAAGGACCCAGCTGCAAGATACAGACTGTGTTAGAGGACGGTGGGTCATCGAAGGTGATCTGGCCAGCTACTTTGACACCGTCCATCATCGACTGCTGATCCGCTGTGTGCGCCGCCGTGTTCAGGATAAGAGATTTATCAGTTTGCTCTGGCGTATCTTGAAAGCAGGTCACATTGATCGTGGCCTGTTCAGGGCTGCCAATGAAGGTGTTCCGCAAGGCGGCGTTCTTTCGCCGCTCCTGTCCAACATCATGCTCCACGAGT
>NZ_LMCF01000121.1 GCF_001623075.1 Pseudovibrio sp. Ad37
GCCTTCCTGCCACACGTTACCGACGGAATCTTCAGTAAACGCGCCTTGAGTGATTGGACCCTGAGTTGACCCTTCAATGGTGATATAAGCGGGTGTTGGCATAGTATGCTCCTGGTGAGCGCCCTCCGTGTGCGGACAGACGCAGCAAAACAAATAAATGAACCCCATTTGACAACAATGGGCCACAGCCCCAGACACCAGTCTGCAGCTGCGTACCAACACAACTGCAACTTGCATGCCAGAATGGGAAAGTAGTCGCGTAAAACTCACTTGGTCGGACTTACCTATTGAAATAACAAGAGAAATTTATTTTAGAACACGCGCAAAGCTGCCTGCGGCGCAGCGCTGCAAATTTAGTGCCGTTACGTAAATTTGGGCTACTTCTGGCCCAGAAAATTAATAAAACCTTAACAAATCAGCTATGCTATTGATAAACCAGAGAAATCATCGGGCCATTTTTGGCCCAGCCCGGCCGTTTTTGGCTCGCCCCTGAAATATAAGGGGAAATCGGAATAAGAACTCACAGACAAGGTCCTTTTCGAGCTGTATTTGGGGGCTTCAGGCCACAAATGACCTCCAAAACAGTTCCTCTTAGGAGAGTAGATAGTGGCCTTTGACAGCGAAGAATTGCTTTCAGATGAATACTGCTCATGATTAAGCCTGACATGCAATCTGGCTGAAGCTGGCAGCTCAGCCTATCGCACCTCATCTTCCAGTTCTTTCGCGGGGGTTATTTTTCTCCTGATTTGGCGTCCTGCGCGCACCCCTTCTATTTTTCACTGCCTTTGAACGCCTTTCATTGCCTTTGAGCGCCTATGAACGCCTATACGCCCAGAGCCTATTCCTCTTACGCTTCCTGCAAGTGTGCGCGCCATACCATGAGACTTGGATCTTGCAAGGGCTGACACACTACGCATTACTTGGATGTCATGTGAGGGGGAATGGATTGTGCCAGGTCGTCAGCGCCTTACAGAAAAGATTGCTCGCAACGCAAAGCCCACGGTTCGGCAATACTAACTGTTTGACAGTGTAGTCGCCGGCTTTGCTCTGGTGATTTACAAATCCGGCACCAAGGCGTTTAACCTGTCCTATCGGGTGGGAGGCCGCCAGCGCCGTTACACCATCGGCCAATGGCCTGCCTGGAGTGTTGTGGCAGCCCGCGAACGGGCCAAGACCATCCGCCGGGAGATTGAACTCAGCTGCGATCCGCTGGGTAACCGGCAAGCAGAGCGGGTTATCCCTCATGTGAGCGATCTTATTGAGCGCTATAAGGACGAGCATCTGCCCAAGCTGGCAGAACGCAATCAGGCAGACCAGATCTCCATGCTGACCAAGCTGGTGCTGCCGACATGGGGCAACCGGCCCGTACGGGACATCTGTTCAGCAGATGTCAACAAGCTGCTGTGTCAGGTGGCAAGCGGGCGTCATCGGCCTGCCAGGACGAACAAGCAGCGAAGTAAACAAAAGCACCAGGACAAACCCAAGCCTACCCCGATCCGCGCCAATCGGCTGGGCGAGATCCTGCGCAAGATGTTCAATCTTTCGGTGCAGTGGAAGATGCGGGAAGACAATCCTGCAGATGGGTTCCACAAGCGTCCAGAAAATGCTCGTGAACGGTTCTTGTCTTTGGACGAGATCAACCGTCTGTCTGCGGCGTTGGAGAACAGCACGGATACGCGCGGAGCTGATGTCATCCGTCTGTGTCTGCTCACCGGGGCACGCTTGGGCGAGGTGCGCCATGCCCGCTTTGAACAGTTCAACCTGGACCTGCTCATATGGCTCAAACCAGCTGCTGCCACCAAACAGCGCCGCACGCACCGCCTGCCCATATCACTTGAGGTGGCCGATCTTGTACGACGCCGTCAAAGTGCTGTGCCCAAGGACTGCCTCTGGCTGTTTCCAGGTGATGTGCCCGGCAAACCTGTTCATGAGATGCGCCGCTACTGGCAAGGTATCTTGAAGCAAGCAGATATCAGTGATGTGCGCATTCATGATCTGCGCCACACCTTTGCCTCCCTGCTTGTCTCCGGTGGAGCTTCATTGGAAGTCATTGGCAAGCTTCTGGGTCATACTCAGATGAGCACCACTCAGCGCTATGCGCACTTAATGGAGTCTCCCTTACGCGAAAGCGTCAATGCAGTCGCTGGCTATGTAAAGTCCAAACCATCTCAACACACACAACAGGTTACTTCGCTTCCACCTCAACTACCTGCTTCAACGCCGCCCGTTCTTTCCGCAACATCTTTAAATGCTAGTTCTCCCGCGCCGTTTTCAGGGCCTGCCAAAGAGGCTGAATACGGCGGCGGATGGTACTCATATCAGGCGCCTCTCCGCTTGCAGAGGCCTCAATAAACCAGTCCTGCATCGCACTGGCGAGCTCATTCAAAGTATTTGGAACACCTTGTGTAAACAGATGGACACACAGCGGTGCCCACATCCCTTCCCAGTCATATTTAGGCTCACGCCCACCCCGATCACCGCTTTGACCACCACGCTGACTAAGGCCATGCTTTTCTTCAAAGCGATAGAGATCAGTCGCTGGAATCCATAGCTCATTGGGCTGCACGGCCAGGCCTTGCCTTGGGCAGGTGACATAAAGCAGTTCAGCACCTTTCTTGCGCAAAGGGATCACGCGGTGCACAAGGCAGGCGCGTGCAGGCACTCCCGCGGTTCCCAGCATTTTGAACAGGTCCGATCCGCACAGCTCGACCATCCCACACACTTTTTGTGCCCCGCACACAACCAATGGCGTGCTGGTAACAAGGCGAAACCGCCGTGCTTCCGCCCAACCTGCAATGGTGGCAAGCGGCACGCCCCAGCGCGCCTCAGCTTCAAAAACTGTAAAATACTCCTTTGATGGCAGCGCCATTGGTCTTCCTCCTCACGCACACCAAACATCATGAAGAAAAATTGAGGCACGAGGCAAACGCTCGGGCCTGCTACTGGCTAGTGAAGCCCTAGGCAGTTTTAGACTCCTGTGGCATCCAGCTTCTATTGGGCCTCATCAAAGAACACATCACCGCATGTAGTTCGCATCCAGCCTGCCGTTTAAGTCAGGTTAGTTCCAGCAAAACTTAAGACCTTTACCAGCTAACAACAGGCCAGCACTCAGCCCGGCAGAGTTGATTTGACCAGGGCATTAACTGTTTGAAATACTGCAAGGTTTTGCGGCAACTCGAATTCTAAAACTGACCATTGATATCTATGGGATATTCCAAATCTTCATGAACTCACAGGGGCAGTTGCAGCCCTTGGTTTGAGGCTTCCGATGCATCGGGGGAGCAGCCTCAGGAAACGGTTCGGTTGTCCTCAATAGGCGTTGCCTTAATGTTTGAACGCCTATGAACGCCTTTCACTGCCTTTGAACGCCTATACGCCCATTTGCTCTCCATGCTTAGCTTTTCCGCAAACCGTTTGAGCCCGAGCGGTTCTGCTTTGGAGGAGCACATGAAAGACAACGTCCCTACCCCGGAACTTGAACCTGAACAGACACAACCCAGGGCCATACTTGATGGTTGGATGACACGCGCCGAGCTTGCCAAAGAGCTCGGCGTTTGTGTTGATACGCTGGGCCGCTGGCAGACCATGCGCATTGGCCCGCCGTGTGTGCGCACCGGGCGCCGGGTATTTTACCGCCGCGCATCTGTCATCGAGTGGCTCAAGCAAAAGGAAATCCGTGAGAACAGGATTTCGAACCTATGAGCGTTCAAGCAATCAGCTGGGCTTATAGGTGTTCTCAAGTTTCCGATCCGATCGAGAAGCTTGTGCTGGTCACCATTGCCAACTTTGCAGATGAGTACGGCCTGTGCTGGCCCTCGCAAGCCACACTGCAGGAGGCGTGCTGCTGCTCGGAGCGCAAGCTGCGCAATTGCCTGAATGATCTGGAAGCGCTGGGTTTGATCACCCGCTACCAACGTCGCCGTGCCAATGGCTCTCGCAGGTCCGATATTTTCGTCCTTACTGGCTTTGACGGACGCAAGGCCATCCCCGATCAAAATGATCACCCTGCCCTAGAAAATCTAGAGGTGACCAAACCGAGAACACACAAGCGGCATGGTGTGCCGGAAGGCCCCACCACCAACCGGCACGTGGTGCCGCACCAACCGGCATCTGGTGCCGCTACCAACCGGCACGTGGTGCCCCCCTTGAACCGTCATTTAGAACCATCAAAAGAACCTTTTCCCCCTTACCCCCAAATCGCCGGCTGTGAACAACTTCGGGCAAAACCTCAAGCACAGGCGGTCCTTCAATCCAAGGAGAAATCCCATGAGCAATCTGTTCGATCCCATGAACCCTCCAAGCGCAAAAAATCCATTTCCCATGTTTGGCAGAGAGCCTGGAATGAGGCTCTTGCAGCAGCTGATGGCGTCCCGGCCAGAACGGAGGCAGGCACCAAGATCGGCTCAAGAAATTGAGGAACTAGAGCAACTGCTCAGTACACTCACACAGGCCAACGCGCCTGGAGGATCAAAACCAGTGAGCCTGGCTGTTGGTCAGCTTCTCAATCACTATCCGCAAAAGCGACTCTCACCCGAAGCCATCACACAACTGATTGAGGATTGGATTCAAGATCTGGGCGGCTATCCAACCGATGTGATCTTTGCCACCTGTCAAGCCTGGCGACGCAGCAGCAAAACGATTGCTCCCACACCCGGTCAATTGATCACCCTTGCAGAACCCATCATGGCAGCGCGGAACTTCCACATCCGCGTGCTGCACAGCGTACTGGAAGCGCAAGTCACCTCAAAAGCATCCACCTAGAGGGTCGTATGGTGCTCACCACCACACAGATCGTCGACCGGCTTGAGCTTGCGGCCAGCACGTTACGACGGCTTCCAAATCCGCCAAGATCTACACCAAGGCGGGACGGCAACACCTGGCCGCAAGTCATCCATGATGTTCATGAGGCTTATGGCTACAACAAGACCCAAATCCGAACAGTGCCCAGCGCCAAAGACATTCAGCGCATGGAAGAAGCCATCGATTGGCTACGATACGTTCCTGAACCTGATGATAGAAAAATACTCTGGATGCGGGCAGAAGGTTACCGCTGGCGACCCATCTGCATTCAGGTCGGGCTTACTCGCTCCACCGCCCATCGCCGTGCTGTGGCTGCTGTTCTGACCATACAAATTAAACTGAAGGGCTCTACCTAGTCCCCAGCACAATTCAACGAATGATGTGATTCAAATTTGCACACTGGCCTGTTTTACTTTTCAAGAAAGCAAGAATTGGGAAGCCCCATATATCAGAAGCGTGCAACTGGTGTACTTTACAAAAATCGCCTGATGGTTCCCAAATTGAGGATGCAGCTGCATGTTGAAAATTGATTACAAGCGGGAGCTTAAAGTGCTCTACAAACCCTCAGCAAAGCATGTTGTTGAGGTAGATGTTCCCGCCATGAACTTTCTCATGGTTGACGGCAAGGGCGAACCTGGTTCAAAAATCTACAGCGAAGCAATTGAGGCGCTTTATTCCGTTTCCTATACTCTCAAGTTCATGATCAAACAGAGCAATACTGGCATTGATTATGGAGTTATGCCGCTCGAGGGCTTGTGGTGGGCCGACGACATGTCTGACTTCATCAATGACAACAAATCCAACTGGATATGGACGATGATGATCATGCAGCCTGAGCTCATAACCCGAGATCTGGTGAAAAGAGCGGTAGACCAAGTCAAAGCTAAGAAGGACTTGCCCGCGATTAACAAGATTCGATATGAGACCTTTCACGAAGGCCTGACTGCCCAGACGTTGCATGTTGGTCCCTTCTCCGAAGAAGGACCTACAATTGAACTGGTGCATACTTTCATAAATCAGAACGGAAAACGCTTACGCGGCAAGCACCATGAGATTTACCTTACGGACATTCGCAGAGCAGCTCCTGAGAATTGGAAGACCGTCATCCGTCAACCAATGTCATAAAGCTCAGAAATACAGTGCCTCGACAAAGATCGTCTCTCACCCGCTAATCCTATGGGTTTGTGGAGGAATTCGGTTTCCTTGCATTGACACCTTGCCACATTCATCGCATGGTCCTCTTGAGGCATCACAACCTCTTTCAAGTAGCGGTCACCGCTGTCGTTATTCGGCGGTCAATTTGTGTTTGGAGTTAGCCCTCCTTACGCAAGCTCTCGCTTATGGGCGGGAGGGCGGTGAATACAATACCCCTTCGCGGGGGAATAAACCCGCCTGTCTACTTGCAGGTTGTGAACCTCCCGCTCACCAGTGGGTTGTCACAAACCTTCTGCTGAGTGGTTGTTCAACACCCAAAGTAGAGGGCTTGAAATGACAGAAACTGGTAAAGAGAAATGTGCCCATACGTCCCTTCGCAATGAAGTGGATCAGCTTCAATTATCAACCAACCACCTCAAAAATCTAGTCTATTCCATGAGCGTGGTGATGAGCGAACGCATGGAGCACACCCAGGAATATGAAGCGTTGCTGACGCTGTTTGATACTGTGCGCAATCACATAGAAAATGCGCAGGCAAGTAGCGAGAGGATCTCCGATCTGCTTGAACCTTGCGCACTGGAAGTCTCAAAAGACTAAAAATCATTGGAATGCTGAGAGGTTCTGCCTCTCATGGAATATCCTGGCTTGGGAGGCGCAGTGCCTCTCAGGCTTTTTTGAGTTTGACCTGAGTTTCCAATGATCATCCATAGACCGGGAAGGGACTTCACTAGAGACCCGGAAGGGGTGCCCACGCCTCCTTTGCCTCAAACGAATCTTCTGGCTGAACCAATCTTGCCAAAAGGCAAACCCCGCGTGGTGCGGGGTTCCAATCCATATCCTGAGATCTGTCTAGCTCAAATCAGCCCAAGCCCTCGCAGTGTGGTTACCGCGTCAAGAAGCTGGTTGGTATTCACTTCCACCGTGAGCGTCATGCTGTCTGCATTGACCCGTGCCTTGACCGCGGCTTTGTCGTCGAGTGCGACGGCAATCGGATCACAGGCCTCATATGGTCGATTTGCGTTAAAACCCGCCTTGGCTAAATCATGTGCTGCGATTCTGATTGTGCTGGTTCTCATAGCCCTTCCTCCGTTTCAGCGGGCACTCTGCCCGTTCACGACTGCAACCCCGCACCGCTGGCGGGGTCAGGCTTCTTGTGGGATGGGCAGGCTTAGCTTTCCAATTCAGCGGCCAGTTTGTCCCTGGCAGCACTCAGCATGTCCAGGTAGGCACCGCCTCTGTGTAGGATAATCTTGCCGGCCCACAGCTCCTCGGCAAGCTCATCACCAAAGATCTCGCGGACTTCCTCGTTGGTGTAGCGTAGGATATCGGAACCCCATTGGGGGTGTTCTGTGTAGATGTACGTGACGTGCATGGCGCTTGCTCCTCTTGACGCTTGTGCTCTCTACACATGGCTAACCCGCTCCTATCTGGGTACCGCGTAATGCGATACCCATCCGCACAAACAAGGGCTTATAGGTGTCATACCGTTGATCTCGTGGGTGCATGAGTGCCCACTTAGTGTGGCTGGTGCGCGCTTTCAAACAAGAGGTGCCTTGCTTGCTGATGCCGTCTATTCCCGGCTCCTACCGTCTCGCGACCGCTTTGGGCTGGGTTCAACTGCGTCCTACCGCACTCCCCAACAAATGACCCTGCACTTCTGGCGCGACAGAAACAGACTGGTTCGGGCAGATTATCGCTATGCTCAGTGGTGCCGTGCTCTCCTCCTCCAATCGCAGTCAAGCCGTGCAATATCCTCGGCACAATCCCATACCATGCATCCTCTACCCCAGCTTTTGGGTCCTTCCGGGCCGCAATCGTATGCGGTGGGGCTTTGCGCACCAGATCGCCAGTTGCGCAGGATTTTTTTGGGTTCGCACTTTGGGTTCGCGGTTCGCACCTAGCGGAAACGAACGAGAGCGCGGCATCGCAACATAGCCGGCTCAAACTTTTGTAAGATCGAAAGATTTTGAGATAACACTCAAATCATAGAGTTCGCCTCGGAGTGCGAACCTTAAGTTTTGGGTTCGCACCTTCAGGTTCGCACCCGCGCTAAGCATTCATTACTTTATGGCATACGCATAAAGCTCAACCTGAAGCTCGTTTAGTTGCCCGCTCAGACAAGTTGATCTTGATCCTAGCCATACCCAGTATCGCACCACCGCACCGAATACATGAGGCTCAGAGTGAGCTAAACCTCGAAAGCATGTCCACAACTGAGCGTTTGTTTCACAATGCCAGTCAGCATCCTCGAAAGAGGAAATTATCAAAGATGCAAGTGCTTGCTTGATCTCAAAGTCCAATTCTTGCTCAAGATAAAACGCAACAAACTCGTCAATGCGCTCAGCGTTAGATAATTCGAGTTCCCAGTCTTGCTCAGTTCCCGAAGCATTCAAGCAAAGTGCCACGTTTAGAAACTGAGCTGCCCTCGATGAGGGATATCGATAAACCTTACGTGAAACGTGTTTTTCAAACACGATAGCCCCTCATCTCAATTTCTAAGCACATAACAAAAAACAATATGCTGCAATTAGCTCCCCTTGCCTTTAGTAGGAGAATAACTTGCAAGTTGAGATGATGCCAATAGCGGCCTTGGTACCTTATGTGCACAATGCAAGAACACATCCCGATTGGCAGATTACCCAGATTGCAAGTTCTATTGCTGAGTTTGGTTTTACAAACCCAATCTTAGTTGGAGCTGACAACAATATCATCGCTGGTCATGGACGCCTGCTGGCCGCACAACTACTGAAGCTTGCAGAAGTCCCAGTTATCCGGCTCACACATCTGTCTGAAGTGCAGCGTCGCGCCCTCGTCATTGCCGATAACAGGATCGCGGAAAATGCCGGTTGGGATGAGGCCTTGCTTCGCGAGGAATTGGCTGCGCTTTGTGACGACAGCTTCGATCTGGATGTGCTGGGGTTTTCCGATGAGGAGCTTGGCAAACTTTTAGTGTTTGGAGGCGAAGATACTCCACCACCTCCACTGGGTGACGAGGACCATGTTCCCTCACCAGAGCCAGTTCATGCGTCTGTTCCAGGTTCCATCTGGCTTTTGGGCGAACACCGCCTCATGTGCGGCGACAGCACGTCTTCAGATCAGATGGGCATGTTGTGCGATGGCGCATTGATCGATGCTGTCTGGACCGATCCGCCCTACAACGTGAACTACGAGGGCGTGGCAGGAAAGATCGAGAACGACAACCTCAGCAAAGACGCCTTCCGTAAGTTCCTGCTGGATGCATTTTCCTCTACCGCATCCGTCATGCGCGGTGGTGCGCCCATCTATGTGGCACATTCAGAGACCGAAGGGGTAAGTTTCCGCCGTGCTTTTGTCCAAGCCGGCTTCAAGCTCTCCAGCTGCCTCATCTGGGTTAAGCCTGCTCTAGTTATCGGACATGCCGACTATCAATGGCGCCACGAACCTATCCTCTACGGCTGGAAACTTGGAGCATCTCATAGCTGGTATGGCGGACGCACAAACACGACTGTGTTCGAGGCGGATGGCAAATTCTTGCGAGTAATGCCCGATGGCAGTCTGCAGATTGATCTGGGTGATCAGGTGGTCATCGTTGAAGGGAAGCATATGACCATGCGCTCTGTCGATAGTACCGTCATCCATCATGACAAGCCGGTGAAAAGCCCGGAGCACCCGACAATGAAGCCCGTATCTCTGATCCAGCAAATGCTAGAGAATTCAACTGAGCACGGCGATCTTGTGTTGGATCCCTTTGGCGGCTCAGGCTCCACACTGATTGCCTGCCAAAAGCTAGGGCGCAAAGCACGGCTGATGGAACTTGATCCGAAATTCTGCGATGTGATCGTTACTCGCTGGCAGGAATACACCGGCAGACAAGCGACGCTCGCCGGTGATGGCCGCAGCTTTGACGAAATCCGTACTCTTGTAAGTACTTGAACTCATTCACTAACTTGAACAGCAAATGCATGGACTGGAGCTATGGGATTATCTCGGCGGGCATATGCGCAGCATCGCAAAGCTTTGGGATTACCCGGTGCGACAGACATGGCCGTGCGCAAAGCAATCCAATCTGCCAGGATCACCCTAGAGGCCGATGGCAGCATTGATCCAGCTAAAGCGGATGCGCAGTGGGCGGCATCAACAGACAGCGCGAAACGCAGACAGCCCAAGCGCTCGGAACGGCAACCAATCAAGCCGTCTACCGCCCCTTCAATTCCCGACGGCGCAGATCCCATCGGCGGTTCGCAAGGCATAACATACGCCAAGGCCCGTGCTGCCAATGAAGCTTTGAAGGCACAGCGCTCTAAGTTACTCTTGCAACAGCTCAAGGGCGAACTCATCGACCGCCGGGCGGCGGTGAACCATGTGTTCGATCTGGCACGAAAAGAGCGAGATTCATGGCTGCAACTGCCAGCCCGTGTTGCCGCCAATATGGCCGCCGAGCTTGGCGTCGATGCCCACAAGATGGAGCTGCTGCTTGATGAGGTTATTCGCGACCACTTAGCCCGGCTTTCTGAAATCAAGATAGAGCTCGGTGGGTGAGTATCAGGGCACAAGTGACATTCAAAGCGCCTGGCTTTCGGGACTGGCACCAGATCCAGCGCTTACGGTTACGCAGTGGGCTGATGTCAAACGCTATCTGTCTTCAAAAGGGGCTGCCGAGCCCGGCAAATATGCAAGTTCGCGCACCCCATTTATGCGCGCTATTATGGATGCACTGTCGCCAAGTCATTGGGCCCAGAAAATCATCTTTGCCAAATCCGCTCAGGTGGGCGCGACGGAGGCCGGCATCAACTGGATCGGGCACACCATGGAGGTGGCGCCTGGTCCGTTTTTAGCCGTGCAAGCCAATGAGACCACTGCCAAGCGGTTTTCCCGCCAGCGGGTCGATCCCATGATCGAGGCGACACCCACGATCAAAGACATCGTGGCGCCGGCTAAATCACGGGACAGCGGAAACACGCAGCTGGAGAAAAGCTATCCTGGCGGGCATCTCTTCATTGCCGGTGGCAACTCAGCAGCGGGCCTCAGGTCCATGCCAATCCGCTATGTACATCTGGATGAAGTGGATGCTTACAAAGATGACCTTGATGAGGAAGGTGATCCGGTCACCCTGGCGGAAGCGCGTACACATACGTTTGGCCGGCGCAAGAAGATCTACATCTCCTCCACGCCAACCATCAAAGGGGCCTCGCGTATCGAAGCAGAGTTCGAGTTAAGTGATCAAAACCGCTACTTCGTGCCCTGCCCCCATTGTCTGGGTCTACAGGTTCTAAAATTTGAACGTCTCAAATGGGATTGGGGCACCCCGCGTTCTGTACGCTACCTGTGTGAGCATTGCGATGCTTCAATCGAGGAGCGCTTTAAGACATGGATGATGGATCCAGAGAATGGCGCGTGTTGGCAACCAACCGCAGATCCAGAACTGATCCACAAAGCCCATGAGGCTGGGATTGTCGGGTTTCATATCTCGGGACTGTATTCGCCCATTGGTTGGCTGTCCTGGGAGGCAATTGCGCGCTCCTGGGAAGCTGCGCAAGGCAAGGATGCGCTTCTTAAGGCATTCAAGAACACCACCCTTGGCGAGACCTGGGAAGAACAAGGCGAAGCCCCTGACTGGCAAAAGCTTTATGAGCGCCGGGAAAGTTTCAAGCTTGGCGTTGTTCCGAAAGGTGGCTTGGTTCTCACCATGGGCGTTGATGTGCAGCGTGCTGGACGGTTGGAAGCGGATATCTGGGCTTGGGGCCGAGGTGGAACAAGCTGGCTAATCGATCACATCACTCTGGATGGCGATGTCACAAAGGACGACGTTTGGGTTGAGCTCACCGAGCTTTGTGCCAGCACCTGGCCGCATGAGAGCGGTGTACCCATGTCCCTCGCCCGTGTGGGCATTGATACGGGTGACGGCATGACGGTGGATTCCGTTTATGCCTGGGTGCGTAAGATGGGCCGCGGCCAGGTGATTGCCCTCAAGGGCCGTGGCGGGTTCGATCGCATCGCGCCCGTTGATGGCCCCAGCTATGTGGACGTGACTGAGGGAGGGCGCAAAATCTCCCGCGGAGTGGCTCTTTGGAATGTGGCGGTTTCCGTCTTCAAACTGGAGACCTATCGCTATTTCCGCTTGAATGTACCCACCGACGAAGATCTTGCCCTTGGCAAAACCTATCCCGATGGTTTCATCCACGTGGGTCAGGGTGTCAGTGCTGAATGGTTCAAGCAGATCACCGCCGAGCAGCTGGTTCAACGCAAGAACAAACGTACCGGATTTGCCAAATCAGAATGGGTCAAAACCCGAGAACGAAACGAGGCATTGGATAGCCGCGTCTACGCCCGAGCTGTGGCCTGGCTGCTTGGCATTGACCGCTGGGATGAAAGCCGCTGGCAGGACCTGGAAGCCCAGCTCAAACAAGCGCAGCAATCTGCCCCAGAACCTGCGGGCCAACCGCGCCGCCAGCGACGCTCCCGCAAGGCCAAGCAGAACACCTGGTTTGGGAAACAACAGAGGAACTGGTTCAAATGAGCTGGACGCCAGCAGAATTGGCTGCCCTGAAGAAAGCCTATGCAGCTGGTGCCACCCGTGTTTCTTATGAAGGCAAGACAGTTGAGTACGATAGCGGTGCCCAGCTTCTTGCCCGGATCCGCATCATTGAAGCGGAAATTGCAGCAACAAGCGGCAAGAAAAAACCTGTAGCTGGCTTTGCCCGGTTCACCCGCGAGATCCGATGAGAACCAAGCCGGTGCAGGTATCCTTTACCTGGAGTGATCGGGCGCTGGCTCTGTTTTCACCAACGCGCGCCGCAAAGCGCTATGCCAGCCGCGCCACCCTTGCCAATTTACGCCGACTGTATGAAGGGGCGCAAAAGGGTAGATTGAGCGACGGCTGGCGCTCCAGTAATACAGCAGCTGACAGTGAGATCACAGCAGCAGGCGGTCTTCTGCGGGAGCGCATGCGTGATCTTGTCCGCAACAATCCACTGGCAGCCCAAGCGGTTCAGGTGCTCGTCAACAACATGGTTGGCCCCGGCATAAGGCCACGGGCGGCCACATCCAACAAAGCGCGCAACAAGAAGATCGACAAGCTTTGGAACGAATGGGCAAAGGCTTGCGATGCCCATGGTCATACGGACTTTCATGGGCTCTTGAGCCTGGCCGTGCGTGAGATGATTGAAGGCGGTGAGGTCTTTGCCCTCAAACGCCCTCAGCGCAGCTCCAAAGGCAAGGTGCCCTTGCAGATTGAGCTTCGCGAGGCCGACCATCTGGATACCTCCCGGCTGAGTGAAGCCAAAGACAACTCCATTCGCCAAGGCATTGAATACGACAAGGCTGGCAGGCGGACCGCTTATTGGATGTTTCCAGATCATCCGGGAGACACCACCTCTGCCTTCACGCGCCGGTTGGAATCCATTCGCATACCGGCAGACATGGTGGCACATCTGTTTGAGCGTCAGCGGGTGCAGTCACGCGGTGTGCCGTGGGGAACGCCCGCCATGACAGCGCTTCGGGATCTAGGTGATTGGCAGCTTGCCGAAATGGTGCGCAAGAAAACCGAAGCCTGCCTAGTCGGCGTGGTGCTGGGCGAAGACGGCGATGGCGGAGCCTCTGTTGCGCCCACGGTTGAAGATGCTGACGGCAACCAGATCGAACAGTTCTCTCCCGGTATGATCGCCTATGCACGGGGTGGCAAGGATATTCGCTTTAACACACCAGGTCATTCTGGCGGTATTGCAGAGTGGAACCGGGTGCAGATGCATATCATCGCCTCGGGTTTTCGGATGCCTTATGCGCTGATGACGGGTGACCTCAGTCAGGCCAACTTTTCTTCCAACCGGGCAGGCCTCAATGAGTTCCGCCGCATGGTCGATCAGGTGCAGTGGCACATCATAATCCCGATGTTCTGCGAGCGTATCTGGGCCTGGTTTATTGAGGCCGCTTTTACCGCAGGTCTTACCGATACGCCGGACATACCGGCAGAATGGGCACCGCCCAAGTTTGAAAGCGTCAATCCCAAGCAGGATGCTGAAACCGATCTTATCGAGACCAGATCAGGCTTCACCTCCCTGCCCCAGCAAATTGCCAAGCGTGGCTATGATCCACGCGAGGTGGTGGAAGAACAAGCAGCGTTCCTCAAGGAAACCGATGACCTCGGTCTGGTCCTCGACAGCGATCCACGCAAGATGTCCCGCGCGGGCCTTGCACAAGCTGACCTCGAAACGGGTCCGAAACCAGAACCATCCAGCAGCACAGCGAAAGACGAAACCTGATGCCAGAGCAAACGTTAGGCCTGCCGCTTTTGGGGCGGGCTGCAGAAGTGCGTGCAGATAGCGTAGACCGCGAGGCACGCACCATTGAGATTGTCTGGACCACGGGTGCCACCGTCCAGCGCATGCGCTGGGAAGGTTGGGATGAGCTTGTTGAATACGATGAAGAGCTGCAGGTGGATGAGAGGTCCGTTCGCCTGGGGAGGCTGGATGCCGGTGCCCCGTTCCTCAATTCCCACAATGCCTGGCGTCTGGAGAATGTGCTGGGTTCTGTTGTTCCAGGCTCCGTGCGTCTTCAAGACGGGAAAGGCTTTGCCACCATCCGGCTGACAGACGCACCTGATGCCTCAGGCATTGTCCAGCGTATCCTGGAAGGCACCGTGCGCAGTGTTTCCGTTGGCTACCGCGTCCACACTTATGAGATCACAGCACAAGAAGGCAAACGTGAACTCTGGCGTGCCACCGACTGGGAGCCTCTGGAAGTCTCAGCAGTTGCTATTCCCGCTGATCCGGGTGCGCAAACCCGAAGCTCAAATGAGATAGCGCCTTCGTTCAGTCCCTGCACGCTTGTTCGCAACTTGAACCTCTCGTCGCCCTCCAAGGAGTCCGTGATGCCAGATACGCCCAATGACAAACCTGCAACAGATACAGTAAGAACCGATCCTCCGAAAACGCCAGAGCAATCAGCGTCACCTCCTGAGGAAGAGCCCAATGCGGAGGCAGTGCGCACTGAAGAACGCACCCGTGTCAGCACCATCACACAACTGTGCCGGCGACATAAACTGGAAGATAGCTTTGCTGATGATCTGATTGCCCGCGGCGTGTCCCTGGAGACCGCCCGATCAGAAATCCTCGACAAGATCTACGAGGCTGATCCGCTCAAAGGCAAAACCACAGAGCCTGCCCCAGCAGAAGCACGAGAACAAGACACTCGAGAGATCTCTTATCGCGATGCCCTCACCAATGCGCTGCAACACCGCGCTTCGCCTGATCTCAACAAACTTGGTGAGGATGCTCGGCAGTTTCGTGGCATGACACTTTTGGAACTTGCCCGTCATTCTCTGGAGCGGCGCGGCTTCAGCACCCTTGGCATGAGTAAGATGGAGTTGGCCACTGCCGCCTTTGCCATGCGCTCTGCAGGTTATCACGCCACTTCTGACTTTCCGGCCATTCTTGCCAATGTGGCCGGCAAGACTTTGCGCGATGCTTATGACATCACCCCGCGCACCTTCCGCCCCTGGGCCCGGCGTACAACCATCGTTGACTTCAAACCCGTACAGCGCACCCAGCTTGGCGGCGCGCCAGACTTACAAAAAGTGCTCGAATCTGGCGAGTTCCAATACGGAACCATGGGCGAAGGCAAAGAAGTCTATGCACTGGCCACCTACGGCAAGATCATCGCTATCACTCGCCAGGCACTGATAAATGATGATCTGGATGCTTTTACCCGGATCCCGCGCTCTTTTGGTGCATCAGCTGCTGATCTGGAAAGCGACATTGTCTACGCTATCCTCAAGGACAATCCGGTGATGCAGGATGGGACTGCGTTGTTTCATGCAAAGCATAACAATCTGGGCGCTGCAGCCAGAATTGATGAAACGTCCCTCACCGCTGCCTACCGCGCCTTTGGCCTGCACAAGGGGCTTGAAGGGAGGCTGATCTCGGTGCAGCCACGCTACATCATCACACCGCCCGGCCCGCGGTCAGTCGAAGCACGCAAGCAGATCACGGCCACCACACCGGCCAACACCGCGGATGTGAATGCTTATGCTGGCCGCCTTGAACCCATAGAAGAACCGCGCCTGATCCCGGCATCAGGACAGGATCCCTGGTTCATGGCTGCGGATCCGGCTCGTATTGATACAGTGGAGTTTGCTTATCTGGAGGGCCAGGAAGGTGTCTTTACTGAAACCCGCACAGGCTTTGAGGTCGACGGCATTGAGATCAAGGCCAGGCATGACTTTGCCGCCAAGGCCATTGACCACCGCGGGCTCTATAAGAACCCTGGCGCAGCGGCGTAACGTACTGAAAGTTTGGGATATTTTTCTTTGCAATATCAGCAAGTTCAACATACTGAGGGTTCAGCATCAGAGCAGGCCTGTTCACCCTTGAGAGCTAGACTTCGTTCCAGAAAATCGATCAGCAAACTATGGTGTAGATTTTCTCCATCACTACCCGGCACGTGACCTTCTTCTGCGTAATAGTGAGCCTCTACAGGCAAACCGCTTTCCTCTCGACGAGTTTCCAGTCGGCGTGTCATTTCAGGCGACCAAGTGAGATCTTTAAGGCCAGCAGAAAGAAACAGAGGTTCAGGAAAAGCTTCAACTGGTATCGGTGTGGTCGGTAACAGATTGCTAGAATCACCATTCCAGCACCATGCACGACGCGCACAATCCCACACCTGCCAGCCGGGGTCACCGGCGTCCCGAAAGTGCTTTGCATCAAATGCTCCACACACAACGTCTGGCGCAGCAAGGCAAGCAACTGCGTCGGGTCGTCCATCTATCTCTTTTTGAGCCATAAGCGATGCGACGAGCAATGCATGCTCAGCCCCTCGTGAGACACCGTATAGTACGACCCGACCATCACATGCTTCAAACTCACGAAGAGCGTGAATGGCATCGACGGTGCGCGTTAGTTCGACATCTTCGATCGCCCCAGCATTCCACGCATTGCCACCAACAGAGTACCCGTGCGGGTATGAGAGGAAACCTGAAGCAGCAAGAATAGCTGCGGTTCGATGCGACCAGCCGGAACTGCTCCCCTCAGATCCATGTAGAATTAGTATCGCAGGAAACGGGCCATCATCGGGAGGGCCATAAGTTGTCCCAAATTCTGGCAACAATCTGCGAATAACAGCTAGCGCTGACATGGTCGGATACCTCTTGCAGTGTTTTACAACAACAGTCTCAGCTTGCCATACTCTTCGTGGGAGTAAAACCGCGATGCTGCCCTATTCCGAAACCCAGAGGTCATAGCCCATGAAGAACTTCATCTCTCAGGGAAATACACTTACGTTCACCAATGACACAGGCGCACCGATTAGCTCCGGTAGCGGCGCCTTACTCGGCACCATCTTCGGTGTTGCCGCGGGCGATATAGCGGAGAACGCAAGCGGTATACTGAACCTTGTGGGCACCTATGAGCTCGCCAAAGCCCCGTCGGAGGCGTGGAGCCTGGGCACCGCTGTCTATTGGGACAACACAGCCAAACACTGCACCAATGTTGCTACAGATAACACGCTTATCGGTGCAGCAATTGAAGCCGTTGGTGGTGGGGCCACCGATATTCTTGGCAAGGTACGGCTGAACGGCTCGTTTGGCTGATGGAGTTCTTCTCCTCAGCCATTGATCTGATCTTTGCCGATGATAGCATGGCCCGCACTGCGCTTTACCGCAGCCAAGGCGAAGGTGGTGGCCTGCTAGTTCGCGTTATCCTACGCTCCCCCGATGCCCTACAGCAGTTTAATGGCGGCAGGTTTCGGCAGGATGCCATGTTCATTGATATGCGGGTAAGCGAAGTCCCTGAGCTATCCAAACACGATACCTTCGAGCTTTTAGCCGACGACGGAACACCATCAGGACAAGTCTATGAGATCACTGGCGAGCCTGGCCGAGACCGCGAACATCTTATCTGGCAAGGGGAAGCTGCCAGTTTATGAAGCTTCTCATCAGCGTCAAAGGTTCTTCAGAAGACCTGATGGTAAAGGAGCTGGAGCTTGCCGAAAACGCTGTCACCAAAGGCATTCGCGCTGCTGGCAAGGGCCTTAAAGACGACTGGCGTGCACAAATCCAAAGCGCGGGCCTTGGCACCAAGCTGTCCCGAACTATCCGCCAGCAGAGTTATCCTTTACGCGGCACAAGCCTCAAAGCGGCCAGCCTAGTTTACAGCCGGGCCAGCAAAGTGGTGGATGCCCATGACCGCGGTATTCTTATCCGCTCCAAGGACGGTTTCTTTCTTGCCATTCCCATTGGCGTTGCCGCCAAAATGCGCGGACCGCAAAACAAACGCATTACGCCTGGTGGCTTTGAACGGCGTACCGGCATTCGCCTGCGCTTTGTCTATCGGCGTGGACAGCCCTCGCTACTGGTCGCTGACGACGCCCGCTTTACCAAACGCGGACGCATTGGCAAGAAAGGTGGTCGCCGACGAAAAGACGGTATCCTGACTGGCGCTCAGACCATCCCGGTGTTTTTGCTGGTGCCCCAGGTCAAACTCAAGAAGCGCCTGGATCTCGACCGTGACACCGAGCTTTGGGAAAGCCGTCTGCCCGGCCTGATTGTTGCCAACTGGAAAGATCGGTGATGAACTTGAGCACCTCTGAGCAAGTGCTGAAAGCTCTGTTCGAGATGCTGCAAAGCAACAAGCCTGCAGGCGTAAAACTCCTGCGTAATGACGCTTATCCTGAACGCATCCCTGAGGCTGGTCTCTTGATCCTGCGCGATGGCGATCCGGGTGAGCCGGAAGTAACGCTGTCACCGCCCTCATACCTTTATGAGCACCGCGCGGACGTGGATTTGCTGGTTGAGGCACGAGAGGCTGAGGTGCGGGATGCCAACTTTGATACGCTAAAGCAGGCGGTAGGTGCTGCCATTGCATCCGATCGCAGTCTTAGTGGTCTGTGCGATTACGTGGAGGCCGAAGCTCCAGCGCCAATTGATCTGGCATTGGAAGGCACGCAAGCCATCAAGGCTGCAACCATCACCATCAAGCTCATCTACACTTCCTCCGATCCCCTCGCATAGAAAGGAAGACCTATGGCCCGTGCCCGAGGTGCCCGCTCTGTTCTGGCAGCTGCCTTTGAAACAACCTATGGCACCGCTCCAGCTGCGGGCTCATATTGGAAGATGCCCTTTGCCAGTTCCAACCTTGGCAGTGAGCAGCCCTTGCTGGAAAGCGAGCTTCTGGGTCAGGGCCGCGATCCCTACCCGCCGGTCAAAGACGCCATCACCACGGAAGGCGATATCAGCGTGCCCATTGATGTGCGCTATCTTGGCATCTGGCTAAAGGCGCTGTTCGGCGCACCAGAGACAACAGGTTCTGCAGCGCCCTACTCGCATGAGTTTCAAAGTGGTAAATGGGACCTGCCCAGTCTTGCCATTGAGGTGGGCATGCCGGATGTACCCTACTTTGCGATGAACACAGGATGCCGTGCCAACTCCATCAACTGGACCATGCAGCGCTCAGGACTGGTAACGGCCACCGTCAACCTGATTGCTCAAGGTGAGGTTACTGGCACCACCTCCAACACCGGTGATCTGGAGCAACTGCCTCTCAAGCGGTTTGGCTCTTTTAGCGGGTCCATCCTGCGCAACGATACTCAACTCGGCAACATCACTTCTGGCCAGATCACCTATACCAACAATCTGGAGCCTATCGAGACTATCCGCGGAGATGGCATGATTGATGACGCAGATCCGGCTATGGCCATGCTATCCGGCACCATCGATGTGCGCTTTGCCGATCAGACGCTTTTGTCTCAAGCACTTGCTGGAGAACCCTGCAAACTGAGTTTCCGCTATGCGCTGGGCAATGACACCAACTTTGAGCTTGTCGCCCAGGCGGTTTACTTGCCTAAGCCTAAGCTTGCCATTGAAGGACCCGGCGGTGTTCAGGTGAGCTTTGCCTGGCAAGCGGCCCGTGACGAGGCGTTGGGCCGAATGGCAACAATCATGCTTAAGAACGATGTTGCTTCCTATGACAACCCATCTGTTTAGATCGTTTTCTTATCCGAAAACCGGACCACTTTTCGGGAAAACGCGGCAAGGAGACTGCCATGCGCCTTGATCTTAGCTTAGAGCCCAAATGGTATGACCTCATCCCCGAAGCTGGCATTCGGGTACTGGCCGATCCCGCCATCACCGACATCATGGACGCCGCCCGAGAGGATGAACGATTGATCGCTCTTGCCGGTGACGAACCTCTATCTGAGGTGATCGAGCCCGGCAAAGCCACCAGGCTTGCCCGTGTTCTGTCTCTAGTCGTTGCACAGCAAGTCATTCGTGACTGGGAAGGTGTGGAAGAAGAGGCTGGCGTTAAGGCAAAGTTGACACCTGACCACATCGAAGCATTTCTGAGGCACCCACAAATTGCCGATGCTTGGTTGCTTTACTACATGCAATATTGGCTTCAGGTAGACAAAGATATACTTGAAGAAAAAAACGTCTCTGCGCCCTTGCTGAGTGGCACTTCAGCGGCGGCGCAGAGTATTGCAGCGCGTGCCCCAGTAAATGCAAAGACTGCCCGCAAAAACAACACCAGCCGCAAAGCCAGGAAGGCCGCCGGCTCTGGCAGGTCGTCATGAGACTGGGCGGTCAGGTGCGCACCATCTCCACCATGAACGGCTATGTGGTTCTGGGCTGGGACATGGGAGCTGCCTTAAAGCTTGCTGATAATCTTGATGCCAATCCATATCTGGCAGCTTTGATCCTGCCCGAGATCGAGCAGATCGCATGTGCCAAGATTAACGAGAGGCTGCAGGCGGATGGTTGAGCGCAAGGTCTCTGTCAGGCTAGCAGCTATTGGCGGTAAAGCCGTCAAAGATGATCTGGCTGCCATCGGCAAGACTGGTAGTGTGTCTCTTACCCAGATCGGCTCGGCCAGCGAGGCTGCTAATGCGGGACTTGATGAGGTCTCTTTAGCTGTTGCCAGAGGCCGAGAACAATTGGAACAGCTTGCCGCAAAAGCTGCGCGATCAGCCAATGCCCTCAGAGCAACGGCAACAGCCACCACACCGCTGATTGATCAGATCAATCGTATGAGCGGCGTGACACCCGCGATTGGCAAAACCACAGCAGAGTTTCTCGCCCAAGGCCAGGCACTTGATGATCTACGGGCCAGATACAATCCTGTCTTTGGTGTGATCCGCAGATACCGGCAAGCCATCTCAGAGATTAAAGCCGCCCATCTGGAAGGCGCGCTTTCTGCAAATGAGATGACAGCTGCTATTTCTCGCGAACGCAGCGAGACCTTGCAAAGCATTGCCGCCCTTAAGAACCGAACAACGGCTATCACCCGTATGGCCCGTGCATCGCGAGGTGCGACCCTGCGCCTGCAGCAGATGTTCTTTCAGGTGAATGATATTGGCGTCTCGCTGGCCGGTGGGCAGAACCCGTTTCTGGTGCTGGCCCAGCAAGGCACGCAGATTGCCCAGATCTATGGTTTTGGTAATGGCGGCGTCTCTGGAGCCTTCAAAGATCTAAGATCCCTTCTTGTCGGTGTGGCGCGCAGGTTCTGGCCAGTGGCTGTTGCCGTGGGTGTGGTGACAGCTGCCCTTGCAGGTTTGACCTATGAGATCAACCAGACCACCGATGTGTCTGTCACCATGGGTGATACTTTGTTGGCGGTCTGGCAACTCATCCGTGACGGGTTTAATGCGCTGGTCGCTCCTCTTATCAATGCGATTGCTCCATGGTTTGAAGCAGCCTGGACCCGTGTGGTGGCTGCCACCAAAGCAACCGGTAACTTCATCATCAACGAGATGAAGATCACTTATGAGATCATCACCACCATCTGGGAGCAATTGCCAGCTGCCTTTGCAGCACTCATGATCGGAGCCACCAATGCAGTCATCCGTGGTATCAATCTGATGATCCGCAAAACCACCCAGGGCCTTAACACGCTAAGCCGAGCGGCTAATCGGGTTCTATCCAATATTCCAGGCCTTGATGAAAACTTCCGTATTGGCCAGCTCAAAAACATCCAGATTGAGCAGATCGCCAATCCTTATGCCGATCAGGTCGCGACTGCTTCCAGAGCGCTGGATGAGCTCGTTACTGAAATCGCGAAGCAAGATCCCATGGGTGAGTTGTTTTCTGCCATCAAAACCCGCGCTGTCCAGAACGCCCTCAGCCGCATTGCTGAAACGGCAGATAAAACCGGCAAGGCAGTCAAAAAAGCTGCAGAAGAGGCCAAGGTCGGATGGGAGGCAGCACTTGCATCAATCGAGGCCTATGTGGCCAGTGCCCGCGATATTGGCGCTGCCTTTGGCGATCGCATTGCCAAAGTGTTTTCAGATGGCGAGCAAGCCATTGCGAACTTCGTTCAAACCGGCAAGTTGGAGTTTAAAAGCCTCATCACCTCGCTCATTGCCGATATGGCCAAGCTGGCAGCCCGGCGCTTTATCTTTGGACCCATTGCCTCGGGGCTTTCTGCGGGCTTGAGCAATCCATCCAGCGGTCTGCAAAACCTGCTGTCTGGCTTCTTCAAGTCGCTCCTGACGCCGACGACAAGTTTTGCCGGTGGTGGGCATACGGGCTCGGCCCCGCGCACCGGCGGGCTTGATGGCCGCGGCGGGTTCCTCGCGCTGATGCATCCGCAAGAGCGGATCATTGATGAGTTCAGAGGTGGCAGGCAGCAGCAACAACAATCTATGCCGCCCGTTATCGTCAATATCGAAACCCGCGATGCAGAGTCCTTTCGCCAATCCAGAACACAGGTGGCAGCTGACATTCAGCGGGTGGTGGCTCGCGGTCGCCGAGGGCTTTAATGGTCTTTCATGATGTGCGGTTCCCGGAGAAGATCAGCCGCGGAGCCCGCGGTGGACCGCGCCGCCGCACGCAAGTGGTTGAGCTTTACTCTGGAAATGAGGAGCGTAATGCCTCCTGGGCCAACTCCCGGCGTGAATATGATGTTGCTTTTGGCATTCGCAGCAATGACCAACTGCAAGAGGTCATTGCCTTCTTTGAAGCACGCAATGGAAGGCTCTATGCTTTCCGCTTCAAGGATTGGGCCGACTATAAAAGCTCCATGCCCTCAAGAGCGATCACACCTCTGGATCAGCAGCTGGGCGTTGGGGATGGCACGCAGGCAGCATTCCAGTTGCGCAAACTCTACGGCACTGAGGCGCTTGGATACTGGCGCACAATCACAAAGCCTGTTGCCGATAATATCCGTATTGCAGTGAATGGCCTCACGCAAGCCAGCGGCTGGACAGCTGACCTTGCCACTGGTCTCATCAACTTCAATAGCGCTCCTACAGCAGGAGCTGTCATCACCGCAGGCTTTGAGTTTGATGTGCCCTGCCGCTTTGACACCGACAGCATCGACATCACGCTAGACCTGGAGCGCCTCGGGTCCATCACCTCTATTCCGCTCATTGAAGTTCGGGACACCTGACACATGAAGAAGCTCTCGGAAGACCTGGCAACTCACCTTGCCAGCGGCACCACCACCCTGTGTTGGTGCTGGCGGCTGATCCGCAAAGACGGTGTGGTCTTTGGCTTTACCGATCATGATCTGACACTTCAGTTTGATGGCACCAGCTTTGAACCGGAGACCGGGCTCATTCCATCAGAGTTGCGTGCCTCTTCTGATCTTGCCGTTGATGCTCAGGAAGCCGAAGGGGTGCTATCTTCCGACCATATCTCCGAGCCCGATATCTTTGCCGGGCTTTGGGACAATGCCAGCGTAGAGGTATGGCGGGTCAACTGGCGAAACGCTGAAGACCGGGTTTTAATGCGGCGCGGATCCATCGGCCAAATCCGGCGCGGCAAAACCGCCTTTGTCGCCGAGGTGCGCAGCATGGCCCATGTGCTGGAGCAAAGCGTAGGCCGCACCTTCCAGAATGCCTGCGATGCAGCTCTTGGTGACAACCGCTGCAAGGTCAATCTGGAAGCGCCTGAACTTAGCACTACCGGCACCGTCACCAGCCTCATCAGCGATCGTGGCTTTGTCGTCTCTGGCTTAGATGAATTTGCAGCTGACTGGTTTGCTCTTGGCCTGCTTAACTGGCAGAGTGGCGAGAACCAAGATCGGCAGGTAGAAGTCTCCCGCCATGAGATCATCTCTGGCGTTACCATCATCACATTGCTGGAAGCGCCGGTGCGACGGTTTACTATTGGAGATACTTTCCAGATTAAGGCCGGCTGTGACAAGCTCTGGCAAACTTGTCTGGAAAAGTTCAGCAACGGCGATAACTATCGCGGCTTCCCGCACATTCCCGGCAATGACACGCTGATCCGCTATGCCGCTACTAGTCGTGGGCATAAGGGTGAGCCGTTGTGAACAAGGATCAAGCAAAGCGCATTGTTGCTGCTGCTCAGCGCTGGATCGGAACGTCCTATCACGATCAGGCCAGTGTTCGCGGCGTGGGCTGTGATTGTCTTGGGCTCGTTCGCGGTGTCTGGCGTGAGGTTGTTGGTGACGAGCCAACTGACATCCCGCCCTATACACGGGATTGGGGGGAAGCCGGAGATGTGGAAGTGCTAGCGGAAGGGGCAAGCAAGTGGCTGCTGCCGGTGTCTCTGGAGGATATCAAGCCTGGCTGTATTCTGCTGTTTCGGATGAAAGATGCTGCAATCGCCAAGCATTGCGGGATCATGAGTGATGCGGCCCACTTCATCCACGCCTATGAGCGGGTTGGGGTGATCGAACAACAGCTGACAAAGACGTGGATGCGGAGATTGGCATTTGGGTTTAAAGCAAATACATCAAGCAAGTTCAGCTTCTGACTTTTCGCAAGCTAAAGACAGAAGATTAAAGGCATTCTCGTATTGCTTCCATTTAGGCCTAGGGACCCACTTACCTGCCGCATTTTCATTCGCAAATACAATGCTGTACTTCCCAGCGTTCTTGCCGCTCTTGTTTTGATTTGCTTTCTCAATGAGCTCCAAGGACGGCATTACCCAGTAAGTATCGCACGCCTCTGAATAGAAGAGGAAATAGAAGTTTTCCCTTGGCTCTCTAATCTCCATAGCAGAAAACGTACTTGCATTTTTTGCGGCTGTAGAACGCGCTTTGATTTGCAAATCAATATACTGCGGCGGAGAGGTTGGAAGTCGAATGATGCAATCAATCTGCTGATCATCGACAAGAGTCATGTAAACATCATAGCCCCTCTTAAGGAGCTCAGCTACAGCTACATATTCCTGGCGCTTTCCAAATGACGCTGTTGAGCGAAAGCTAGTTTCCTTCATGACACTCTCCTCAAAATGCAATTTAAAACAACTTAAGCATACTTGATACACAAGCAAGCTCAAGCATGAGGCATTCATGGCAACACTTGTCCTTGGCGCTGTTGGCACCGCCGTGGGCGGAGCCATTGGCGGCTCGTTTCTTGGCGTGACCGCAGCCACAATCGGTGGTGCAATCGGCGCAGCAGCTGGCTCGTATATTGACAGCTGGCTGATCAGCACGACGCTTCCTGACCAGACCATCGAGGGCCAGCGACTTGATCGCCTGCAAGTCACCACCTCAACAGAGGGAGCTGTCATTCCCCGTATGTTTGGCCGCATGAGGATCGGTGGCAATATCATCTGGGCAACTGACTTTCGCGAGGAGATCAACCAGCAAACCCAAGGTGGCGGTAAAGGCGGCGGACCGAAGGTCACCACAACCACCTATGCCTACTATGCCTCGTTTGCCATCGCACTGTGCGAAGGGGTTCTTACCGGCATTGGTCGCATCTGGGCAGATGGTGAGCTTATGGATCTGCAAGGTGTCACCTGGCGCTGGTATGCAGGCGATGAGGCCCAAGAGCCAGATCCCCTCATCAAGGCTAAGATGAACGCGGCACCGGCCTATCGCGGCACAGCCTATCTGGTCTTTGAAGAGCTGCTATTGGAAAGCTATGGCAACCGCATTCCGCAGATCACGGTGGAAGTGTTTCGCCCGCTCTTGGACGGCACACCGGAAGGCCAGTTGCAATCGGCCACGTTGATCCCGGCATCTGGCGAATATGTCTATGCCACACGGCAGGTGACCAAATCCGAAGGCGGCGCCAAGACAGCCGGCATCAACGTAAATGCAGAAGCAACACAAGCCGATCTCATCGGTGCCCTGGACCGCCTGCAAGCCTCAGCCCCAAACATCCAAAGCATCTCGCTTGTGGTTGCCTGGTTTGGAGATGACCTTAGATGCGAGACTTGCAAGATCCGCCCAGGTGTCGATCAACCGACCAAGAATGCCAGCACGTCCTGGAACGTCAATGGTGTCAGTCGGTCTGATGCTTTTCTGGTCAGCCGTGATGATAAGGGAGATCCTGTCTTCGGCGGAACACCTGCCGACTTTTCTATTGTCGAGGCAATCAAGGAAATAAAGGCCCGTGGCCTGCGGGTTACCTTCTATCCCTTCATCCTGATGGATATCCCGCCAAACAACACGCTGCCAGATCCTTATAGCGATGATGCAAGCACGATCGGTCAACCCGCCTATCCCTGGCGTGGCAGGATAACATGCTCTCCTGCCCCTGGTTTTGCTGGCTCTCCGGACAAAAGCGAAGCAGCAGTTGGACAAGTGTCTGCGCTGTTTGGTTCTGCTGCTATTGGTGATTTCAGTGTGAGCGGGACAAGCGTTTCATGGACGGGACCATCGGGTGATTGGGGCCTGCGCCGCATGATCCTGCACTATGCCCATCTGTGCAAAGCTGCTGGCGGAGTGGATGCGTTTCTCATCGCCTCAGAAATGCGCGTGCTTAATCAAGTGCGAGGACCAGCAAACAGCTTTTCCGCAATTGAGCAATGGAGCAGCTTACTGAGCGATGTACGCTCTGTTGTAGGTTCAGATACCAAGCTCTCTTATGCCGCCGACTGGTCCGAGTATTTCGGCTTCAGGTCGGCAGGTGACAGCGGAGACCTCTTCTTTCATCTTGACCCAATCTGGGCTCATGAAGCCTGTGATTTTATCGGTATCGACAACTACATGCCGCTTTCCGATTGGCGCGATGGTTTTGACCATCTGGATGCGCAGATCTACCCGCACATATTCGATCAGAGTTATTTGAAGGGCAACATTGCCGGCGGCGAAGGTTTTGACTGGTTTTATGCAAGCGATGCTGATCGCATTGCTCAGGTCAGAACGCCAATCACAGATGGCACCCACAATAAGCCTTGGGTGTTTCGCTATAAGGACCTACAGAGCTGGTGGAGCAATCAGCATTATGATCGCCCAGGCGGTGTGGAGGGGACAGAGCCAACGGCCTGGATACCACAGAGCAAACCCATCTGGTTTACCGAGTTCGGCTGTCCTGCTGTAGACCACGCCACCAACCAGCCCAACGTATTCATTGATCTCAAATCATCAGAATCCAAAGCGCCCTACTTTTCTCGTGCCTGGCGTGATGATGCCATCCAGCGGGCTTACTTGAATGCCACGCTGAGCTATTGGCAAGAGCCGGGCAACAATCCCACATCAAGCGCCTATGACGGTCCCATGCTGGACCTTGGCAATTGCTCTGCCTGGACATGGGATGCCCGGCCCTATCCGTTCTTTCCAGAACTCACCAACATCTGGTCAGATGGTGACAACTGGCGACTGGGGCACTGGCTGGGAGGACGGCTCGGGGCTGTTGGGCTTGGTGCGCTGGTCAAACACCTATGTAAACGCGCTGGGCTGAGCGGAGATCTGATCGACACCTCAGATCTTTATGGTGCCGTTGAAGGCTATGTGATTTCTGCGTTGCAAAGCCCGCGTGCATCAATTGCCGTGCTGGCCCGTCACTTCGGCTTTGATGCCGTGGAGAGCGAAGGCATTCTGCATTTTAAGGTGCGTGGGCGTGGTGCCGTCAAACGCCTTGAGCTTGATGATCTGGTGGCAGCACCAAAAGACACTGAGCCCATCGAGTTTGAGCGCGCGCAGGAAACCGAACTGCCCCAGGCGCTGAAATGGTCTGTCGCCCGCGCCGATGAAGACTATGACGCCATTCAGGTGGAAGCGCAGCGGGTAACAGTGCAGGCGAGCCGTATCTCTTCTGAAAACTTCCCGCTTGCCGTTGCCCCGGAAGAAGCGGAGCGCCGGGTGCGCCGCGCCCTGCAAGAAGCCTGGGTTGGACGCGACGGTGCCAGCTTTGCGCTACCGCCGTCAGAGCTTGCCCTTGATCCAACAGACGTGGTTGCGCTGGACCATGATGGGCGCAGCTATGATCTGCAGCTCTTGAGTGTCAATGATGGCCTGGAGCGCAAGGTGACCAGCATCCAGCAAGATCGCCAAGTCTACGATATGCCACCTGGACCATCGCGGAAAAGAACAGATGGAGCGCTTTCGCAGGCGGTTGTATTCGGAAAACCTCTGTTTGCGTTTCTCGATCTGCCGCAGCTCTCAGACAACTCCCCTGCTCATCAGCCGTTGATGGCAGCTTATGCCGATCCCTGGCCGGGTGTTCTCAATGTCTATCGCAGTCAAGCAGACGCAGGATTCAAACGGGTTGCCGAGATCACCACGCCAGCCCAGTTTGGGGTGACACTAGAGCCCCTTAAGCGAGGTCCTACCTCCCGGTTTGATCTTGGCAGTGAATTGGTAATCTCAGTCTCTTCAGGAACAATCGAGAGCATTCCAGACTTAGAGCTCCTTGCGGGCGGCAATGCTTTTGCCATTGAGACTGCTCCAAACACCTGGGAGATCATTCAGGCCAGCAGAGCAGAGCTCTTAGCGCCTAGCACCTACAAACTCTCACGGCTGCTTCGCGGTCAACGTGGTACCGAGAGTTCTATCGTCGATACACTCCCGGCAAGCGCAAGGATCATCCGTCTTGATGATAATTTGGTTCCGGCTCCCATCACTTTGAGCGAGATAAGCTTGCCGTTCCGGTGGCGTATCGTGCCCGGAAGAGCGTCGCTTTCTGATCCTGCCACGTTGGCATTAGGCTTTACGCCGGAAGCCAATGGTTTGCGTCCATTGTCTCCGGTTCATGTTACACAACCTATTCGCAAAGGACGTCTTCCCGGTGACCTCGCTCTCTTCTGGATCAGACGGTCCCGTTTGCCCGAAGCGGACAGCTGGCTGTCACGCGATGTGCCACTTGGCGAAGCCATCGAGGCCTATGAGGTGGAGGTTCTGAAAGACGGCTCAGTAATCCGCACGCTGAGTTCAACAACCTCCAGCGTGATTTATATCGGCACGCAGCAGATTGAGGACTTTGGAGCAATACTTTCGTCTGGAGATACGCTTCTCATCCGCATCTACCAGCTCTCCAACACTTTAGGCCGCGGCATGCCGCTTACCACCACTTTGCACTTCTGAGGCCATATCCATGTCAGAGACAACTTCTCGGCTTGCCCTGCCCTACATCACGGCCGCGCAGGCGCAAAAGCATATCACCCACAACGAAGCCCTTCGCCTACTCGACGGCCTCATTCAGATGCGGGTCCTCAATGCAACTTCGGCAGCACCGCCAAGCTCCCCCGGTGAGGGCGATGCTTACATCGTGAGTTTTCCCGCCACAGACGCATGGACTGGCTGGGAGAAGGATGTGGCCTTTTATGCCGATGGCAGCTGGTTCCGGCTGCCCGCCCTTGATGGCATGCGCGTCTGGGACCCAGATGCTGAAACATTGCTGATCTATACCGCTGGGAGTTGGAAAGTTCTCTCCGATGCCTTGAACCTTTTGAGATCAGCGACGCTGGTTCATGTCGCCAAAGGACCACTTGGAGGCACCACAGGCCTGGGTGTTCTGGAAGAAACGCTCTCAGGTCTGTCAGGCTCTATTGTCGAGACCACCATCACCATTCCAGATCGCTCCATCTGCCTTGGTGTTTCCACCCGAACAGTCTCAGCAATCACAGGTGCCACTTCTTACGATTGTGGCATTGACGGCGAGCTCTCCAAGTTCGGCGGTTCCCTCGGCATTACCGCTGGCAGCACCAACAAGGGCATCATCGGCCCGCAAGGCTTTTACGCTGATACGCCCATTCGCCTGACCGCCAAGGGCGGTGACTTCACTGGGGGCACCGTCAGCGTGGCGATCCATTATCTCAGCGTTGGCGTACCGGACGCACAATGACAAACCTTGGCGAGATCATCAATGCGCTGGGCGGCGGACCCGCAGCCGTTGCTATTGTCGGTCTGGGCTTCTTTGCCTGGAGAGTGCTCAATTGGTGGCGACAAGACACCAAGGAATACAACGCTGCCCTTCGCGAGATCCAGAAGGACGCCATCGAAGGCCTGCAAGCCAGCACTGAGGCCATTCGCGCCTTAACCAAGGAGATCAAGCGCCGTGATTAAACACCTCCTGAAAACCGTTCCGCAGTCCCGCAAGCGGACATGCAAGACTTGTAGCCGGCAAGCTGTACTTGCTGTGCGTGAAAAGCGCCTAGAGCTTTGCCATGCGCTTAAGGAGTTGGCGCAGGCGAGAAAAGCCAAAGACCGAACCTGACGCCTGCGCATTCCAAAGAACTCACCTCTTCAAGCTGCCTTCGGGCGGCTTTTTTTATGTCTGGAGGACTAACCATGACGTACACCACACGGGACATCCAAGCCCGACTTGCTGCGCTGAGCTATGATCCCGGTCCCATCGATGGTCTTGATGGACCAAAGACAAAAGCTGCGATAGCTGAGGCGTTGAAAGCGCGGAACGTGAAGCGCGTCGAGGAGTTGTTTCATCGCTCTGGCCTTCATCGCATTATCTTGCATTGGACAGCAGGCGCGGACGGGCTCATTGAGCTGGAGCGGCAGCACTACCACATCATCATCGATCGCTCAGGCCGAACACATGCAGGTGCTCTAAAACCAGAGGCCAATGCCAATTGCCTCGATGGCCGCTATGCCGCTCATACTAGAGCACTTAACACCGGGTCCATCGGCGTTGCCCTTGATGCCATGTCGGGCGCAATAGAGTCTCCTTTCGATCCCGGCAAGTATCCAATCACGCAAGTTCAAGTTCAGGCACTAGCGGAGACTGTTGCTGATCTCTGTGAAACCTACCAGATCCCGGTGAGCCCATACTCCGTTCTTACCCATGCAGAAGTTCAGCCGACGCTGGGCGTCAAACAACGCAGCAAATGGGATATCGCCTGGCTGCCAGATATGACTGAGCCGGAAAATCCGGTTGATGTGGGCAACAAGCTGCGTTCGCTCATTGCAACTGCAGGGCTCTGAGCTTTCAAGTTACTGCTGTGACAACTGACAGGAAACAGTCTCTCGTTGAGAGTGCAAACAGATCACTGAGGGCCATGTGCTGACATTCGACAAGGCATTGAATGCTGGGTTGTTTCGCAGGCGCAGCATATTAGTGGCAGGCTAAAACAGCCATCAACACGATTTAACAAAGACTTTTCGTAGAGTGATTTACTCAACGTCTGATTGATCGAACTGAGTTTGCTTCTTCTCTGCATACATCAGATCAAGTAACAAGTTGGAGATCTCAGCGGCTTTCTCTGGGTTTGATAGGAGATGCATCATCATTTTCTGGTGCGCCTCACCACTCGTAATAATGGCATCGTCTACTGCATTTTGGAAACCGCCTAGCTTTGCCTGATCTTTGGTGTTGTTTTCAATCTGAGTCATAACAAGCGGATTTTCAGAGATTTTGTCTTTGAGAACGTACAGGTAATTGACCTTATCTTTTTCTGTAAGCCCATCTTCAGCAAACAGGTCATTCACACGCTCAATAATCTGCGAGAGGAATTCTTCTTTGGGATCTTTAGATTTGCCACTGCCAAGCTCGTCAGCTGGCTCCAATCCCTCACCTTCACCGCTTACCAACTGCAAATCCTGCTGCTTAAGCTTCGACAGTCGGTAGTGACTCAGTTCGACATTGTCCAGATCGATTACATCATCCTCAATTGCAGCTTCGCGCAGCAAAGGACGCAGGCTTCGTGCAAACAGGCTAAGCTTTTCCAACTCCTTATCATCATAGTCCACGATTTGTGAGATGAACTCATAAAACCGCACATACGTGCCCAAATCCTTCTTGAAGATTTCCAGCCCGTCTTTTTCTTTCTTGCAGTCTTTGAACGTTGTATCCGTGTTGGCAATCAGGACAGGATCGCCAGCCTTTTTGGCGCGCTCGAACATATCCTTTGAACGCTTATAGGCTTCAACGGCTGACTTGTAGCGGCTGGTCCAACGTTCCACCGCAGGCTTACAGATATTTGAGATGGCCGCACTGCTCTTGTTCTTTTGCAAGAAGGCAATGCAGTACTGCTCCACCTCGCTCCATAGGAAAATTCCAGAGCTTCTGAGTTTTTCTGAGAGTTCGAAGACGAGATTAGGATTAGACACATCCATGAGTTCAGCGGTCTGATAATACTTCTGAAACGGGGCTAGAACGTCTTCTGGCTCATTGAAGAAGTCCAGCACAAACGTGCCGGATTCTGCTTTACCCTGATAGGTACGGTTGAGACGAGAAAGAGTTTGAACACATTCCACTCCGGCCAGTTTTTTATCCACGTACATGGCGCAGAGCTTGGGCTGATCAAACCCAGTCTGGAATTTATTCGCAACGATCATCACCTGATACTCGTCACCATCAAAAGCTTTGCGCATGTCGCGGCCTTTCAGGCCTGGGTTCATGCTGGTTTCAGTGAACTTCTCGCCAACCAATCCTGCTGAGTTCGGGTCTTTATCAGTAAACTCCACCTCACCGGAAAATGCAGCCATTGAGTGGATTTTATCGTAGCCTTTGGCTTTTGTGTATTTGTCGAAAGCTAGCTTAAAACGAACAGCCTCTTTGCGTGAGCTGGTAACCACCATCGCTTTGGCTTGTCCGCCTAACAAGCCCATCACATTATCTTTGAAGTGCTCAACAATGATCTGCACTTTTTGAGCAATATTGTAGTCATGCAGCCGTACCCACTGGTTCAGCTTGACCTTGGCTTTTTTGCTTTCAACCTCGTCGTCTTTTTCCTGTATCTTAAGAGCGAGATTATAGGCGACTTTGTAGTTGGTGTAGTTTTTCAGCACATCGAGAATGAAGCCTTCCTCAATCGCCTGACGCATGGAATATACGTGGTAAGCCACTGGGATATTGGTGCGAGATGGCACCTCATCAGGCTTTGGCAGACGGCCAAACAGCTCTAGCGTTTTAGCTTTCGGTGTTGCGGTAAAGGCAAAATAACTTAGGTTTTGCGAGGCGCTGCGTGAGGCCACAGCAGCATCAAGAATATCTTCGCTGCTCAGCTCTTCTTCACCAGAGCTTTCCTCTTTCATCAGCACTTCTTTGAGCTGACGTGCGGTAGAGCCAGTCTGTGAAGAATGCGCTTCATCGGCAATAATGGCATAGCTACGCGTCTTCAAACTTGTGCTGTTCTCAATCGCTTTGAGCACAAACGGGAAGGTCTGGATGGTGACGATAATAATGGGCTGAGAAACCTCCAGCGCTTTAGCCAGCTTCTCAGACTTAGAGCCATCACCTTCCTTGTTGTTGATGCGGCCAACAACACCGTCCACATGCTCAAACTGATAGATTGTGTCTTGCAGCTGGTCATCAAGCACTGTGCGGTCGGTCACGATGATGACGGAGTTGAACACCTTTTCGCCGTTGTCACCATAGAGCGAAGAGAGTTGATGCGCGGTCCATGCAATAGAATTGGATTTGCCAGAGCCAGCGCTGTGCTGAATAAGGTATTTTTGCCCAGAACCTTCGCTTTTCGCCGCATCAACAAGTTTGGTGACCACATCCCACTGATGATAGCGCGGGAAGATCATGGTCTCTTTTTTGATCTTCCTGCCCTGCCAGTCTTCCTTTTCCTCAATCTGTAGATGGATAAACCGGGCGAGGATGTTTAAAAGATTGTCGGGCTGCAGCACCTCTTGCCACAAATAGGCTGTGGCATATTCATTTTTGTCTTCTGGAACATCATTGCCAGCCGCTCCGTCCTTCGCCCCTTTGTTGAAGGGGAGGAAATATGTGTCTTTGCCCGCCAGTTTGGTGGTCATATAGACCTCATACTGGCTCACAGCAAAATGAACGAGCGCACCGCGTTTGAATGTGAGCAACGGCTCTGGCTTGCGCGTTTCAGGGTCAATAGGCAAACGAGTGGTTTTATACTGCCGCTTGGCGCTGTCTACCGCCTGCTTGAACTCGGATTTCAGCTCCAGCGTGGCAATTGGTAAGCCGTTGACGAACAATACCAGATCGATGCGCCAGTTCTTTGCCTTCTTTCCGGTTACGGTCAGATGCTCTGCTGTAGCCCAGGGGCTGTAAACCAGCTCTGGCACCACACGCAAACGGTTTTGTTTATAGCGCGCCAGCGTGTCGGGGTTGAGGTCGTGCTCTGGCTTAAACTGACACAAGCTAAACCGGGCGTTGCGGTCTTTCAGGCCATGGCGCAACACACCAAGCGTCCCGTAAAGGCGCATTTGCTTGTCGGCGGCTCTTGGGTCAGCTTTGCCAAGCTGCGTTGCAACGCATTCAAGGAATTTCTGCTCGCTGTTACCGGGGTGGTTCCTAGCAAACTTCTGCCATTCCCCATCCTGCGTTTCTTTGACAAAGCTGAGCAGGTCTTCTTCATAAAGGGCAAGGGCGCGATTGTAGCCAGCAGGCGAACCAAGCAACCAGCCATTGGCACACAACTGGTTGATAATATCGCGCTGGAAATGCACTTCAGCAGCCTTGTCGCTCATTCCTAAAATCCCTTAAATATCAATTCATCGCGGCGTAAACCCGCCATTATCTCAGGCGTCTTCCAACTGTGGTTCCGGTGTTCCAAGCAGTTGCTCAGCTTCCCATTGCTTGTAGGTCTTGTTGGTGCCTTCCAGTTTCCAGGATTTTTGACCATTGGAAGAACGACCATTCACGATCGCCGCCGCAGCGCTGGGGCTTTTAAAGGCGTAATCAGCTGCAAAGTGCGCACTGCTACCCGCGCTGACAATAACACCTGTTTTATCCAGCTCCTTGCGCAAGGTTTCATAGGATGTGACGCGCCCGCCTTTGCCTTCCCAGCGCGACCGCACAACCGAGCCCTTTTCAACGATGAACTCACCCTCCTCCAAACGCGCTTTTGCGCAGAGACCGTGTTTTGGTGTGAGCAATTCAAAGCGCACAGAACTGGCATTTTGCACTGTCGAAGCTAAGGAACTGGTAGTGAACGCTTGCTCTGGTGCCGCGCTGCTGCGTTTACTTTCGACAAATAAGTCAATGCCGAGGGCGGGAAGGATCATGTAAAGGTTTTCCAAAAAACCTTCCATATTGGCGATGGTGGCCTCGCTGACCTGTGGTTGTTGTGGAATTTGGGCATTGTCAAGGATCACACGGCCAACAGAGGCGGCGCGCTCATAGCTGCGCGCCTCTAAAAATCGGACGTGGGCTTTGTTCAGCTTGTTATCAGCTGTGGTGACAAACACCGCCTTCGTCCACCAGTCTTTTTTGGAATCGTGGGTGCGAATGCGTTGGCCAATATCCTCCGTCTCGCCAATATAGGCGGTGGGCTCGCCGTCCTGTTCACCCAGCAGAATATAAATGCCGGTGTAGCTGGCCTCCGCCCGCACCAGTGCTTGCTTGATCTGCGTGCGAGGGACGAGGAGCACATGGCCTGTCCAGTTGAACAGCTCTGCCACCAGAAGGCCATCGGGGCGGCCATCGACAAAAAACAGCTCCAGTGATCGGCCTTTGGTGGTCATGTGTTCTCCCAATCGTCCACTTGTGCCCGTATCTGCAAGTTTGTGCCCTACGCAGATGCTTGCGTTAAACTTGCAGATTCTTCAGCAGGTTGAAAGGTGCCTTTCGGTGGTTCCCAGTCGCGCACATCAATCTTGCCTGTCACCGCAGCCGAGATAAGGGCTGTGCGACGTTCTTTGAGGAGGGTGATGGCGGATTTGGCTTTTGAGACCAATTCTTGCGTAAGACTATCTGATTTTACTAAGAATGCGGCAATCTCTTTTTGCTCCTTATATGGTGGCAAAGTCAAAGAAAGCTTTTCAAATTTCTCAGGTTCTAAGCGCCACTGGCTTGGCCGGATTCCATTCGAAATTGATTTGTAGACATCGGGCATGATTTTGCAGCGCAATGCAAAATGAATGTATTGAGAATGCTCTGAGTGGATAGCTCGATAAACAACGTAATCTGGGCTAGTTATTCCTTTAAATGTTGAAACTCCAAGTGAACCTTGCCATGCCTTCATTTTGTTGATGACGAGATCGCCAACCTCAATCAACTGATATGATGTGAGATCCTCTGGTGTTTTGTTGTTGTTGTCGTCTCGAGAGGATTTCTTGATCACGCCAAAGTCTCGATAGACAGAGAGAACTTCTAAGTCGGGATGATCTTGCCTCTTTGATTGAAGAAAGAGGTGCTTCAACTGCGTGGCGTCCCAATGCTCCGGCACATCGCCGAGCCAGTCGATGCCGGAGGGGCGTAAGGGGGCGTCTGGGTTCAGGCCTTTGGTGACGGCGTGAGAGATCACCGCCTGCCGCTTTTCTTCCAGCAACCCAATCAACCGCTCCTGCCTCTCTATCAACCGGTCAATCTTCAAAGTTTCATGGTCGAGAAACCTGGCGATCTGTTGTTGTTCCGTAAACCGCTTTGGTATGGCGAAGGAGTAGTTTCCTAGATGCTCTTGGGTCATGCTAGGCAAAGCTGTATTAGTGGAGTATCTATCGAACTGAATAGTTGTTGCCAAGTAGTATAGAAATTTGGCGGGAGTATCAGGGGATACTTCCGTGTAATACATTGTATCCACGGTCCAAAATGGCTCGTTAATGTATAAGGGGCGGTCGATAGTTCCTTTTCGCCCTAACAATACAGATTCTTTGCAGTACATTGGTTTTGCTGCGTAGGTAAACTGTCCTCCTGAACCTAGGACAGGATAGCCACTTTCTGCTTCAATTTGCTTATAGTCTTGCCCATTGCGAATAGACGCAAGGTGCTTTAGGCGCTTTACACCCCACCCATTCGGAATCTCTCCAAGCCACTCTAAGCCGCTCTCTTTGTACGCCGGATATGCCTTATACTTGCCAGCCATTAGGAGTGAACCTCCTGAAGCAGCTGCATGATTTCTGCGCTCACTGCGTCCAGTTCAGCGTCGATCTCTTCCAGTGCCCGTGGGGGCTGGTAGACATAAAAATGTCGGTTAAAGGGGATTTCATAGCCGACAATGCCGATTTCAAAGTCACGCTCATCTTTCTTGCCTGCGTCAATCCACGCTTCTGGCACATGAGGCTTTACCTCGCGGGCGAAGTAATCCTCATTAGCCTCATTGACGGAGCGGGACGGGTCCAGCGGCACGTTTTCATTATCGCGCAGGTCGCCATCTGGCTTGTACTCCACACTCTGCCCGTTCACAGCAAACAGGCCATAGGTTGGGTTCGGTGCCGTGGCCTTGTGGACCTTTTTGATAACAGGAGCAGCCTGCGGGTTCTTCCAGCTGACAGCGGTCGTGATTTGCTTTTTGGCAGCTGTTTCCAGCTTGATGGCGGTTTGCTTTTGTGCGGCCTTCAGCGTGTCGTCAAAGGCGTTCATGTCGTCATGCTGATCTGTGCCGATAACCGCTTGCAGGGCTTTGGCGCTGAGCAGAATGGCCTTCTGTCCTGTCCATGTATCCCGCTTCAGCAAGTCCTTGATATGCTTTTCCTTCAGCTCTGCAAAGCTGGCTTTGATGTGGGCGCGGATTTCTGTCTCATGCTCCGCCAGATCGCCATAGCGTGGGCAGTCCGGTGCGTCTGTCCAGTTCCCCCCATAAGTCTCAAAGATCCACTGCATCACAGTACCCAGTGGTTTTGGAGCAAAGCGCAGGGTCTCCAATCGCTCATCAGAAAACTGGAAGCTTTCGCGCAAGGGGCGTTCAATGGTCAGGCGGCGATAACCAAACTCATGTGATTGGAAGATTTTGGAGGCAAAGGTTTTCAGCTCAGCCTTCTTGCCATTTGCAGACTTGCGCCCGCGTGTGCTGGCAGGTTCTTCTGCCTTGTCCAGCTCTTGCACCTCCACCACCTCAAATGCGCCGAAACAGCGGGTGATGGTGCGGATGTCGTCTTCGCTCATCTGGTTGCGTTTGGAGCCAAGAGACTTGCGCATCTTGGAATAAAGGTTCGCCCCGTTTATGAGCTGTACCTGCCCTTTGCGCTCAGCGCTCTTTTTATTGCTGAGCACCCACACATAAGTGGCAATGCCGGTGTTGTAGAACATATCCGTTGGCAGCGCGATGATGGCTTCCAGCAGGTCAGCCTCCAAGATGTAACGGCGGATTTCACTCTCACCTGAGCCAGCGCCACCCGTAAACAGCGGAGACCCATTGAGGATGATGCCGATACGCCCGCCGCCTTCATGCGTGTCCCGTAGCTTGGAAATGAGGTGCATGAGGAATAGCAGCGACCCATCTGACACACGCGGCAGGCCGGGGCCGAAGCGTCCATCATGGCCTTTCAGGGTGTGCTCGTCCTTGATGGTGCCTTCAATCTTTTTCCAGTCCACCCCAAATGGTGGGTTGGAGAGCATATAATCAAACTTGTCGGCGTAGAGCTGGTCCTGGCTGAGCGTGTTGCCAAGCTTGATATTATCAACTTCCTGCCCCTTGATCAGCATATCCGCTTTACAAATGGCATAACTCTCCGGGTTCAGCTCCTGCCCAAAACCGCGCATAACCGCTTGCGGGTTAAGCTCGTGCACATACTCCATACCAGAAGACAAAAACCCGCCAGTCCCTGCGGTGGGATCATAAATGGTGCGAATAATACCCGGCTTTGTCAGCGCGTCATCATCCTCCATAAACACCAGTGACGTGGTGAGGCGAACGATATCGCGCGGGGTGAAGTGTTCACCAGCCGTCTCGTTGGAACCTTCCGCAAAGCGCCGGATCAGTTCCTCAAACACCAGCCCCATTTCATGGTTGGAGATGTTTTGCGGGCTGAGATCTGCCTCACGAACGCGCTGTACCACTTTGTAGAGCAGATTGGCCTCTGCCAGTTGAGCGATAAACTCGGCAAACTTGAAGTGCTCGAAGATCTCGCGGGCATCCTTGGAGAAGCCCTGAATGTAGTTCTCCAGATTGTCCTTGATGCCCGTTTCGCCAAGCTTGGACATATCCATTCTGGAGATGTTGTAGAACGACAACCCAGCGGCCCGCAGCAACAGCTTCTCCTGCGCCTCTTCTGGCAAGTTCATCGACTTGAGCTTCTCAGCCTGCGCTAACACCGCATCCTTACTGCCTTCCAGTACGCACTCAAGGCGGCGCAGCAGTGTAAACGGCAGAATAACGCGGCCATACTGGCTTTGCTTAAAATCTCCGCGCAGCAAATCAGCAAGAGACCAGATGAAGGCAGCTAGGTTATTGGTTTGATGAGACACGAAGAGTTTCCAGAATGATTAGGAGGCAGCAATTGTGGTCACTATCAACACCCCACACACGCCGAGTAAATACCGGAAGCTAACTAATTAGAGCATTTAGTTCTCAGAGCCGCTTTTTTCCAAACAAAACACGTGACAAAGACTGATGCTATGCGGGAACACTCAACTCTCGATAGATTTATCTGATTAGCTAGAAATACCTTGTCGCAAGCGCAATAACTGTTTAGACGCTCCATCCTTCGCACCTGCAGCGAAGGACCGGCCCGATCACAATGTGGAGCGCGTCAGCACACAGACAAGCACCTAGCTTTTCAGCCACTCTCACCACCGACCGTTCAATTTAGCGCCAGTCCGTAGATTGCAATCTATGAATTTCACAACCAACTTAGAATATCTCTCTTGCCCTAAGCCTTAGGAGAACCTGACGTCATTTGCCAGCCATCTCTTTGCATCTGGCGTCTCAAGACTGGATCAAATGTTGACGTGGTGTTGACGCGAACGCAAAAAGCCCTGAGCGGTTGGCTCAGGGCTTTTGCTATCATACCAGTATGATTGGGATATTTTGGTTGCGGGGGTAGGATTTGAACCTACGACCTTCAGGTTATGAGCCTGACGAGCTACCGGGCTGCTCCACCCCGCGGTAAAATGTGTTTGTTCTGTTTCATTTTGAGAGATTGTCAGTGTGGATTATTCATGCCCGGCGGCGCCCTACTCTCCCGCGTCTTAAGACGAAGTACCATTGGCGCAGGGGCGTTTCACTTCCGAGTTCGGGATGGGA
>NZ_LMCF01000122.1 GCF_001623075.1 Pseudovibrio sp. Ad37
TGTTTGTCCCGGAGAGATGGTTGACGTTTATTCGGGGACATGGGTGACGGTCATGTTATGATGTTAAGTCGATTTTTGCGACTGTGTTTGCTGCAAAACATACGTTGAAGATCTCAGGTTTGTCTGAGGGACGTATGGCGAGAGTGTAGCCACGGAAGCATTTGGGGACATACCAGAGCCTTCCTTTAAAGCTGATTTCCGCTCTTGTTCTGGGCACCTTTCGGACCATTGTTCCTTTGGGATAGCTGATATCTGGAAGGTGTTTGGGAAAGATTTGCTGTGAGATTGTATAGCGACTGATAGGTGGCGCTAATCCAAGTGCTTCATGCGGGCGATGGAAATTATAAATCCGCCTCCATTGATCAAAGGCCGATTGCATAGTGCGGTGACTGCGAAATGTTCTGTATGCCAGAACCTCCTCTTTCAGGGTTCGGTTAAACCGCTCATTCTTGCCTTTGGTTTGAGGATGAAAAGGTCTGGCATGGATCAGGCGGACACCAAGATGAGCCAACCAGATCCGCAATGGTGTCCAACGCTGATCGGTAAGAGCAGTCCCCCATGGGGAACCGTTGTCAACCAGAAAGGCTCTCGGCAAGCCGTAGAGCTT
>NZ_LMCF01000123.1 GCF_001623075.1 Pseudovibrio sp. Ad37
AGACCCAGATGAATATGGCAACGGCTGCTGCTGCCATTGCTGGCAAAGCCGTTGCTGATCGAAGTGCTGATGAGGTCACGCTTTTGACCAGCACAAAGGCTGCACTGGATTGGGTGGGTGCTATGCGGGCCAGATGCCTGGAACTGGCCGCAGATCCAGACGCCGACTTTACAGCAGATGCCAGCTGGCCGGAGTGCCCGCCTGAGGTGGTTACTCTGGTGGGGCAGTTTTAAGCCGGAACATATCCGGCGAGATGATCGCCCGGTAGCTTTTATATGGAGCGGAAGGCCCGGAACGTTTCCGGGCACCGGGCGACAAGCGCTAACGAGAAGCCCAGCCAGTGTGCAACTGCATAACACTGCTCCCGCCGCATCAACTCACTAAGTCATGAGCTGCGGGGCTGTCTTATGTGAGACCAGACATGGAGTCTATCTATTGCCGGGATTGCTCGGCACTCCTCCTCAAGAAAGAACAGAACGCCCTCCAGGGGCGCGTAGAAATCAAGTGCCGCCGCTGTGGCACCTTTAACGACCTGAGGCCCGATGAGTCCCCAAGAAGAACAAGAACAAATGGAACTTAACCCTATCAAGCCGACTAAACCTGTAGCAGCATATATCGGAGGGAAAATGCAACTTGCTAAACACGTTTCCAATCGAATTAGCGCTGTTGCTCATAAAACCTATGTGGAGCCTTTTGTTGGCATGGGCGGTATTTTCTTCCGCCGCTCTGAAAGGCCTGGGTGTGAGGTCATCAATGATATCTCCGGGGATGTGGTTACACTGTTTCGCATCCTTCAGCGCCACTATCCGCAGTTTCTGGAGGTGCTCAAGTTCCAGCTCACCAGCCGCTCTGAGTTTGAACGGCTTGCGGAAACCAAGCCAGACACATTGACCGA
>NZ_LMCF01000124.1 GCF_001623075.1 Pseudovibrio sp. Ad37
TTACTCGTTGCGTGAAGCCCAAATAATCATCGAAAGGTGGAGGATACACTACAATACCAAACGCCCCCATAGTGCGCTGAACTTCCGCCCACCGGCTCCTGAAGTAATCATTCCAGTAGACCAAAGGCCAGTCATGCACTAACTTTCAAACCGGACCACTCAAGTGGGGCTGATCATATTCCCTTTCAAAAAAGTCATTGCGGATGCATTTCTAACTGCGCATTGTTCTACTGAACATTACCAATCTATGGTTTTATAATAAAAATTTACAATCTTTATTACTCATGCATATATGAATAGTGATTTAATGATTCATATATGGGCTCTCAAAATGACAAATACCGCTCCTATCGCCGATGATATCGAAAAAACAGAGCGTGAAGATACCTCTGTTGTGATTACTCCTTCGTTCCTTGATATCGATACATCGGATACGCATAGTTTCATGGTCGATACGTCAGATACGCTTGGTTCAGTGACTGTAAATGATGACGGAACAATCTCATATGATCCAAATGGTAAGTTTGAATACCTGGCAGCCTATGCAGGGGATCTGGAAGATGAGACCACCACTGCATATGATAGTTTCACATATACGGTGACGGATAGCTCCGGGGCGAGTTCAACTGCAACCGTAACCGTCAGAATTCTTGGTCAGAATGATGGTCCAGTGGCTGCTGCGACGAGTGAGACCACGGATGAAGATAGCTCTGTTACCGTAATCCCTGAGTTTTCCGATAAAGACACCTCAGACACGCACAGCTTCAGCGTGGATATCAGTAAGACAGCAGGTTCGGTAACTGTGAATGAGGACGGCACGTTCTCTTATGACCCCAATGGTGCGTTTGAGTACCTGGCAGTCGGAGAAACAGCAACAGACAGCTTTACCTATACTGTCATAGACGCAGCTGGTGAGAGTTCAACTGAGACTGTGAGCGTTACCATCACTGGCCAGAATGACGGACCTGTGGCTGTTGCGATGAGTGAGACCACGGAAGAAGATAACTCTGTTACCATAGTCCCTGAGTTTTCCGATAAAGACACCTCAGACACGCACAGCTTCAGCGTGGATATCAGTAAGACAGCAGGTTCGGTAACTGTGAATGAGGACGGCACGTTCTCTTATGACCCCAATGGTGCGTTTGAGTATCTGGCGGTTGGAGAAACAGCAATTGACAGCTTTGCCTATAAAGTGACAGACGCAGCAGGTGAGAGCTCTACTCAGACTGTGATGATTACCATTACTGGCCAGAATGATGCACCAGTTGCTGCGGCTGTTGAAGCTGAGGTGAGTGAAGGTGGAACCATTACCATCAATAATGGTGTGAGTGATGCGGACACATCAGATGTACATCTGATTGGTATTAATAATACAGAGACCCAGGGGACAGTCCTTGTAAACTCTGACGGTACATTTGCCTACGATACCAACGGCCAGTTTGATCATCTGGGAGCAGGTGAAACGGCAACTGACAGCTTTGTCTATCTGGCTCTTGATGGTTCCTGGAGCGGCACTTCAGCAAGGGTCACTGTAACCATAACCGGGGAAAATGATGCGCCGGTCGCCGCTGAAGTTTTCAGTGAAACTGACGAGGACAGCAGCCTTACGATTACGCCGTCTTATTCAGAGGCAGATACGTCAGACACCCACAGCTTTAGTGTCGACACCAGTGAGACGGCTGGTTCCGTTACCGTGAATGATGATGGAACATTCTCTTATGACCCGATTGGTGCGTTTGAGGGCCTGACAGCTGGTGAGACGGCTACAGATACCTTTAGCTACACGGTGACAGACAGCTCCGGCGCAAGCTCCACTGAAACTGTGACAATTGAAATTACTGGCGTGAATGACGCCCCTGTTGTTTCGGGTCTTTCTGCGGAAACCTCAGAGGGCACCAGTGTCTTGATCGACCCGGTGTTTACAGATGCGGAAGCTTCAGACACCCACACTTTCACATTTGATGTAAGTAAGACCTCAGGTGCAGTTGCTTTGGTTGATGGCAGCTTCAGCTATAATCCCAATGGTGCCTTTGAGGGTCTGGCTGTTGGCGAAAGCTCCACGGATACCTTCAACTACACGGTAACGGATAGTTCCGGTACAAGCTCCACGAATACGGTCACGGTGACCATCAGTGGTGCAAATGATGGGCCTGTTGCTTCTGTGACCGCTGCCAGCACTGATGAGGACAGCTCTGTAACCATCACACCGGACTACACGGATGTTGACAGCTCTGATACCCATAGCTTCAGTGTGGATACCACCAACACACTTGGCTCGGTCACAGTGAATGAGGATGGTAAGTTCTCCTACGATCCGACAAATTTAGTCGGCTCTCTGGGACTTGGCGAAACCATAACTGATACCTTCAATTACACGGTTACAGACAGCGCTGGAGAATCGTCAACCGCGACAGCCAGCGTGAGCGTTGCAGGCGACAGTGAAATACTGGCCGGGAGTACGGGGGATGATATCTATTTGATCCGGGCGGATAGCGGTTCAACCATGATCGATTTCACCACTGAAGTTGACGGTGGCGGGTATGACACGGTTGTTTTTGAGGATCTGTCTCTTCTTGACCTTACAATTACAACAGTTGATCACGATGGCGACAACGGTATCGCTCTGAAACTCTCTTGGGATGCAGATGGGGGTAGACCAGCAGGTCAACTCCAGATCGCCAACATGGGCCAGCATATTGAGCGATTTGAGTTTGCTGACGGGACAACTCTCAGCAAGATCGAGGTGCTGAATGATGGCCGTGTTGAGTTAACTGGTACTGACGGTGACGACAATATTACTGCTGGAGATCTGGCGGCACGTATTAATGGTGGTGAAGGAAGAGATACAGTTCGCTACTTCGATGCAACGGCCGCCGTCACCGTTAATCTCTCCGACCAGTCTCAAAATGCAGGCGATGCAGCTGGAGATGAATACATCTCCATCGAAAACATCATGGGCACGGATGCTTACGGTGATACCCTCACAGGTGATGCTGGTAACAACAGGCTCTGGGGCTATGGAGGTGATGATAAGCTTTATGGTGGAGAGGGGCGTGATTATCTGTTTGGTGGAGCCGGTGCAGATCACCTTGATGGTGGTGCTGGTTCTGACCTAGCCTATTATCATGCATCGAATGCAGGAGTAACAATCAACCTTGCTGAAGGTACTTCCAGTGGTGGGCATGCGACAGGAGATGTCCTTGTCAATATTGAAAGTATTGAGGGCTCTCATTACGATGATGTCCTGATAGGCGACAGTAACAATAACTCCCTTTATGCCCAAAATGGTCTTGACCATCTTTATGGCGGAGAAGGAAATGACACGCTCAATGCCTATGGTTCTGGGGCAGACTACCTTGATGGTGGCGAAGGAAATGATACGGTAAGATACCGCTGGTCCCACGCAGCTGTTACCGTTAATCTCTCCGACCAGTCTCAAAACGCAGGCGATGCAGCTGGAGATGAATACATCTCCATAGAAAACGTCATGGGTACTGATAGGTACGATGATATCCTGACAGGCGATGCAGCTAATAACAGGCTCTCGGGCTACGGAGGTGATGATAAGCTTTATGGTGGAGAGGGGCGTGATTATCTGTTTGGTGGAGCCGGTGCAGATCACCTTGATGGTGGTGCTGGTTCTGACATAGCCTATTATCATGCATCAGATGCAGGAGTAACGATCAACCTTGCTGAAGATACTGCCAGTGGTGGGCATGCGACAGGAGATGTCCTTGTCAATATTGAAAGTATTGAGGGCTCTCATTACGATGATGTCCTGATAGGCGACAGTAACAATAACTCCCTTTATGCCCAAAATGGTCTTGACCATCTTTATGGCGGAGAAGGAAATGACACGCTCAATGCCTATGGTTCTGGGGCAGACTACCTTGATGGTGGCGAAGGAAATGATACGGTAAGATACCGCTGGTCCCACGCAGCTGTTACCGTTAATCTCTCCGACCAGTCTCAAAACGCAGGCGATGCAGCTGGAGACGAATACGTCTCCATTGAAAACATCATGGGCACAGATGCTTATGGCGATATCCTCACTGGTGATGCTGGTGACAACAAGCTTTGGGGGTATGGAGGTAATGATACTTTGACTGGTGGTGCAGGTTCAGACGTATTTGTGTTTCACGATTCTGGTATTTATATCTCTGATTTTGGTAAGAATGTGATCACCGACTTCCAATCTGGTCAAGGATCAGATGATGTCATTCTCTTTGATGCAGAGATATTGGCGGACTTTGACGCTGTCATTGCAGCAGCTAGCAATGATGGAGCAGACACGGTAATTACGCTGGATGATGATAGTTCAATCACCTTGAAAGGTGTAGTGATATCCGATTTGCATTCAGACGACTTCCAGTTTGTCTGATTTAGTTTTTGGCATCACAGCGCTATAATATCTCTCGGCGGCTTCGTGCCGCCGAGGCTTTTCTATACACAAATCCAGAGTGTGTAGAAGGGTAAGTCTGATTATCAGCTTCCCGGCCCAAGTTCGTGTCACAAATCTATGGCAGACGACGACCATGCCTTCATGGACTGGCTCAGGAAAACTGGAGAGCCTTCTGATACGATAAATTGAGGAGGACTTCATGGGTCGAAAACATTATACGGAAGAGTTTAAACGGGAAGCGGTACGGCTGGTGGAAGTGAGTGGTCGGC
>NZ_LMCF01000125.1 GCF_001623075.1 Pseudovibrio sp. Ad37
TACGGTTACCTCACGCTATCATGATGTCGCAATGGCTATGAGCCAGACTTGAACGGAGAGCCGGATGCGCTGAAAGGTGCACGTCCGGTTCGGGGAGGAGAAGCTCTTTGGAGCTTCTTACTCCACTAAAGGTTCGCGGGAAATGGGCCTATCTCTACCGAGCCGTAGACAAGTTCGGCAATACTATCGACTTTTATCTCTCTCCCACTCGCAATGCCAAAGCTGCCAAGAGGTTTCTAGGTAAAGCTTTGAGTGGCTTTAAAGACTGGGAAAAGCCCAATATTATCAACACCGACAAAGCCCCAACATATGGCCTTGCTATATCCGAGTTGAAAGCAGAAGGAAAATGCCCCACGGACACTGAACATCGCCAAGTGAAGTATCTGAACAATATCATCGAAGCTGATCACGGCAAGCTGAAACAGCTCATCAAACCTATACGCGGGTTCAAAACCATGAAGACCGCCTATGCGACGATCAAAGGCTTTGAAGTAATGCGGGCTCTGCGCAAAGGTCAGGCTGGTGCCTTCAATTTCTCAAATGATGCTCTGGGTGAAGCCCGCCTCGTTGAGCGGGCCTTCGGAATTGGCTCAAGTGCTCTATCTGAAGCCATGATCATGCTCGAAAACCATCTTCAGAGCGATAAAATCTAATAAGATAGCCCTGAAGTCACACAAATTGCGCTCTAAGACATGTTTGCAACAGAACCCTTGTTTCGTTTTTAGGAGCCTAATCTCAGGACATCAGAAGATCGATCCGCAACAAAGAACTGAAGCACTTCAGGCCGACTTGCACCAGTTCGCCCTCTTCAAAAACGTGAGGTAAGGCACCGCCTTCCAACCATAAACCGTCCAGGATCGCATTTCCAGCTATGCTAAGGCGTCTGAGTTCTTGTTCACTCACTATCCTGCCTGCTTCAAGCAAAACATCAGAAATCAATTGTTTCAGGTGCAAGCGAAGCAGGTTGTAGCTTCGTTCGTGACTCTCTGTCATGTCCTTGTTGTGAAGTAAGGTTTCGAAGAAGCCAGCCCATATGGCAATCGAGTCATGACTTGTAACTGGCGCTTTTAGAGAGACCTTGATAAAGTTGGACATTCGCTCAGCGGCAGTCTCTTCACCGCGAGATGCTTCATCCGCAATGTGGACCAGATTGCCCATGTAGGCTTCATAGGCAGCTGCAATGAGCTCGTCTTTCTTTGCAAAGTAGTACCTGATAAGCCCTTGGGTGACGTTTGCCTCTGCTGCTATTTCTCGCACGGTGGCCGACTGAACACCTCCACGGGCAATAACACGCAAAGTTGCGGCGATAAGATCAGCTCGCCTCGTATCTGTATTTTCCTGACGGATTTTTCCAGATTTATCCTGCATTTCTGTAAGCATACCCAAGAGTAAAAACCAGCAACTTGTATTCATGCGAAACAGACAAGTGGCCGTGAAGTTAAATTTATAACCAGGCCGTGCACCCATCAGACGTATATATCATGACTGACTAAGCCTTGATGAAAACTTGGCTCATGTGAAACCGCAATAAGTTCAAAGATATCAAAATGATCTCTTGTTTTCAACTTATCCTAGTAAAGAGGCGTGGCACCAAATCCTTAGGTCTCAACTTTTCTTTGATGAATTTAGTTGTGGTCATCCGTGTTTGAGCACATTTTCCATTGTCACCCTCTTGCAGGAAGCTTGTTTTCTAGAAGCCGGAATACGAATGCAATACCGCCGGCAAATATGAGGTAGATCAGCGCGAGCATCAGCAGCGGTTCATAGATGATGAACGTCTCTTGGCGAATACGCCCAAAGATCGCATAAACGTCAACAACAGCAATGGTTGCAACCAACGGCGTCGCTTTGAGTTGTAAGATAAGTTCCCCACCCAAGGTTGGTAGTACACGTTGAACTGCCCTTGGCAACCAAATGCGACGTAGAATTGTAAACGGATGCATTCCGATAGCATGCGCTGCTTCTAGCTCTCCGCGAGGAACGCCCTTAAAAGCAGCTCGCATTACTTCACCTTCATAGCCTGCAAACGACAATGTAAGAGCGACAAACGCATAAGGCCACGCCTCAATCAAGTAAGGCCAAAGCCAGCTTTGTCGTAATCCGGGCATGTAGGGGAATAATGATCCCAGACCGTAATAGAGAACCCACATCTGCAACAAGATTGGCGTTCCGCGGATCAGCGTGCAAAAGCTCATCGCGAGCCAAGTCAGCGGGCGAGGTCCAGTGACTTGCACAAGCCCAATCGGCACAGCAAGCAAAAAGCCAACAACGATCGAGCTCACCAGCAACGCAATGGTGATCCAAAGTGCATCCAGAATCTCAGAACTGTATTTAGGCAGCCAAGCCCAATCCATCATAAATGCGAAGGTCAACACAAGCACTGCAGCGACGAGAACCATAATCAAGCGATGGGGCTTCATAAGAGTTTGCTCAGGCATAACGCGTTCCCCGGCTCACTCGATTTTCCAACCATTTAAAAAGCTGTGCGGAGACCAATGTCACCATCAGATACAACCCTCCAGCAGCGAGCAGGAACAGGAAGTAATGCTTTGTTGCACCGGATGCCTGACGCGCTGCCAAGGTCAATTCTGTAAAACCAACAACCGCTAGCAATGCAGTGTCTTTGGCTGCGATCAGCCATAAATTTGAGAGGCCCGGAATTGCAGCAGGAAGCATTTCAGGAATTGTAATTCGGTGGAATATGCGTAGCGGATGCATACCAAAGCTGTGCGCAGCTTCGATGTGCCCAACCGGTACAGAGGCTATGGCACCACGAAAAACCTCAGTTGCATAAGCGCCTTGAACAAACCCTATAACAAGCACACCTGCAGCAAAACCGTTGATTTCGATCCTGCCAAATCCAACGACTGAGAGCACATTGTTGAGCAATTCAGGTAGTGCGAAGTAGGCCAACAAGATTAAGACCAGCTCAGGGATGGCACGAACAAAGGTAGTGTAAACGGACATGAGATCCCGAGCGACTGGACCTCCAGACCGCTTCAGTGTTGCCCCCCCAAGACCGATCACGATACCAATCGCATACCCAAGCAAGGCAACTTGCAAAGATACGACAAGTCCATCCAACAAAGCTCCCCCCCAACCCGGAGGTTCCAAAGAGAGCAGTTCGGCAGCACTCATTTCCCGATAGTTAGTTGCCATACAGTTCTCCCAAGCCAGCAGAGGGAGGCCCCTCTACTGGCAATCCGATACTTATTCACCGAAGATATTGAAGTTGAAGTAGTTGGCAGTGATTTTATCGTAGGTGCCATTTGCGCGGATTGCATCAATGGCATCATTGAGCTGAGATCTCAGCTCGTCATTGCCTTTGCGAAGACCAAAACCAACTCCCTGGCCATGAATGGAAACGTCTGCTGCAATCAAGCCAGCGTCACCGCAGCAGATCTCACCTTCAGACGATTTCAGGAACTCGTCGAGAACTAAAACATCGGCTAACGTGCCATCAATCCGACCTGCAAAAAGGTCTTGATTAGCTTCGTCCTGAGTTTGATATTCACGGATCTTGGCATCTGGGAAATGTTTTAAAGCGTATGCTTGGTGGACAGACCCAGACTGTACACCGATGATTTTGTCTGAAACCCCCTCGGGATTTGGAGTAACACCACTGCCTTTACCAATCGCGATAGATGCGCCGGTCTGATAATACTTATTGGAGAAATCAATGACCTTAAGGCGTTCTTCATTAATGCTCAAAGATGCGCCAATAATGTCAATAGATTCAGCAGTCAAAGATGGAATGATACTATCCCACGCGGATGCAACGATTTTACAATCCAGTTTGGCCTCTTCACAAACTGCATTGATGATATCAATCTCCCAACCGGTGTAGTTCCCGGTTGCATCCGGCGTGGAGAATGGCGGGTAAGCCTCTGTTGCGATGCCAACGCGAACAGGCTCTGCAGCTGCCGCTGTTGCATACCCAGCAACAGCAAGCGCGAATAGAGTAGATTTGATCTTCATTTTTCCTCCCAGTATTAATTGATAGATTGAATAAACTGCTTTAAACGCTCGGACTTTGGGGCCTGAAAGATCTCTTCAGGTGTTCCCTGTTCTTCAATTTGCCCCTGATTGAGGAAAATCACTTTATCGGCAACTTCTGCAGCAAACTTCATTTCGTGCGTGACGATGATCATGGTTCGGCCTTCCTCAGCGAGGCCTTGCATTACAGTCAAAACTTCACCCACCAGCTCAGGATCAAGGGCGGATGTTGGTTCATCAAAGAGCATGACCTCTGGATCGACGGCCAACGCACGTGCAATAGCGCCGCGTTGTTGCTGACCACCTGACAAATACGCGGGATACATCTCACGGCGTTCAGTGAGGCCAACACGCTCAAGTAAGTGATGTGCGATTTCGCGTGCTTCATTTTTGGGCCGTCCCAGCACCTGCACCTGAGCTTCCATTACATTTTGCTCAAGTGTCATATGCGGCCACAGATTAAAGCTCTGAAACACCATCCCTAAGCGACTGCGCAACCGGCGCAGCTGGCGTCTATCGGAAACTTCTGGGTTTCCTTGCTTGTCAAATTTTAAATGGACTTCTTCGCCAAGCAACTTGAGTAGACCAGCACTGCTTGGTGTCTCAAGTAGGTTGAGGCAACGAAGAGTAGTCGATTTACCTGAGCCACTCCCGCCAATCAGCGAAATCACTTCACCAGGCCGGGCGATGAGATCAATTCCCCGCAGGACTTCGAGCTGCCCAAAGGATTTATGCAGATCATTCACTTCAATGACTGGTGATGGTTGTTTATCGCGGCCCGGCAATGCGCCTCTCCCAATTTATACGATTGAATAAATTTATGCATGCGCATAAATTAGGTGTCAATACTAATATTGATTCAGTCTGAAATTGGCGCAAAACAGGGAGAGAATCTTGACTAAGCGTTCTTACACATTCACCCACGCGATCACTCGCACACTGGGTCAGTCCATCACACAGGGCCTTCGTGCGGTGGATGTTGGCGCACCCGATCACGAAGTTTTCCTCAAGCATCACGATGACTATGTGGCCGCATTAGAATCCACCGGAGCGACAATCATTACGCTTGATGCAATGGAAGAATTTCCTGATTCTGTCTTTGTTGAAGATGCTGCGCTTTGCCTGCCAGAGGTTGCTATCGCAATGCGCCCCGGTGCTTCAAGCCGTTTAGGAGAAGCTGCAGCTATGATCCCAAGCCTTGAAAAACTGTATGATACAGTGCTCACCATTCAAGGAGAAGGTTTTATCGATGGCGGAGACATCCTCACTACCGAACGTGAAATTCTCATCGGCACATCGGCACGAACCGACACGGCAGGGATCGAAGAACTGCGCAAAATGGTTGCCCCTTGGAACTACAAGGTTCGTGAGTTACAAACTCCAGATGGTGTTCTCCACTTCAAAACCGATTGTTCTTTGCTTGATGAGGAAACCATCCTTTCCACGAAGCGTTTGGATGCATCTGGTTGTTTTGAAGGTTATCGTGTCCTGCACACCGCAGATGGTGAAGAAGCCTGCGCTAACTCCATCAGATTTAACGATCTTGTGCTGATGCCGGATGGCTTCCCGAAAACCGAAGAACTTCTGGTAAAAGAAGGCTACAACATCCGCAAGATTGGCAACTCCGAAGCAGCAAAACTAGACGGCGGCATGTCATGCCTATCACTACGTTTCTCACCACCAATGATGTAAACTAAAGTATTGCTTCGCTGTGTCGCCTATGATGGAGACACAGTGTTTCTGCAACTTCGACGCCTTAGGCAAATCTAATCTATGTTTCCGTTAACCGGCCAACGGATTTCATTCAACACATTATCTTCGAAGTCTTTGAATTATGCTGAGGCACGCTCATTTGAAAGTTGCAACAGTATTGGGACACGCTCCCTCCAATGACGGCGCTAATGTCTGTCTTGATCACTCAGCAACAAGTTGACCAAAATCGATCTGTGGTTGAAGTCATGTACTGGCAGTAAGCAGCTATATTTAGTTCAAATGTCAGCTTATGGTCAAAAGCCTCATGCGGAGCTTGCAAATATCCAAATAAATACCTCCCAATGCTGTGGCGGAGTTCTCATTCTCGTCCTTCCAATCCAGCCTCAATCCGTTCACCAATCGTCTCAGACAGCACCCGGATTGGATGGGCATCATGGTTCACATAGCGATTGGTGATGGTTACGTTGCGGTGGCGCAGAAGGTGGCTGATGAGGAAGGCGTTGCTGCCTGCTTGAGCTGCGAAGGTGCCAACCGTGTGGCGCAGATCGTGAATACGAACATCAGGAATATTGGCATGGATGCGGATGCGCTGCCATGCATTCTCAATCACCTCAATCGAAATAGATTGTGTCGGATCTTTACAGCCGGGCAAAACATAAGATGAACCATCCACTAGTGGGATCTCAGAGAGTATTTTGATGGCACTACTACTTACCGGATGAGGTTTACGTTCATCCCCTTTTCTTGAAGGCAGTGCAATCGTGGCCAACTCAAAATCAATATGCTCCCATTTCAAGGTTGCAATTTCACTCAAGCGCGCACCGGTGTAAAGGAGCAGACGTAAGCAATAATGAGCTCTCGGATTTACAGGTGTCTTCCGCTTTGCAATATCCTTGGGCAAGTGCCTAACTGTATCCTTCCCGGCTTTTATGATCCAAGGAAGTCCTTCATGCTCCGCTAGTTCAAGGGTACGCCCCAGTCTTTGCAGCTCTTCCTCTGACAGGAAACGATCACGCTCGTTTTCTTTATAACGCTTGACCAAGCGAACCGGGTTGCTGTGCTCTGGCCTTAGGCCCCACACTTCAGCGAGATTGAACGCCTTAGATAAGACCGCCAGAACTTGATTGGCTTGACGAGGTGTTGCTCTCAACGAGTGGTGCAGCTTTGCAATATCCTGCCGCCTGACAGAGTTGAGTTTCATTTGCCCCAGTCGTGAACGAACACACCGCTTTAGGAGACGTTCAATGTCTTTCATTGTCTTGGGCTTATTATGAACCTGCACATGTTTGCTCATGTAAGTATCAAGAAGAACATTCACAGTGGGAGCAGATCGTTTGTTTTCCCGCTTTAACAAGGGATCATCCCCGTTACGGACCTTCGCCAGAACGTCGGTCGCCAGATCTCTGGCTTGATCAGGCGTTAATTCACCATATTTTCCAAGGCTCATACAACGTGAGCGGCCTTCATGCGTGCGATATTGTACAATGAATGTTTTTGCACCGCTCGGCATCACTTGAAGGCCAAAGCCTTTGAGCTTGCTATCCCAGAGGAAGTGTTTTTTGCTTGCTGGCCTTGCCGCGTCCACCGTTCGCTTCGTTATGTTCGGCATAGACACACCTCTCCCGCTGACGGCTCGTGACAGAAGCCACCACACATACAAATTTTGAAGTTGAAAAACGTCCCCGTTTGCCGCTGTTTCTGACGACATGACAGCTTCTGACGACCTTTGGGGCTTTCTTTTAGGACCTGTGCAAAACAGCATCCAAACCGTCATAGGTCAAAAACGAACTGCTTACCGTTCTGTGTCAGCACTATGTAAGCAAATGTATGAGATTGAGCTCGAAAAGCAAGGTAGGCAAACGCAAATAATTTTCTACAACTCTTTGATTCATAGTAATGAATCGATCTATGTCGTAAATGAGCGTTCTATACTGAAGCGCCTTTTAATCAGTAGGTCCACGGTTCGAACCCGTGCGGGCTCACCATTTAACCTCATGGTATATAAAGAGGTTTAGCAAAGCTCCCTTCCGGGAGTTTTTTGCATTTTGGGATTTTGTAAGCAAATGAGAGCGTTTGAAAGCGCAATTTCACCCTCTTAGCTCCTGCAAATACCCTTTCAAATTAACTCTGAAAAAGCTGTTAACGCTGTCCTTAGTCGTCAGGCCGTAATGAGCAGTCCCATTTGAGTGGTCCAGAGACGGTTCATCACGAACTTCCTCCTCCCGCATCGCCGGGGGGAGCCATTGTATATTTTTGGTAGCGACAGCTGGCACCTCTTGCTCCGTAATAAGGTACCAAAGCACGCCTTTTGCCTGCCAGTATCGCCGCTTAAGCTCCAGCTTTTCAACTGTGCGAGCATCTAGCAGCGCGTCTTTATACTTCGCCTGCAAGGCAAATCCAGGTGTCTGCTCATCACTCGTGTCCACCAAGAAGTCAGAGGACATATACTGGTCAACGCCAGCTAGATTCGGATGCTGAATTCCGGCTTCAAGCGCGAGCTTGCGCGTGTCATCTCTTGCAAGGGGGAACTGCTCGCGGATTTGCGTAACTTCACTATGCCATTCAAGCGCAGGAACACGGAAAAATCGAGATCAGACAGCAGGTGATGGGTTCTCTTCGATTTATGACCGAAGATGCGATGTACTCTCCTAAGAGACGGCAAATCACGAACTGTCAGCCAGGGCTTGTATCCAGAATACTCACCACTGCCTCGTCCCTCTTTGATCATCTTTGCAAACTTGGCGTCAGAAAACGCTTTACTCTTACCTGCCATGAAAAAAACCGCCGGTCACTGCTCGCAAAGCAAGCATAATACCAGCGGTTTCAGTATGGAACTTTATTACTTACTGAAAAAAATGTGGGAGAGTAATAAAGTATCATACTGAAGCGCACGAAAACTGGCACAAATCCGCCAACTCAAAATATGCTCCAAATAATAAAGTATCATACTGAGGATCGCAAACTTCAACATAGAGGCCAAAATTCGAGTAATAAAGTATCATACTCGCCTCTCCTGCAGATCATAGGTCTGGAAACTCATTTTAATATCTGCGGTCAACACCACAGCACATCAGACAGAGATTTTGATCAAATTTAAGACAGATTGGGCGGTGGATTCAGCTGGTGGATGCAACACACTGTGAGAACTTCTCAGCTGGGGTTTGATATTGCAAGGTCTTGCGGGGTCGTTGGTTGAGTTGTCTTGCGATTGCATCAAGTTCAGGCTGCGTGTGTAGAGATAAGTCAGTGCCTCGGGGCAAATACTGCCGCAGCAAGCGGTTCGTGTTTTCGTTTGATCCGCGTTGCCACGGTGAATGTGGGTCGCAGAAGTATACAGCAACATCCGTTACTAATGTCAGGCTTAGATGATCTGCCATCTCCTTGCCTCGATCCCAAGTCAAAGATTTGTAAAGCTCTTTTGGCAATTTGTGGGTGTGTTTGATCAACCCGGAGATAACACTGCTCGTGTCTTTGTTGGCAACCTTGATCAACATGACATAGCGTGTTTGCCGCTCAACAAGAGTGGCGATATAGCTATTCTTGGATCCTCCGATCAGATCTCCTTCCCAATGCCCCGGTATTGCACGGTCTTCGACGCAAGCGGGCCTTTTGCTGATCGAAACGGCATCCTTAATTTGGCCTAGACTATTTCGTTTGAGGCTTGCGTGTCTGGACCGACGTATCGTGCGTTTAGCACGCAGATGGTCCAGCAGTTCTTTCTTCAATACGCCGCGGGCCTGTATGTAAAGGCTTCGATATATCGTCTCGTGGGACACCTGCTTGTTTACGTCTCCTGGAAAGCTACGTTTGAGCCAGCCGGCAATCTGTTCTGGAGACCACTTGCTGCGCAGCTTCTCCGATACTGCGTGGCTCAAAGAAGGATGGTAAGCCAGTTTGCATGTCTTGGGCCGTAGAGCGCGGTCCCAGGCAGCCTGATCAGCCGCTGCTGCGCGATAAGCGACCTGACCACCATTTCGCTGCACCTCACGACTGATCGTAGATGGGCTACGGCTCAACTGGCAGGCTATAGATCGTAAAGATGCGTTGATGCTGAGGCCTCGCGATATCTCTTCACGCTCTTTCAAACTCAGCGCCAGCTTACCACGATGCCGATCGGCAGGGCGGATGCCTCCGGTCGGAGAAATGACAGAAAACACAGAGGAGGACTGCCGGTCGAACACACGGCCAATCGAACTCATCGATTCTCCCCGCTGCCATCGATCCCAAATCTCGGCTCGTTGTGCGGCAGAATAGTAAATACGGCGGCGATACGTCATGTCGAACACTCCATCTCTACTCAAAGATTAAAGTGTTGCATCCACCAGTTGAAACCACCGCCAATACCGGACATTCACACAGTTCAATCAATAGTTGAGGCAGTCTGGATGGCAGAAGGCCGTGCTCAAGGCAGAGATGCAATAGCGGGTTTAGTGGATATAGATTTTCGACAGCTAGAGAGCATTTGCCCGCCACCTAAGTTTTCAGGTGGCGAGCAGGTTTATGTGGGGTTGGTGGCCTTGCACAGACAGGAGAACGGTCAAAACTTCAGAGCAATGTTTGCTCTGAGCCCCTGATCTGTGAAGCCGGAACCAAACTGGCCATCGTATGCCAGACCCAAGGTTGTGTTCCGTCCCAGATCCACCGATGCTCCCAGATTCAGCAGAAGAGCATCTCTGGCAATCGGGATACCGGCAACGGAGAAGTCATCGCCTCCGGCAAAGGCATGATTGACAACAGGTGTTACATCACCAAACGCATGCTGCCAGGCAGCTTGTGCTGATAGCTTCGCGGTGAATTGGCCAAGGTTCGCCCGTGTCTCTGCCCGCAGCCCGATACTGGTGAAGGTGCTATCCATTGTCTGGCGACCAGCCTTCAGCGCATCAGAGCCACCAGTTTCGGAGTACCCATCGCTGGACAACTGAACGTAGGATATATTAGCAAAAGGCTCCAGGCTGGTCGCTGCATAATCAAAACGATACCCCACTTCACCAAAGATCTGCGCAGTTCGCGCCGTATAGGATCCTGACACGTCCTCAGCAAAGCCAGTGAAGGCAACTGAGCGGGTTGTGTCGATATCATGCCATGCATAGCTACCACCTGCGCGCGCCCCCAGAGGCCCAAACTCTGTGCCACCATAAGCACCAAGATGCAGCGTGTCGGCCGTCGCAGAGGACGTTCTGCCATTCACTTCGAAACTGCTGTTGTCATAGCCTCCGAAGAAGCCAAGGCGGGAATTTTCACCAATCTGGATATCTCCACCCAGAAGGAAACCGCCAATTGACCGATCAAGCCCTGCGGCATTGCTGTTTCCACTCCAGCGTCCCCAGGAGCCAAAACTTTGCCCCCAGAACGAGAAACTCTCACCAACGCGCTTTTCCACTTGCTCTTGTCCATCCGCTGCAACGGAATCCATTGCAATGCGCACACGACTGAGGGCAGCCTCGCGGGCAAAGCGGCTATCTTCAATCAGCGCTGTTTTTATTGAGGCGTGGGCTTCGCCTGAAAGCTGATCGAGTGCTCCTGGTGCATCTGAGTTGGACAGGTTCAAGACGGAATTGAACAAGCCTCCGCTGCCAAGTGAGAATGCACCCTCACCCGCAGCGCACTGATTAGCACTCATCTCGGAAATGCAGAACGTGCTGGATGCCATTTGGGAACCCAGATAAACATTGTTGGCATCATAAGAGAGCGCGAAATCAAGGAATGCGAAGTCATCTATTGGGGTGGATGAATCAAACGTTCCGGAGACGCCCCCTACAGCGCTCAGAATCGTATAAACCGTATTGGCGGCATAGGTTGAACCATCGTCGGTTCCGTTCTCCGGCTTAACATGCACCGTACCACCATTGATTGTCACGGTACCGCTGGCAGCCAGCAGATCGTTGTTGGTGCCTGCTGCATTGCCCCCATCGTTCAACTCAACTTCAAAGGTTGAACCACTATTGAAAACAAGAGAAGTCGCATTCAGAGTCCCGATGGAGTTTCCCGGAGCGATTACGGCACCTGAATGGAAAGCAACAGCCCCTACAGTCCCCGAACCACCAAGGCTACCGCCGTTGACTGTAACATCACCAATGGAGCCATTAACAACCAGCTCGCCACCTGAAACAGTGGTGCCACCAGTATAGGTGTTGGTGCCAGTCAAGTTGACTGTGCCAATACCGGTCTTGGTCAAAGCACCGCTCCCGGTGAGTGCCGTACCGATATTGCCGTTTTCTAAGGTGTATGAACTACCCTCGAGCGTACCGCCTGTGACCGTTCCATCCGTCAGCATGAATGCATCCGCGAAAAGGGTTGCACCCGTGCTGATCTCCAGTGAGCCTCCAGTGAGCGTTGTATCACCCACTGTCTCAGTATCTGTGATCAGAAGGCGTCCACCGCTGACATTCACCTCACCTGTGTTGGCCAGAGCGTCTCCGTTACGTACATCCAGAACGCCTCCCGAGACCGTCGTACCGCCGGTATAGCCCGAGTTGGTGGTGGACAGAATTGTGGTGCCGGACAGTTGATGAACCGCTCCGTTTCCAACGATCTGGGGGGTGAAAATGTAATCGGTATCCGTGTGATTGAAGTTGATAGTACCTGTGCCAGGACCAAAGGTTACGGTTGCTGTGTTGAGCACTCCCGCCCCCACGGCAGCATCTCCAGCTGCTGCACCGATGTTCAAAATGCCAGAACCTGTTGATTTAGAGCCCAGAAGGGTCGCCCTGGATACACTCACTGTAGCATCCTCGGAAATCGTCAGAGCGCCATCGCCGTCTTCGCCGACAGTCAATTCCCCTGAACTGATCCAGGTTGACCCAGTCCCTGTCACTTCAACACTGCTGCTTGTGCTAGAGTAGTTGCCAATGATGCTGTTGTTGTTTCTCACGGCTCCGCCATCAGACACCCTCAGAGTGCTTTCACCGGCTCCGCCAACATACAGCCAGCTCGAGTTAACCCAGGTTGACCCTGCGCCGGACACTTCAACGGCACTGTTTAAACCACCGTGAGCGCCTATAAAGCTCCACGTATTTCTCACGACGCCACCATCGGATACCATAAGAGTGCCATGGCCAACATTCAGCCAAGACGAGTTGTCCCAGGTCGACCCAATCCCTGTCACCTCTACACTGCCGATTGAGCCAGAGTTGTAGCCGATAGTGCCGTGCGTACTACTTACGGCACCACCATCAGATACCGTCAGAATGCCTTCGCCACCACGACCAACATATAGGCGACTCGAATTGTTCCAGGTTGATCCAGCGCCTATCACCTCTACACTGCCGGTTGAGCTAGGGTTGTAGCCGATATGGCCTTCTTTATTGCTCACCGCACCGCCATTGGATATCGTCAGTGTGCCTTCACCATCTTCGCCAATATAAAGATCCTCTGAGTTCTCCCAGATTGAGCCGATACCAGATATCTCAACAATGCCCGTTGAACCGCTTTGGGAGCCGATGATGCCGCTCGAACTGCCCAGTGACCCACTTACGGACAGAGTGCCACCGTTGACTACTGTTGTTCCGGTAAAGTTTGCGTTGTTACCGCTCAGATCTGTCCAGCCGGACTCGTGCACAATCGAATGAGTTCCGGAGCCGGTGCTGGCAAGGTCAGCGTCGAACTGATAGGCACCGGTCTCATCCGTGTGGTTGAAAACCAGCGTCGCGGTGCCATCTCCGAACTCAACCGTTGAGGCATCAATCGTTCCGGCCGCAGCAGCCGTTTCACCGCTGCCCGCACCAATGTTCAAAACGCCAGAACCAGTTGAATGAGCGCCCAGCTGAGTCGCTCCAGACACACTAACTGTTGCATCTTCGGAAATCGTCAGAGTGCCTTCGCCGCCGAGGCCGACAAACAGACTGCCCGAATTCTCCCAGGCTGACCCTGTGTCGGTCACCTCAACTGTACCGGTTGAGCCAATACCATGACCGATAATGCCGTTTGTATTACTCACCGTGCCACCATCGGACGCCGTTAGAGTGCCATCGCCGGCGGCGCCGACATGCAGATTGCCCGAATTGTCCCAGGTTGACCCGGTGCCTGTCACCTCAATTGTGCCGGTTGAGTCACTGTCGCCGCCGATATAGCCGATCGTACTACTCACCGTGCCGCCTTCGGAAATCGTCAGAGCGCCTTCGCCGCCTTCGCCGACATATAGGATGTCTGAAATTTGCCAGGTCGACCCGGCGTTGGTCACCTCGACCTTGCCAGTTGAGCCACTATGATTACCGGCATAACCGTACGCGCTACTCACTGCGCCACCATCGGACACCGTCAGAGTGCCATCGCCATAGTCACCGATAAACAGATCCACTGAATTGTCCCCCAGGCTGCCCCGGTGCCGGTCACCTCAACAGTGCCGGTTGAGCCACTGAAATGGCCGATATAGCCGTGCGTACTACTCACCGCACCGCCATCGGATACCGTCAGAGTACCTTCGCCGCGTTCACCGACATGTAGACGTTGCGCCCCTGCCGTTCCGTTGGTGGTTTTATTCGTTACTTTGGCCGAATTGGGTGCTGTGGTGTCGATGTAAACATTTTGCGTGTCATCCGGGACGGTATTGCTACTCCAGTTCTCGCCAGTAAACCAGTCGGCTGAAGCGCTGCCGTCCCAAGTCTGTCCAAGGGCGCCGGTGGCTCCGGACAACATCAAAGGCCCTGATGCAATTACCGCAGCTGCAAGATAGGGTGCTCGACTTGCTGTTACTCCGGCCATTTTGGTCATGCGTCCACCGCACTTCAGACGGTTCAGAAAGTGCTTGTAACATACTGTTGTCGGGGGCGTAGTCATGTGGTTATCGGAACTCTTAGTTCTAATTCTTTGATGTACTCATCACACTTCAAGACCTGACCGTTTTGACGTGAAATGACGTGGAGTTTGTCGGTGCTTGTTCAGGAACACTCGTCAGCTTTTGGTATGGCTTCTCGAAAAGGCGCAAAATGGTACCTGCGAAGTGCTTCCGGTTCGGATGAACACTTTTTGTGGGCAACGCGCTCATGCGTAACGGTCTCTGCCACTCATTCGGATTGAAGTGGTGGAGAGAAAAAATGAGCAACTGCATCAGATTAGAGATGGTCTCTTGCTATGTGCTGTCGCTCATTTCATCCGGCTCGGCCCATCTTTGGTAGACTTTTCAATTACTTCATCGGCTGAAAATACTTAGGCTCCTAAACCTTCACAATAGAAAGAAATTGAAGGCTTTATCGCTATTAGCGATGAGGCAGAGGAGGAGGAATGCGGTCTCTTTTACGAGGTACATCAGTGGCCAAAATGTTGAGCAAATCTTGGATACAAGACTGCACGAGCTGCATAACGTCTTAGAGGCGGCGAAGGTTGTCATAAACGAAGCGAGTGGGTCAGCGTTTTGAGCGGGAGTGAGCAATTGGCAAAATGCAAGGGTCGCCAGTGACACTGCTTGGAACTCAATCGGAGATATAGTGTTTTTCGAATGGAGTAACAGTTGCCCTTCGTTGAATGAAACTTGATAGAGTTTCCGGCGTAGCTTTATTGCGGAGCTCCTCCTCTAAGTATATGGATCCTCTATAACAATGTGGGACAGTTCTCTGTTTACAGAGTGAATGTAGTCTGCCGCCCAGCTCAGGCCGTAGACAATTGTGGCACACCCAAGCGCATAAGCCAGTGTAGTGTGCAACTCCGCTAGAAAATTTACGCTTTCCCCATGCACCCAACTCGCCACAGTAAGTCCCAAAGAGCTGCTAGGCCCTTCATTTACCAGCAATCTCACTCCACCAACGAGAGGCAAAATTACAAGGAGAGCAAATAGCACTGTGATTGATAGGCGAAAAAACCAATGGTGCGATTTCTTAAGAAGCCTGCGCTTTTCTACAAAGTAAAGTAGAATAAGCTTTCCAAGAATGGCGATCAAAAGTCCCATCCCCCAATATGCATGGAAGCGCGTGTAGCCCGCCGCATCGATCTCCGTTGCCCTCTGTCCTAAAACCCCAATCCCGAGCAGAAATTGAAAAGCACCCAAAACCAGAATTGCCCAGGTAAAGGTCTGAGATAGGTTCCTAATTTGAGTATTGTAATCTGAAAGCTGCATTGCTCACCCTTCCTCTAGGATCCAACTTTTCGGCAATTTCATTTGCAGAAATGGATTAGACTCTGGACTTTCACAACAGAAAGAAATTGAAGGCCTTATTGCTATTAGCTATGAGGTGAAGGAGGAGGAACACAGGCTCTGTTGGAGGACACTTCAGTGGCTGAAATGTAGGATAAACTGTGCATAAGAAGCTGTATGTGCCGCATGATTTACTGATGGCAGTGCCGGAAGAACGACCACCTGTTTGTGTTTGACTAGGCCACTGTGTTTGTCATCAAGGCCAAGTGAGTAGATCATCTTTTGTGCAGGAGAGAGTAACCAGGCAAATTGTAAGGCCTGTCAGCGATACCGCTGAGAAGCAGTACAAAGACATTCGACTCAGGTCATTTGGAAGTAAGCTAACCTGCCGCCTGTCAGAGCTACGAATACTCTTAAGCCAATACAGTTATCATTGAGCAATCTTTGTGATGCTAATGATCGCGAGCCCCAAACAGAAAACGCCACAGGAGGCTGCGCTTTAAACAGAAGTGTGTAGGCTTGTGAAGCTGCCAATTTGACCACATTTTGAAACTGTTAGAAATAGACATAGCGGCCAAACCGTCGCAAACCGTTTGCTCATATGCCCTAAAAACTGGGAGATTTTCTGATATTGCAGCTTCCGTGTAATATCGTCGATTTTCGAGATTAAAAGACCGAGATCCTAGATATAGCGCGTCTGCGCCAAGATTATATTCAAGAGAAATGACATCCAAACTGAGTTGATCTTAGAGAACGGCCAATTTCAGTGTGTTCTAGGGCCAGAATGAATTTTGTAAAAATCATACACTAAGAAAGAACTAGAGAAGAACCTCGGGAAATATTTCTTCCGAGGTTCATAATCGCTTAGCTTAGTAAAACATGATCAGCCAAATGAGGCTAACGTGGCGCACGGACAGTGCGCAAATACGGTAAAATGGTATTCACTACACCGAACTTCGCTTGAGCATCCTCTGTACTAACCGCTGGCGGTACAATCACATCTTGTCCTACCTGCCAATCAGCTGGGGTAGCAACGCCTTTGGCAGACATTTGCAGGCTATCCAAAGCACGCAATATTTCGGAAAAATTACGGCCAACGGACATCGGATAGGTCATCATAAGTTTCACCTGCTTGTCAGGTCCAATGATAAACACTGAACGTACTGTGGCAGAGTCTGCTGGCGTCCGACCGTCGGGCATCACATATTCTGCTGGCAGCATGTCAAATGCCTTTGCCATCTCTAAATCGTCATCAGCAACAATTGCAAACTCTGGTCTGGTCCCGCCAACGGCTTCAATGTCACCTTTCCACTTTTTATGGTCTTCAACACCATCTACCGAGATACCCAATACCTTGGTGTTTCTAGCTTCCCATTCCTTCGCCAGTCTTGCAACAGCACCAAATTCAGTTGTGCAAACGGGTGTAAAGTCTTTAGGATGCGAGAAAATTATCGCCCAACTGTCGGCAACCCAATTGTGCAGGTTGAGTTTTCCCTGATCAGTCGTCACCGTCAAATCGGGAATGGTATCGTTTATACGTAAAACCATGGTTTGTCCTTTCGATAATGTCCACGGGCGTGATGTAATTTGCTGTGTGGCCATTTGAGCTAGCCGGTTGCATGGCTAATTACTGCCAACTCATACAGCATGCTCACGCTGATGCGTTTAGCCTATGGCACGACTACACAGCCGAACTTCGCGTGCTAAAGTGGCAAACAAGGGTTTACTTATCCAAATTTGAACAACTTGGCTGGAAGCAATCGGACATTCGTTATCATTACTGAACACATCTCAGGTGTTGAGATATAATTGCTTCACTATCTAGACCTAATACTTGAGGGTCCAAAATTGCTTGTATGTTTTTATCGACAATAGTTGTCGAAGCATACAGATCCCTCAACCTACATATCATTTGCTCGCAATTTTAGATTAGGCACTGCGATTTAATGTAATTGGTAGGTGGTCTCACCTTATTTGCCAGCGCTTATTTCATACAGCTCGTCTCATATTCATTATGCCTTCTAGTGATACAACGGCGGCTTGTAAGTGGCTCAATAGATCGCTGCAACAAAAAGAATTTGATGGCCCTATTGCTGCAAGCTATGAGATGAGAGGTTCACGTCCGGTTCTGTGAGAGCCCGAGGGAGAAATTCCTTCGGGCTGCTCGAGCAACTAAGGAGGCTTTGTTTACTTCCTCCATTTTGAGCCTAGAAACACCGACCTACAGTTGAAACCTCGCATTAGCTGAGAATTCGTCGGACACCTGCGAATGTCCGCAAATGGTCACAAGCGACTTGCTGCATACGCGAAACCTGATGGTATTGTTTAAGGCTGCAACGAGCTCTTCATGGATTGATGGGACTCTAACTGATGTGTGACAAGGGGGCTTGAAACGCTCGACGGCATCAGCACTCGGATGATTCTTCAACCCTTGACGGAACCACCTAGAAGTTCAGTAGTGGGATGGACCGCTGTCACCTAAGGCGTAGACTCTATAGCGATCCTGATCTTATGAAATGGGAGCAGTCCCATGGCCACAGAACTTCTCTCCGTCGGCATCGACATTGGCAAAAATACGTTATTGGGTTAAATGATTATGGTAGCTACGCTTTTGGGAAGAAATCAGGCGCCTATCTCTCGTGGCTACGTTTGAGAAATTGACCCGCTGAGTTGTGGGCATGGAAGTGCACATTTAATAGCCGAACATTGAGCAAACTTGGGGTCGATACCCGTAGTATCGTCCGCATCTTACCATCTCATACTCCGAGATACTAACGACAGTCACCCAGCATGTTCTTTAATTGTTCTGATTTTTGGCCACTTTTGCAACTTGGGGCCTTTTAGGCCAGCATGGTAGTAATGTTGTGTGGTGCATCCCCAGTGCACACATGGGTGAACTGATCGGCAAAGCCAGTCCATTTATGCACATCACGCAAAAGATCGAGCACCTCCACATGCGGATACATCTGCGTGAGTTCCTCGTTCAGCTCCTCAGCGCCTGAAGGAACATCGCTGGCCTGAAGAGTGACGATGAGTGTGCCATTTTTCAATCGGACATCCTTCAGTTTGCCATCACGTGCCCGGTAGGCCAGCTGCTTAATGTTGAAGTCAAGCTGCTCTCGCATCTTCGATAGCCACGCTGCACTATCTAACGGAACGCCAAAGGCAAGATCGTTGTTCTCTTTGAGCTGGGCAAACTGAGCAGGCGGCATCAAGTGCTCTTTGATAGTGCGATACGACCGGCTACCTTCGACCCAGACGCCTCCAGAACGAAGATGATCACGCAAAACGGCCAAAGCCACAATTTCATAAAGACGTCAATCCGGCTTTTCCTGGTGGAAAATCAAGCGGTGCTCCGAAGTCCCAAAATGAGAACTGGGTACAACCCGAGGCAGAACGCGCCATCCCTCAGCATACTTCTTCCGCAGCGTGTCGATGGCAGTAAGCAACGGATCATACCGGCGAGCCGAGCGAAACTCAAAAGTCTTAAGGAAAGAACCGGCGTATTTGCGTAATACTCTATAGTGAGCCCCAGCCAGGGTAAGAACGGAAGCATCATTTTGCTCTATTAGCGAGCTCACACCTTGCTTTGCTTGCTCTAGCTGGAACCATCCGACTTGACGGTCCAGCGCTGCGCTCGCATCCTCCCCGCTTTCTCGTGCAGATTGAAGTGTTGAGATGGTGTTTAGAAACAAACGCGATGCCTTTGACGTTGCCTTCTGGGCATCGATCTGTTGTTGCTAACGGGACTAATCTTGTTTTGAGCGATAGAGAGATGAACTGATCAACGCAAACCAAGACCAAATAAGGGGTTTTGGCTTTGATAGTATTAGGTTAGCGTAAAAAACTGGTGCCTACGTTTACATGATAACCCCTTTGAAACATTCTTGTTATGTCCACCTAAAACGAACTAAAATAACAATATACAAAGTAGCACTTGGGCCAATTCCGAAGGCCCGCTCAACGAGGCGGGCTTCACCTAGAACATTCTTTGAGAAATTGAAGGCACCAGCCTGACCTTTGCGTAGAGCCCGCATTACTTCAAAGCCTTTGATCATCGCATAGGCGGCCCTCATGGTTTTGAACCCACGTACAGGTTTGATGAGCTGTTTCAGCTTGCCGTGATCAGCTTCGATGATATTGCTCAGATACTTCACTTGGCGATGTTCAATGTCCGTGGGGCATTTTTCTTCTCTTTTCAACTCGGATATAGCAAGGCCATATGTTGGGGCCTTGTCGGTGTTGATAGTATTGCCGAACTTGTCTACGGCTCGGTAGAGATAGGTCCATTTCCCGCCAACCTTTATGTAGTTTTCTTCAACCCGCCAACTGCAGAAGGATGGACACCGCCATTGCCAACGCAGTCGCTTTTCCATCTCCTGGGCATATCTCTAGATCCATCTGTAAATTGTAGCATGATCAACGCAAACGCCGCGCTCAACCATTATCTGTTCAAGGTCACGATAACTGATGCCGTATCTGCAATACCAGCGAACCGCCCATAATGCCACTTCACCACTGAATAGCGGCCTTTCGAAGCACTTATGGTGACTAATATTAATGCTTGTATACTAGCAATTAAATAGCTCATCTGATATAATTGCCATTATGGAAGCATTTAAACTCACATCACCAGATGAAATCCTAACAGCTCTTGCTCGGCGCATTCAGGAGCGGCGCATCTCCGCTGATCTTACCCAAAAAGAGCTAGCGGCTCGATCAGGCGTTTCATACTCTTCAGTGCGCCTATTAGAGACTAATGGAAAAGGTTCTCTGTTAGCCGCAATTAAGTTGGCTTTTGCCTTGGATGCAGAAGACGGTTTCGAAACATTATTCAAGAACAAAATCCCACGATCTATTGAAGATGTTGTCGATAAACCCAAACGTAAACGAGTGCGGCGATAAGTACCCTCCAGTTGCACATTGCTTTTTCGTTTCACTCAAAATTGGAGGAGAGAACCCAGGATATGCCAGTTAGCTTGGAAAGATCAAACTCGCCATCGTCAAGAAGGTCCAGCTCTGTTTGCACCTTTGATGATACTGAGCATGTAAGATCGGTCATCATGGAATGGCCGCGATATGCCAAACAAGCGGGCTAAACACATAGGAGAACTAAGAAAGTGATCGTCAACTCAATAGTGTTCGTGGGCACCAACCAACATCCTCTAGCTTGTTTGTGAGACTGAAGTGTTTGTTGGCGACCTTCCTAGTTGAGTGCCGATGCCAAATTGACCACAAGCTGACATTCAACCTAAATCTAGGTGCTTCCGGCAAGCGCGTGATTTCAACTATAGGTCGATTTTGATCAGCTTGTTGATGAGTGGTCGTTGCTGCTGTTTGCCTTAAATTAGGTTATCTCAATAGTTAGGATCACTTCTAACTCTGGTTGTAGTTGTACTTAAATGTTTGTCACCGACAACGGGCCTCACAAAAACCTTTTATCGATTTCATACTCATACTTCCCAAAAGCTGGGCGAGCTTGCATGATTTGCACATTTGGTGAGTACCCTTCCGCTTTTAGCAACTGCCTATAATCGGTAATACTTTTGGGACATTTTTCGCCGAGGTAAACTTCTTTTAAAATCATAGAGTCATCAAACTTATTAAACCAAAAATTGCCACGCTTCTCACACTCCGACTTGGCAACGATCATCCGCATTTCTTTTTCGTGTTCCCAATCAACAAATTTAGTGTGCAATAGCTTATCGAGAATGCCGTACGGGTCGTTGTTGAGATTGATCAGCCCCACTTGAGTGGTCCGGTTTGAAAGTTAGTGCATGACTGGCCTTTGGTCTACTGGAATGATTACTTCAGGAGCCGGTGGGCGGAAGTTCAGCGCACTATGGGGGCGTTTGGTATTGTAGTGTATCCTCCACCTTTCGATGATTATTTGGGCTTCACGCAACGAGTAA
>NZ_LMCF01000126.1 GCF_001623075.1 Pseudovibrio sp. Ad37
TGCTCGTTCTCTTTCTGTAACCGCTTGTCAGTGCTGGATGTATTTTCCCCATTTGTGCTGCTTGAAAATTCCCCACTTTCGCAGCTTTGACTTTTGATTGAAGGGGCATGCCCCTTCAATCAAAAGTCAAAGCTGCGAAAGTGGGGAATTTTCAAGCAGCACAAATGGGGAAAATACATCCAGCACTGACAAGCGGTTACAGAAAGAGAACGAGCACCTGCGGCGTGCGGTTTCAGACCTTACGTTGGACAAGCTGATCTTGAAGGAAGCGGCATCGGGAAACTTCTGAGCCCCTCACGCAGGTGGGCCTGTATCGATCATGTGCATAGTCGGTTCAAGGTTTCTGAGCGGTGTGTTTGCCGCGTTCTGGGGCAACATTGATCAACACAGCGGCGTTTGCCACGTGGGCGTACTGATGAAGAACGCCTGATCGCGGATATGATCGAGCTGACACGTCAGTATGGTCGGTATGGCTACCGTCGGATTGCAGCCTTGTTGAGAGACGCAGGCTGGCTGACTAACGTAAGCGTCCGGCGAACCCGACCTGACGATTCTAGCTTTGCTGCTCTATCGTACGTGTAGTTTTATCTGCATGGACTTTGATGATGATAGAAAGCCAAGGACGGCGCTGGAGTGACGATGAGAAGCGCGCGGTTTGCCGAGAAGCCGTTGAAGGAAGCGATCCGGTTGCGCATGTGGCCAAGCGACATGGCATAAGAAAAGCGCGGCTTTATTACTGGCTGAAAGACCCTCGTTTCAATCCCGCCCTTGAAGAGATGGCGGCAGAACCAACAAAGGCTGGGTTTATCTCTGTCAGCGTGGATGCAGAAGAAGCCCCTCAACCAATACCGGTGAATAGCGAAGTCTCTTCAAATCAAGCAGAGCCACTATGCCTTGGGATCCGCCTTGCGGGCGGGCATCAGGTTTTCTTGAGCGGTGCTGTGAGTGCTGATGTGATTGGGC
>NZ_LMCF01000127.1 GCF_001623075.1 Pseudovibrio sp. Ad37
CATGGATCAGGCGGACACCAAGATGAGCCAACCAGATCCGCAATGGTGTCCAACGCTGATCGGTAAGAGCAGTCCCCCATGGGGAACCGTTGTCAACCAGAAAGGCTCTCGGCAAGCCGTAGAGCTTGGCAGAGAGAAAGACAGGAAAGTTGAGTGGCTTGGAAAAACCCTTCTGTCGCTACAGCTTACCAACGTTTCCCGTCTTTATTGTCAAGAAGAAACACTTGTCGTTATGTTCTTTGTATAGAAATCTATGAAATTTCATTAGAGATCACTTATTTACATTTTTGTATTGATGTGACGCTCAAAAACAATGAATTAAATACTTTTGTTTCGGCTTTTGCGGGTGAGTGTGGCGGCTCTCTTGAAGAATTCGGGGTCCCAGTCGGTAATGGATGTTTCTTCGACGGATGTTTGTAGGCGGAGTGTTTGGTCGGAGACGAGGGCGGAGAAGCCGGAGCCTGCGAGATCTTCCAGCATGGCAAGTTCCATAAAGGCTTTTTGGCGTGGGGAGCGTTGTGATTTGTATTCACCGTTCCATTTTGAGGCCAATCTTGGATTGCCGACGAAATCTGTGAGTCCCTTACTTTCCTGCTGGCTATCTGCCTGAGCAGGCATGTCTGCGTGGACTGGTTTTGAGTTCAGCCATTCTGCCGTTTCTCCTTCTATGAAGGGGGTTCCATCGTTGAAGCACAGCTCGCGAAGTTCCGGGAGTCGGCCTATAAAACCTTGGGTGCTCTCTGTGATCGCATTTGCGACTTGAATGTGATCTGCTTTGAGGGCCAATTGAGCTGAAATGAACTGCCCTTCAATCCAAAATGGCATGGAAAAAAGCGTTGTCTCTAACTGGTGAATGACCGTTATATCTGCTTTGCTTTGTTTGAGCGCATCGCGATACTTGTCGCAGGTATCTATCGATACGGCAGGAATAATAGATTTGGACTCAGATGTTATCTGAGGTGCACCTGTTATCTCTTGCCAGCACGCATGACGGCGCAGCTGGTAGATAAAGGGAAGGGATGGATCTTCCTGAAAGATGAGTGTGCATATCTCAGCGGTGGTGCGTTTAAAGGAGCGTGCATCCATCGGAGTTGCAGAACTGATGCTTCCCGTCTTCGCTCCATCTCCTGATGTAGAAGAGCCTGAGGTGGTCTGGGCTTTCTCATTCTCCGTCTGCTTCTTTTCAAGCTCAAGTCTCTCCTGAAGCACACGAAAATCTTTTACAAGGCCGTGCTCAAGCAAGAGTTCGTTTTTGGTCAGGCGAGCAAGGCTTTCATCCAGTTTTTCAGCCTCTGTGCCGGGCTTGCCGGGCACCACATCCATACTGAACAATCCGCAGATACGACGCAGGATAAGATCAAATCGTCGATCTTCTTTTGGGCAAAGGTCCGCTCTTGGTATTGTTAAGCAGGCATCAAAACCCCGGATGCAACTGGTCAAAGCCCCGCGTGTTTTCCGCGTCATTCGGGCGAGCAACACAGCCTCCAGAACTGCCAGACTTTTTTGAGTGTTTTGCAGCAATTGCAGCGCTTCTCGCTCTACCAGACTCCAGTCGATCGAGCCGTGAGAGAGGGTGCCGCGCTTCATCAACTCATCACTGACGGCGTCAAAGTCTGGGTGATCTTCAATGTCGTCTTCAAAGCTATCTGAAATGGGGGAAAGGACGGCTTTGGCAAGGTCATCGTAGGATGTTACGAAAAGAGAAGAAGCAGCCGGAGCTGCCTCTTCTGATTTTGCTTCTGGTGCGGTCATAAGAGTTACATCTTTGCTGGTAGGATAAGACCGGACAATGGTTGCTTGCGTGCGAGCGAGCTAGCACCTTTGTGAAGCAGTGAGTAAGTCGCTTTTTGACCGTCGAAATTAAATTCGATCAGTGCACCATTGCTGTCAAAGCCCTTCGTTGTGGCGAAGTCCAGCAGTCGGAAACCAGACCACGGCCCCTTGAACGTAACTGTATGCGGGCGACCTCTTCCTGCAGGGAAGACTGAAAGGCTGCTCTCTGCCTCATTCGTGAGGACATTGGGCCAAATCACGCGGATTGGGCGCCGGGGGCCATGTGAATAGGAAATGATCTGACCTTCAATATTCATCACAGCGCGGCGTAGCTTGGCTGCGAGGGCAACGGGTTGAATATTATATTCAACGCCGATGAGGCCTTCAGAGTTAAAGTAGCTTCTGCGCAGATCCAGAATGATTTTGAGATTGTCCTGAAAATCCTTTTCGATGGCTAAGTGGCGACCATCGATGGTCTTGGGTTCACCTGTCGCTTCATCAACAAACACGATGAGGTTTTTCTTATAGAACGTCTCGATTTTGCCGCCGGGACCGAAAAAGCTCTCAAACTCTTCAAGCGGTATCTCTTGCTCAGCTTGTTTGTTGAACGGATAGAGCTGAGCGTAGTTCAGATTATAGTCGGCATAAATCTCTTCATTCCAGCTGCGCTGTAGTTCCTTCTTCGCTTCTTGTAGCAGAACTTTCCAGCTTTGGTCCGCCAGTTTTGCAAAAAAACGGTTCAACGGGCTTGGTAAATCGACACCCACTCGTTTGAGTGTGTAGATCGGATCTTCTCCCTGGAGATCGATTCTGGCTTTTGCGCGAGCAAGGGCCACTTCGCCAGAGCGCTCTCCAGCTTGGCGGATGTCTTTGAGGTATTCGTAGAGCGTATTGAGTGCAGCATCGAGATCTTCAAGATAGGCTTTTTCGCCTTCCTCCGCCTCAACCAAGCCGTTCAGATTGGAAAACGCCCGCCGGACACGTAATCCTTGCTCGCGGTAAATGTCGAAGGGAAGGTCGGAGTCTACGGCCTGTTCGGCATTCAGCTCAATGAGCTTGCCCTCATAGATCTCTGTTTCACTTTTGACGCGGTTTATGAGCCTGTTCAACGGCCGGTCTGGGCCAGTCAGGGTTTCAAGAATATCAACCGCATGATCCAGATTTCTGAAGTCGGTAATTTCCAGGCGGTTCAGCGCGGTGTTCCAGCTGGATATGTAGTTGGTTGCATAGCGAGAGACGATCTTGCGCCGGAATTCCTTCAGGTCGGCTTGAGAATACTCAACCGTTTCGCGCTCATCAGCGACCCAGGCATCTTCCACAGCGACGACAGAAAGCCCGTCATTCATCTTTACGAAGTAATCTAGGTAAGCGTCTTTTGTGAAAAATTCTTTCACACCGATTGGTTGATCGCTCCCAGAGTGTTTCCCGGTGCCATCAAAGACGATGTTGTAAGCAGGGCCAATGTCATTGCGGAAGTTGACCGATGAGGCAAGCTGTCTGTCACTGACCTGTTCGATATTGCGGTAAAGGCGTAGATCTCTTGGAACTTCTCTTAAGTCTCTTTGAGAGGTTTCTACCAGATCCTTGTCTAGTGCGGCTTCTAGGCCTGCAGTCTCGATGGCAAAGACCAGATGATCACGAAGGGCTTTTTGCAGCTTCAGATCACCTTCAAATTGCTCTTGCCATTTCTGCTCCATCCAGGCTTTGACCAGTAGCTCATTTCGTCTCGATGCATCTCCCAGCATGAGATAGACGCGCAAAGCTTCTAGGCGTTCATTGCTATCTCTGCCGGCCTCGTCTTCTCCAAGTTTTGCGATCTCATCTCGCACGTACGCTGCCACTTCTGGGAGAAAATAACGTGCAAGCATGTCTACGTATGCTTTTTCAACCTCTGGGCCAATTTTGTGGCCCTGATAAAGCTCCAGCTGAGACATAAGCCAGTTTCTGTTGCGGTAATTTCCAAATATGTCGCTTGCCGATGTAAGAGCCCCAAGAGACCGAATATAATTCTGTCCAGATGCATTAGAGTTTTGCGCCGGCCCTTGTTGGAGCAGCTCTTCAAAGTTTTCAGTGATATCGACGACCTGGTCTGCGCGCGCGCGGTTGATCTCGTAACCCATCCAATAAGCGCTGAAAAAGCCGACATACAACAATGAAGCGGCCAAACCTGACCCGATGAGGGCGAAACGCTTCGCCCGTTCAATCTTGATATTGTCGCCAGCAAGGCCCGCTTCTTTGAAGACCACTTGGTCAAACAGGGAAGAAGAGAAGTACTGTTTGGATGGACCACTGTGAATGGGCAGGATTGGAGGCGCGATTTCGTACTTTTGTGAGGTTGCTTGTAAAACAGGATTGGTCGGGATGGCTTCTTGTCGCGCGGATGAAAAGAAGATACCGCGAATATGAGGAGCGGTTGAAAACTTGTCTTGATGCAGGGCCTTACCGAGAAACCCACCCAAAATTGTACTCAAACCAGCCATTTCTCGGGTAAACAGGTAGAGCTGTCGACGTTTGTGTGCTGAGCGAATATCTGAGATACGATCAACAGTAGTATGATTGAGGTTATCTATCAGTTTGGCAAAGGCTGCATTGAACTCGTCTAACCACTTGTCTTGATCCCGACCACTATGAAGATCAAATGTAAAGCCAAATGGCTTTGCCCTTTCTGCTGTGGGCAGACATCCAATGAACTCATGAAAACCATCTATAAGATCGAATTTGGTAAGCACGACATGGACGGTGTAGCGCGTGCCCAGCACTTCTGTCATTTCGCTCAAACGAGCATGAATAAGTGCTGCTTTTGTGTTTCGCTCCTGAGAGGAAAGCGAAATAAGCTCTGATAGGTCGAGACATAAGACAACGCCGTTGATGGGCCTGCGTGGTCGGTTGTCACGCAGGAGTTTAAGAAAGCGGCGCCATAAACCTGCGTAATGTGTTTCATGAGTGTCAGATTGTTTTCCGTTTACATGTTCAACAAACTGGCCAGCAACATCAAACAGAACCGCCTCATCGGTTACCCAACAATCAACGTCTTTTGTCGGTTGCACGTGCTTGGCATCTTCTTGAGAGAAAAGATGTGCTAGTGGAAACTTTAAATTCGATTCAACAATAAGGGATGTCTTGCCCGAACTTGGAGATCCCAAAACCACAAACCAGGGTAGTGCGTAAAGGTTCTTTCCATTTCTGCGAGAACCCTTGCCTGCCCAGTTTCTGCTGATGGTTTGCAGGGCTTGGTTGAAGCCACGCTCGAACTCATTGAGATAGGATAGATCAGGTGTTTTAGGCGTTTCTCTTTTATATTTATTTTTACTTAAATCAACTTTCTTCTTCTTTATGCTTACATAAATTAAGTTACTGGCACCCCATATTATAGAAAACACTGCCATTGCAAGGGCGCTGTAGATTAACTTTCTTTCGCCTGAACCTGCGAAGGAGAACACGAAATCCCTGAAGAAAAATACACTTAAAACGAGTAAAATTAGAAATATTGAGCTTATAAATATATAGGATGTAGTTAATTTAATAATCGATAATAGTATAGTTTTAATTATTGAGAGGGCTCTAAATATCATTACGTTTCTCTGGTTTGTATTAGTCAGGTCGAATCGCATCTTGAGTCAGTATAATCTTTTTTCTCGAAATATTTACTTTGCTAATCAATATTACTAAAGTCTAATAACGGAAGTTATACTTTTGGGTTGTCGTCTGTTTTTCTTTCCGATAGGCCTAATGAAAATTTAGAGTCGAATTGACGCTAAAGTTTTCAATATTTAATTTAAGTATAATCTTAGGTAATTCTAAGATGTCTTCAATTTTGTTAAGAAGAGTGGGGAAGGCTTATGGCTGGCAAGGAAGGTTCTGTTGCACCCAAAGAGCGGATTAACATTCGCTATGTTCCTGCAACTGGTGACCAACAGGAAGAAGTCGAACTGCCGTTGCGTCTTGTCATGTTGGGTGATTACAACGGCAAAGAAGATGATACGCCTCTTGAAGAGCGCGAATTGCTCTCAGTTGATAAGAACACCTTTGCATCGGTGATGAAAGAAGCGGGGCTGGAGCGTGAGCTAACGGTCAAAAATACGCTTGTTGAGGAAGAGGACGCACAGCTTGCTGTCAATCTGAAGTTTGAAGGACTGAAAGACTTCGAGCCAGATTCTATCGTGAAGCAAATTCCTGAGCTTAAAAAACTAATCGATCTGCGTGAGGCTCTTGTTGCTCTGAAAGGGCCGCTTGGGAATATTCCTGCGTTCCGCAATCGATTAGAGCAGTTGCTGCAAGATAAAGAGCAGCGTGAGAAGCTTCTTTCAGAGTTGGATGCAGTGGTTTCGTCTCAGGAAGAGAGCAGCTGACTCTACGTCATTATCAATAGATTTTATAAACAACTGCGGAGCTCGTTCGTTTTGATCCGCAAGTACATTTTAAAGTAAAAACATGGATGTGATGACATGGTAGATGTATCAGCTTCTACCGGCCAGCCAGATGTTGCCGGTTCGGGGGCCGCGATTTCTCTTCTTGACCAGATCATGGAAGAGACCCGCATTCGCCCTGAAGACGAAGAAAGCTATTCCATAGCGCGTAAAGGCGTTGAAGCGTTTATTTCTGACCTCCTTGCGAGCCAGGAAGTTGACCAACGGATCAACCGCGTATTGGTTGACCGTATGATTGCAGAGCTGGACTTGAAAGTATCAGCGCAGCTTGATGAAGTTCTGCATGATGAAAAATTTCAGGAACTCGAGTCTGCCTGGCGCGGTCTGAAACTGCTGGTTGACCGGACAGATTTTCGTGAGAACATCAAGATTGATGTGCTTTCTGTCTCTAAAGACAAGTTGCTGGAAGATTTTGAAACCAGCCCGGAAGTCGTACAATCTGGCCTTTACAAACACGTCTACTCCAGTGGCTATGGCCAGTTTGGTGGCGAGCCTGTAGGCGCAATGATTGCCAACTATGACTTTGGTCCTGGTGCACGCGATGTAAAGCTGCTTCAGTTTACTGCCTCCGTTGGCGCAATGGCCCATGCTCCGTTTATTGCGGCAGCTGGTCCAAAAATGTTCGACGTTGATGAGTACGTGGATCTGCCTGCGCAGAAAGATCTGTTCTCCATCTATGAAGGGCCGCGTTTCCGCAAATGGATGGGCTTCCGTCAGAGTGAAGACTCCCGTTACGTTGGCCTGACATGCCCACGCTTTTTGCTTCGCATGCCATATGATGCGGAAGAAAATCCGGTGGATGCGTTCGTCTATAATGAGAACGTGACAGAAGAGCATGAGAGTTATCTGTGGGGTAACACTTCATTCCTGATGGCAACCCGCCTGACAGAGAGTTTTGCCAAGTATCGCTGGTGTCCAAATATCATTGGTCCGCAATCAGGTGGTGCTGTTCACGACTTGCCGGTACATGTGTTTGAGGCCTTTGGTCAGCTTGAAGAGAAAATTCCAACGGAAGTTCTGGTTACAGATCGCCGTGAATTTGAGCTTGCCGAAGAAGGTTTCATTTCACTGACAATGCGCAAAGGCTCTGACAATGCGGCGTTCTTCTCCGCAAACTCTGCTCAGAAGCCAAAGATCTTCCAGAACACCAAGGAAGGTAAAGAAGCAGAGACCAACTATAAGCTTGGCACTCAGCTTCCTTACATGATGATCGTCAACCGCCTTGCTCACTACATTAAAGTGCTGCAGCGCGAACAGATCGGATCATGGAAAGAGCGTGAAGATCTGGAGCGTGAACTTAATACCTGGCTCCGTCAGTATGTGGCTGATCAGGAAAACCCACCTCAAGATGTACGTTCACGTCGTCCACTGCGAGCAGCAGAGGTTATCGTCTCTGATGTAGAAGGTGATCCGGGTTGGTACCAGGTGTCTTTGAAAGTGCGTCCGCACTTCAAATACATGGGAGCGAATTTTGAATTGTCGCTCGTTGGTAAGCTGGACAAGGATAGCTAAGGGCTGCCCATGAGAAAGCGCGATGAACCCGTTGTTTGGGACAGCAGGCTTCGTACAGCGCGTGGCAGTTTGTTCGAACGTTTGATTGCTGATGAGGAGGAGATCTGTCCTCCTCAGAACATTGATCTGTTGGAAGCAAAAGTAAACTCTATCAAGCGTCATCTAGCCAAGCTGTTGAATGCGAGAGCAGGGGCTTCTGCTGCTACACCAGATTTGGGACTGGTTGATTTCAACTTGTCCAGCGTGGCGACAAACGACCTTACGCAACATATTGCGGCCTCTATCCGCCAATGCATTGAAAAATATGAGCCGCGCGTTCAGGTGCGGTCCGTCCATTTCGTTCGTGACCCTGACCGCCCATTAGAACTGCGGTTCAAGGCAACTCTGCTCATGCCAGCCTTAAGCCAGGGGGAGCAGGTGCAAATCGATATTCTTATGAAAGATGGGCATGTCGCTCATATTGTTTAGTCAAGCAGGCAACCAGCTGTGAAAGCTTCATACTTTCAAGACGAATTGACTTATCTGCGAGAGAGCGGTCGGCTTTTTTCCGAACGCAATCCGCGGTTGTCAAAATATTTGTCTGATGCCTCCACGGATCCAGACGTGGAACGGCTGCTGGAAGGCTTTGCGTTTTTAACGTCAAAATTGCGCGAAAAGCTGGATGACGAGCTTCCGGAGCTTACCCATTCACTCGTGCAGCTGCTTATTCCTAATTTCCTACGGGCGTTTCCATCAACCACACTTATGCAGATGGTCCCCGTCGAAAAAGCGATTACAGAGCGTCAGGTATTGCCGTCTGGCTCGCAGATCTTGTCTCGCCCAGTGGATGGTATTGTCTGCCCCTTTCAGACAACAGCAGACGTGACGGTCTATCCGCTCGATATTGTCGATCAAGATGTTCAGCGTTCTCGCGAAAGCACTGTTCTGACATTGCAGTTCCAGACATTGTCGGGCCTGCCTCTGTCTCGGCTGAGTTTTAATGACCTACGTCTATGGATTGCTGGCGATGAAGTCGCCGCCCAGATGCTTTATTTGTGGATGGGCCGATACCTGAAAGACGTCACGGTTTGCTTTCGTGCTGATGGGGACAATGAAGACGGTGTTAGCCGTTACAAGCTTCCAGCCTCAGCACTGCAGCCAGGAGGTTTCGGTGGCTCCGAGGCGTTGCTGCCTAATGAGAATTCTGCTTATGAAGGCTACCGGCTCTTGCAGGAATACTTTGTCTTTCCTGCAAAATTCCAATGCTATGACATTGATGGATTAGAGCCCTTTTTCCGCAATCGTGAAGAAACAGATTTCTCATTAGAGTTCACTTTTTCCAGACCTTTGCCACCTGATGTGAAAGTGCGTCCCGGAACATTCCGCCTCTACTGCGTTCCTGCAGTGAATTTGTTCGACTATGATGCTGAGCCGATGAAGATCGACCATAGTCAGATGCGGTATCCAATCCGACCGACAGCAAATGGTCGTGGTGCCATAGACATCTTTTCCATCGATCGGATTATGAGCTGGCGTGCAGCGAAGGATCCAACAAGTGGTTCTCATCTGCGTGAGTATCCCTCGTTTGAATCTTTCCATCATGAGGTCGAGCGTGCGGATGGTCTAACCCAGATTTATTATCGTTTGAGACTTCGCGAAGCGTTGGGTAAGCGCGGTATGGAGCATCTGGTTTCATTCGTGCGCCACGATAATGAGCGCGCTATCCCGGAACATGAAGTTCTCTCTGCTGATCTGAAGTGCTTCCATCCCAAACATGCCATGGAGTTGGGCGCAGGTGATGTGCGTGAGCCAACAGGTGAAACGCCGAGCTTCGTGACATTTAAGAACCTGAGCCAGCCCAGTGCACCAGTCTATCCACCGCTGGATGGATCGCTTTACTGGAACCTGATCTCCAACCTTTCTCTCAATTACGTTTCATTGCTTGAAAAAGAAGCTCTGAAGACCGTGATTGCGACCTACGATTTTCAGGCTCGCCTGAACCGGCAGGACGAGCGTGTCAGTAAGCAGCGTATTGATGGCATCATTTCCATCGAGACGAAACCGGTCGACAAGTTATTTCGAGGGCAGGCCGTTCGAGGTTTGAAAACTGTCATGTCTCTCAGCGAAGACGCATTCCAGAGCGAGGGCGAAATGTTCTTGTTCTGCAGCGTGCTCGCAGAATTCTTTTCTCTCTATTCAAGTGTCAATTCGTTCCACGAACTCATCGTAAATGGAACACAAAACAATGAAGTCTATCAATGGCCAGCGAAAATTGGGCGACAACCTCTGATTTAAGAGGCGACTTACAGTTTAATGCTCGCAGCTGGTCATTCTTCCAAGCTGTTGAGCTGATCCAGCGTTGTTATGATGAGCGCAATGAAGTTGGTACGCATCTTTTGCCGAAAGATGAGAAGATCAACTTCAGTGTCATGCATTCGCTTGGCTTTCCGCTGTCTGATATCGCCAGCATTGAAAGACAGGGTGATCAGGAGACGAACGTCGAACCGGTCGACTATGTCGATTTTAATATGGAAGTGACGTTTCTCGGCCTGCACGGTTCAAGCTCGCCATTGCCCTCTTATTATCAAGAGGTCATAGCCAAATACGATGCGCAAGGCTCCTTGATGAAGGGGTTCTTTGATTTCTTCCATAATCGTCTGGTTGGCCTCTTACACCGTTCCATGCGCAAGTACCGCTTCTATGTGCGTTATGAGCCGGGTGCGCTGGATCCATTCTCTCAATGGGTGTTCTGCGTTTTTGGATTATCAGATCGGGAGTCGCGGCAAAAATCACCCATCAACTGGGCACGCTTGCTTACGTTCGCAGGCGTTCTGGCGTCTCGCAATCGTTCACCTGCTGCGATCGCAAGTGTCGTGTCTCACGCCTTTTTTCATAAAGAAGTGGAAGTGGAGGAATGGGTTCAACGAAGAGTGGACATTCCCGAAGGGCAACGCTCTGAGTTGGGGCAGCACAACATGTTGCTGGGTGAAGACACCATTATTGGAGATAGCGTTTCCGATATCTCCAGCAAATTCAATATCTTCATTAAGAATTTGAGCTTTGAGCGTTTTCAGGACTTCCTCCCTCATGGACGAGACTACAAGGCCTTGCGAGATCTGGTGGAATTCATGCTGCGTGATCAACATGCCTATGACATCAAGTTGGAACTGGCGGAAAACCAAGCTTCACCGGTCATGCTGACCGACGAATATGAAGGACGACTGGGTTGGTCAACCTTTCTGGACAAGGGTGATGGACGCTCGCGCGAAGTCCTGATCTCTGCGCGGTTGTAGGAGGGTGGTATGAAACTGGTCCTGGTCATCAACAACACGTCTACGCTTGAAAACGGCAGTAAAGCCACTGCCACATTTGACAAGGCAGGCGGAAACATCGGCTCTGGTGAACAGTGTCACTGGCAGCTGCTGGACCGCCGCAACTCTGTTTCTCGTGAGCATGTACGCGTGTTTTTTCAAGACGGTGTTTATTGTGCCGAAGCCGTGAGTGATGAAGGCATCATCGTAAATGGTTCCAATCGGCCAATCCCGACGGGTCAGAGATTTCGTGTCTCTGACGGTGATGTCTGGAAGGTTGGGGCGTTCAAGTTGACCACTTATGTGGTTGCTGAAGGCAGCGAACTGGAAGACCAAAGCGAGCAGTGGGCTGGTCGCTTTGCAGCCATAGACACAATTGTGTCCGGACGCTTGCAGGATGAAGACGAGCACACACAAGATAACATCGAATACATCCTCGCGGACCGGTTGGAGAGTGACCTCAGTGAGGATTTCTTTGCAGGCAATCAGCGGGCAGGTGCCCTTGCATGTGATCCTGTAGAGGTTCTTGACCAGCAGGATGATGAAGGCCTGCCAGGCAATCAAGATCCGCTTTCTCAATTAAATCATGACAGCAAGCCTGACCAACAAGAGTTGGACGAGGACTTGTTGAGCACTCTGGGGCTGCAGCCTGAAAACAGCGGTAAGGCACTGGGTGTGGATGATCCTCAAGCACATCACCGTTTGATGATCATGCCCCAAGCAAAAGGAAACCATACTATGACCAATACAGGTACAGAGCCGGTTGATCCGGATATGGACAGCTATCTTGAGTCTCTGACGAACTCGGGCGGGCAAGAAATGTTGGTCAGCGATATTCAGGAGACTGAAAGCTGGCATGGTTCCGTTGCTCTTTCTGAATCCGGAGAAGAAGGCATGGTAGATCATGTGGTGCTGCGACCTCTTCTGACTGCATTGGGATTACCGGCTGGCAACATGAGTTTGCCTGAGGCGAACCGTATCACTCAGGATGTTGGCGCAGCCTTGAAAACGGCAATTGCTGGGTTGATGGCCATTCATACGCAGCAGTGGGAAGACCGTTCGTCAATGAACGACACTCACCTGCACCCGGTGGAAGACAATCCGATCCGGCTAGCTCAAAGCCCTGAGCAAGCGATTGAGGATCTTCTACTTGTCCAGAGCCCAGTTCATTTAAACGCACCGTCTGCCATTGAAGAAAGTTTGATGCAGATCGAGCTGCATGAGAAAGCGAGCCGTGTTGCTGCTGATGAAGCTTTGGAAGCGGTTCTCCTGGGCCTTTCTCCAGAAAATCTGAAGAAGCGATTTGCGCGCTACAAGGGGCATGCGCCTCGCACAGGTGACCTGGATGGCTGGAATTGGCAGATGTACGAGCATTACTACCATGAAATGCGGTCCGGTCGTCAGCGTGGGCTGACACGCATGTTCTGGGAGGTCTTCCGGCAAGTTTATGATCGTGAAATGCGGAGCCAGCAATTGTACGCAGCTGAGTGACGTTTGATGGCTAGCGAAGATTTGAGGGTGTCCAGCTTTGGGAAGAATGAGGCGGTAGGCATACGATGAACTGGGGTTGGACACTAAACGCGCTCCTGCGAAAGAGCTCACATCTTGCCTTTGCACTAGCTGCACTGCTGGCGTTGAGTGCATGCGAAGCACAGAAAATTCCTGAGAAGGTTTTCAAGGTTGTCATGGATCCAGGCATTCCGGTTGGAGAGCCTAAGGACCAGCCGACACTGATTGATGTGACCATCTTCTCAGAGCCAGGATCGAACAAGAATGATCTGGGCGAGAGCGTGCCGATTGATGTTTGGGTCTTCCAACTGGGTGACGATGGCAAGTTGCTGCAGTCCTCTTTTGAAGAGGCAACCGAAGACTACGAGAACGCTCTTGGAACCACCTTCATTGATGTGAAGGAGGTTCAGGTCATGCCCGGTGAATCCAAGGTCGTGAGTGAGCTTGAGTTGGATGAAGACACGGTCTTCATTGGCCTTGTGGGTGGCTACGCGAAGCCTGAGAAAGTCGATTGGCGCGTCGTCGAGCAGGTCAAGCCCAAGGGAGAAACTTACAAGCTGCTTGCTGTCATCAGCAGAAAAAAAATTATCACGAACCTTCATCGGTAGGTTTGAGAGCAAATAGGTTTATTTAGATTATGTCACTGCGAAACCATGTAATTTGGCGGGATGGCCTGTTTTTGAAGCCCCACCATTTTCAGCAGCAACAACGATATTTAGAACATCTTATCCGCTCTCGCAGCGAGGCGATTGATCCTTACCAGCACGGGGTAAGCCGGTTGGAGATCAATAAGGAAAGCTTGCTGCACGGTAAGTTGCTGGTTGACTATGCGCTGGGAATTTTCCCCGACGGTACAACGATTGATGTACCTGGCGAAACAATGGCGCCTGCACCTTTGGATGTGAGCGGTGAAAACGTTGTCGGGCAGACGGTTTATCTGGCTTTGCCGTTGCGTTCAAATGGCGTTCCTGAAGTTGAAGATCCCCTCAATCCTCAGGATGCGACCCGAATGCGTGCGTTTTCTCAGGATGTTCGCAACAACACCAGTTCAGATTCAGAGGCGTTTCTGGTCGATGTGGCTCAATATCGGTTGCGTTTGATGCTGGAGCGCGAAGATCGTTCTGCTTTCACGTGTCTTCCGCTGACACGTATTCGGAACAAGAACTCTGATGGCAGTGTGGTGTTGGATGATGAGTTTTTGCCAATGGCCTCAACTATTGATGCCCAGCCCCGCCTGCGCAAAACATTGGATGACCTCGTAGGACTGTTGCGCCAACGAGCCTCACACATTTCAAGTCGTATGGGAACACCGGGTCAACGTGGCGTTTCAGATGTTTCCGACTTCCTGATGTTGCAAACGATCAACCGTTTATGGCCAGAATTTCGGCACATGTCCTCCCTCAAAGGAGTGCATCCAAAAGAGCTTTACAAGATGTTCTCCGGTGCCGCTGGAGAGCTGGCAACATTCACGCATGAGCAACGCATGCCAACAACGTGGCCTGCCTATCATCATGAAGAACCGCAGGTTTGTTTCGATCCTGTGATCAGCTCTTTACGCCAATCGCTATCGACCATCTTTGAAGCCAATGCTATCGCGCTGCCGTTGAACAAGCAGAAGTACGGCATCATCACGTCTCCGCTTAGTGATCGTTCGCTTCTAAACTCAGCAATTTTTGTTGTTGCCGTGAAAGCCAGTATGGAGCTGGAAGAGCTTGCAAAGTCATTCCCGGCGCAAACCAAAGTTTCTTCCATTGAGCGAATTCGCGAGTTGATCCATCTGCATTTGCCAGGTGTCGTACTTCAGAGACTTCCTTCTCCACCGCGACAGCTGCCTTACCATGCAGGGTTCTCGTACTTCCAGTTGGATGCCAACTCTGCAGGTTGGCAATACATTGAGAACGCGAGTGGTTTTGCCTTCCATATTGCGGGTGAATTCGCTGATTTGCAGCTGCAATTCTGGGCTATTCGCAATGAAAGGACAACATAATGAGTGAAGTCGCAAACCTGTTTGACTCTGGTGATCCTGAAGTTGTTGAAGAGGCGCCAATTGCAAGCGCCGAAACAGTACCTCAGAATTTGAAGGATGTTTCTCCAAGGCCGGTGCAACACATCAGTTTCCCCATGCGCGGGCACAGCATCAATAAGATCATTGATGCAAGCCAGTCATTACTTGCCTTGATCTCACGCATTCCGGAAGTCTCTGAAAACAACAAGTTAGATTACCTGCACAAAGATGTTCGGGCTGAGATTGAATCTCTTGAGCTAGAGCTCCAGCGCGAAGGATTTGATCGTGCCACCATTTTGGCACACCGCTATTGCCTGTGTTCTGCAATTGATGAAGCCGTGATGTGCTCTCCCTGGGGGCAGAACTCAGACTGGTCTGAACGAAGCTTGTTGGCGCTGTTTCATAGCGAAACCTGGGGTGGAGAGAAATTCTTTATCGTTCTCAGCCGTTTGATGCGGGATCCTGTTCGCTACATTGAGTTGATTGAGTTCCTGTATCTGCTGCTCGGGCTTGGTTTCGAAGGCAAGTATCGAGTAATGCACAATGGCAAGCTGCAGCTCGAAGAAATCATGCGTGATGTTCACCACGTCATCCGGCAGGAGCGGGGTGAGGGGAATTTCGAACTTGGTCAATCAGAGAGCAAAGTGATTGAGAAAGCGCATGTCGTTCATTGGCATACGCCTGTTTCTCTTGTTTGGATTAGCCTTTTAATTTTATGCGCACTGACCTACGCGGGGTTTTATTGGCAGATAGACCAATACACCGACGGGGTCGTCACTCAGCTGCGTGAAATGCTTTAATTTTTTGGAGATCGAGTATGGCTCGACTGGAAATCAAGGCGCTGATTGAGCGTCTCAACCCTTGCTGTCGTCAGGCAATAGAAGAAGCCGCCAGCCTGTGCGTTTCGAACTCACATCAGGAAGTGACAATTGAGCATTTCCTCATTTCTCTTGTTTCACAACCTGCAGTAGACATTAGGTTACTCGTACAAAGCCAGAATGTGGATGCAGACAAGTTGAACGAGGCTCTTCGCGCGACGTTCAACAGATATCGCCGAGTTGAAGCTGATCGCACACCGACGTTTTCACCGTTGCTTCAAGACCTTTTGCAAGATGCATGGTTGATCGCATCCGTGGAACAAAGTGAGAAAACTGTCCGCTCGGGTGCTGTTCTCATTGCCCTGCTCAATGAACGTGGCCGCTATATGCAGATGGACTACTACCCACTGCTGGAGCGGGTCTCTCCCGACGTTTTGCTGCGTGATTTCGAAGCGTTGACGGCTGGGTCTTTCGAAAAAGATCACCGTGCCGGGCCGGGAGCAACATCAGGTGCCGGAGAGGGGGCTGACGGCTTTCTGCAAAAGTACGGTACGAACTTCACTCAGCTGGCGAAAGATGGACAAATTGATCCGATCTTCTGCCGGGACAATGAAATCCGTCAGATCATCGAGATTTTGTGCCGTCGTCGTAAGAACAACCCAATTTGTGTTGGCGAAGCTGGTGTAGGTAAAACCGCGCTAGCAGAAGGTCTTGCCCTACGCATTGCAAATGGTGATGTGCCAGCAGATTTCGCCAATGTCTCCCTTTGGGGGTTGGATATCGGAGCACTACAAGCTGGTGCCTCTATGAAGGGTGAGTTTGAAAAGCGCTTGAAAGGCGTCATTGATGAAGTTCGCTCCAGTCCTGAGCCAATCATCTTGTTTATTGATGAAGCACACACTCTCATCGGAGCTGGTGGTGATCAAGGTGGTTCCGATGCTGCGAACCTTTTGAAGCCTGCGCTGGCCCGAGGCGAGCTGAAAACAATTGCCGCAACAACGTGGTCTGAATACAAAAAGTACTTCGAGAAAGACCCGGCCCTGACCCGTCGCTTCCAATTGGTGAAGTTGGATGAACCGACTATTGATGAGGCAATCATCATCATGCGCGGGCTTAAAAAAACCTACGAAGACGCGCATGGTGTCTACATCACCGAAGAAGCGATTGGTGCTTCTGTTCGTCTGGCCGCACGTTACATCACTGGCCGTCAGCTTCCAGATAAAGCGATTGATGTGCTGGATACGGCCTGTGCTCGCGTTCGAGCCGGGGCAAATACGCCGCCAGTTGAACTGCAAGATGTTGAGCAGAGCCTTCAAACGTTGAGTTGGGAAAGAGAGGGCTTGGAACGCGATCAGCACACAGGTCCATTGGAGCCTGAGCAACTAGAGCGTCTCCACGCTATCGCAGACCAGTTAAATGAGCTTGAAGCGCGTAAAGCTGAGCTTTCACAGCGTCTTGATGCTCAGGTTTCCTTAGCTGAAAACTTTATTTCAGCTCGTGAAGATCTGTTCCAGAAACTGCCAGAAACACTCGACGAAGATGCCTTGGAGCAAGTGCGCACAAACCTTGCCAGTCACAAAAATGCGCTCATAGCGGAAGCAGGGGCCGAGCCGCTCATTTCGGTAGAAGTTGGACCCTCAGAGATTGCTGCTATCATAAGCGATTGGACAGGTATTCCGATCAATTCCATGGTGCAGGATGATTACCACCGTCTCCTGACACTCGCTGAAACCATGAAGAAAGCCATCAAAGGTCAGGACCACGCCATTGATGCCATTGAAGCACGCTTGCGCGCATCGCGGCTTGATCTGCACAAGAAAGGCCAACCGCTTGGTGTGTTTTTCCTCGCTGGACCTTCTGGGGTAGGAAAGACAGAGACAGCCCTTGAGGTTTCGCGCCGATTGTTCGGCGGCGAAGAGTTCATTACCACCATCAACATGTCTGAGTATCAGGAGCGTCACACGGTTTCCCGGTTGATCGGCTCGCCTCCCGGTTACGTCGGTTATGGAGAGGGTGGTGTGCTTACAGAGGCCATTCGCAAGAAGCCTTACTCTGTCGTGCTGCTTGATGAAGTTGAAAAAGCCGACCCGAACGTGCTTAACCTGTTTTATCAGGCGTTTGATAAGGGAGAGCTTGCTGATGGGGAAGGGCGCCTCATCGATTGCCGCAACGTGGTGTTTTTCCTGACCAGTAATCTTGGTTCAGACCAGATTGAGAACTGGGTTGCCAGTGCCGAAGATGGTCAGGTTCCAAGCCATGGCTCGATGCTGAAATCTCTCACACCGCTCTTTGCGCAGCACTTTAAACCCGCACTCCTCGCGCGGATGGAACCATTGGTTTACCTGCCACTATCTGAAGAAGTACTGGCAGACATTGTGCAAATGCGTCTTGCTGATCTTATTCAGCTCTTGAAGGACACGCAGAAAGTTGCGCTTTCCATTAGTGAAGAGGCCTATGAGCGTGTAACGCAAATGTGCCGAGTGGCCTCTAATGGTGCCCGGCTTGTTGATCAGGTTATTCAACGCCAGCTATTGCCAACGTTGTCTATTGAGCTGTTAGAAGCTGGCCATCGCGGTGAGCAGATTTCCGCAATTACCATTGACAGCCCGGAAGGTGAGGACGGCTTCACTTTCGCGGCAGCCTATGAGGCAGATGCTGACGAGGAACCAGCCGAAGACCTCGCTTTGGAAGAGGCGCATTAGTATTGATATGGAGGCATCTTCTACAACAGACGCTCTGATGACATTGATGACGTGCAGGTCAGAAAATGAACTGCGCGCCATGATGTTGAAGACTGTGTTGGCGTCAACCAGAGCACAAGCTATCGCTGTTTACTTGCCAGATATTACTGGTCGTAAGTTGATACCTTTTGCATGTGATGGCGGGCTACCGGTAGCCCGCCTTCCACAGCTTGACAATGAAGTCGGCACCGAGCGCTTCCGTGAGCTGGATGTCTTGCAGACTGAGCCATTCTATTTTGGGAAGACGCCATCTTCTGCGAAGACACAAGATCTGAGTACAGCTCTGTTCTGTCGTCATGGCTCTCTCGTTGCCCATCGGATACTGCTGGAAACGTCAGAAGGTCATAACACATACAATCAAGTCTACGTTTTCCTGCGCGCTTCAGCGGGTAGTACTCCAAGACTTCAGGAGGAGCACCACACACTGCATGTGTTGTGGCGCTCTTATTTCCACCTGTCCCCTTTGCTTATCTCTTTGGAGAACCTACAGAAAACTGAGGAAACGCAGGTTGAAAAGTCGAAGCACCAAAAAGGGCAGGTCGACTCCATGCTCTCAGACAATCTTGTAGGACGCTCGCCGCAGATTGTTCAGGTCAGAGAGAAAATCGCCCAATACGCGCAAAACAAGTACGCGGTTTTGGTGCAAGGGGAGACAGGGACGGGCAAAGAAGTCGTTGCGCGATCCTTACACCGGCTCTCACAATTTTCTGATGGACCTTTCATTGCAGAAAATATTGCAGCTCTGCCAGAGAACCTTATTGAGAGCGAGTTGTTTGGCTATAAAAAGGGTGCTTTCACCGGGGCAACTGAAAACAGAGACGGTCTTGTAAAAAGAGCTTCTGGCGGGACATTGTTCCTTGATGAGATTGGTGATCTCTCGATTGATCTTCAGGTCAAACTGCTTCGTATTCTTCAGGAGAAAAAGCTTCGACCGCTGGGAGGAAGTAAAGACGAGCCTGTCGATTTCCGCCTCATCTGTGCCACCCATGTTGACCTGAAAAAAGCGATTGAGAACGGAAAGTTCCGGGCCGATCTTTTCTACCGTATCACGCAGCTCACCATAGACGTACCACCATTGCGCAGCCGCGAAGGCGATAGAGTTCATCTCGCACGCCACTTCCTGCAGGAGATTGCTGTTAGTAACGCAGACACCTCCAAAGCACTGAGTGAAGAAGCCGTCTCCCTGCTGGAAACAGCAGAGCTGAAAGGCAATGTCCGTGAGCTGCAGAACTGCATGATCAAGGCCGTCTTTCTCGCTTATGACACTGACGAAATTTCAGGAAGTATTCTCAAACAAGCCATGAATGAGCAACTCGATACTGCTGCTGTGTCCGGAGCTCAGAGCAATTCTGTTGCAGGTGAGAACGAATACGATGATCTGTTACTGGCAGAAAAAGGACTTCGGACGGTTGTCTCAAACTTCGAGCTAGATTTGATACGGAGCGCGTATTTCCAGTTCAAAGGGGATCGGAGCAAAATGGCGGATTTCCTACAAATACCAAAACGTACCCTTGCCAACAAACTCAGCAAATTCAATTGTCCAACGATGGAATTCGACCATGAGAACTAGCAGGTTTGCTCACACGATTTTTGCAGCAGCGCTGGCCGGCCTGATAGCGGCTCCTACCAGTATTTCTCTATCATCGACCTCTTATGCAGAAACGATCACTTTGGAAAAACAGGTGGTTGAAAAATGCACTCTTACCATTGGCCGAGTTAACCGTTTGTCGTGCTTTGACCAGTTGCTTAAGACCCCTCTTGAGGTCTTATCTGCAGGAGAACCCAATCCAGAATTCGTTGAGAATGTAAATGCACCTGCAGGCCGCTTGGAGCGACAGGCGAAAACGATGGAGCGAATACGATCATCAGGGGATTTAACCTGGCAGTTTCGCTTTGGTGCAGTCGGACATCCCGCGATATTCAGATGGGATGAGATCCAGGAAGAGAGCATGCCTGCTCAACCACTGGAGCAACGTGATGGGACAATCCCTGAGAAGGCACAGGCACTGCAAACTGAACAAGCACAGCAACCGGTCATTCAACCAGGTGAAACCAATGTCTACCTCAGCATGAAAGCTGTGCAGTCTGTTGATGCTGGTATCGAGGAAAAGCCTGCAATCTTGCTGTTATCCTGTGTTGAAGACATCACAACAGTTGCCTTGGTGCTCAATGAGCCACACGTTAAACGCCGGGTTCCAATCCGCGTTATGCTGCGTGATCAGCGTATCGACAACGATGTCTGGCAGAGCGCGGAAAGCAAACGCATTCTTATCAGCCCACGTGGATTGACCAGCATCGCACACATTAATCGTTGGGCCAACGTAGATCGGGTGCAGCTTGATGTTGTGTCAGATGATGGCTCTCGTGCCTACTTATTCGACTTGGCAAACCTTCAGGACATGCTGCCGCCTCTTCGCAAGGCGTGTCACTGGTAGGAATTTGAATCTTTGAGACAGGCATTTTTCCAATGAAGCATAGTTTCCGTATTGCTGTGATACTGGTAACCCTCGGGTTTCTGACAATTCCAGCCTATTTGATTTGCGACTATCTCAATCTCATTCCCGATGAGTATTCCATGGTGCGTAACCTTGTCGTACTTGCGGGTGGTAAGATTGAAACGTTTAGAAGTCAGTTACCCGTCCCAAAAGGCGTCCCTTACACGCCAATTGAGCAAACATCGGTATTTTACAATGTTGCAGCTGGTCTGAGTGCACTCTTCACTGTTTTTGTTGCAATTCCAGCGTTTTTATTGCTCGCATATATCGCCAGTTCAGCTTTCGCAGCAGTTAAGGCAACACGACGAAACTACGTTTTGGGGCAGTTCACCAAAGCTGCAGAACTCCTTGAATCCGGGAATGGTGCTTTGCGTGAAGCCGGTGTTGTAATCCTCTCAGAAATCGCAAAGTCTAATCCAAACGAACACTTTCAGGATGTCCTGCAACTTCTGGCCGCTCACATTCGCAGCACGAGCTCTGCACAACGCTCAAACTTGATGGCGGGCAAAGAACATGCTCGTGCCCGCGGCGAGTTGATTGCATCAGTCCAAAAGGTATCAGAGCTGAGAAAGTTGCTCAGAAAGAAAGACAGAAGCATTCAGCTGGATCTAACCGGAGCTTATTTCCGGGGCATGAAGAGCAGTGGTGGTCTGTTTGGAAAATCAAGCACACACGGCCCTGACCTGAGCTATTGTCTGTTAACGGACAGTGTCTTCGACGACGCCGACCTCACCAACGCAAACTTCTCGCAAGCAAACGTAAACCGTGCACGCATAGAAGAAAAATGGAAAGCCTTATTCTCCGTAGAACAATGGGCCAGCGTCCAAGTCATCAACGAAAAAGGAAAAGTCATCCGCCCACCTATCACTTGATAGGTGAATGTCTTGGCGAACACTAAAGATACTCTGTTGTGCTAATACTAAGGCGACGTCAATAGCATAAATGCATCATTAAATAATTCCTTTGGCTACCTGAATAAACAGGCAATTCATTAATGAAAAAGCAATAGTGCGGAATACTGGTGACTGAATATCAACACGCACTACAGAAAATTCAGTAACAAACGGATCAGGAGTTCCAGCAGAGGAAAACGTAGGTGGAAAACATCCACGGCCATCCAACCTTGGACTGGCTCAGGAAAACTGGAGAGCCTTCTGATACGATAAATTGAGGAGGACTTCATGGGTCGAAAACATTATACGGAAGAGTTTAAACGGGAAGCGGTACGGCTGGTGGAAGTGAGTGGTCGGC
>NZ_LMCF01000128.1 GCF_001623075.1 Pseudovibrio sp. Ad37
TACTGGCATCCTCATGTGGTCCTGACAGCAAATCCTGATCCCGAAATTACTTGATCCAGCAGTTCAAGGTAGCTGGTCCCACGCCCAGATCAGCAGCGATTTCAGGAATGGGCCGACCACTCACTTCTACCAGCCGTACCACTTCCCGTTTAAACTCTTCCGTATAATGTTTTCGACCCATGAAGTCCTCCTCAATTTATCGTATCAGAAGGCTCTCCAGTTTTCCTGAGCCAGTCCAAGCAGCCCGTCGATGACCTGATGGACAACACCTACTACGCACACAACGAGGTGATTGTCTCATCGAAGGAAGGCGTTCAACATAAACAAGGCGTAGATGCAACTGAGCCCATCAAGATCAAAGGCATCTTTCTCATAGATGCTGAACCCTCACCCGACACCATCGCGTTTCAGGAGTTTGAAGGTAAAAAGGACCTGACTAAGGAAGAAAAATACCAGATCTTCATGGAACACGCCGAAAAGGTAGCCAAAAACCTCGGCGTACCGATCCTGTTTTTAGATGGCGAGAGCACGATGGCTTAATCTGATCGTTGATTTCCCGGTGAAGGCTCAGCCGTCTCGAGCCGGGTAAACACGATTTTGGAGAGATCTCAGCCTCCAAGGTTCATTTGACAGAGATATACAGGTAAGCAAAAAGCCCGACGCGTCTGCACCGGGCTCTTCAATCTTATAAAATCTAGTCAGCTTACTGGCAGAGGCTCTTGCCAACGCAATTCAGGTCTTCGCAAGCTTCTTTCAGGCGCTCAACAATGCCCAGTTCACCTTCACGCAGCCATTTGCGTGGGTCGTAAGCCTTCTTCGTTGGAGCACCAGTTTCCGGGTCGATCTGGTATTTGAAAGCATTTGCGTTTGCTTCCACATACGCACCAACCTTTTCAGAGAAGGCGAACTGTGTGTCGGTGTCGATGTTCATTTTGAACACGCCGTAGTTCAGGCTCTCTGTGATCTTGGATTTCTCAGAACCGGATCCACCGTGGAACACAAGTGCCAGCGGGTTTGCACCAAGGCTGTGAGTTTCGCTGACCAGCTTCTGGCTTTCACGCAGAATTTCAGGGCGCAGCTTCACGTTGCCTGGCTTGTAAACACCGTGCACGTTTCCGAAGGACGCAGCAACGGAGAAATGGCCAAGCGGGTTCAGACGGTCATAAGCCTGCAGGACATCTTCAGGCTGGGTGTAGAGCTTCGGATTGTCTGCACCAATGTCATCATCAGAACCGATACCGTCTTCTTCGCCACCAGTCACGCCCAGCTCAATCTCAAGGCTCATTTCCAGCGGAGCCATCATCTTCAGCAGGCGTTCGCTCTCAGATAGGTTAAACTCGATGTCTTCTGCAGAAAGATCCAGCATGTGAGAGGAGAACAGTGGCTTGCCATTTGCCTTGTAGAACGCCTCACCGTGTTTGATGAGCTCTTCCAGCCAAGGGATCAGGCTCTTGTCTGCATGGTCGGTGTGCAACACAACGCCAACACCGTAATGTTCTGCCAGAAGGTGCACATGCTGAGCTGCAGCAACTGCCCCAAGCACTTTTGCCTGGAAGCTGTCCTTGATGCCTTTACCGGCATAGAACTGCGCACCACCGTTGGAGAGCTGAACGATAATATCTGTATTGTTTGCAGCTGCTGCTTCAAGAACTGCGTTGATGGAGTCCGTTCCAACAACGTTGACCGCAGGCAAGGCGAACTTACCTTCGCGGCATGCTTCAATCAGGGTTTTATAGTCTTCACCAAAGATGACGCCCGGCTTGAGCTTTCCCATTTTTATAGGCTCCTGTGTAACAGCAGATAGGGGAGACAAAGTGCCTCACACTGTGAACTGGCAACAAAGCCGGACCATGGCCTTGGCCAGTTGCCGCGCACACTACTCAGCAATACGCAGAACTACAACATTTGTAAGGGCATTCTGAGGAATTTAATGGATTTAAGAGGCAAACCACTGGCCTTAAGCAGTAATTCCCGTCATGTAGAATTTGTGTTTTTCACAAGCAGCACCAGGAACCACAATCCCTGCGCAAGTTTCGGCATCGACCTAGGGGAATCAGAGGATGGACTGACCAGCCATCACACGGGCACTCAAGCCAATCGGCATAGACTGGATATCGCCTGCCAGAACCTCTAGAACAGGTCTGAGCTCAATGGCAGACCCATAGCGGCGCAGATGGGTAGAAAGCTCCATCAGAAGCGCCAGATCTGTCGAGACGAGCGTGCCAGCCCCGCATGAGCGCACAGCGTGCAGCAAACCACTCAGATCACCGGCCCCCAGTTCGGGAGAGATCGTCCCCTCTGGAGCGCCTTTCACTTGAGAAGCGCAAATCTGCGGCAGGTCAACAACGCTGACTTGCTCCATCTGACCCAGCAAAGTGCGGGAAGCCACCTGACTGCCAAACAGATTTGGGGCATCTGGCACATCCAGAAACGCAACCTTACCTGCAAAACCCTGCAAGCTCTGCCCAAACTCAGGTGCAGCCAGCAGCAAATCAGACACCTCAAAGCATTTGCGCGTAAACTTGGTCGTGATCTTCGCCAGTTCCTCAGACTGCTCCGAGAGGAGAGGCGCATAGGCCCGCTCAAATACCTTGGCACAAAACGGCGAAAGCACAGCCACATAGTCGTAGTGGCCAAACTGCGAAATCACCTCCTTCGCCATATCCCGCGCATCCTCCAGCTCATTGGAGCGCAGCGACACAAGCCCGCAACAACTCTGAATGCTCGGTGCTTCAACCTCATAACCAGCGACGCCCAGCAGATCAACTGCAGCTTTTATCAGGGAAGGGCGAAAGAGATTGGTAGTGCAGGAAACAAACAAACCGACCCGAGCATCTTTCTTATATTTGGGGCGTCTTGGTCGGGTCATAAGAGGAGAAGTCCTGCAGTTTCTGAGCATTGCATAAATGAAATCGCTACAACCTGCCTGCCACAATTCGAAGGGGACTTCAATGCATAAAAAGATTGCTTAGGTTTGGGGAAACCACCATAAATTTGCTATCAGAAGTATGGCACGCCGGGTAAGTTCAAAGACCACAATTTAGCATCAGAAATTTCAATTATTCATTATGTGAAGGCATCTGAATGATCCTCCAGTCAAACTCTAAGCTTATCTTTGAAGATAATTTTGATGGTCCTGCTCTCGATATAAATAAATGGTTGCCCAACTACCTCCCTCACTGGAGTTCCTTGGAATTGTCTGCGGCGAGTTATGAGATAAGGGACAAAAAGCTTCGTTTGTTCATCTCTGAAAATCAGCAATGCTGGTCGCCAGAATTTGATGGAAAAAACAAGGTATCGGGAATCCAGACTGGGCATTTCGCAGGCCCCCTCAATAGCCCTCATGGGCAACACAGGTTCCGTGATGGGCTAACTGTAAAGTCTGAGGTTCCTGAAATGCAGTTGTTCTTACCGCAATATTGTAGGCTGGACATACGTGTTCGTGCAAAATTAAAACCATGGAATTTAGCAGCGCTTTGGCTGATCGGTTTTGAAGATCAGCCCGATCATTCTGGAGAAATTACGGTTTTTGAGATTTTTGGCAGGAGTGCGACTGCAAATGAAGCTCAAGTCGGGCGTGGAATAAAACGTATTAACGATCCTCTCCTCAAAGACGAATTTGACGACAGCATTTTACCCTTGGATGTTACTGACTGGCACGTCTATTCGATGGACTGGTCTCCAAGTCAGATTGATTTCTTCGCTGATGGCGAACTGGTTACAACAACCTCTCAATCTCCAAATTATCCGATGCAGCTCATGTTGAACTTTTATGAGTTCCCTCACAGTGGCCCAAAGACACCAGAACAAGATGCCTGGATGGAAGTAGACTTCATTCGATGCTTTGCGCAATCAGAATAATATCCACGCTTTTGATCTTGATAGGAGGTAGATAGCGCCTCGGCTAAGTGGAACTACTTTATCAGATGTCGGGTACGGAGCTTAAAGTATACATTTTGTGCCTATGTGCATTTTCTGTGCGTACTTGCTAAGAAAAAACTAATGGTTATCTTCCGGTCAGAACATCACTTAAAATAAGAAACTGGAAAATGAGCATGAACCTGAAAGACGTCGCGCTGAGCCGCTATTCCACAAAGGAATTTGATCCATCAAAGCAGATTTCCGCAGAGCAGTTTGATCATATTAAATCCCTGCTTCGCTTCAGCCCATCAAGTGTGAACTCACAACCTTGGCACTTTATCATTGCAGACACCCCAGAAGGACGTGAGCGCGTTTCAAAGGGAACGCAGGGCATGTTCTCCTTCAATAACGGCAAGGTGCTCAACTCCTCCCACGTCGTCGTCTTTTGCGTAAGAACGGACATCTCTGATGAATATCTGGACCGCCTGCTGGAAGCCGAAGAACAAGACAAACGCTTCGCTGACCCGGCTGTAAAAGAGACAGTCAAAGCAGGCCGTGCCACCTTTGTGGGTATTCATCGCGACCAGCTCAAAGACGCTGACCATTGGATGGAAAAACAGGTCTACCTCAACATGGGAACCATCCTGCTGGGCGCAGGCGCGCTGGGCATCGATGCTGTGCCGATTGAAGGCGTAGACGTTGACGCGCTTAACGAAGAGTTTGGCCTTCAGAAAAAAGGCTACCGCGCAGTTGCTCTGATTGCCCTCGGCCACCGTCACGAAAGCGACTTCAACGCCGCCCTCCCAAAATCCCGCCTCCCGGAAGGCGAAATCTTCACAGAACTGGCTTAACGTTTATTCCGAAATGTGTGAGAGGGCGCTTGAAGCGCCCTTTTTCACGTCTTGTGGGAGTCAACAGCAAGAACGTGAGCTTAAATGACATCAATCAATGGTTGTATTTGGTGATCGTGTGTTTAATAGAGCTGCTTACATAACCAGTCTACAAAACGCTTGAACCTATGGTTGGTTGTTACTGAGAGAGCTGTATTAAATGAAGAAGTTACTTCTGCTTGCCGTATTCTTTTTTACCTTTGTCACACAACTTGAAGCTAAGCTTGGTCTCAACCATCCGCATTTCTCAGGAAAACTTGACGCACAAGTTGAAATAAAGCCGAAGAATTTTGCCAAGGGTGATCCACGGCTGTTCTTAGGGTGCAAAGGCGGAATGACGCGTGAGTACAAGTTCGGTCTTATTGCGCCAAAACATGGCGGGTGGCTTGCAGAATTTGAAGTAGATAGCTTGGATATATGGGTTAATTGGGGATGGAACCCGCACTCAGCTGCTATTTTGTGGCCCACGAGACTTGAGGGCTCAATGGCTTGGATAGCCTCATCATTCGACACCTTAAAAAACCCTAACCTCGACTATTATTTAAATACTCTTGACGCGAATGGTGAGTTCGTAATGAAGCGTGTGCCTAAACGAATGCCGCTGATTAAGAATGTTTCCAAGGGGAAGTTACCGCGCGATGTTCAAAAAACTCATAGTAATTGGGAGCTAAAGTTCGATAGTGCGGAGCTCAAGGCTAGTTTCGAACAGTTGCTCGTTTCATGTCCCGTGAAGACACGCAAAGAAATGGAAACACTAAACACTCAGCAAGATGTGGTTGATCTGGAAGCGACCCCAGCTGAGCTGTCTGGTGTGAGCTACTTCCAACGAGAGAATAAAGAATACTATTCCATAGATGTGTATCTATCAGAAATCGCCTTAGGTTATGCAAGTCGCGAAGAAAGAGGTAAGACTGTTGGGATTGTACTCAAGGCGCTGAGTGAGCAGCTCTCAGTAGACCACATTGAAGTACAGTTGTTTCCCGTTGGAGGACCGCCTTTCCTAAGTTGGCAACCGATTGCCACTGGCTACTACTTCAAGAAATACTCAAATGAAGAGAAGAAGTTTATAATTAACGCTCATAATCATCAAATTTCGGAGAGCCAGTTTCGCTTTAAACAGCTTTCAAATATGGAAAGTTGGCGTTTTCTTGAGGTAGTGGAAGTTCCCAATACTGTGAATCGGCATGCAAAATTGACCCGGTTAGGTGGGTTATGAGCGTTTAAGATTGACCCACCTGTTTGTTAGGATCCGTGCATTTAGCGCGGGGCATGAACGGGTGATATTGATGGAAAGTGCAGCCAAGATCCGCCGTCTTGTTTTACGGGATGGTCGAAGTGTCCGGTCGGTCAGT
>NZ_LMCF01000129.1 GCF_001623075.1 Pseudovibrio sp. Ad37
CAAACACAAAGGGTTTACGGCTGTGGCACAGACGGAAATGGGCAACCTTTATCTTCTGAGCAACACCGCCCAGCACAACATGTTCTTCACTCCAGTCAAATTGAAGCGCATCCCCAGGTTGAAACTGCAGCGGGATAAACGCCTCACCAGACCACGGTTTAGCTCGCTTCAGATCACGGATAAAACGTTGAACCGGAGAATAAGAGCCCGTATATCCCTCAAGAACCAACTGCTCATAGAGCTGTAAGGCTGTCCGGCGCTCCCGCCGTGGGCGCTTCTGCTCCAGTTCATACCATTCCAATAAACGGCTTTCAAAAGCAGCCAGCTTGTGACGGATCGGGGAAACCTGACGTTGATAACGCGGCGGCGATGCATCACTAACATATTTTCTGATTGTATTGCGCGATAAACCAGTCTCCCGACTGACCGACCGGACACTTCGACCATCCCGTAAAACAAGACGGCGGATCTTGGCTGCACTTTCCATCAATATCACCCGTTCATGCCCCGCGCTAAATGCACGGATCCTAACAAACAGGTGGGTCAATCTTAAACGCTCATAACCCACCTAACCGGGTCAATTTTGCATGCCGATTCACAAGCTAGAGCAAGCGCAGCAAGGTGTGAGCTCGCTTGTAGCACAAAATGATGCTTCCGTTCTTACCCTGGCTGCTGCTCACTATGGAACATTACGAAAGTACGCAGGCTCTTTCCTCAAGGCTTTTGAGTTTCGCTCTGCTCGTCGGTATGATCCATTGCTTACTGCCATCGATACGCTGCGGAAGATGTATGCTGAGGGACGGCGCGTTCTGCCTCGCCCTGTACCCAGTTCTCATTTTAGGAATTCGGAACACCGTTTGATTTTCAGTCAAGAAAAGCCGGATCGACGTCTTTATGAGATCGCGACTTTGGCCGTTTTGCGTGATCGCCTTCGTTCTGGAGATGTCTGGGTCGAAGGTAGCCGGTCGTATCGCCCTATCAAAGAGCACTTGATGCCGCCCGCTCAGTTTGCTCAGCTCAAAGACAACAACGATCTTGCCCTTGGCGTTCCGTTAGATGGTGCAGCGTGGCTATCGAAGATGCAGGAACAGCTTGACTTCAACATCAAGCAGCTGGCCTACCGAGCACGCAATGGCAAGCTGAAGGACGTCCGACTGGAGAACGGTACACTCATCGTCACTCCTCAGGCCAGCGATGTTCCTTCAGGCGTTGAGGAGCTGAACGAGGAACTCACGCAGATGTATCCGCATGTAGAAGTGCCCGATCTTTTGCGGGATGTGCATGAATGGACCGGTTTTGCAGATCAGTTCACCCATGTGCGCACTGGGGATGCACCACACAACATTACGACCATGCTGGCAGGCACGCTGGCGGACGCCACAAACCTTGGCCCCAAAAGGATGGCTGGAGCCTCAAAAGGGATCAGCGCTCATCAAATTGGTTGGATGAGGATGTTCCATGCCAGGTCCGAGACCTACCGGGCTGCACAGGCTTGCATCGCAAATGCCCACGCCCTGCATCCCCACAGCCTGCTTTGGGGCAGCGGGTCTACCGCTTCAGCTGATGGTCAGTTCTTCCGCGCCAGCGACCGGGCTGAAAAGCTTGGAGATGTAAACCTTCATTATAGCAATGAGCCTGGTTCGAAATTTTATAGCCACTTATCCGATCAATATGGGTATTTCGGCATCTTGCCCATCAGTCCGACAGAAAGTGAGGCCTTATATGTGCTTGATGGACTGTATGACCATGAAACCCGCTTAGAAATTGAAGAGATCTTTACTGACACGGGAGGTGCGAGTGATCACGTATTTGCATTACTTATGCTGACTGGACATCGGTTCTCACCGCGACTGCGGAACCTGAAAACCCGAAAGATCCATGCCTTTGAAAAGGCTGAGACCTATCCGGCTCTCGCCAGCCATATTGGTACTCCAATCAACACTACTCTCATTCTGGATCATTGGGAGGATCTGCTGCATCTGGCAGCTTCTGTGACAACAAGAGCAGTGTCTCCGTCAACCATACTGAAGAAGCTGGCCTCTTCGTCAAAGCCCAGCCTTCTTGCCAAAGCCCTGCGAGAACTGGGCCGTTTGGAACGCTCGCTGTTTATGATCGAATGGTATTCTGATCCTGCCTTACGGCAACGCTGCAGAGCAGGCCTCAACAAAGGTGAAGCGGCTCACAAGCTCAAACGAGCGGTATTCTTCCATGAACGCGGTGAGATCCGCGATCGCTCATTTGACGGCCAGGCATTTCGTGCCTCAGGTCTCAACCTTGTCGTCAGTGCTATTGTTTACTGGAACACGGTTTATCTCAGCCGCATCGTCCAACACCTCCGCGATCAAGGTCGAGATATTCCCAACACCCTGCTCAAGCACATTTCCCCTCTCGCATGGGAGCACATCAATCTGACAGGTATCTATTCCTGGGATAGCGAGCTTGCATTTAATGATACCTACAGACCTCTACGACTTCCGAGACCAATATCAGACGCAGCCTGATGTTCTAGCTCTGTTCTTTCTTAGCGTACGATTTTTAGCAAATCTTGTTCTGGCCCCCATAGGCGTGGACCACTTCAAAGGGGGAGGCTCACTGCGTCTGTGCTGACAGGCACTCAGCTCTGGTCGCCAACCGAAAAAAGTAAATGACGGACGCATTTGTCTTGGAAAACTAGGTTGCTCGACACCTACTGAGAAATGACTTAAAATTAATTACAAAATTACTTAATTACATAAATAGTCACTCTTTGAATATTTCAATCACCCAATTTATTTACTAGATTTCGCACCTTGGTTTTCCTTATTTCTCCTGTATAGCTATTTCTAGTCTTGTTGTTTTCCTTCCAAATGACAGGTTTCAACCAACAGGGTAATGACCGCATGTTTTCATTGAAGGGCAAGAAAGCCCTTATTGTTGGGGTGGCGAATAGCCAGTCCATAGCATGGGGATGCGCCAAAGCCATGAAGGCACAGGGCGCAGAACTGGCTCTTACATACCTGAATGACAAAGCGAAAAAGCATGTGGCCCCACTGGCAGAAGAAGCCGATGCAGCCATTTTTGCGCCGCTGGATGTGACGAAACCTGACGAGGTGGATGCTCTTTACCAGCAAATCGAGCAGGTCTGGGGTTCGCTGGACATTTTGCTGCACTCCATCGCCTTTTGCCCGCAGGCTGACCTGCATGGCCGCGTGGTGGATTGCTCGGCAGAGGGGTTTGGCGTGGCCATGGACATTTCCGTGCACTCCTTCCTGCGCCTCATCCGCAAATCAGAACCGCTGATGCGTTCCGGGTCCAGCGTCATGACCGTGACGTTCCATGGCTCGGAAAAGGTGATCAGCCACTACAACATCATGGGTCCGGTGAAAGCCGCGCTGGAAAGCACCACGCGCTATGTGGCAGCTGAACTGGGCCAGAAGGGCATCTCCGTCAACGCGCTGTCCCCCGGCCCGCTGGCAACACGCGCCGCCAGCGGCATTGCCAGCTTTGACGAGATGCTGGCCGATGCAACGCAGCGTGCCCCCACTCGAAAACTCGCAAGTATTGAAGACATTGGCGCATATGCCGCCTTTCTGGCCAGTGATGAAGCCCGAAACATCACAGGCGTGGTTCACCCCATTGACGGTGGTTACCGCATCATTGGTTAGGCAGGCACCGAGGTAGATTATGCAAGTAGAACTCTTTAGCAAGCGAACCGCCGAGTACTTTGCGGCTCTCACAGAACAGAACCAGTTTTTGCAAGTCGCCAACTCACGACGCTCCACGCGCCTGATGAACGACCTTCAGAAGAAACAGGCCAAATCAAAAACCAAAAGCGACGCACTAGCCGCATCCTGGGGCCCGTACGACACGCCCAAGAAGATGCTGGATGCCTGGTCGCATTATCTCAAGGAATCCAGCGAACGCGCCATCCTGACCATGGATGCCCTGCGCGAAGCCAGTGACACATACTTTGACCACATGGCCAAGGGTTGTCCTCCTGTTCTCATTTATGATTACGAGGTGGTTGTTGAGGGCCGCAACCTACCGCGCCCCTGCAACTACATGCTTTTGAAGATCATTCCGCCTGAGGGCGTGGAAGTGCTGGACTGGAAGCGCCCCTATGTGATCATCGACCCGCGTGCTGGCCACGGCGCAGGCATTGGCGGGTTCAAGAATGACAGTCAGGTGGGGGTTGCCCTGCGTGACGGACACCCCGTGTACTTCGTCGCCTTTCATCCAATGCCAGAGCCCAATCAGGAGCTGTCACACGTCACCCATGCCGAAGCGGCCTTCCTGCGCGAGATCATCTCACGCCACCCAGACAGCCCCAAACCCATCGTGGTTGGTAACTGTCAGGGAGGGTGGGCAACAGCTATTCTGGCCGCGGTCTATCCGGATCTGGTGGGCCCGATTGTGCTCAACGGTGCGCCCATGTCGTACTGGAGTGGTAAATTGGGGCAAGATCCCATGCGGTACTCAGCAGGTCTAACCGGCGGCGTTGTGCCTGCGCTATTTTCTGCAGATCTGGGCAATGGTCTGTTTGACGGTGCCAATCTGGTGCAGAATTTCGAGATGCTGAATCCGGGTCGCAATTGGTTCCGCAAGTACTACGATTTGTACACCAATATCGATAGCAGCGAAGAACGTTATCTAGAATTTCAGAAGTGGTGGAGCGGCTTCTATTACATGACGGAGGAGGAGTTCCGCTGGATTCTGGATAATCTTTTCATCGGCAACAAGCTGGCGAAAAACGAAGCGTTTCTGGAACCGGGACGCCCCATTGACCTGAAGACCATCAAGTCGCCCATCATCGTTTTCTCCTCTTATGGTGATAACATTACGCCGCCAAACCAGGCACTCAATTGGATTGCCGATACCTATACGGATGAAGCGGAGATCGAAATCCTAGGCCAGCGTATCCTTTATATGCTGCATGATCAGGTCGGGCATCTGGGCATCTTCGTGTCCTCCAGCATTGCCAAGCGCGAGCATACGCAGGTTGCGTCTACGCTGAAGACAATCGAAGCCTTACCTCCGGGACTCTATAAGCTCCAGATCGAGGAACAGACGGGCAAAGGCTGTGATGCCAAGTTCAAGGTGAGTTTTGCCCGCAAGACTATTGATGAAATGCTACTGGAAACCGGCGAGCGCATTGACGAAAAAACCTTTGCCGGTGTCGCACGTTTCTCGGAGAGTCTGGAAGATGTGTATGACAGCACACTTGGCCCTGTGTTGAAGACCATTAACAGCCCGCAAACGGCAGATGCAACGCGAGATTTGCACCCCATGCGGCTGACAAATGGTGCTTTTGCCTCCACCAATCCCTTCATGTTCTGGCCCACAATGGCCGCTGCAGCGGTCAAGGAGAACCACACACCAAACATGGCCAAAACGCCTTTCCATTATTGGGAGGAACTGATGGCCGACAGCATTGAATATGGTTGGGATGCGCTGAAGGACATGCGCGAAGCCTTCATTGAAAACAGCTTCCTCACCTTCTGGGCCTCACCGCCCGCAGTGGAATACGGCAAGGCCTTGTCCTTCCGCCGGCCAAAGGTGCCAATGCAAGATCTGCACAGCCTGACCAGCATTCAGAACGCACTCAAGAAGATCGAGAAGGGCGGGGCAGCTGCAGCCATCGTGCGTATTGTGTTGATGATTGCCGACACACGCACCGAAGTGCGCGGCGAAAAGCTGGAGCGGTTCAACGAAGTGCTGACCACATGGGCACCGTTTAAATCCATGGATCCGAAAGAGCGCAATTTCCTCATTCACGATCAGACGCTCATTTCCCGTTTCGAAATGGAAGCAGGGTATAATGCCTTGCCGGTTCTGTTGAAAAGCGAGAAGGACAAAACCTTTGCGTACAAAGCGGTGTCTTACATCATCGGCAAGGAAGAGAATATGGCGCCGACGTCACTGGAACTGTGGCACTGTCTGAAGAAATCGCTCAAATGGGGTTAGGAAGGTTTGATGACAACAACCTACAAGAATACTCCGTATGACCAGATCGAAGTTGGCATGGAAGCCATTTACGAGCGGACCTGCTCTGCGGATGACTTTTACGTCTCCGCCCATGCCTCCGGCGACCTCAACCCTATCCACCTGCCCAAGGAAGATCGGGACGGAGACGGCGACTTTGAAGGCGTCGCCCCCTCCCTCTGGGTTGCCAGCCTGATCTCTGCCGTGCTGGGCAATCAGATGCCCGGGCCGGGCACGCTCTACAAAAGCCAGAGTCTGCGCTTTCTGGGCCGTGCCTATGAGGGAGACCATCTGACAGCCCGCGTGAAAGTGACGGAAAAGCTGCCCGATTACATCGTGACACTGCAAACCACCGTGGAACGTGCGGACGGTCAGGTGATTGTGGAAGGCGAGGCCGAGGTTATCGCCCCGCGCACCAGCCAAATCGCCAAGGCCGTCAGCTTGCCGGGTCTGACCGTGCGCAGTCATGAGCACTTCGATAGACTGCTGGATCAGGCCCGCCCGTTGCCACCTCTCATCACCGCCGTTGTGGCGCCAGAAGACCGCAAGTCACTGGGCGGCGCTCTGCTGGCTGCAGAAAACACGTTGATCGAGCCGGTCCTGATTGGCTCTCGCGAAAAGATCGAGGATGCCGCAGAGCGTCTTGGCAAAGATCTGGCCCACTGCGATATCATTGACGTTGCAAGCCACAGTCAGGCGGCAGCACAGGCCGTGGCCATGGTGCGCGAAGGCAAAGCACAGGCCATCATGAAAGGCCAACTCCACACCGACGTGTTGTTGGCGGAGATCGTGAAACGGGATGTGGGCCTGCGCACTGACAATCGCCTCAGCCATGTGTTTGTGATGGATGTGCCGGGATTGGACCATTTGCTGTTTATCACCGATGCGGCCATCAACATCTCACCGGATCTGGAAACCAAGGTGGATATTGTCCAAAACGCCATCAATCTGGCACTGGCCCTTGGACAGCAACAGCCCAAGGTGGGCATCCTTTCAGCCGTGGAAACGGTGAACACCAAAATCCCCTCGACCATGGATGCAGCGATCCTTTCCAAAATGGCAGAACGCGGCCAGATCAAGGGCGGCATCGTGGATGGCCCGCTGGCCATGGACAACGCTATCGACATTGATGCTGCGGTAACAAAAGGCATCACCTCCTTGGTTGCTGGTAGGGCAGATGTACTGGTTGTGCCCAATCTGGAATCTGGCAATATGCTAGCCAAGGAACTGGCCTTTGTTGCCCATGCAGAAGTGTGCGGAGTGGTTATGGGCGCCCGCTGTCCGGTGATCCTCACCAGCCGTGCAGATGACGACAAGGCCCGGTTAATGTCTTGCGCTGTTGCGCTTCTTTACGCTGCGAGCCAAAAAACATGAGTTTTTATTTTACGCTCAATACCGGATCGTCCTCCGTCAAGTTCGCACTTTACAAAGCGCAGGCTGAGCCTGACCTTTTCATCTCCGGCATTGTTGAGCGTCTGGGCCCTTCTGCCCGCTTGAAGATGCAGACACCCGGCGAGGACATCGTGCGGGAGCTGGGCACAGTTGACCATGCCAGCGCCGTCGTCGCCATCTTCGCCAAGGTGGAGCCCTACTTGCAAGGGCAGCCTGTCGTTGGCATAGGGCACCGCATCGTTCATGGCGGCAATGCCTTTTTCAAACCAACAGAGTTGACCTCTGAGGTGGTGCAGAAGCTGGAGCAGATGGTTCCGCTGGCCCCGCTACACCAGCCATACAGTCTGGCAACCATCCGCGCGTCCAAACAGGTGTTTCCGGGCGTGCTGCAGATCGGCTGTTTTGATACGGCCTTCCATGCCGGTCACACCTTCCCCAATGACGCCTTCGCCATTCCACGGCATTTTTATGAGGAAGGTGTGCGCCGCTATGGCTTCCACGGGCTTTCCTTTGATTACATCTGCAGTGAAATGCGCCGGGAACATCCCGATGTCGCCAACGGACGCCTCGTCATCGCCCATCTGGGCAACGGCGCCTCTATGTGCGCGGTGGAGGAGGGACGTTCCATCAACGCCAGCACCAGCTTTTCTGCCGTCGACGGCCTGGCTATGGGCACACGGTGCGGACGGTTGGACCCGGGCGTCATGCTCTATCTGATGCAGGAAAAAGAACTATCGGCAGCAGAAATCGAGAGCATCATCTATCGTCGCAGCGGGCTCTTGGGATTGTCAGAGGAATCTTCTGACATGCGCGTGCTGGAACATTCAGAAGAACTGTTTTCCAAGCAAGCCATCAACTACTATTGCTACCAGATCCGCCGCGAGGTGGGTGCCATGGCCGCCACTCTGGAAGGCATCGACGCCCTAATCTTCAGCGCTGGCATTGGCGAGAATTCAGCTCGGGTGCGGTCCAGCGTATGCGAACCACTGGAGTTTCTCGGCATCACCATCGATCAGGAAAAGAACATGGCTAACGCACCGGAAATCGGGACCGGACCGGTACGCGTCTTCATCATGCCCACCAACGAGGAGCAGGTGATTGCACGGGCCGTTGCAGAAGCTACGGCGAAAACTCAATGAGTTATTTCATCCTGCAGTCATCCGACGACCAGAATAGCCGCCGCGACTACTCCCCAAAAAAGGATGAAACACAAAAAATAATTAAAAAACACACCGAGATTGGCTCTCGCTTCGCTCGAACTTCATGCTTGAACGATGCCAACAATCGGTAAGCCTAAAGCTGCAAACGAACCCAACATTGCGACCGTTATCAAAAAACCCAGCATATCTCTCCTCAACGATCTCAGTATTTACTTGCATCAAATCATGGCTTGCTTGCATAAATCAATCACTGATTGCAAATTAAAAATTCACTCTTTATCTTTTATTTTTAATATGCACCACTAGATCTTGAGAAATACATGATTCAAAATCCATTTTTCGCCGTAAAAGCAAATTGAGGCGAAAAGCTAATCAAGGAAGGTTTTTTGTTACGCTATTCAATGATGTTGATGAGTGCCTAAAATGACAGATTTAGCAACCTACAGCCCCAGCGCAATTGATCGCCTTTTCCTTGTTGGAAGGAACATTGAACACTCCTACAGAATATCCAAAAATATAGTCGCTTTTATTTGCAAAACTACTTTATTTACCAAAAACGATAAGCACGTAATAGTTAAGTTCTCATACTCTGGAAATGTTCAATACCATAGGATCAGCCTATGTGACATGGACAAGTTTGAGTATATATTTGACACTGCAAAAAATAGCGGTGTCGAATGAAAATTCAAATATAATCAAAGCACTACCAGCCCCCTCTATACGAAATTTAGTTATTGGGTGAACTCAATAGGATAAACTATTTAGTGGACTGGAGCACAGAACAACCTCGCGGTAAACTTGTCACATATTCAATGCCGCACGTTTCAGTGAGACCCCTTATGACTGTCCTCTCGCCGACCATCACCGTCCGCCAACTCTCTCTTGATGACTATGAGGATGTCGTCACGCTCCTGAATGAGCTGACAGATGGTATTCCGCTTGTTTATGGCAAAGATGGGCCTGCGCAATTCGCCCAGCTTTTGCAACATGACGGCACCTCGCTCTTTGGGGTGGAGATTAACGACCAGGTCGTTTCCTGCGCCACGCTTCATATTATGCCCAACATGACCTATGGAGGTCGCCCTTACTGCCTTGTTGAGAACGTGGTGACGCTCCGCGCCTACCAAGGCAGAGGCTTTGGCCGGATGGTCATGGAGGCCCTGCGAGATGCCGCATGGCAAGCCAACGCCTACAAAATCATGCTCCTCACCGGACAAGACCGCGGCGCAAGAGGCTTTTACGAAAGCCTCGGCTACAAAGCCGACCAAAAACACGGCATGGTCCTGCGACAGGTGCCACCGTATAAAGCGCCTGCAAATTGACACATCTGATCATGAATGAAGCTGTTTACATCCAGCAAGATACTCAACTATAGATTGCAGCATTCATGATAAGTATCCGCAGATGATGAGCATGCTAAATAAACTACTTAAGAAACGAGCCTGGCACGTTTACGTGTGCGCAGCTGTATCTGTATTTCTCTATTTTTATTGGGAAATGCAATACATAGGATTGGGCGCGGTTTTGGCCTTCTGGCTCGCTGAGCCTCCCCCTTTGCAGGGCACGGCCTGCATCTGTCAGGGTTACAGACCGGGTGGTGCGCACGAACAACGCCGTCCCGAGCTGTTCTTCCAGCGACTTCAGCTGATGAGACACCGTGGACGGTTTGATGCCAAGTGCCACAGCAGCGCCTTTGAGGCTGCCATTCTGAGCAATGGCGTTGAACACTTCCAACATGGCAAGGGGGAGACGCATTATTCGATTCCATACATCTATCAGATCGATATTAAGGCAATTAATAGCATGGGGCCATCCGCCTATAAAGACAGCATCAGAAATTCAAAGAGGCTCTCCCCCTATGAAAATCCTCGTGCTCACCGCCCATCCCGATCTCAACAAGTCCCGCATCAACCCCTCCTGGTTTGAGGCGTTTGCCGAAACCGACGACATCACAGTGCTTGATCTGACCCGTGTCGGTGGCCCAACAATGAGTTTCAACGTTGAAGAACAGCAGCAACTCCTGCTCTCCCACGACCGCATCGTCTTCCAGTTTCCGTTTTACTGATACTCCGCTCCCCCCGTTCTTAAAGCATGGCAGGATCAGGTATTGACCTACGGCTTTGCATACGGCCCGGGCGGCAAAAAACTGGTGGGTAGAGAACTTGTGCTGGCCATCTCCACCGGGGGACCGGAAGACAGCTACCATGCAGGCGGCTACAACAACTTCAGCATGGATGAGTTGCTCAAGCCCTTTCAGCAAACGGCATTGATGACTGGCATGACTTACTTGCGCCCCTTCGTCTTTCACGGTCTGGCGGTGGTAGCAGAAGCCGCCATGGAGGCCTCTATCGCAACATTGCTTGCTCACATTCAGGACCCGGAGCTGAACCCACTCATCAAGAAAGCACGGATGGATAAGCTGCTGGAAAACGACGCCGAGTTGGCTGCCCGTGTCAGTGCCTGACCTATTTTTCTAGCCCAGTTTCAAAAGGCGAGCCTTCGTGCTCGCCTTTTTGCCGTCTCATAAAAACTGGCGCTGATGAGCCGGCTAAGGCTTTAAAATATGCAATACCTAAAAATCGATTCGATCTTTAATGAGTGTATCCGCATCCAGCCGTCCATCTCTCTTAACCTGACGTTTCAAAGCACAGCTTTGTTTTAGCAATTTGTTTCACGCCCTTGTTTTTACTGCGATCCTTTAGAAGGATAGACCTACTGTGGCATTATGGATGGGGCGACATGGCGGTGACTTTGTTTTCGGTGTCTTGATCTGTTGGTCAACACTGCATTCATTTTCAGAATTCTTTTTTTATGGCCGAGGCTTGGGGATCGCTTCCTGAATTTTGGTCATCTGAAGGCTGGAGGGACACCATTCCTGTCAGACTTAGCGTAGGACACATTGCTCAACACCGCCTTGCCTCCAACCATAAGCAGGACCACGGTATCAATGCCCGTTTTGAATCTTTTTCAACGGGAGGGGACGCAAAACTGACAGAACGGAGTGGCCTTGCCGGCCCCTTTCTCAATCGGGACTGTAGCTCCTTCGTTCTCCAGCCTTCAGGAATATTTTAAGCGCAGATTGGAATTACCACGCACAAGTTGCAGTATAGTACCGGGTAGAATGTCTGTTGAATCGAACAACTCAATGAATGAGCCAAGACCTGAGGTGATTTACCGGCCCAGCATCAACTGGGATGAATGGCGCGAGGGGGTCGCCGAAGCGACGGGAGAGGCTTGTCTGGCTTCCAACATCGCTTCACCGGATGCCTTTGGTGCGGGTGTGCGCGGATTTCGTTATAAAAGCGGTTTTGTGGCAACCATCAACGCGACCCCGCACAGGATCATCCGCTCCAGCCAGCGTATTGCCCGCGATGGTATGGACGCTGTGTTTGTGCAATTTTATGATCACACCCACAATTGCGTCACCCACATGGGCCAGGAGAGCGTGGAACTCCAGCCCGGTCATCTGATCGTGCAGGATATGGCCGAGCCGTTTGTGGTAGACCACAGCTCTTACAAGCTGATGACACTGGCTTTGCCACGGACGGCACTGGCACCTTTCCTCCATGGCGATCGCACCTATCCAACCCTATGCCTTCCCGCAACAGGCGGCTCGACCAATGCAGTGATCAACATGATGCAGCTGCTTCGCGGTCAATTGGGTTACCTGTCAGATGAGGATGTCACTGCAATCGTGGAATGCATCGCCAAGCTGATCGCCAACCAGATGAACAACGGCCCGAGAATCTCGTTTGCACTGGATGAAAACAATCAGATTGCAGCGCAGTTTTTGCAAGCCGCCGAGTATATCAGCCGGAGCTATACCAACCCACGCCTGAACAGCACAGAAGTGGCGCATCACCTCAACGTGTCTCGCACCACCCTCTACCGCCTGTTTGAGCCCATGGGCGGCTTCATGGCCTTCCTGCGTTACATCCGCATGAAGCACGCCATGCGCAAGCTGCTGCGCTCCGGAAGCGATACAGTCAAAATCCAGCAGATCGCCGAGAGCTGTGGTTTCTCGCACGCCTCCAGCTTCACCCGCAGCTTCAAAGAACACTACGGCGTTTCTCCCCGCGACATCCTGATGGACATCGCCGCCGGGCAAGACCACAAAACCCGCATCTCCAGCGGCATCTTCTCCAACTGGCTCACCTCGCTAAAAGAGTCGAAGTTGAACTGAGGGGAGCTTGATCCTCTGAGTTCAAGTTGACCCTGGGTATCACAGCGGCACAGTACCTGCGTACCTTCACAAATTGCCCGATATCCATTTCATAGAGCGGTCTAAAGTGACCAACCGAGAGGTCCGCATCATTAGGATCTGGCGTGATTTGTGGGTGAAAACATAGCAACGCAGAAAAACGCAAAAGCTTTCAAAGGAACGCACAAAACAACGCAAACGCTCACAGCTTTTGGATGCTACCAATTTTCAACGTGAATATCATCGATATTTCAGCATGTTAGATTAGCGGCGCTGATGGCAGAGACACGACATTTCCGGCTGAAGCCGGATTGGTAGCATTGACAGGGCGAGGGCATCATCAAAGAGTTACCGTGATTTATTCTCTGATAAGTTTTGAGCGGCGCAATGATCGTACTTGGTAATTCTGAAAGCTGGCCCGGCATTGGCACCACCGCCAGTCATCTACAAAATGGAGCACATGGGCTTGATGCCTTGGTGCCCGGACTATCTTTGGTGGAAGCTGAAACCAAGGTGCGCAGTGTAGGCTATGGCGGCTGGCCAAACCTGTTGGGTAACATGGAATTTGATGCCAGCGTAATGGACGGCACCACACGAGACTACGGCGCGGTTGCAGGCGTGCCGATGACGCTGGAGGTCACCCGTTTGGCAAAAGCGGTGCTCGATAACCTGCCACACACCATGCTGGTGGGCGAGGGGGCTCGCCGTTACGCAGATGAGCTTGGGTTTGCAAAGGATCCTGCCTTGCTGGAACACAGCAAACAGGTGTGGTGGCGCAAGCTGGAACAGGTGATGAGCGACGAGCAGAAAGCCGCCTTTCCCAACACGGATCTGGCACCGTTGACCAAAGCAATCACCGACCCTGAAAAGGTGCGCGACACCACCGTATTCCTTTGTAAAGACAGCCAAAAAAACATCTGCACCGCCACCTCTACATCAGGTTGGGCTTGGAAATATCCGGGGCGTGTAGGCGACTCGCCCATTCCCGGCGCAGGCTTTTATGCTGACAGCCGTTATGGCGCGGCCGCATGCACTCATACAGGTGAAATGACCATGCGCTGCGGCACCGCCCGCACCGTTGTGCTGGCCATGAAGCTCGGCATTTCGCTGGATGATGCGTTGCGGCTGGCGATCTCTGAGTTGCAGGAGCTGGAGAGCGGTTACATCGGCGGTGTTGTGATCCATGCCATTGATGCAGCGGGCAAACACCGCGTGGTCAATGTGGGGTGTGACGAGGAGATCGTCTATTGGGTCTGGACGCAGGAGCTAGGCCAACCTGAAAAACGCAAGGCCATCCGGGCAGAGGATTTGATGGCGGGTCAGATGGAGGTTCAGTCATGAAGCTGGAAGTGTGTGTTGACACCATTGCCGGGTTGAATGCTGCTGTTGCTGGCGGAGCTGACCGGATTGAGCTGTGTTCGTGCCTCGCCATGGGTGGCCTGACGCCGTCCGTTGGCCTGATGGAACTGGCAGCCAAAGCGCCCATCCCGGTCTATGCTATGATCCGCCCTCGCGGGGGTAACTTCATCTTCTCCCCACAAGAGGTGGACCAGATGAAGCGCGAAATCGATGCTGCCCGTAATACCAATTTGGCCGGTGTTGTTCTGGGCGCAAACCAACATAACAACGCACTCGACACTAACCTCTTGAATATACTGGTGGATCATGCCGGCGATCTTGGTGTAACGCTCCACCGCGTCATTGACCTTGCCCCAGATCTGATCGAGGCCACCCACGCGGCCGTCGAACTCGGCTTCGAACGCATCCTCAGTTCCGGCGGTGCTTACAAAGCGATTGATGGTATTGAGAACCTAACCGCCATGCACAAAGCCGCAACTGGCAGGCTCTCTGTGATGCCGGGGTCAGGTGTTAATACTCAGACGGCGCCCGATATCTTACAAGCTGCTGAATTTACTGAGATTCATGCAGGCTGCGGAAAAACTTATCCGCAAGACCAACGTCTGCTGGAATTTGGTTTTGAAAGCGCCGGAGAAAAACGGACCAATGAAGAATTGGTGAGATCACTCAAGACTATCCTTCAGCAAAATGCATACACCAAATAACACATTCATTTAACCCGCTGATATTTCGATAGTTTCACTTACACGACCACAGCAACTCATCGTAAAATTAAGGCACACCTGCAAGCGCAACACCAGACCGCAATGTACCGGTTACAGGAGAAATGAGGATGCTGATGAACTTGTTGACCTCAGAGACAGATGAGTTCGCCACATAGATCACATCTTTATCTCTAATTTCAAAGGCTTGCGTCAAAAACATGCCGCTTGGCTCTCTCAAATTGAGACGGTAGACAACAGGCACTGTCCCGAATTCCTCATGTTGCTCACGCGGAGGAAGCAACGGCATCATCTTTTGCCGGTCCTCAAACCGGAACAGGAAAACACCCGTCGCATCCGCAGTCCCATCATGCAAACCACCAGACATTCCAATGGCTTCCGAGAGGTTCACCCGCGAGGAAGGGAAGTCGTATTTGCGCCGGGCAACAACCGCACCAAACACAGTGAAAGATTTAGGCTGGTGTGTAATGGAGACAATGTCCTTTGGCCGAAGCCAGATATTGTTAGCTGGTTGCTCCGAAATATCGTCCAGACTAAACCGGAACTTCTTGTCATCTCTCATGACAGTAACAAACGACTCATAGTCTGGATTCCGCGTTCCACCAGCTTCTGAGATTGCCTCAACCAGACTCAGACCATCTTCATGCACACGGAACTGGCCCGGACGCATCACATCACCAATAACAATGACCTTGTGCGATCCATTTGCCTGAAGGTTTACAACCACTTGTGGATCGACAGCCTTACCCTCCAACCCACTGAGAATCTGTTCGCGAACCTCAGAGATACTCTTGTTCTCGACTTTGAGTTCCCCAACATAAGGCACGTAAATATTGCCTTGGTCGTCAACCACAAGGCCAAGCTCAGTGCGTTTTTGGCCTTGTGTTGAGAAAAGCCCATTTGGGATGGACTCCCAAATCCCAACAGAGAGCTGATCACCAACACCAACGCGGATCGTGCTTCTCTTGCCCTTGCCAACGCGGAATTCTTTGGGAGGTAAGTTACTGGCATAATTGGATAAATGCTGAACTGTCGGAACATCAACATCTAGCATGACATAGCTCAGCGACTGCGCATTACGTTGAGAAGTTGCATTCTCCACCTGATAAGCGCTTGGGCCATGTCCTGGAATTTCCGAGCACCCAACCACTGCAAGCAGCAGCGCAGGCACAACGAGCAACTCCAACCAGCGAGATATGTGCAAACATGTTTTCACATGCGGACACTGACCTATTCGAGGGCCTTCGAGTAGCCGCTGGATTTGGCCATTGCCTGTTTAACGCACTTCAATTTCAGGGTTTTTTCGTGCGCTTGTCAGCTGCTCTGATCAGAGATAATCTTACTAAGGCATTGCAAAAAAACGTCTTTGTAGCTCAACATATTGAGGGCAATGCTCGTGTTGGACCACGAGCATTGCAGGGGAAATCCTACCCGTTATGGGCAGGCAATCACTTCGATCTCGACGAGAGCGTCTTTTGGCAAACGCGCAACTTCCACACAGGACCGTGCTGGGAACGGCGCATTGTTGTCTTCAAAGAACTTGCCGTAAACTTCGTTCACGCGAGCGAAGTCATTGAGGTCCTTCACGAAAACCGTTGTCTTCTTGATGTTCTTTGCTGCAAGACCTGCTTCTTCAACAATCGCCAGACCGTTCTTCAAAGACTGAAGGGTCTGCTCAGCAACATCTGCAGGCATCTCACCGGTTTCCGGATTGATCGGCAACTGACCGGACGTGATGATCATCTGACCAAGGTTCACGCCCTGAACATACGGGCCAATTGCTGCAGGAGCTTTGGAGGTATCGATAGCTGTCATTGTTTTTCCAGTTTTATAGGCTTGTTAATTCGAACTGTTCAGATGGTGAGACGAATTCCTGTTGCGCCGCAATAGTTTGCAGCTCCCATTCGTCTTTTTCCTGCGTGGTTTTAAGCACGCCATACACCGCGTTATTACAGTGCTGGAATGCTTCTACTTCAGAAAGACCATTCAGATAACCAGCGGCAAATACAGATGTGATTAGATCTCCGACGCCAACCGGTTGGCGCTCAAACGGCAGATGCGGGCGCTGAGCCAGATAACTGCCTTGCTCGCTTGCAAACATCATGGTGAAGGCATCATCAGAAACGCTGTGCAAGTGCTTGGCCAGAACCATTTTAGGTCCAATTTCCATAGCCTTAGCGCATGCTTGTTTGGCTTGTTCCAGTGTTTCGATCGGCTCCCCAATGAACTGTGAAAGCTCGAACTGGTTGGGCACGATCACATCTGCAATCGGCATCACCTTGCTCACCAGCAACTCGGCAACACCTTCACTGACGATGCAGCCTTTGTCAGGCGCACCCATCACCGGATCACAGAAATAGAGACACTCAGGATTGTGCCGCCGGACTTCCTTCACGATGTCAACAATGACGTCACAGTGAGAAGGGCCACCAAGATACCCTGTTACAATACCTTTGATTTGAGAGAGGACATTCAGTTTTGCCAGACCCTCAAAGATTTCAGAGATCTGCTTGGCATCATGGGCCTGTCCCGTCCAACCTTGCGCATGCTGAGTGTGATTTGAAAACTGGACGGTGTTGATAGCCCAGACCTCATGCCCCATACGTTGCATTGGAAATACAGCACAGCCGTTGCCAGCATGGCCATATGTCACGTGAGATTGAATGGAGAGTATGCCTTTCATTTCAAATACCTCGTTTCGGAACTGAGGCTCACAACCGCGAGCCCCAGCGGAGCGTCATGCCATTCTCGGCGCTTATGGATAGACTGGAAGTGCGTTGAACATCCCCAGAATGTGACTGACGGCGACCAAAATGCCGAAGCCAAAGACCACCCAGACAAGAGCCTCACCACCCCAAACACGGAACTGAGGGTTGCCGAATTTCTTGCGGCTGACACGCACCATCAGAGCAGGGACGATCGCCGTCCAGACTGTTGCTGCAAGGCCAGCGTAGCCAATCGCGATGATGAAACCATCTGGAAAGAAGATGCCACCGATCAACGGAGGAACGAAGGTCACAGCTGCGGTTTTCGCACGACCTGCAGGGCTGTCATCAAACTTCAGGAAGTCCGCCAAAAAGTCGAACAAACCAAGCGCGACGCCCAGGAAGGAGCTGGCCACAGCCATGTTACCAAATGCGGACAACATGTTGGATGCAGAGGTGTTTTCTACTGCACGGCCAAGAGCTTCCACCAGTACGCCGATGTTACCACCCTGTTCGATGATTAGGCCAAAATCAGCTCGTGAGATGTTGCCCAATGTGGCAAACAGCCAGACAATGTAAAGTACCAGTGCAAGGAAAGTGCCTGTACCAAGGCAGAGTAAGATCTTCTTTGGCTCCTTGCCATAGTACTTCATCAGGCTTGGTACGTTGTGGTGATACCCGAAGGAAGCCAGGCAGAACGGCATTGCTGCGAACAAATACGGGAAGTAACTCCCCATTCCCATATTATTGTCGCTATCAAAGAAGACTGCGGCCTTCATGTTGAAGGTGTAACCAGTCACAGACATGAAGAATGTGATGATCATGCCACCAAGAAGGATGGTTGTGATGCGATCAACTGCCTTGGTAGACCACCAGACGAAGAACGCCAGACCCAGCGCAAAGATCAGACCAGCCAACATCTGCGGAGGCGCAACACCCAATGTTGCATCCAATGTGTGAACCACAATGGACCCGCCACCGGAGATGTAAGCATAGCAGAGGATGTAGCCGACAAATGCGACGGCGATGTTGTTTACGGTGTTCCATCCAGTCCCAAGAGTGTCTTTCACCATAGTATCGAAACTGGAGCCGACCGGATAATTCAGGTTTGTTTCCAATATCATAAGGCCGGAATGAAGCATACAGAACCAGGTAAAGGCCAGAGCCAGAATGGCCCAGATGCTCCACATACCAGCACTAACGGTTGGAACGGAAAACATACCAGCGCCGACTGCTGTGCCGGCGATGATCATAGCCCCGCCTAGGAAGGATGGACTGACTGTTGCAGTGGATTTTCCCAAACCACCGACTTGTGTGCCCTCAGACATTTACTTCTCTCCCGTGAAGTAGTTTTGTTATATCCGTGAGGAAAGAGGGGAGGCACAGAGCAGCGCCTCCTAAGTTGCCAAATTATTTAATTGGCTTCAGACGTGCAGTGAAGTGACGAAGCACAGGTGGCTCATATTCAAAGTCGAAGCCTTTGATGTCCTTCGCGTTTTTCGCAACGTTGATCAAAGCATCCGCGATGTAATCCATGTGGTCATTGGTGTAGACACGGCGCGGGATTGTTAGGCGCATGAGTTCCAGTGGGGACTCTTTTTGCAGGCCGGTGGCTGGATCGCGGCCAAGTAAGAATGAGCCAATTTCAACTGGGCGTACACCGGATTCCAAGTACAGTGCATTACACAAAGCCTGCGCCGGGAACTGGTCTCCCGGGATGTGCGGAACGATCTTCTTCGCGTCTACGAACACCGCGTGACCACCGGTTGGGTACTGAATTGGCACGCCGCCTTCAACGAGACGATCGCCTAAATACTTAACCTGGCCAATACGATAGTGCAGGAAGCTCTCGTCCGCACCTTCATGCATACCCCGTGCCAGCGCTTCCATGTCGCGACCGGCTAATCCCCCGTATGTTATGAAGCCTTCCATTGGGACGCAGAGGGTCTGGACGGCCTGGAACAGCTCTTTCTTCTCCCGGATGGCGCACATGCCACCGATGTTGACCAGCGGGTCTTTCTTGGCGGACATGGTGAGCATATCGCCGTAGGAGTACATTTCACGGATGATGTCGGTGATGGACTTATCCGCGTAGCCTTCCTCGCGCTGCTTGATGAAATACGCGTTTTCGCAGTAGCGGGCGGAGTCAATCACAACCGGGATGTCGTATTTCTGGCCGATCTCGTAAACAGCGCGCATGTTGGCCATGGAAACTGGCTGACCGCCGGAGCTGTTACAGGTCACTGTGGAGATGATCGCCGTGATGTTCTTCGCACCATTTTCCTTGATCGACGCTTCCAGCTTCTCAAGATCGAAGTCACCCTTCCAGTCGTAGTAAGTGGTTGTGTCATAAGCCCGTTCATCCACCACGTTGACGACTTCGCCACCGTTCAGCTCTACGTGCGCGGCTGTGGTGTCGAAGTGGTAGTTGGAGATGAACACGTGCTTGTCTGCATCACGCACTTCCTTGGCGCGACGGATCAGCGCCGGGAACAGGATCTGCTCTGCACCACGCCCCTGGTGGGTTGGCACCATATATTCATAACGGAAGAAGTGATGGACAGCTTCTTTGAGGTTGTAGAAGTTGCGGGATCCGGCATAGGCTTCATCGCCCATCATCATGCCCGCCCACTGGTAGTCAGACATGGCGCCCGTGCCGGAGTCTGTCAGCAGATCGATGTAAACGTCATCACTTGCGAGCAGGAATGGGTTGTAACCTGCTTCAGCCAATGCCTTTTCGCGGTCTGCGAAGGTGGTCATCTTGATTGGCTCAACCATTTTGATGCGGAACGGCTCAGGGATACGTTTCATTGTTTTAGTCCTTACGTCATGTTTTTACTGCGCATTCTTTATCCAAATACTGGCTCCCACCTTGGGGAACACGCAGCGGCGCACGAGTTGGGTCGCTCTCCAACCATTGGGCGCGAAAGTTTTCAAGCACCTGAAATTACAGGCGGTTATCTTGGAATTTGTATTTTGCGGCAGCAGTCACCAGGTTTGAAAGTAATACGCAGCTCACCCGTTCACTGTCAGAGACGGTGTGAGTATTTTTGCCCGATAAAGCGCAAGGGTAGATGTAGTTTTCCCGTTGCTCCAAGTAGATTAGGCGTCAAACATTCAAATTTTTAAAGGGACTGATGGGCCTGTAGGCTTATACGCACGCATTTGGGAAGTCATAGGCAAGACGAACATCTTGCGTAAACCATGCCAAACTCTTTTTATTGCGATACTGAAGAACCAGTACTGACCGGCTCATGGCCTATTCCTCATCTTTACTGCATATCATGTGATAGCAAAGGCATATGAAACCACATTCACCCATGTGTCAAGCAGCTATTCTACCTCTGTGCTACGTGATATACCCTAGAACAAGTATTTAAAGGAATATAGACTTCATAAGACATTGAGAAAGAGGATAGTTATCAATACAGATAAGTAAATAAATCTCCCATTTCTTCACATAATCTCTAATGGCATGTTCTCTTGAGGTATGTCAGACAAAAACATTTGAAACCACCTAAGAATGATGTACATAAAACGCCCTAGGAACCGCTGCTGTGGCCGTGAATTCTTGATATCTCAGAGGCAGAACCGCTCCTAAGTTTCACAGGGGTAAATTGTTCCAAGTTATTTGCGATGAAGCCTCCCTCCACGACACTTTCCAACAACCACCAACCTACCCCCGCAAGATAATTGCGCCCCACACAGTTATCCCCCTTCCACGGCAGACAAGCCCAGCTCCCAGACAGTTGATAACTTTTCCGCAAGCCGGGCATAACCTCATCGCAATCTCAAAAACCAGAACACACCATCCATGAAACCTACTCAGCATTCATCCCAAAACACCCCTACATAACAACGCGTTCTTTTGCGTTCCTTTGAGTTTTTACGGATTTCATTGTGCAGCGCGGGATGAACTACCGAGGAAGGTGAGGCCGCATGATTGAGGAACGGTAACTTAAATGGCGTTCAAACTACCAAATAGATGGGTATAAAACCGAAGCAAATTCCCAACCATCAAACTTCTATCAGCTCAAAAATAGAATACACACTTTATTTTCAGCAAGTTATTCCTGCATGTGATTTAATCTTCTCAAAATTCGTTTGTTTACCCGTATAATTTACAATTGTTATAGAAATAAAAATTGTATTATTTAAAAATAGGCAGATTTACCTGCTATCAGTAAATATAAATGTTAGATTACTTTAGATCATGGAAACTCATTTCACATGACAAATCTACTTCATAATCTTAAATGCAATTTCAAATTATTTTTTTCCAACATTTTTACCCCTCCATTTTTTGCGATTACATTTCTAAGTTTGATTTCAGCCACACCTGCGGCAGCGGCTCTTAGCTGCGATTTTCCAGATAGCGAAGGGAATGGAATCGCCGTGAACTTGACTTCGGACGCTTGCAGGGTAACAAGGCTTCCCAATAATGACGAAGCACTTATCACGGATTTTAACGCAGCAACGGGTGATGTTGTGATTGCCGTAAATACTGATGTTCCAAGCGCAGGTTTGGGAGTAAACACTCTCTCCATTGACGGCACACCGCAAACCATCGTGGCAGGGCCGAATATTTTCCTCAATAGCCTCCCAGATAATACAACAATTACGCTTACAGGAACCCACAATAATAACACTGAAAACTTCTCATTTTCGCTCATTCGCTCAGGTGGGACAGTCACTCTTTCCGGTTCAAGCAGTGGAGGTATACCTACTGCAATCTTCGTGACGTCTGGCAATAACCAAAATACTGAGATCTCGACATCTTTTTCGAACCCTCTCGTCGTCACCGTGACGGACAGTGGGGGAGACCCAGTTGCCAATGAAACTGTTACTTTCACAGCTCCCGCTACTGGCGCAAGCCTGAGTTCCGTCACTCAAACAGCAACGACGAATGCCTCTGGCGTGGCGAGTTTGAGTGCAACGGCTAATGCGACAAGTGGCAGCTATGTGGTGGAGGCGAGCGTCGGCGGTGTTGCAGCTACCGCTGATTTCTCCTTAACCAACGATACCGGGGCAGCCGCTTCGATTGTTGTGACCTGCGGTAATAACCAGAACACTGCGATCTCTTCTGCGTTCACAAATCCTCTTGTTGTGACTGTCACGGACAGTGGGGGGAACCCTGTTGCGAGTGAGACTGTAACGTTTACCGCCCCCGCCACAGGTGCAAGCCTGAGCTCTGTGACACAAACGGCGACCACAAACGCCTCTGGTGTCGCAAGCCTGAGCGTAACGGCCAACGCAACCAGTGGCGCGTACGTGGTCGAGGCGAGTGTCGGTGGTGTTGCTGCAACCGCGGACTTCTCCTTAATCAACAATACTGGTGCGGCGTCTGCTGTCTCGGTCACCTCCGGAAACAACCAGAGCACTGCAATCTCGTCTGCCTTCACTAACCCACTTGTTGTGACGGTGACCGATAGTGGGGGAACCCTGTTGCCAGCGAGACTGTAACGTTTACCGCCCCCGCCACAGGTGCGAGCCTGAGCTCTGTGACACAAACAGCGACCACAAACGCCTCTGGCGTGGCGAGCCTGAGCGTAACGGCCAACGCAACAAGTGGCGCGTATGTGGTCGAGGCAAGCATCGGCGGTGTTGTAGCAACTGCAGACTTCTCCTTGACCAACAATACCGGGGCAGCCTCTTTAGTAGCTGTGACTTCCGGAAACAACCAGAGCACAGCAATCTCGTCTGCCTTCACCAACCCACTTGTTGTGACGGTGACAGACAGTGGGGGGAACCCTGTTGCCAGTGAGACCGTGACTTTTACGGCACCCGCCACTGGAGCAAGCCTGAGCTCGGTCTCTCAAACCGCTACGACAAACGCCTCTGGCATGGCGAGTTTGGGCGTGATCAGCCCCACTTGAGTGGTCCGGTTTGAAAGTTAGTGCATGACTGGCCTTTGGTCTACTGGAATGATTACTTCAGGAGCCGGTGGGCGGAAGTTCAGCGCACTATGGGGGCGTTTGGTATTGTAGTGTATCCTCCACCTTTCGATGATTATTTGGGCTTCACGCAACGAGTAA
>NZ_LMCF01000130.1 GCF_001623075.1 Pseudovibrio sp. Ad37
CGGCCTGCCACAGTGCTTGATAACTTCTTGCTGCGGCCTTGCGGATCAAGGCCTTGAGTTTGGAAAATGCCATCTCGATGGGATTGAGATCCGGACTGTAAGGTGGGAGGAATAAAAACCATGCACCGCGCTCTCGCAAACATTGCTCTGCCCTGAGGCTTTTGTGACTGGACAGGTTGTCAAGAATGATGACGTCGCCAGCCTTCACGGTGGGCGCAAGCTGCGTTTCGATATATTGCTCAAAGATTTGCCGGTTCATGGGACCGTTGATCACCCATGGAGCGTCCAGCCGGTCATGACGCAAGCCAGCAATAAAAGTCTGGGTATTCCAGTGGCCAAACGGCACATCCCCATAAAGCCGCTCTCCCTTTGGAGCCCATCCAGTTTGCTTGACCATGTTTGTTTTGAGTGCGGTCTCATCGATAAAGATAAGTCTTTCCATAGTCTTGCGCATCACTGGTTGGCGGTAGTTGATCCAGATATGACGGTCAACCTCCACATCTAAGCGGCTCTGCTCGGTTGCTACAAGCGTCTTTTTTTATGAGATAAACCAAGGCGGTGCAGCAGTCGGCCCACCGAAGAGCGGTGAACTTTGAGGCCATGCTGAGCGCTCAGCTCCCGCGCTAATTCATCAAGCGTGAGATCACTTTTTTCCTGCAGACGCAGCCGAACCCACTCATGCAGCTTGCTCAGCTTACCATGACCGGGATTGCCTTGCCGTTTGGCCTGCAAGCTACCGCTCTCCCGCTTCAACCTGACCATATCATTGACGAACTTAATCGAAACCTGAAACTGTAAGGCTGAGGCCCGATGGGTGTTGCCCGCCTCAACAAACGCAACAACCCGTTCACGTAATTCTATCGGATATGGCTTGCCCATGTGCCCTCCAAAAACAAGGATGGCAACATTGAATCACAAAAAGTTAAAATGAGAAACCTGAATCAGATCTGGCGCAGCACGCTCTA
>NZ_LMCF01000131.1 GCF_001623075.1 Pseudovibrio sp. Ad37
ACTGACCGACCGGACACTTCGACCATCCCGTAAAACAAGACGGCGGATCTTGGCTGCACTTTCCATCAATATCACCCGTTCATGCCCCGCGCTAAATGCACGGATCCTAACAAACAGGTGGGTCAATCTTAAACGCTCATAACCCACCTAACCGGGTCAATTTTGCATGCCGATTCACACAATCGCTAGAAATACACAGCGACACATATGACATCGAATAGAATTACTAGCTAAATTTAGGAGCAAATGCTTTACAGCTCATTAACTGAAACTCCGCTTAACTGAGACTTGGAAGAACCACGAAATTGACCGGTAAATGTGCCAGAGGATAAACGATGGGTACACTTCATGATCTCGTGACTGAGCGTTCGCGCAGGCAACCTTTACAGATACGCAGAGGCTTTGACCGCCAGGTTTCATCAGCCCAGATCCATATATTCCCGGGTGTCTACAAAATGCCGTCGGGATTAGCCTGCCGCTGTAGAATTGGTGTTATTCGCGTTGTAGAAGAGCACTCGGAATACGAGAGGGACTAGCTTCCTACGTTCTTTGCCTGTATCTCCATTGCTGCAAGCAGTGGGATTGTGAGTCATGGGCGAGTTCGGGAAAACAGAGTTGATCAGCAAAGGTCGGGCCTTTGCAACTTGTCTCCTACTTGTGTCTTCAACCAGCCTGCTGTTGTCTGCCTGCGCCAAACCTACTGGAGATTTTGGCCGAGCAAAGCCAAATTTCCTTCATGACCGCGTCGCAGAAGATCTGGGTATGCTCTACCGCTATTCCCAGAAGCAAGACGTTTCCAACCTCAATTTGACAGATCAGGAAAATGAACTGCGTGATCGCGGATGGACGCTGGTTGTTCCTCCGGCCTCTGAGGATTGGATCGGAGCCAACAAGGCTCAGTTGGAACGTCAGGGTTTTTTGAAAGATCCATACGCTGCGATCAATCCATCAAACTATTACGTTTATCTGCGCTCGGATAAGTACCGCTCCAGCGAAACGCGTTATACCCGTCTGATTGATGACATGAGGTCCGATCAAAAGCTCCTCCTGCCGTTTTGTAAAATTGCCCGTCAGGTTCTGGTGAGTGATCATGAGCGTCTGGAGGCACTGAGCCGCCAAACTCAGGTGAGCCCTCAGTTCGCAACGGGAGTAAAAGCGAGAGTGCGCGAGAATAAGTCCTTCGTAGACTGGGTGCTCCGCGCCACAGGTCGCCGCCTGCAGGCCTATCAGATCGCCATCAATGCGCTCGAAGTGGAAACTCCGTCTGCCCAGCAAATCTGGGACGCGAGCAAAGGTTATGAGCAGCTGCGCCGCACCTACGAAGAATTGCCCTCCCAATGCTATGCCGAGGTCAAGCGTCAGGCAGAACAGGTCGAAAAACCGTCCCGCATCTTTACCGGATGGGGTTTGGAGAGCGCTGTCCCGCAAAAATAGCCGGGGAGGTGCTCTAAATCTTTGGTAGATCAGAGCAAGTTGCGGATCGCAGCGCTGCGGAGATCTGTGGCAGATACGCGTTAGACGGCGCAAAGGCACGGAACAGCGCAAACCCCCTCAGCTCATTCGTCTCAACCACAATCATTTCTTCCAGGTCTTCTGGCGGGTTCTCGCGCAGGATCGAAAGCTGCTGCGGTGTCAGTACCAGCATGCGCACAGTTTCGCCCTCAGACGTCTTATCATTGAGACTGTAAGTCACCTGTCCCTTTTCATTGAACAGGCCAAGCGACCAGAACGGAGATGGAGCAAAAGCGCTTACAATCAATGGGCCGTTCTCTAGGGAATAACGGCAGATCGCATGGCGCATAGATGGGTCGAGATCCGGCAGAGGCTCACTGCGTGGCAGGATCGGTGGCAACATCTGAAAACTGCGATCCGCACCAAAGCTGCCAACGCGTTCATAGGGGGAATGTGGAACATAAGCGGGAATGCTCAAAACAATGGCCACATGAATTATCCCCGCGACGAGCAATCCGCCGACGCCCCATAAAATCCAGCGGGGGGAAATGTAAATGTCCTGCAGTTTTTTGAGGAGATCATTCATTTGCAGCTCACCAATTCAACAGCAGGCATCACAGGGGCACTCAAACCGGCACCCGTGGTGTAGGGGATATCGTAAAGACGCATGGCAAACACCAGCCCGTTACTCCCCCCGGTTGGCAACCAGTTCCCGGGCCGGGCTTCAGGAGAAACCTGAATTGCAAACGCGCCTGTGTGATCCGTCAAAAGCCCATGGCTATGCAAGGAGGCGCGTCCAGCATCAGTCGCAAGCAGCTCCAGGGCGTTGTTCAAAGCCGTAATGGTCCAAAGCCGGGTAGATGGCACCTTACCGGCAATTCGGTAATTGCACTGGGGGTCTAGCGCCCGTCCGCTGTCATCAAAGGCAGCGTAAAACGCAATGCCTTCACCGCTTCCAAGCGGCACGCGCCCGGTTCGTGCAAAGATCGCTGTACTGTAAGGGTCACTGTCGATCGTCCCTGCATGCGGGTGCGCAACCCACACACCGCTTTCCAATGCGCTGAACGGAGAGCCTCTGTTCAGCGACAGATAAGCACTGCCTATCCCCACGATCAAAGCAATCATGATGGAGAATAAGAACGGTCCGAACGAGAAAAACGGCGCTTTGAAAAGCAATGGCGAAATATGAGGCCAAGGCTTTTGCCAGGAGGTTTCTCCATCAAAAATCTGAGTGGTTTCTGGTTCGCGAACCGCCACCAAAGGCATGTGAGGGGTGTGGGTCATCGGGTATACGTCACATCCGCCTGTGCGTCAGAGCCCAGTTGGGCCTGCACGTTTGACTGAGAAGTACTGTTGAATGGAAGCGCACGCAGCCGCTTCCCAAGCGCTTCCAAAACTTGCTGCGATGTTCTGTTGAGCAGTTCAGGTGGACCAGTCACCTCAACATCACTGAGACCATTCGCGGCAATAACATCCTTACCTTCAGGCGGCTCCACACCGGGCATAGCTTTCAGCTCCAACCCCTGGTGCGCATATTTCATAAAGTTGCCCCAGGTCATCGCAGGTAAACTACCCCCGGTCATGCGGCGCGAAGAGGAGAAGTCGTCGTTTCCGTACCAGACCGCAGCTGCAAGGTTGCCCGTGTAGCCAATGAACCAGGCATCGCGATAAGCCTGTGTCGTGCCAGTCTTACCGGCTGCAGTAATCCCCTCCAACCGGGCACGTCGGCCAGTGCCACGTTCCACCACGTTCACCAGGATATCATTCATCATCGAGACCTTATCAAACGGTAGAATCCGCAGAGAAGGGCCAGCGTCACGATCATGGTTGTAAAGCAACTCACCTTTTGAATTACGCAGCTCTAGTATGGCGTAGGGGTCAACCTTCTTCCCGCCAGCTGCGAAGGCCGCGTAGGAACTTGTCATATCAAGAACCGTAACTTCAGAGACGCCAAGCGGCATAGCACGCGTAATACGCAGCTCGCTGTTGATGCCCATCATATAAGCTGTAGTCGCAATCTTATCGCGTCCGATGGCCTGTGCCAGACGAACGGGAATCGTATTGATTGACTTGGTCAAAGCCGTCTTCAGCGTCACGGCGCCTGCATAACGGCGGGTATAATTGCGTGGGCTCCAGCCGCCAATGTTGATCGGACGATCGGGGACAATACTCTCGCTTTCATATCCGTTCAGGAAGGCAGTCATATACACAAAGGGTTTGAAGGAGGAGCCTGGCTGACGAAGCGCATCTGTTGCTCTGTTGAACTGGCTTTCATCATAATCGCGCCCACCAACCATGGCGCGCACCGCGCCCTCTGTGGTGATAACTGTCATAGCTGCTTCTTCAACGCCGTAACGTTTGCCGTATTGGCGTAGCGTGCTTTCGATTTGGTTGGTAGCTTCCCGTTGCAGGCCCGGATCAAGCGTGGTGCGAACGGAGATAACCCTGTCATTACTGAGCTCTGGGTACTGTTCAGCAAGGTCTTTCACTTGTTCAAACGCCCAGTCGAGGAAGTGATCCGGAGCCTGGCTTTTGCTCCGGTCAATCGCTTCTGCCGGATTACGTCGGGCGCCAATAACTTGCCCTTCGGTCATGAAGCCAGCTTGGACGATATTCGTCAGTACCTCATTGGCGCGGGCGCGGGCAGAGGGCAGGTTTTTATGCGGTGCATATTTGGAAGGGGCCTTGTAAAGCCCTGCTAACATTGCAGCTTCTGCCAGCGAAATTTCGCGCACGTCTTTGCCGAAATAAAATTCTGAAGCGGCGGCGACGCCAAATGTCCCGCCGCCCATATAGGCGCGATCAAGATACAATTTGAGGATTTCTCGCTTCGTGAGGTTCATCTCAAGCCATATAGCGAGATAAGCCTCCTTGATTTTGCGTTGTAATGTGCGTTCGTTTGAAAGGAATAGGTTTTTTGCAAGCTGCTGTGTAATAGACGAACCACCCTGCACAACAGAACGTGCTTTTATGTTGGCAACCATGGCGCGGAAGGTACCAACAAAGTCAATTCCCAAGTGATCAAAAAACCGTCTGTCCTCGGTAGCAAGGGTGGCTTGGATCATGTGATCAGGAATTTCATCCAGCGGAATTTTATCGTTCAGCAAAATGCCACGTTTGCCGATCGGGTTTCCGAACCGGTCAAAAAAGCTGACAGAGAAGTCGGAGGTGGTTTTCCAGTCTGAGCGTTCCGTTGCTTTAAAGGCTGGTTGTGCAAAGGTCAGCACGATCAGAAAGCCGAACGCGCAATAGGTCAGCCCTTCAGAAGCAAGCCCTGCGATGAATTTGGCAGGACCTCGAAAGGAGAAGCGGCGCATGAAGGCCGCGTATTCACGAAAGAAGACCCCAAGAAACTGTGAGGTATGCCAAAGCGCAGAATCCAGCCATGCATCGGTTGCAAGCATCCGCTGAGATAGATCATGAAGGGTAAAAGATCGCTCCTTACCCTTTTTTCTCTCATTATCAGCAGAATTTTTCGTGACATTCTGCTTTTCGCTGTTATCAGAGTTCTCTTCCAAACTGATTACCCGTAGTACCGGTCACTCCCCTGAATGCGCAAAGGGGGACAATGAACCAAACCGAAGAACTAGCTAAGCGACATCCTCGCGATATTCCCATCGGAATTTTGCAATGAGAACGACAAAAATGGTATCCGTAAACTCTGAGAGTCATCGCCCTTTCTGGCAGACCAAAACCCTTGATGAGATGACCCATGAAGAATGGGAGTCACTCTGTGATGGATGTGGACGCTGCTGCCTGAACAAACTTGAAGATTGGGACACAGGCGCAATCTACTGGACAAACGTCGCGTGCACTCTGCTGGATGGAACCACATGTAGGTGCAAAAATTATGAACAGCGCTTCGACACTGTGCCCGATTGCGTTCAGCTATCGCCGGAAACTGTAAGAACTTTGAAATGGTTACCGCCAACATGTGCGTATCGTCTAATCCGTGAGGGCAGGGATCTGTACTGGTGGCATCCGCTTGTTTCAAAAGATCCGCAAAGCGTGCATGACGCTGGAATCTCAGTCCAAGACAAAACCATCAGCGAAGATGGAATGGAGCCAGAAGAGTTCGAAAACTATCTCGTCGACTGGCCGGATGAGGAATACACCAAAGACTGATCCTGTAAAATATGTTTATTTTCAATTACTTCTCCACAGGTGAGAAGCGGGTATAAGTCAAAATTCAAAGCAATTGTAAAGCCAGCGCAGTGCCTCAGGGCCTGCGCTTTTTTGAATGTCTCATCAAAGCCTTACAGCTTTCTTTATTTAAAGTTGAACGAGTTTCAATCCTAACGTGAAACGGGGATAAGTGTCCATGCCTCTTTGGATGACTTGTATTAGGAATATAATCTTGACATCGCACCGCTATTTTGATAGGGTTTTGGCATGCTAGAGAAAGTGTGACGGTGCCTGCAGAGGCAATTCAGCTCTTTCTATCTGCACTATATTTTAGAGAATTTACCAGCTGCTCCTTGTTTCAATGGGCGGCTTTTTTTGTGCCTAAAGCGTATCGCCGAAAGTTGGGCACCGGTTTTCGGATCAAGATACGCAATCAATTTTAGCGACTGGAGGGGATATGGCAGAGGAACAGGAGCCTCAACTGGAGGATGACCAGGCGATACGACTGCGTGTGCCATTAGAGGTCTGGCAGGTTGTTCGTCGCATGGTGGAAGAAGAAGCCATCTCAATTGCGGATATTGCCCGCAAAACAGGCCTGCCGAGCAGCACTATTACCACCAAGATCAAACGGGAAGGATGGCTGCGGAAGTGGGAACTAGCGCAGGAGCTTGCCAGCTCTCAGCCAGAAGAACGCAAGCGCCTGATCGCTCGTCTCTATGCTGCCTTCGAAAAGCAGGTCAGCACACTGGAAGCCAAACTGAAAAAGCTAAGCGGCGATCCGCAATCAGCAGCGGGTGAGATGGATGCCACGGCAAAAGCCATCACCAGCCTCGCCAAGACGCTGGATATGTTGATCGACCTGCAGCAAGCACACGGTGAGAACAGCACAGAAGAGGTGGATGATGACCAGATGCGACAACAGCTTTCGCAGCGCATTGAAAGTTTGTGTGGCGCAGGGCAAGCTTCATGATTTTGTCGCCTCCTTGAATGCACATGAACTGAGTTATCTTCAATATAACTGGCAGGTGTTCGCACACGCCCATCAACGCCCACCTGAGGGCAGTTGGACCACATGGCTGCTTATGGGCGGACGCGGTGCAGGCAAAACCAGAGCAGGGGCAGAATGGGTGAGAGGCAAGGTTGCAGGGGAGGCATGGGCTGGTCCAGCGGCTGGCAATATTGCACTCGTCGGGCAAACCTATGCAGATGTACGGGAGGTGATGATCGAGGGCATTTCCGGTCTGCTCACCGTCCACCCAGCAGGCCACAAGCCTCAATGGAATCCATCCCGTCGCCGTTTGGAGTGGGCGAATGGAGCGGTCGCTCGTGCTTTCTCATCAGAAGACCCTGAGGCTCTGCGCGGTCCTCAATTTGACGCTGCCTGGTGTGATGAGGCAGGCAAGTGGAGCAACGCAACAGAAACCTTCGACATGCTCCAGTTTGGTCTGCGTCTTGGTGTGCAACCACAGCAGCTGGTGACCACAACGCCCAAATCCACGCCGCTGTTAAAGCTGCTGCTGCAAGACAAAGGCACCGTGGTGACCAAGGCCGGAACGAAAGCGAATGCCGCCTTTCTGGCTGAGGTGTTCCTGCTGCAAATGGCAGAGCGGTATGGTGGCACGCGATTGGGTCGGCAGGAGTTGGATGGCGAACTGATTGAAGATCGGGAAGACGCTTTGTTCGCCCGCAAATGGTTCGAGATGGGCCGGGTGCGGGATACACCGGAACTGAAACGCATTGTAGTTGCCGTGGACCCGCCAGCCACATCAGGTAGGACTGCAGATTCCTGTGGCATCGTCGCAGCAGGTATCACTGAGGCAGGTGACCTACATGTATTGCGAGACAGAACCGCCCAAGGCCTGCGCCCCGCTGCATGGGCTGAGCAAGCCATCAAACTCTATCATGAGCTGGAGGCGGACTGTTTATTGGCGGAGGTCAATCAGGGTGGCGAGATGGTGCGTGAGGTCATTGAAAGTGTCGATGCCAGCGTACCGGTAAAGTCCGTCCACGCAACCAAAAGCAAACGCCGCAGAGCAGAGCCAGTCGCCCTGCTGTACGAGCAAGGGCGCGTTCATCATTGCGGTGTCTTTCCTGAGCTGGAAGATGAACTCTCAGACTTTGGAGTTGGTGGACTAAGCAACGGAAGGTCACCAGATCGGCTGGATGCACTGGTCTGGGCCATAACAGAACTCAACCGCCGCCCGGCAGGCAAACCACGCCTGCGTAAACTGTAAAAACACCAATAATTTGAAGGGTTAGCCTGTAAACTTGAATCTGTTTGTGAGGATTAGCTCTGTGCACTCAAATACATGAATCAAAACATTAAGTTAGAGCAAAAAGGACTCTGATCTCATGGGGTTACGCAGACTTCTTGATTCAGTTTTTTTCACCAGTAACTGAACAAAAGGCATCACGGGCAAAATCTGTCTCCTTCATGCGGTTTGGTGAAGGGGCCGTCTGGACCCCGCGCAACTATGAATCACTTATAAACCAAGGGTATTTACGAAATCCTATCGCCTACAGATGCGTGCGTCTCATCTCAGAAGCCGCCGCAAACGTGTCCCTCACTGTGAAAGTGGGTGATGAAGAGCTGGAAGCCCATCCCCTGATGGAACTTCTAAACCAACCCACCCCCATGCAAACACGGCGCTCGTTTCTGGAGGAGGTCTACGGCTTCCTGCTGGTCTCCGGCAATGCCTATGTAGAGGCCGTCTCGCTGGAAGGCGCACCGCGTGAGCTCCACGCCCTGCGCCCGGACCGTATGAAGGTGCTGGTGGATGATGCTGGCTGGGTGGAGGCCTATGAGTATCAGGTGGCAGGCCGCAAAGTGGAACTGCGCAAAGCGCCCGGTGACAAGGTCCAGCCCGTTCTGCACATCAAGCTCTTCAACCCGCTCAACGACCACTACGGCTTCGCGCCCATTGAGGCCGCGCAAATTGCCCTCGACATTCATAACGCAGCCGGAGAGTGGAACAAGTCTCTGCTCGATAATGCCGCCTGTCCAACCGGTGCACTGGTCTATGGCGCAGGCGATGCCATGAACATGACGGACGACCAGTTCCACCGCCTCAAGGAAGAGTTGGAAAGCTCCTATCAAGGGGCGAGGAATGCAGGCCGCCCCATGTTGCTGGAAGGTGGGCTTGACTGGAAGCAGATGGGCATGTCGCCCAAAGATATGGACTTCATTGAGCTGAAGAATGTCGCCGCTCGCGAAATTGCACTGGCCTTCGGCGTGCCGCCCATGCTGCTCGGTATTCCGGGAGACAACACCTACGCCAATTATCAGGAAGCCAACCGCGCCTTCTGGCGTTTGACGGTCGTGCCGCTCGCCGCGCGGGTTCTCTCCGAGCTCTCCAATTGGTTCTCTGCAGCCTATGACGAGCAGGTCACACTGGAGCTGGACCTTGATGCTGTCGAAGCGCTGGCGCTGGAACGCAAAGCACTGTGGGATCGCATCACCGCAGCGGACTTCCTCTCCCGCGATGAAAAGCGCATCGCCGTTGGATGTGAATCGGCATGCAAAATTGACCCACCTGTTTGTTAGGATCCGTGCATTTAGCGCGGGGCATGAACGGGTGATATTGATGGAAAGTGCAGCCAAGATCCGCCGTCTTGTTTTACGGGATGGTCGAAGTGTCCGGTCGGTCAGT
>NZ_LMCF01000132.1 GCF_001623075.1 Pseudovibrio sp. Ad37
CCTGTCTCCTTCCGGCGCTATGACTTTCACAACATCATGGCTGCTATTCAGGACCATTTCCAGAGCCCGTTCACCAAGCCACTTTTGTCCAATTACCACGACTTTCATGATGGCATTCCTTCAACGTATCTAAAGCCCTGTACCGCCCTGAAATGCCCCCCATACCGGCCTTTCGCAGCGACGTTTCGAGAAGCTTTGCCCCCGGTCAGGTTGCAGGACACCTGAGCCCATAACGGACTACGCCGAAGCGCTTCGGCTAGAGCTGGATGGCTGGTATGGAACAGTGTGGCCATGGGTTTGTTGTAGCGGTTCTGACCTCGCCGCCATGCGGCACAAACAGCATTGAGGAACCGCATCCCAACGCCTGCACCTTGCCATTCAGGCATGACCACCATTCGGCAAGCACGGGCCTCCACCAGGCCTGGGCGTGTACTGACGGCAAGATGAGCAACCGGCTCATCGCCAACAAAGGCGACATAACAGGTTGCTGCGATCATATGAGGAAGCTTCAAATAGTGATGCGTTTCAAAATGCGGCCAGTATCGCCAGTTGGTCTCGTATATGTCGAGGTCAAGCTTGGTGCGTTGCCGAAGACACCTCCCGGAAAACTTCCCTGTTGCCGTATCTAAGATCCAATCGGGTTGCAGCCATTCAATAATGTCATAGTGACAGGACAGGAGCACCGCTTGTCCTGAAGCCTGCCTGCGCCATGCTTTGGCGAATGCACCTGCACCAATCTTTGCGATCTGCCGGTCTACGACAGAGGTAAATTCATCGATGACGATGGTTTCCGGTGTCTCGCATAAGATCCGGGCCAGATCAGCGCGGAACTTTTCGCCATTGGAAAGGGCTTTGTAGGGTCTCGTCCAGGCGGGCACACTGCCTAAGCCAACAGCCGATAATGCGCCCGTGATATGATCCATTTCCTCATGGGGAGAAATTGCGTCAATGATGGGTTGATCATCCGGCCAGTCAAAACCTTTGAAATAAGAGGCATCTGAAAAGATGCTTTGTCCAAGACTGGTTTTACCAGACCCTGAGGGGCCGACGATAAGTCCCACTTTCCAGTCCATGTCCTCAACGGGAAGGTCAACGCTCAGCTTAAAGTGGTTGCCGTCTTCGCAGTTAAACAAGGACTTCAGCCGTGCCATACGGAAGCTGTCATAGTCCGGGCTTTGGTGGTTTATGTTCAGCTTCATGTTGCAACCACCTTGAGTTTAGCTCCACCCAGGGCGCGAACGCCGTCATAGATGGTTGCTTGTTGCTGCTCGTCTTCTGCAATGATCAAAATGCCAAACTGGCGTTTGTAGCGGTCTTTAGGCGGGATACCTGGTGCTTTGTCAGGGAGGGGAGGAAGGTGCTCTGTACTCATGTGCGATCTGTTGTTTTCTTGGGCTCATCTGGCCTCAGATCGTTGAAGGTGCCACAACGGCGACACTTGATTTCTACGCGCCCCTGGAGGGCGTTTTCTTCTTTCTTGAGGAGGAGTGCCGAACAGCTCCGGCAATAGATAGACTCCATTTCTCGTCTCGCATAAGACAGTCCCGCAGCTCATTTCAGGTGAGTTGATGCGGCGGGAGCAGTGTTATGCTTCATTGCATTGGCCGGGTTTCTTGTTAGCGCGGGATGCCCGGCGCCCGGAACATTCCGGGCCTTCCGCTCCATATTGAAGTCACCGGGCGATTATCTCGCCGGATATGTTCCGGCTTGTTAGAACTGCTCTGTCAGCGCAACCACTTCAGGCGGGCACTCCGGCCAGCTGGCATCCTGTGTGAAATCAGTGCCCGGATCTTCAGCAAGTTCCAGGCATTTGGAGCGCATAGCACCCACCCAATCCAGTGCAGCCTTTGTGCTGGTCAAAAGCGTGACCTCATCAGCACTTCGATCAGCAACGGCTTTGCCAGCAATGGCAGCAGCAGCCGTTGCCATATTCATCTGGGTCT
>NZ_LMCF01000133.1 GCF_001623075.1 Pseudovibrio sp. Ad37
ACAACCCGTTCACGTAATTCTATCGGATATGGCTTGCCCATGTGCCCTCCAAAAACAAGGATGGCAACATTGAATCACAAAAAGTTAAAATGAGAAACCTGAATCAGATCTGGCGCAGCACGCTCTAAGAGTGAGAAGTCAATTCTTTTGATATCTGCTTTTCATCGGAGGTACTTTTTTGACCAGCCGGATCGAAAATGGTTGAACAAGCTTTCTCTCAATGAGTAGCCGTGGAAATCAAAAGCCAAATAGCCATCGGTGATATACATATGATGGCCGCTAAAGCCTTCATGTGGCACTATCCATTCTCCGTAAAACCCATCTAGAGGCTTTTTCTGCAGATAGACACCTGCCAGTATGTGGCGGGTTCCGAAACCGAAGAAAATGCGATCAGGTTGGTTCCATCGCTTTTATGGATCTTTTTTTATTCCGGGCTTGGGCCAGTACATGATGGGCCCAATCCAAGGTTATTGGGGAAACGTGATGTCAAAGTGTGTGTTTTGCGAGATTGCAGAAGGTCGGTTGGAGCCAGATGCAAAGGTTTATGAGAATGAAAGTGTGATTGCTTTCTTTGATCGCGGTGCGATTGCTCCGTATCACACATTGGTTGTTCCGAAGCGGCATTCTACCAATATCTTTGATATTCACGAGGATGATCTGATTGCTATTACTCGTGCTATCAAACACATATGCCTGATGTACAAAGAAAGGCTGGGTATCGCCGATATTCAGATTGTTTCTAGTAATGGTAAAGAAGCTCAGCAGGATGCTTTTCATACCCACTTTCACATTGTACCGCGTCACAAAGGGGATGGGCAAGATATTGCTTGGACTCCAGATCCAACGCTGTCTGCCAAAAATGAAGAGTTTTTGGCTCGCCTAAATGGGACTTAGTCGAGTCTGACAAACACTGACAACTGACTGTCAGCTTCCGTTTTATCAAACCCCACAGAATGCCTTGCCTCTGACGGCTAGTGACGGCATTCACAGCTTTTCCAGTATTAAGTTGAAAGAGAGTTTAGAGGGGAGAGGAGGGGCGAAATCCTGCTTACCAAAACGCCCATTTGCTTACCATATGCTGACAAAAGCCAGAAAAGCAAAAAGCCTCCCGAGGGAGGCTTTGAAATTTCCTTGATAAATCAAGGAGAAGAGTGGTGCCGGCAGCAGGGATCGAACCCGCGACCCCCTGATTACAAGATTGTGGCGATTGAGCCGAACACGCCCAATGCAAAGCCTCTGCGTTCAGGTGGGAAAATGCGCGAAATGGCAACAATCGGCAGAGGGAACATGATTGCAGCGCCAATCCCCTGCACGACCCGCGCACCGACGAGGAACCCTCCGTTTGGTGCGAAGCCACAGGCCAGCGACGCCAGACCGAAGATGATCATGCCGGAGAGGATGAGATAATTGATGTTTACTAAGTCAGCCAGTTTACCACCGAGAGCCACCAATGCTGCGAACATCAATAGATAAGAGTTCACAACCCAATGGGCTTGAGTGAGTGTCATCCCAAATTCTTCTGAGATGGTTGGCAGAGCCAGACTAACGACTGTTTCATCCAACAAAGCGAGCCCAAGGATGAAACTCATTGCTGCCAGCAGGACCCATCGATGTACAACGGATGGCATGCAAGTATATTTAGTGGGGTTTTCGGGCAACTCCGTCATTGGCACTAGCACCTCACAGGCCGTAGCCGACAGGCGCAGCCATTTCCAAGAGTTTCTAGCTATCACAGAGGCAAGAAGATGCTTAAGGGCGTACTTTAGTACACACTTAGCAGAGCACTAAGGCTCAAGAGACAATTATGCCGTTCTCTCGAGCCTCAGCTTCGTTAAATCTGGTTTTTATTCACCCAAAGCAAGGCCTTCGCGGCGTGGATCTACCCCACCCTGTAGGCCATCTGCGGTGATCACAATTCCATGAAGACCGGAGTTGAGGTCACGAATGTTGGTTTTGTAACCCATAGCATCCAGAGCTGGTTGCAGCTTTTCAGCAGCAGTGCCCTTCTCAAGATCATAGGTGCCGAAGCGATTGACCAGATGTGGCATGGAGATCGCTTCCTGAATGTTCATACCCCAATCCAGGTTCGCAACCAGTGTTGTTGCTACGTAACCAATGATGCGACTACCACCTGGAGACCCAACGACAACGATTGGTTTGTCGTCTTTCATAACAATTGTTGGCGCCATGGAAGAACGTGGACGTTTGCCTGGCTCAACGCGGTTCGCAATCGGCACACCATCACGATGCGTACGGAATGAGAAGTCCGTCAATTCGTTGTTAAGCAGGAAGCCATTGGTCATGAGACGAGAGCCAAAGCCATTCTCAATAGTAGTTGTCATGGAAACAGCATTTCCGTGTGCATCTACGATTGAGAAGTGGCTGGTTGATGGCAGTTCAATGCTCTCATCATCAGCCAGCAACATGGCGTGATCCCAAGTTGGGTTACCTGGGACAACCTTGTCTTTCGGCAGGGCTTTATCGCCGTTCAAAAGCTCAGCGCGCTCTTTGATGTAAGCAGGTGCAACGAGGCCGTTGGTTGGCATTGGCACATAGTCACTGTCCGCCATGTAACGACCACGATCAGAGAAGGCGAGACGGGATGCGTCACCAATCAAGCGCCATGCGTTCGGGTCGCCAGAGTTCATTGATGGCAGATCGTAGCTGTTGAGCTGGCCGAGGATCTGGCCAACGGTCAGAGCACCGGAAGATGGCGGGCCCATGCCGCAGATTTCATAGGCACGGTATTCAGCACAAACAGCAGAACGCTCTTTGATGTTGTAGTTTGCAAGATCTTCAAGAGCCAACTTGCCGGGATTGCCCTTAGCGGATTGAACAGTCTCAACGATGGACTTTGCAATATCTCCAGAATAGAAGCCATCCGCTCCATTTTGAGAAATTGCAGTCAGAGTCGCTGCATATTCTGGGTTTTTGAGCAGGTGCCCAACTGGCAAAGGAGTGCCGCCCGGCAGGAAGTAGTTTTTCGTTGTTTCGAAGCGAGAGAGGCGCTCCTGATCATTGGTGATCAGGGCGTTCAGGCGCGGAGAAACCTCAAAGCCATCTGTTGCCAGTTTGATGGCAGGAGCAACAAGATCGGCCCATGGCAGAGAACCGAGTTTTGCATGGGTATCATACAGCAGTTTTACTGTGCCAGGCGTTCCGACAGAAAGTCCGCCAACAACGGCATCATAAAACTTGAGTGGTTCGCCGTTTTCGTTCTGAAACAGTTCTGGCGTTGCTGATGCAGGCGCTGTCTCACGACCGTCATATGTGGTCAGCTTGCCTGCTTCGGCATCATAATAAACGAGGAACGCACCGCCGCCGATTCCAGAGGATTGAGGTTCAACCAATCCCAGCATGAGCTGCACAGCAACCATTGCATCAATGGCGTTGCCGCCAGCTTGCAAAACGTCAAAACCCGCTTTTGACGCATGAGGGTTTGCGGCGACCACCATAAACTTTTGCGCGGTCACCATTTTCTTGTCGGAGATTCCGCTTGCCATTTCGGGAGCAACGCTGTCTGCCGCCTCCTGTGCTTGCGCAGGTAAAGCAAGCCCTGCTGCCAGTACGGCAGAGACCCATAGTTTCTTCATTATTTTCCCTCCTGAAGCGGGCAAATTCCCGCTGATTAGACTAGCTCTTCAAATTCACTTTCATTCTTCAATGCAAAATCCAAAATTCCACGCACATGTTCCGTGGTGCTATCAATGACCGGAGCTGAAATATCCTCCTGCCCCACCAATAGCCCAAGCTCTGTGCACCCCAGAATGACACTATCGGCACCCTGGTCCTGTGCTTTTCTGACAATCTGCAAGAGTGTGCGGCGAGAATCCTCATTAATCTGACCCCGACACAACTCATTATAGGCGATGTCATGGACGACGGCTTGCCCTCCATTGTCAGGGATCACTACCGATAATCCGTAGATATCCTGCAATCTTCTGATGTAAAAATCCTGTTCCATAATGTAGCGCGTTGCAAGCAAAAGTGGTTTCCTGCGTTTTACCTTTTGAATGGCATTCGCAGTTGTTTCAGCAATATGAATGAATGGGATCGTCAAACCATCCTGGATGTAGGAGGCGACTTTGTGCATTGTGTTCGCACAGATCACAATGCAATCAGCACCGGCACTTTCTAACTTCAGCGCCGCCTGTTTTAGCAAACTACCCGCTTCTTCCCACTCTCCGCGTGCAAGAAGCAACTCGATCTGAGAAAAATCAAAGGACCATAAAACGAGCTCAGCAGAGTGAAGTCCGCCAAGTCGTAAACGCGTTTGCTGATTAATCAGTCTGTAGTAAGTAGCAGTGCTCTCCCAGCTCATTCCTCCTAATAAGCCAATCGTTTTCATATATTCCTCGACATACAATACTCGTCGTAGGGACTATGTTGGCAAATTGCGCCGACTTAGAGAAGGTTGTTTTTTGTGCAGTTGAGCTGGGAGACCTAAACTAAGGCACTCTGCAGGTGATGTCCTCACCATCTTTCGCTTCACAGCATGCCCATTCGGTGTACTCACCTGTACATGCTTCGCCGCCTACAGACCGACGATTACAGAGCTTATTCGTCTGGAAGGTGTAGCGATCATCCTCATCGATATCAGTAAATCTATGAATGGGTCCGTTTGGAGCTTCCGGTCCGATTGTGACCTGAACTTCGCAGAGTTCAGTATCAGTGGTATCCAGAGTGATTGATGTCGCATTCGCTTTCTGACCTAGCGCTAACACTAGGAAAAGAGCCGAAAATACGAAGAGGCCAAACCAGAGGGGGCGCTTAAAACACAGGGACATTATCTTCACCTTTAGTATTTTTCTATTAAAATTGAATAGAAAAATACCTATTCAATTCAAAGGTGAAGGTAGCTATCGCCGGTAAACTTAAGCCGCAAAGTGGACGGTGAATTTTCATAAGATTACAGTAAAGTAACCTAGGATAATTCTATTGCCACTTAGTCATGTTCACGCCTGGATCAATTCCTAGTGTATTAATGCCGCGGGCGGCAATTTCTGTGAGCATATCCTCTTTGTTTTGCATATCTGCATAAAATGGAGGCACTGGCGGCGCGATAATTCCGCCCATCCGAGTCACCTTGAGCATCGCCTCTAAATGCCCCTCATGCAAAGGTGTCTCACGCGGGACGAGGACCAGCTTACGGCGCTCTTTGAGCACAACATCCGCAGCGCGTGTGAGCAGGTTATCTGAGAAAGAATAGGCCACGCCTGAGAGTGTACGCATGGAGCATGGTGTGATGATCATACCGTCTGTGTGGAACGAGCCGCTTGCAATAGCAGCTGTCATTTCATCAGGCGCGTAGGTGACGGATGCAAGCACTTTGAGCTGCTCAACGCCATCCTTGCCAAGTTCATGTAGAACAGAAGCGACGGCTCCTTTGGAATGCACCAGATGCGTTTCAACGCTCAGCACTTTCAGGATTTCCAGCGTTTTCAGAGCAAGTTGAGCACCGGAGGCTCCCGATACCCCAACAATGATACGCTTCGTCATGCCGCCTACTCACTTCCTTCTGAAGTATTCTTTATCTCTGAAGGGGTGATAGCATCCTTTGGTTGATCCTGGTTTTGTTTTTTAGGCAAGCCACCTGGAAACAGTTCATCCCAGCGGTCTTCGACCTTCTTGGTCAACTCTTCCGGCATACGCATCACTTCTGGCCAGTCAGTGCGCGTTTCTGATCCGATTTTGGTTGTCGCGTCGATACCGAGCTTGCCGCCCAGACCTTCCATGCCCGATGCAAAGTCCAGCGTATCAACCGGTGTGCGGTCCAGAACAACCAGATCGCGGGATGGGTCCATGCGGGTTGCGACGGCCCACATCACATCGTTCCAGCTCCTGCAGTCTATGTCTTCATCGACAGTGATGATCAGCTTGGTCATGGTGAACTGCGGCAGCAACGACCACATGCCCATCATCACGCGGCGGGCCTGACCGGGATAGCTTTTCTTGATCTTCAGAACTGCAATTCGGTAGGAGCACGCCTCAGGCGGCAACCACAGATCCACAACCTCCGGAATTTGCTGTTTCAGCAGCGGCAGGAAAACATCATTCATGGTTTCGGACAGGACTGCTGGTTCGTCTGGCGCTCTGCCGGTGAAGGTGCTCATGTAGACTGGGTCCTTACGAGCACGAATGCCCGATACTTTGAAAACTGGGAACTGATCAGGATCGTTGTAGTAGCCGGTATGATCCCCAAATGGACCTTCTTCAGCTGTTTCTAATGGCTCTGCAAAGCCTTCCAGAACAATCTCAGAGGATGCTGGGACATGCAGGTCCACGTGCTTACATGGGATCAGCTCTGGTCGTCCACCAGACAAGACACCGGAAATCATCAGTTCACTGACGTCAGATGGTGTTGGTATGACTGCTGACAGGATTGTTGCAGGGTCTGCACCGATGACAACGGCAACCGGCATACGCTCGCCGCGCGCTTGCCAGAGGCGATGGTGAGCAGCTCCACCGCGCATGGCGAGCCAGCGCAGGATTGCTTTGTCTTTGCCGATGACCTGCGCACGGTAGATGCCCAGATTGTATTGAGAGGGATCATCCTTCCCCGGAGGGCGCGTGATGACGATGCCCCATGTAATCAGTGGCCCCGCATCGTTTGGCCAACACATCTGCACAGGGAACTGTTCCAGATCAACCGGCATGTCAATCAGAGGAGATGACCGCAAGCGTTTTGGGCGAGCCGCCCATGCTGCTTTGGCAACAGGCAGCGCATCGATGAAGCCTTTCAGGCCCTTCGGTGGTTGCGGTGAGCGGAGATAGGCCAGCAGCTCCCCCAAGGCTGGAAGCTCATCAGGCGCACAGCCAAGGCCAAGGGCAACGCGCTCTCGAGTGCCGAACACATTGGTCAAAAGCGGCATATTGCTGTGCGTTCCCGAACATGTGATCGCATTATCAAACTGAAGGACTGGACCACCCTGCTCAATCACCTGACGATGGATTTCTGTCGCTTCAAACTGAGCTGAGACCGGTGCCTTTATCCTCACAAGCTCCTGCTGCGCTTCCAATACATTGAGAAAGCTAGAGAGTGTCTCGAACTTCTTTTCGCTACGCCAATACATTCCATTTCCAGATTACTGGGCAAACTCGGGATCTGTTCGCCGGATTAACACACATTTGAAGGGTGTTGTCGCTCTGGTCCTTGACCTCCATCAATGATGAGTTCCGCTAGGATTAATAGGAGAGGATACTGATCAGTGGAGATTAAAGTATGTTCTTTAAACCGGAACGAGGCCTGTTTCCTCCTGCCCTGCAAAAAGCTCTCGGCATATTGCCGGTTCCTCCGCTTGGCTTTGCTCTGACCCGGGCCGTGCGTCGGCTTGCCCGTAATCGCCCAGACCTCTTCGAGCGTCTGGACACATACAAACGCACGCATTTCATTATCGACCCAATTGATATCCCGCACGTCTTCCGCATGATCCCGAATGGTGAACATGCGACGGTTGAGATGTTCAAACGTAAAGATGCGCCCGAAGGCGCGGCGCGTATCTCTGGACCACTCATCGTCCTGCTGGGACTGGTTGATGGCACATATGACGGCGATGCCGTTTTCTTTACCCGCGATCTGGTGATCGAGGGTGATACGGACGCTGTGCTAGCCCTTCGCAACACCATGGAAGAAGCCGATCTCTCCCCTGCTGAATTCCTTGGTTTTAATGGCCGCCCGCGTGAAGTCGTGGATGGAGCAACCAACAAGACCTTAGATCATCTGCGCCGACTACTCGACGCACCAACTGCCACTTCCTGATTGCCGCGGCAGAGTGGAAGCACTCTGCGCGAACCAAGTGGTTCACTCTGTTATTTTCTGGAAGGTGTTTTATGCTTGGACAGCGCAACGATAATAATCCATCGCTGGAGCTTGTTTGCCCAGCCGGTACACCAGCTGCTCTTAAAGCCGCCGCAGAAGCGGGCGCACACAGCATTTACTGCGGTCTGCGCAACGAAACCAACGCCCGTAACTTTCCCGGTCTCAACTTCTCTGAAAAAGAGCTGAATGCCGGAGTTCGCCTTGCCCATAAACACGGTTCGCACGTTCTTGTTGCTGTGAACACGTTCGCCCGAGCAGGTGACACACACATCTGGAAGCGCGCGGTTGATGCGGTTTCTGCGTCTGGTGCTGATGCGATCATTGCTGCCGATATTGCGGTGCTTGACTATGCAAAAGAGAAACATCCGAACCTGCGCCTGCACCTTTCCGTACAAGCTGCTGCGGCAACGCCTGAATCCATCAGTTTCTATCAGGACACTTTTGGCGTGCAGCGTGTGGTTCTTCCACGTGTCATGTCCGTTGAAGAAATCGTCAAGCTCAATAAAGAGGTCACGGTCGAGACTGAAGTCTTTGTGTTTGGCGGCCTATGCGTGATGACGGAAGGGCGCTGCGCTTTGTCTTCATACGCTACGGGCAAGTCTCCAAACCTGACTGGCGTTTGCTCCCCTCCGGGCGATGTTTCTTACGACGAAGACGGCAGCAATCTCTATGCCCGTCTGGGCGGCTTTACCATTGATGGTTTTGGTGAAGGAGAAACTGCTGGCTACCCAACGCTTTGCAAGGGACGCTTTAAAGCAGAGGGAGAAACCTCCTACCTGTTTGAAGACCCTGTTAGCCTGAATGCTGCAAGTTTATTGCCACGTCTTCAAAAAGCAGGTGTGACCGCAGTTAAGATTGAAGGTCGCCAGCGCGGTAAAGCCTACATTTCACAGGTGGTGAAAGCCTTTCGTGCAGCTGTTGATGCCATGGATGCAGGCGGCAATGCAGAAGAAGAAGTTTCAGCCATGTTGAGCGCAATGACAGAAGGTGGACGCGAAACCACCGGCGCCTACAAAAAGATCTGGAGATAAGGACCAACCATGAGCAAGATCGAACTTTCCATTGGTCCTAACTTCTTCAACTGGTCCAACGAAAAACTCGTCGACTTTTATGCGCGTGTAGCAGATGAAGCTCCTGTTGAGCGCGTTTACATTGGCGAAGTTATTTGTGGCAAACGCATGCCGTTTAACGACAAGGTGTGGCCTGAGATTTATGAGCGCCTCACCAATGCAGGTAAAACAGTTGTCTTCTCAACAATTGCGCTGCCCGTCACCATGCGTGATCGTAAGTCCATCAATGCCCTTTCAGCAGATTGCGAACTGGTAGAAGCTAACGATATTGCGAGTGTTCATAAACGCTCTGGTGAACCTTTCGTTGGTGGGCCGTTCCTCAACATCTACAATGAGCAGACAGCGAAGGTTCTCATAAACCTGGGTATGGAGACGTTCTGCCCACCCGTTGAACTGCCGCTCAAGTCTGTTGAAGCGATTGCACAGGCTCTGCCAGATCTCACCATCGAGCTGTTTGCATTTGGTCGTCTGCCACTGGCTGTCTCTGGTCGCTGCTACCATGCACGCGCTCACAAGCTGCACAAAGATAACTGTCAGTTCATTTGTGACCGTGATCTTGATGGCATGGACGTGACGACGCTGGATAATCAGAAGTTCCTTGCAGCGAATGGTATTCAGACACTGTCTCACAGTGTTCAAGCCATCACGCTTGGCCGCGACGAGCTTTTGACAAAAGGCGTTGGCCGCTTGCGTCTTTCACCGCATGATATTGATATGATTGCGATTGCTGAGATCTATCGTGATCTTGTTGACGGAAAGATTGAAAGTGCCGAGGCCGTAGCACGTCTGCAGACACAACATCTGCCAGGTGCGCTGGCAAATGGATATGTGACTGGAAAACCCGGACACCTCTGGGAAGCAGACTAAGATTTCAGGAAAGGCGGGGCTTCGGTCCCGCTTTTAGTTTGACGGGACCATTCCGCTCATCACGTCAAAGATCATTTTACAGATTTGCTCTGCTGCCTCAGCACGCAAGCTTTTCTGAAACTCGACAGCTTCCGCCGCTTTGCCTTCTTTGATGAACTTCAACAGCTCCCAATGCTCCTGCGCGGAGTTGACTGGGGCACCATGCGCTTTCAGCAGCATGTTGCGCGCGCGTTGCGATCTATCCCAGAGCTGTAGGAAGACAGTTTCCAGATGCACGTTGCCGCTAAACTTGACGACATCCTCGTGAAACTTCTTGTCAGCAGATGTCCAAACGCTGAGGTCTCCACGTTCAAGTGAAAGATCCATCAGGGTGACAGAGTCCTCCAGCGCACGCGCCTGCTTTTCGCTAATTGGCTTTTCAGCAAGCTTACGAATGGCAAGTCCTTCAACAACTTCAAGGATCTCGTAGATCTCCGAGATATCGCCGACTGTGATTGGAAGAACGCGCATACCCTGACGCGGGCGCATTTCCACGAGCCCGTCCTTCTGCAGCATTAGCATGGCCTCACGCACTGGCGTACGGCTCATTTCCAGCTGGGTAGCCGCTTCCTGCTCAAGTACCTGTGTACCCGGACCGAGCCGGTTTTCGAGGATTGCTTGCTTCAGTTTGCGATAAGCGATGGAGACGTTAGACGTGGACGAAGGCATTTCCAAAAGGTGAGTTCGAGTAAAGATCGTTTTTCTCTATCACCCCCCTTCTGCATTGTCGATATTTCCGCTAAGTCATGATAAATTGCATTGCACATATAAAATTGATTTTATCTATAGAACCCATAAGGTTCGGCCATTTACTCTAATCAGAATTGATTATTTAAAACCATGTTTAATCCGTGGGTTATCCCTGCCAAAACGTGACTGCGTAATACACAAACAGGTATCGGGCAATTTTACCGATTGCGACCAGCATCAGAAAGTTCATGAATTTCATGCGCAAAGTGCCGGCGATGAGTGTGAGTGGGTCGCCAATGATTGGCACCCATGCGAGCAACATTGAGGCTTGTCCATAACGCTTAAACCAGCGCACAGCTTGCTTGAATTGATGCTCTTTTACCGGGAACCACGACCGGTCTTTATAGTGAGACAGAAAACGTCCGCAATACCAGTTGAACACTGAGCCGGCGACATTGCCCAGCGAAGCCGATGCGATCAAGATCACCGGATCCCAGCCTCCCGCTAGTAACAAGCCGCTGAGGACTGCCTCTGATGAGCCCGGAGCTAACGTGGCAGCTAGAAATGAAAACGCAAACAAGCCGCCATATACACCAAGAGCCACGAGCATCTTAAGAAAAACTCCAAATCACTTGAGTAGTAATATTTCACAGCATATTGAGCCATCTCCCTGTGCACGCTATGAAGGGGCTCGTTTTGCTTAAGCGCATTTTTCCGATCAATTGCAACTAATTAAACGGAACGCGCTGAAGGAGCTCTATGCTAAGACAAACAGTTCGGAAATAAGGCATTCCGACTAGTTCTGGGGGAGAACATGGATAAACAACAGAAAATAAGTGTTGTCGACATGCATACAGGTGGCGAGCCGCTTCGTATTGTAACCGACGGCTATCCGGAGATCCCCGGCAACACCATTTTGGCAAAGCGTCGCTATGCGCGAGATAACCTTGACCACCTTCGGCATTTTTTGATGTTTGAGCCGCGTGGTCATTTCGATATGTACGGCGCGATCCTCGTTGAACCGTCTCACCCGGATGCTCATTTTGGTGTGCTCTTCATTCACAATGAAGGTTACAGCACCATGTGTGGTCATGCAGTGATAGCTCTGGGACGATACGCAATTGATCACGGGTTGGTTGAGGCCAAGTCACCCATCACTGAAGTGCGCATCGAATGTCCTTGTGGGTTGGTTGTTGCTTCTGTGGAAGTCGACAATAATGCTCCTGGTGCAGTCTCCTTCCATTCCGTACCAGCTTTTCTGCATTCCCGTGATGTGACGGTTGATGTGAAGGGCCTGGGTGAGCTGACCGTCGATGTCTCCTATGGAGGCGCATTTTATGGTCTAGCGCCTGCTTCTGCGTTTGGCTTGGATGTACAGAAATCCCGAACACGTGATCTGGTTGATGCTGCAAACGCAGTAAGCGATGCTATTCGTGCAGCAGTGACGCTTCAGCATCCGGATGATGCTGATCTTGCATTCCTGTATGGAACTATCCTGACAGATGGAAATGACGCTTACAGCGCTGACCCAACGGCGAACATCTGCGTGTTTGCTGACAGCCAGGTAGACCGCAGCCCAACAGGTTCCGGCGTAACCGCGAGATTGGCTGCACAAGCCGCGAAGGGGCTGATTAACACAGGGCAGACGCGGCGATATGAGAGCCTGATTGCAACAAGCTTTGAAGGCACTTATTTCGCGGATGCCAAATGCGGACCACATGATGCGATCATCGCGCAGGTAGTAGGTAAAGCACATTACAGCGGAGAAGCAACCTTTTGGCGGGAAAATGATGATCCTGTTGGAAACGGCTTCCTACTGAGATAACTCTCTGTAGTTTTTCAGGTTTCGATCAAGTTTCGAAAAGTGACAGGCTCCGCTTTCCCATCAGAGAGCGGAGCCTATAGGTTTTTGCTGGAAATAGTTGCGGGTTAAAGCTAGAAAATACGAAGAAATTCAAAAAGATAACCGAAACTTTTCGGTGGCAATCGGGGGTGATCAGCAATGGCAGTTGATCCTAAGCGTTTTCTGAGAGACCTGTTTCATGCGGCCATTGAGTCCGCTCAACCGGAAAAGTGCATCCCGAAGTTTTTGCCTGACACGCCCAAAGGGCGGCTTATCGTTATTGGTGCGGGGAAAGCCTCCGCAACCATGGCACGGGCCGTGGAAGATAACTGGCAAGGCCACCTCAGTGGTCTGGTAATCACACGTTACGGCTACAACGTTCCTTGCAAGTCCATCGAGATTATTGAAGCTGCGCATCCAGTGCCTGACGAAGCAGGATTGGCTGGAGCTAGGCGCATGTTGGAGCTTGTTTCTGATCTTTATGCTGATGACACAGTTCTCTGCCTCATTTCCGGTGGCGGTTCTTCGCTCCTACCTTTGCCGTTTGAGGGGCTTTCGCTGGAAGACAAGCAGTGCATCAACAAGGAGCTGTTGCGGTGTGGCGCTACGATCAGCGAAATGAACTGTGTGCGGCGGCATCTCTCGCAGATTAAGGGGGGACGTCTGGCTGCTGCGTGCCATCCTGCTAAAGTGATTAATCTACTGATCTCCGACGTTCCAGGTGATGATCCGATTAACATTGCGTCTGGCCCAACGGTTGCAGATCCAACCACGTGCGCAGATGCTCTGGCGATTGTGGAGCGGTATAAGATTGGGTTGCCTCTAAGAGCATTGGAGGTTCTTGAAAGTGGCGTTGGTGAAACACCGGATAAAAGCGACCTGCACCTCGGATCTGTTGAGACGCATATGATCGCTACACCGCAGTTGGCGCTGGAAGCCGCAGCATCTGTTGCCGAGAAACAAGGTGTTCCAGCTTATATACTGGGTGACAGCGTTGAGGGTGAGGCTACGGATGTAGGTATTGTGATGGCCGGGATTGCCAAGCAGGTTGCCTCGCATGGACAGCCGTTCAAAGCCCCTTGTGTGTTGCTTTCTGGTGGTGAGACGACAGTCACGCTCAAGGGCAATGGTCGTGGAGGGCGGAATGTGGAGTTATTGCTCTCACTGGCGGTTGCTTTAGACGGCCAGCAAGGTGTCTACGCGCTTGCTGGAGATACAGATGGTGTTGACGGGATTGAGGAGATTGCAGGGGCTTACTGTGATCCCTCTACCCTACAAAGAGCCTGGGACAAGAAGATCAATCCGCGGCTGTCACTTGCTGACAATGACGGGCATGGGTTCTTTGAGGCAATTGGCGACAGCGTCATCACCGGCCCTACTTTGACAAACGTGAACGATTTTCGTGCGATCTTGATAAGATAGTGCCCGAAGCTCTTTAAGTCTCTGCGAGCCTCGGGCAACAAATTAAGGACCCCAGGCTCTGACGCCCTCAACTTTTATTGGACGAACGCGAGCACATCCCTGACTCATAAGGGTACGTTCAACATCTGCACTCGAATATTCACGACCTTGAATCGCAGGAACTCTAACAGTCCATGGACCTGCTGCCGCTACAGGGTTCTCACCTTCAATCCGTGTTCGGTTGGGCAGACATCCCAAGATATAGTTGCGCATAGTGTCTACAACTGGGTTACGCCCCCTGCCACCAAATCGGAATTCAAGTACGTGATCGGATGCAGCATACGCAGGTGTTGTTGGCATTGCTGTCAGCCCAGTTACAATAATCAGCGCTGTAATGTAGCAATATTGTCTTAGTTTCATTTTTTTATTCTTCATTCTGCTTAACAGAGAGAAGCATTTTGCTTCGCAAGCTAAGACGAGTACCGCTGACTTTTGTGAAACTGGATAAACTTACAACACGCCAATACGATTTCAGATAATGTAGATCATTCGCAATATCGATCAGATCGTTCAGGGCAGTAGACGTTTAAGCACCTCTCATCCATAATTGGATGATGCTTGATACACTCAGTGATATCCTCACCCGCCTTTCCGTCAAAGGCACGCTTTACTTCCGCACCTCTTTTACGGTGCCGTGGGGCGTTGCCGTGCCTTCCTTTGAAAATGTAGCCCGCTTTCACTTTGCCCACCGAGGGGATTGCATGGTGCGGGTGAAGGAGACCGGCAAGAAGGTGTTGCTCGCCCAAGGTGACTTATTGATCGTTCCTCATGGTGCCGCGCATGACATCTATTGCGGGCGCTCTGAAGAGGAAGTCATCCTGCCGCTGGATCGTGTTCTGGAGCTTTCCGGTTACAACGGTGAAGGTGTGTTGGTTTACGGCGGAGAGCAGGATGAACGTGAGACGCAATTAATTTGTGGTCACATCTCGCTTGCTCGCAATGCTCGCCATCTCATCTTTGATCAGCTGCCTGATTACATCCATATATCAAACTACGGAGAAGCCGCAGGGCGTTGGATGGAGGCCACACTGCGGCTGATCGGAGATGAAACACATGGCACGCGCCTTGGCGGTGATCTGATCGCACTAAAAATGACTGAGGTTTTGTTTGCTCAGGCACTGCGCAGTTTCATTGAGCAGGAAGGTGAAAAGCACCTCGGGCTTGCCGGGTTTGCTGATCCGCAGTTGAGTAGAGCGCTGGCAGCCTTTCATAAGGCGCCTGCGCGCGAGTGGAGTGTAGAGGGTCTAGCGCGGGAGGCAGGTCTTTCGCGAACAGGATTTGCGACGCAGTTTTCCAGCAAGATGGGCCTTACGCCCATGCAATACCTGACCAGTTGGCGCATGCAGATTGCTCAGCAGGGCTTGGTTGATGATCAGATGAGCGTGTCTGAAGTGGCAGCGCTTGCCGGGTATGCTTCTGAATCTGCATTTACGCGGGTTTTCAAAAAGGAAGTGGGTTTAACACCAGCAGCGTATCGCACATCTCATTGAATAAAATCAGCTTAATTGTTCCATATTGATATCCATTCTGAACGATCTGCATATTTCTTTGAACGTCCTGAAATTGAGCAAAACGGGGGCTTCTCCTAATCTGACTGTGCCTAAAACGAAAGACCGACACAGTCAAAAAGGAACCCTGTCATGTCCCTCCGTTTCGTTACAAAAAGCATCCATGCTTATCTGGATTATCCCGTTGCCTTTGCGTTGATCGGTTTGCCCTTCATTCTTGGTCTTGGAGCAGCCAACCCATTGGCACTCTGGCTATCGGTTGGCACAGGCGCAGCAGCGTTGATCTTGACGCTTCTGACAGATCATCAGTTCGGTGTGCTCCGTGTGCTGCCTTACAGTTTACATCTGGCCGTTGATGGAGCAGTTGGTGCGCTCTTCCTGTTGGCTCCTTTCCTCTTCGGCTTTACCGGCCTGGACGCCGCTTACTACTTCGCAAACGGCTTGGCGGTTGCGATTGTTGTGAGCTTGCACAAACCAGAGACTGAGATGGCAACAGCTTGAGGCAAAGCCCTCCACTGCTTGCCCAGCCAATAAACCGCAGGTGTCTGAAAGAGGCCTGCGGTTTATCCCGTTTTTGCTGAAGCTCTTGCCAATGCAAGTTCGGAATAGCCTTTCCAGAAACTGTATTGCGTCAGGAACAAGCCAACGCGATAAATAAAGTCCGCGAAGATTACACCTGCCAATCCGGAACTCATTGAGACGCCGAATACATAAGCCAGTGGCAAGAATATAAGCCATTGCGTGATTGCTGAGACTGTCCAGGCTCGCCCGAACAGTTGGGCACCTTGCAGAACATAGTTCATCACTGCTCCCGCAATGTTGATTGGCAAGATTAAGCAGGAGAGAGTGAACACCATAATGAGTTGCGGTTCATCCAATGCTTCTCCCAGCAAAAGGGTCAGGACATCCTCAGAGAGCACCATGACGAGCAGAGCGTAGATCACAATGGGATATGCAGCACCTGAGATCATCTTCAGACCAACCTGTTGGGCTCCCGACAGGTCTTTTGCCCCAACTGCCTGACCTACCTGACTGATCGCGACGCTTCCCAAAGCATTTGCCACATAAATCGGGATGAGTGTTGCCTGAGTGATAACCTGATAGACGGCCAAAGCTAAAACACTGAGATGCCCGACAATCCAGTAGCTTGAAAAGATCCCAAGAGCGTAGATTGTGCTTTGAGAGGCTGACAGGATTGCCTTCCTCAAAATCTCGATGATCAAAGGCACAGACAAGACTCCAAGCCTCAGTTTTTGCTGCGAGATCGCTTGTAGTGCTGCTGACACATAGAAGACCGCTGCAAGCGCAAATGCGATAAACGTACCGAACCCAACTCCTGAAATTCCCAGTTTAGGAGCTCCAGCCCAACCGAATGCCAGCATGACAGTTGCAACGGCATTCACGATCTGCGTTCCAATGCCGATGTAGGAGACGGTCCACGCTTTGCCGACAGCAATAAGGAGACCGCGGGAGGCTCCGCACATATAATAAAACGGCGTCGCATAGAGGAGGAATTCCAGGTATCGCCTTGAGGCTTCTCTAACCTCAGCGTTCGGATTCATAAAAACAAGTATGTCTTCGAGAAAATAGATTGAAGCTGCTGTTAGCAAGAAGCCAAAGCTTACGCCCAAGATCAGACAGATCACAAACGCATCCAACACTTCGTTGTTTTCTCGACTGGTCAGAAATCCAGCAGTGAAGGATTGGATTGCGATGGAAAAGCCGTTGGAGAATGAAAACAGGACATAAAACATCATGCCGCAGATGCCGACCGCGGCAACAGCGGGTGCACCGAAATAGCTGGAGACGTAAGTGTCTGTCCAGTTGGTGAACAAGGCAGCGCTGCCGGTGAGGAAGAGCGGTAATGCCCGCAAATACATATGCTTAAACGAAATCATCGAAGTATGGATTGCCGGAGAAAAGGTAGGAACTTAACTTAGCCAGCATACACCGTTCCGATGAGAGCGATAGATAAAAATAAGTAATTCAACCTATATTTTGCCTTATCTCTCAAACCGACTCTGTTTTCTACTTTTTCTGAAAGTAACTGTTCCGATCAGCACAGTAGCTCCTCTGTAGAAGTGCCAATCTCAACTGCATTGAGATCTTCATTCCAAGATCTCTTCCACTCATGGTGAGGAGTATGCCATGGCTGAGACGACTGCATTTGATGAGTTGGTTCGGGCGTTTTCGTCCAGTTTTGATCTGGACCTGCCAGAACCGTGTAATGGTGCCTATTTCTTCTGCGTCGATGAGCGTAGTCATCTGATTTTGTGCCAACATCATGAGGATTTTATCATGATGGCACTGACGAGTGGTCTGCGCAAAGTTGACCTTTCTGCTGACCAGGCCCTCATGCTTTTAAAAAGCAACGGCAACGCATTCACTCAACCACATATCATCGCGTCGATCACCGGACAGCGCGTTTCTCACTGGACCGAGGTTTCTACGGGTGGTGGCGTTGAGCTTATGCGCAAGGCGTTTGATCTGCTGCTTGATGCAAACGCACGACTGGAGCGCGCGCAGCCTTCTGCTGAAGAGAGCGCAGACGATGTAATCCATGTGCCGTTGCCCAAGTACGGCTCAGACATGGTGATCATTGGTTCCTGATCACTCTGACGAATCAATGGAATTTACTGTTTTCACGTTGGTGTTCCGGCACTCCTGAACAATGGAGGCCAACACCGGGAATTTATGAGGTGTCCCATGGGTCGTTCTCCAATTCATTCAAAAATTTCGCAGCCTCAGGTCAATCCAGACCAACAAGGGGCCACACCAAAAAAAACAACCAGTTCCCATAAAGGACATAAGCTGGGCCATACCGAGCCAAAGAATGTGCATCGCTTGCTGGACCAGCTGGATGAGCTGAACGGAAAGTCTACACAGCACAGCCGCCCAGCAAAAGCCGGGGCGAAGGCCCCCCAACTGCGCTCACTCGCTTACCACAAGCATCATAAACCGGAGGGCGAACCTTCTAACTCAACGGATGGCATGTCACGCGCTGTGAAAAAGCTTCGCTATGAGGGCTACCGGTTGCCTTCAGAAAAGTTGATGGGGCATGGCGCGAGCAATACCGCGGCATCCTCGCAGCAAAGTACAAAGACGGTTCCGACTAAAGCAGTGCCTCCGCTCGCTGCGCATGCGAACACACTTGATCATTTGGGCTCAGATCCTGATCTGAGCGACTACGTTATTGTTGACACTCCCAAGCCTGAGGGAAGCCAGACGGCTGCTGTCAACGGCACGTCACAAGCTGTTGGACACCCTAAGTTGGAGACTGTTGAGCAACCATCTACACCTCAGCCACGCAGCGAACCATTGGAGTTAAAACCACATCCAGCAATGCTGGCTATGCATGAGTTAGATTTGGCGGTGAGCCCCGAACTTGAGCAGAAATTCCAAGCGTATCAAGAAAAGAAAACGGCCTTTATCAATGACCCGACAGGCACTGCACATGAAGGACCGGAAGCAGCAAAAAAGCAACGACTGATCACAGGTCTTTTGGGTATGGCTCAAGACAAGGCTGACACATATCTGCGTATGCAGTTCAGAACCGGGCTGGACAATGATGCACGTGCGTTGGCTAAACAAGTCTTTGAAGATACCGCTCATGATCCTCGCTTTCTTGCCTTCCTGAAGGTCGCGGCACTGGCTGCACCAGAGGATTTGTCCAGTAATCACAAAGAGCTGCTGGTGTTCCTAAGCCAGAACCTGAAAGCCCTGAACAAAGAAGTTGTTGGCAACGTCAACGCGCTCTTACGCCAAAATGCTTTTAGCAAGGGTTTGAGTGAAGCAGTCGATACTGCCAGAGCAAACGCTGTGATCGAGCAGGATGTGCATTATCTGAATGATATCGAGAAAGATATTGTTGCTTATCGGATGGCGACTTCCAAGCAACTGAGTGAAGCGCTGAATGCCAGCAATGATTTGCTGGCAGCCATGAGCTTTGGTGATGCGATCCTTTCCAGCACAAAGAGCCTCTCTCATGAGAATGGCCGGGCGCAGTACGCGTTGGCCAGCCTGCGTGAGGTGGCATCACAATTGACAGAGCAGCATCTGGCGGACCATCACAGCGTCAAGAAAACTGAGGCATGGATCGCTAAGCAGCCGTGGGCGGCGCTGATCTCCGTTTCCATTCAGAAAGATGGCGGATATTACGACATCAACACAGAGCTGCGTCACGACCCTGCTCCGAGAACAGTAGGCAACAGTACATTCTTCGACAACAGTGATGTGGTTCCGCAGCAGAGACTGACGAAGAGTGAGTTGCGCGATAAACCTCAGCTGGTTCTGAATGGTCTGCGCTCCAAGGAGATGATGGAGGCCCTGAAACTGGTGCCGACTGGTGAGGATGGCGTAGATGATCTGCCGATTGTCAAAAAGCCAAGTGATCTGGCGATGGCTTGGGGCAGCACGCTCGTAGCGGCTAAGCAACGAGGTGATAACATCTCGGCCATGTTGCCAGACTACTTCATCCTAAAGCAGGTTCGCTATCACAAGATTGAAGGCTTTCTGATTGAGAACGATATGCTTGAGCCTGCCTGGGTGGTGGAGTACAAGCCGACCTCTCATACCATGTCAGAGATCGGCAAGATGAGAGCGCTGCCGCAAGCTGCTGCCAAAAACCTGGCATCGCTGACTGTCAATCTGAATGAATTGAAAGACAGTCAAACCAAGCAGTCCAGCGAGCTTTCTTCTATGAGAGAGCGTCTGAACACCTTCTTGAGCACAAAAGGTAATGGCCTGCTGATGAGTTTTGGCAAGGCCCACTTTGCGCTGGACAAGCTGATGGAGCATGTTCGCGATGACGTTCATGCGCGGATTGAAAAATCTGGCGGAAGCCTGAAGAAGATCCAGAAATGGATCTCTGAGCAGCCATGGGTCGCGTTGTTTGATGTTTCTGTCACACGACCTGAGGGAGGTAAGAAGAGCGAGTATCTGATTTCTGTGAAGCAGAAGACTGCTCCTGAACCAGCTCACACAACCGTTACGGTTGAAGACCCGGAAACGCAGGAAGCTGGGGCAACAGCTCCTCAGGCACATGATGAATTTCCGGGAGTGACAGGCACCTTGCGGGCGTTGTTAGAGCCAGAAATGCGAGCTCAACTCATCCTGAAACCAACCGGTGAAGCCAGCTTGGGTGCGGAGATTGTTGATAAGCCAAGTAAGTTGGCACGGGAATGGGGTGAGCTGCTTGCCAAGGACGCTCAGGCTCAAGAGTCCCTGCCAGATTTTCTGGAGCTGCGGGAAGTTCAGTATCACAGTGAAACCAAAAACGTCTTCAGGAAAGGTCATCTGAAAACGTGTTGGGTGCTGGAGTTCAAGCCTGAAGCTCTGAATGCTGGTAGGAGCTAAAGCTTGGGGAGTGCAGTTTCCTGACTGCACTCCTTCTCTACTATCGTTAGCGCTTATAGATGATTGGGAACCAATCTTCTCGCAGGATTTGCCCAGGCTTCATATCATGACCCGGGAATGGCGGGGATGTGCGGCCCGGGCGTTCGATATAGCGGGCATCATCGCCCAGCAGACGCAGCGAGAATGCGCGGCGGCGCTGTTCTGTGGTATTACCGCGTGCGCCGTGCAGGGTGTAATAGTTGAACGCGACTGCATCACCCGGTTCCATCTCCCATTCGCGGATCGGCATGCCTTCTGCATCCGGGTCCGGGATTGGCATGTACTCGTCGCTGTCGCGATAAAAGTTCTGCTCGGACAGCCAGCGAATTGGCAGCACGGACTTTTCCCAAAGATGAGAGCCAGCAACACTGCGCAAGGTGGCGCCGGTTACCGCGTCCATTGGTGACCAGAAGCTGACGGTCTGCTGTCCCTCAACAAAGTAGTAGGGTCCATCCTGATGCCATGGCGTTGCTTTGGAGGTTCCCGGTTCTTTGACGAGTACGTGGTCGTGGAACATCTGAACGGTTTGGGATTGCATCAGGTCTGCTGCTGCTTCTGCCGCTGGTGAGTTGTTCACCACCTCGACAAACTCAGGAATGCGCTGCCAGTTGCAGTAGTCATCAAAGAAGCGACCGCCCTCGCCTTCCTTCAGGTTTTCTGCTGCATATTCTCCCGGCTCTGCCATGTTCCGCTCAATACCAGCCCTGATCAGATCTACATGATCCTTAAAGAGGCCCTTGATCAGTACGACACCTTCGCGCTGATAGGTATCGATATGGTCCTGAGTGATAAGTGAAGATGGCATAGTCCCGTCCAGTCTGTTAGCGAAGCCGACAGTCTGGACGAAGAGCCACGCTGGATAAATACAACTTATGCTAGGCGATCTGGAGATTTTCTCAGGCAACCGTTGCGAAGGGCTGACCGGCTTTAACCAGAGTTTCTTTACCTGCAGCACTGTTGGCGACAAGATCTTCGCTGAAGTTTACCGCACCCGGCTCAAACACGGCAACAACTGTTGAGCCACCAAACTTGAAGAAGCCTTTTTCATCCATCTTAGCGATGTGGCCAGAAGTCTTTGTATTTACAATGCTACCGACACCAAACGCACCGACTTCCACGTAGCACATGGTGCCCGCATTTTCGGTCTTGAGCAGTGTGTAGCTGCGTTTGTTTTCGCCAAACACATCTGGACCAGCGCCCAGAGCAATCGGGTTTACAGAGTGGTAGGCACCTTGAAAGTCTCTTGCATCAACAATTTCGCCCGCACAAGGGAAGTGATAGCGGTGATAATCTGCCGGGCACAGGCGCACGATTGCCAGTGAACCACCGATAAAGCGATCTGCGATATCTGGCAGCATTTTGCGGATGGAGAATGGATGGCCTTTCACTGGGGTGAAGGTGTCTTCATCCAACTTAGGGAAGACCAATACACGACCGTCCGCCGGGCTGACGATGGTGTCTGCGCCAGTATCGAACGGGCGTGTGCCTTCTTTCAGGTGACGGATGAAGAACTCGTTGAAAGACGCAAAGCTCTCCTGCGGGTCTGCAAACTCTGCTGTGTCGATGTTTAACTCATCAATCGCGCTCTGGATTTTGCCTTTGGAAAGCGGGCTGTCGTAATACCAGCCCATGGCCTTGCTGAGCGCAGCGGAGCGGAACAGCAGCTTTTCGATCAGGCTTGAGCTGGAATCCTGATAGGCCCAACGGATCCACTTCTCCCCCAGAACCGTTTCTTCAAACTCTCTGCCGGTTTCACGGTCAATAACGATAATGGGTTGTTTCTCAGACATGTGGCAGCCCTGCTTGCAAATTACGAGGCTTTACTAGGTGAGATACTCGGTGAAGGCAAGTAACTCTCCCATTTATTTCAAAAACTGTAATCCCGCACAATTCTATCTTCACCAGATCACTCAAATCTCTCAGGATGCTCCCGAATAAGCGTCAAATCAGGAAGCAACAGCGACTAAGTTAGAGCCAACAAAATCATCTCGTTGTGGAGTTTCCTATGCCAGACAACAAACTCTCACCAGAACAACACCAGTGGGCTCAAAAGGTCTTCAGGCATTTGCAATGGAAATTCCCCTTGGTGGAAGGAGATCCCACTGAGGAAGATGAGTTTGAGGATGTCCCGCTCGACGATGTTTCCCTTGATGCAACAACTGAAAGCAACGAGGACGTCACTCCGCAGACCGAAACGGAACCAGATGATGAGCTGACTGCACGCAAAAAAGCTCATGATGCGGAGCTCGGCACTCTCTACAAGCGCATGAGAAATATTGCCAAGTCCATCAGGGTTGCCGGAAAACGGAAACCTGTTTTCACCGAAGACGATGAGAGCCAGGATCTCTTTGAAGCAGCTAAGGAGCTGGGAGAAGAGCAGATTGAGCGGACTCAAAATTTGGTTAGAAAAGAAGATGAGAATGGTTTCACGGATCTTGGTGGGATCAAAGCTCATGTAGACAAAGCAGATCAATATCTGAAAACAATGCAAGCTGCTTATCAAAAAGGGCGCGGTAATGCGGTTGAGGAGCTGGTCGAGCTTAAGAAAACCGCGGCATTACAACAAAAACGCGTTGAGGATGTCTACAAAGAACGTGAACCAATCTTGCTTTGGAATGTGGATTTGTCTGCGGTCGACAAGGCTTACGACGCTGTGCAAGACAACTTCACGGAGATGAACAGAGCGATCTCTGGTTATGTGGTGTCAGAGGTCGACAGAACTCTATTGGTTGCAAAAGAGAGATATGCGGTTCTCAGGGAGGCAATGGACAGCGCTAAGCGTTATGCGGATGCAGCTGGCACAACACTCTTACTCAAGGTGTCGATCGCTCAGCGAGAAATTCAGGATTTGGCTGGTCAGCGCGAGACATTAGATAACACCCCAGACCAGCAAAGTGCTTTCGATAAAGCCTGTGGCGAAGCAGCTGATGCGGCAAAGAAAGCAAATGACGCTGTCCTTAGCAATCGCGGTAAGGACTGTGAGAAGGCATTGCAGGAAACAGAGAAGCTCATCGCGCAAGCGCAGCAGGTGTTGTTGCAGGCGGTTGTTGGAACTTCTGAGCTTGAGATATCACCACCAGAGGGTTTTGATGAGGAGGAGATCAAACGGCTTACCGGTGATGTCACTGCTCTCGAAAGTTCTGTTGAGGGGCTTAATGATCAACGGGATCTCGTGAAGAACCACGGTGTCAACTTTCCCTCTTTTGAAGCGGCATATCAATCAGCTCGTACAGACATTTTGAGTGCACAGACAGCCCTGCTGGCCAAGAATGCGTATAGCGCCCAAGAAAGCATCAGGGACATTCGCGATAGTGCAGCGGACATGCAGGACTACATAACTGAAGCGGAAGCAATGCTTCAGATTCAGGCGGAGCAGATTGCAGATCTTCGCCGCGCACTTGAGCCGCTTGCAGACACGCGCAAAGACTTTGAGAGATATGCGCAAGCCGACGAGAAGTTTGGCAAAAAGCAATTGACTCGGTTTGATGCTCTTTGCGGTGAGGTGAGTGCACTCATTGAATATGCAGAGGCATGCAGGGAAGGCCAGCGGGTTGAAGAAGCTGATCAGGCGATTGGAAACTCGCGCAATGGTTTGAAAAAACTGGAGAAAGAAACCCGTGGCTTGCAGTGGATGCCGCAGGTCAACACTGCTGCGACTGAAGCTGAAGCCCGGGAGATGCTGCAAAAGGCAATTGCACGTATCAATGTGGAACTTGAAGATTACGACAGTATGGGCAGTGTCTTCAGAGACAATGAAGAGCGGTTGATCTACACCAACCTGCATGACAAGGCTGCAGGCTTCGCCGAGCAAGCATCGGTCCTTATGGAACGGAAGAGGTTTGAGGCCTCAGAAGAAGCGCTCGACAATGCTCGTATTACGCTCGATTCCATGGAAATTGCCTATGAGCGCGGCGCGAATACTGCTGCAAAAGTTGAGGGTTATCTTGCAGATGCCGAAGCTGCGAAAGACCGGATCAATGCTGTGTATGAGCAAGGGATCGCTCTGCAAGATCCTGACCATAAAAACGACTTCCTGAGCTACAACAGCATTGCCAATGATTTCGCCTTTCAGGTGGAAGGGCTGATTGCAGAAGGTAAAGTGAGGGATGCACGGGCCATTTTGAGCAATCTCAAGGTCGCTCTGGCAAATCTGGAACGCTGCGTTACGCAGACACCACGGAAGAAAAAGAAAAGAAAAGCTGAACCCGCACCGAACCCAGCGCAACAACAAGCAACAGATGAAGAACCTGTTGATCCACGTAGTGCGGAGCAGGCTGAACTGGCGCAGCAGTTATATCAGGTCCGCGCAGCTATCAATACGATCTTCAGTCAGGCACGGCCGCTTTGTGTTGATGAGTACGTGGCTGATCTGGAGGCAGCCTACGCTGGCGCGATGCAACATCATGAAGAAGGTAGCACAGCGCTTGCCGGAGATGACTTGGAAAGCGCGCGTGCATCTCTTTCTACGGCAAAACAAGATCTGGTCATCCTACAGAAGATACAGGACAACAGCCGCCAAATCCTGAGTTCATTGTTGAATGGTTTGTCTGAAGGTGCGGCGTACTACGAGAACATTATTGCCGGAACTCATCAAAAACGCGCTGAGTTTGATGCCTGGGACATCGACCTGACTTCATTTGATGCCTCTTACAAAACAGCTCAGGAAACGCTGAGCAATCTCCGCAAGGCGATCAAAGATCAACTCGCCGGCTTTGCCAAAACTATGATGGACAAGATTGAGGATGACCGGAGAGCTTTTGAGGAAGCCTATGATACACTTTGCGACACGAAGGATAACCTCCGTTCAGACCTAATCATAGACGTTTCTGACAGGCAGTCGAAGCTTTCGCGGCTATTTGCAGCGCAGGATCGCTTTGACGGGAATGAGGCTCTTCTTGAGCGTTATGCAAAGTTTCATGCGATGGCATTGGTTTGCACCCAGATCATGCTGGATCATCTGAAAGTAGATGAAGGGAAGGAAGCGGAGAAGCAGTTTGCCCAGTTTGACGAATGCGTGGCGGTCCTTGAAGAGATGTTACAGGCCGCAACCCTGCCAGTTACAGAAGAAGAAAGTGAAGCGCAGAACCTCGATCAAGATGAAGCCGTTGCGATTGGCATTGAGCAGATACAGCGTGAACTCAAATCTTACGGTAAGCGCAAGGATATCTTCAAAAATGCCGAGGAACTCTCCAATTTTGAGAGCATGTTTAAGACTGCAGAAGCTTACCTCAAACAAGCCGTAACCCAACTTGGTTCAAACGCTGCTCAAGATGCACTGGAGAATGCCGAGATTACGATGGACAGTGTGCGCATCGCTTTTGAACGTGGACAGCGCACCGCCGCCAAGATTGAGGGGTATCAGATCAAAGTTGAGGAGCTGGTTGAGACCATCAACAAACTCCACGGTCAACGCAGCGTCATTCAGAATGATGACGATCTGGCCATATTCTTGGACAACAACGAAACAGCCAGCGAAGGGGCCTACAAAATTGAGAGCTTCCTGAGCAAAGGCAAGGTTATGGAAGCAGAGGTGCAGTTTGGCTTCCTCAACAGCCTCATCGCCAACATGGAACGGATGTTGAAACAGCACACCACCAAAAAACGCAAAGGCATTTTCAAGCGACGAGGTGCAATGCGTCAAGGCAAGAAAAAATAGGCTTTTGGAGTGCATTTTTGCCGATGCTTCAGCGCTTGTTGCAAGCGATGTTTGAATACGTTTGGCAATATTTCTCTGCAATTCTGCCCCGACATGTTTGCATTTTAATTCGGGATTGGAACGCAGAATGAGACGCTTTTTCACGACAGGTTTGTGCGTGGTTGCCATTGCTGGTCTGATTGGTTGCCAGACAACAACACCCGGACAAGGTCGTTTGGGTGGCAAGGCCGTTGACTTTGAGGTGACGGAAAACTTCTTTGGCAGTGGTGGCGCAGCAACGACAGCGACACTGCCTGATGGAGAGGTGTTCACCGGCAAGCTCGTGACCGCGAAGAGCCAAACCACCAACATCGGAGAAAGCGACTTCGATGACGGGTTTGATAATTTCGACGACTTCGATGATTTTGACGGGTTTGATGACGGGCCGTTCTTCGTCTCCACCTTTTCAACCACGTACAGCCCTTATGCCCGCGGTGTTTTGTTCAGCGCAAAACGGAGCATGCGCTGTGTTGTGACGCTTTCCAATCCGGCTGGTGGGTTCTCTGATGGTGGTGTTGGGCAGTGCAAGCTCTCCACTGGCGGGTCGTTCTCAGTCGAGTTTTAGAGAGCGAAATTTTTCTCACACTGTGCTTTTTGTGATTGCCGACCAAGTTGCCCCTGACCTACAGCCAGATCAGGGGCTTTTGGCTGTGGTGACTGCGTTGTATGAACCGACTTCCAGACAGCCAAAACCGACATTTAGCTATTCGGGATTGGTGAACTACAATGAAGACTATTTTAAAGATCGGTGTGTGCGTCGCTGCTGTTGCAGTTCTGGCGGGTTGTCAGTCCACAACAACTGGGCAGGGACGTGTTGTCAGCAAAGACGGCAAGAACTCCCAGAGCGTGACTTTTCAGGTGACGGAAGAATTCCTCGATGATGGCGCTGCTTCTGCTGTGGCTACTCTTTCCAGCGGCGAGTTTTTCACCGGCAAGCTGGTGACTGAGAAAAAGCAGACCGAGAGCGTCGAAGACGGGTTCTTTTATGACGATGACGACGATGATTTCTTCTCTTCCAGCTCTTCCACCACGTACAATTCAAGAGCCAAAGGCGTGCTGTTCAGCGCTGCTCGCTCCATGCAGTGCCAGATCACTTTGAGCAACCCAAGCTCTGGATTCTCAGATGGCGGCGTTGGCGAGTGTAAGATTTCTACTGGCGAGACTGTGCCGGTGCAGTTCTAAGCAAACCTTAGATAAAAGCCTGAGAAGCGCATTGCCTCTCAGGCAAGTTCAGCAGAGGGACTACCTCTGCTCGCTCTCTAGAGCATACCCGCGTTCATTTGCATTCACGCCTCATGCTCTAGCTTCTTTATTTTGAGCGAATTCTTGTCGTTTGATTGAACTCAATCAAACGGAACACGCTCTATGCTTGTTAGGTTTTGGTGAGGTCCAGCGCGCAAGGTTCGAGCAATTCCGATATCTTCTCGCTACATCCCTGCACATCTTCTATGTGGCTGCGCACAGTATCAAACAGCGTCAGCAACGCTTCATATTCCTGCGTGTGCTCCATGCGCTCACTCATCACCACACTCATTGAATACACCAGATTTTTGAGGTGGCTGGATGAAAGGTTGAGCTGGTCCACTTCATTGCGAAGGGACATATGGGCACTTTTCTCATCTTCAGTTTTGGTCATCATTAAGCCTTCTCTGTTGGCTTGTTGAACAAACCACTCGACAGAAAGCTTTCGACAACCCACTGGCGAGCGGGAGGTTCGAAACCTGACAGAGACAGGCGGGTTTATTCCCCCGCGAAGGGTATTGTATTCACCGCCCTCCCGCCCATAAGCGAGAGTTTGCGTTTGAAGACCTAACTCCAGACACAAAAAGACCGCCAATAAACGGCAGCGGTGACCGCTCTGTGAGAGGTTTCGACGCCTCACCATGAGGATGCGCCGTCTTGCAGCGGGTGTCAATGAGAGGAAATGGAATAACCCCATAAAGGCATGGGGTTGGTGGGCAGGGGAGAGGGGATCGGCTTCAACACACTGTTGTCAGACACCTGTACTCAACTGAGTTAAGTATAGGTACCGCCCGTTCATGCGGAGTTGGGGCAAGCTGCCCGAAAACGGCAGACGTTCAAGTCAACGCTCAGACTGAGTGTGTCAAACGATACACCTACAAAACATATTTCCCGATACTCGTTCGCATGTTGGCTTTCTTTAAAAGAAGCTTCAAAAAATAACTAAATTAAGTCGGGTCAAAATGAAACAATACAAAAAACTGCTCTGCGCCACGCTACTCACTTCTGCAGTAGCGCTTCCTGCACAAGCTGAAGAGTTACTCAATAATGTCTACTTAGGGCTTTCCGGTGGTCTAGCAATTGCTCCCGATGCTAAAACAAAACATCCAGAGTTCGGAAAATATACCATTGATTTCGATAATGGCTACAGCTTCTCAGCAAATGCCGGTTATCGTTTCAACGAGTTTTTACGCCTTCAAGCGGACATCGGCTACTTAAAGAATGATACAAGCGATTTTATCGATTACAAACGTTCGAGCGGGAGTGTCTCCGGCACCTACGGAGTTTTGTCAGTTTATGGCGATTATCATTTCACCGACAAAATTTCTGCGTTCGCCGGTATAGGTGGTGGTGTTTTGACCCCGCAAGTTGGAAACATCACCACAGAAGAAGGCAAGTCTTTAGGTTTCAAAACCAAAGAGAACCTGGTCGCATTGCTGAAAGTGGGAACCGGCGTCTCTTATAGCGTAAATGAAAATATAGATATGATCGCAAGCTACGACTATTTGCGCTCTGCAGATTTCACAATCCAGGATCAGCCAGTAAATAACTACGACGATAAAACCCATCTATCGGCACACCTCGTTCAAGTTGGTTTACGTTATAACTTTTAAAGGTTATTTCTTAACGCAAACCTGCTGAAGGAAGCGGCAAGGCTCCCTTCAGCTCTAAACAAGAAAAGCCTCCATCACAGGTGGAGGTCTTTGATTGTCAATGAGCGTTCAAAATTGATCCGGCATCATCATTTAAAATTGACCCACCTTGGTTGGCACAAATCCAGCAGGCGAACAGCTCTCATCTAGCAGGTTCGTCTGCTGGCTTTGTGCCAACCAAGG
>NZ_LMCF01000134.1 GCF_001623075.1 Pseudovibrio sp. Ad37
AATTTGACTGTCTTCATATGTTCGATAATAATAGATTCCTTTGTCAACATTGCAACAAGAAGAATAAATTGTATATTCATATTTTCCATCACCAACATCACACAAACCTTTTTGTTGTTCTACTGAACCTAAGATATGGAAAAATTGACTAATACTTTCTGACTCTGAATCTCCAGATACAGAATTCAGCTTCGTAAAAGTCGCTTTAACAAAACGAGATACTGAGGATAAATCTCCAGGCAAGCCTATCCCTCCCATACCGCGGCTATAGGCATTCAAACTTATTTGATTTGAAAAATTATTTTTAGGAGTTTCACTCGATAAGACACGATAATTGTTTAAATTAAATAATTGATAGTCAAATGAAGGATTATTGGTAAGAACGCCCACAGGGTTATCATATATATGAAGTCCATCTTTCATACTTTCAATGACAATTGATTTTTCTTTATCAGCTAATAGCCAATGTAAAGGGGATAAAGGAAGTTCGTCACTATAAGTTATATTTGCTAAATTGATATTTTTTAACAATTTTTTAGCTTCTCCTACTGT
>NZ_LMCF01000135.1 GCF_001623075.1 Pseudovibrio sp. Ad37
CGCTGCCATCGATCCCAAATCTCGGCTCGTTGTGCGGCAGAATAGTAAATACGGCGGCGATACGTCATGTCGAACACTCCATCTTTATTCAAAGATTAAAGTGTTGCGACCACCAGTTGAAACCACCGCCCGTTGTTAACGCTGGTAGAGGGTTTTGTTGGGCGTTCCATCATACGGCTCTGGCGCTGCAAGGAGCGTGAAGTCTAACGGTTTGTAGAGCTCAGAGGCATCGGCGGGGGCAAGGTAAAAGCGGCGTAAGTCGTGTAATTCTGGATGGTGCGTGCTGGTGGTCATCAACTGTTTGGAGATGACTTTACCACCCTGCTAGTTTGCGGATTAAACAGTTAGCTTTTTGCAGATTGCGCCCGGTTTAACTCTGTAGGTGCAAAATCCCATTGCTTCGTAGTAGGCCAGCCCCAATTCGTTCATCTCGCCGATGGTTGCATCAATTTGGCTCAAACCGACAGTTCCTGCGGCTTCCAATGAGGAAGTAAAGAGTGCTCTGCCAACGCCCTTTCGAGATGCCGTCGCACTGACATAGGTGCCAATAATCCCCCAGCCAGCTGGCAGGTCATAAACATTTCCAGCGCTTGCTCTTCTCAGTGATTGGAAGCCCAAAATGTTGTTGTTTTCGTCAAGGGCGACTGAGCATCTAATTCTATCGGGGTGTTCGACATACTGGGAAAGAACGTGAGCCGTTGACCTAGGCCTGTCGCTACCTTGTGATTCTAAAATAACCGCCAATATCGCACTCATAGCTTGTGCATCTTCGCGCACTGCTTCTCTGATATTTACCATTTCGCCCCCAATTTTTCTCAAGCGAGATTTACCGGTCCAAGCAGGGGTGTCAAGGTCGGCTTGGTCTACTTTGTCGAAATCGCGATGGAATAAATGCTGCGTATTGCATCAATATCCGCAGTGATGAATTTAGTTCTGGCACTTGGGTCAGCAATGAGTGAACGCTTAGACCGACCAAGTGACCTCAGAGCGCTTATAGGAGCAGCTGAAAGCCTCCAAGCGAGCTAATTCAACCCTTGATAGAACCGCTCGAAGGTCCGCATATGTGAAGGATTTTCGACACGGGCCTGAGCGCGGTTGCATCTTTCGGCCCTGATTACAGGCATGTTGCTGAGTGACCTTTGCCGCCGTTCGACCTGAAACCGGACAGCCCCAGCCAGAGCGAGACCTAAACCTAGGATTGACCTCAGTCAGCTTGTAATCAGGGCCATGAGCTGCCATTCGAGCGGTTCTATCAATGGTTGAGTACAGATTTGTTAAACCATTACTCAGCTGCTCTAAGAACCAATTTCCTCTTCGCCCAACCACAAGGAAGAGATCTTTAGCTGACCTAAAGGAGACGGTCACCGCCAGTCTGGGTATTACCCCTCGCGCACTCGAGACAATTATAGGTTTACCACATTACATTTTGTTTTTTATCGAGTTGCCGCCATCCAGATGCTGCCGGTAATCATAAGGCCACCGCCTGTATATCCAATTCTCTTCCTGAAAAGTTTACTTGTGAAGTGTTTCCTCGCTTTCATTGCAATCAAGGCATAGAGTGAAAGCAAGATGAAAATCACAGAGACGGAAATCAGGATAAGAATTCCCAGTTGCAGCACCGTATTATTAGTAGGTTCGATAAACTGGGCCAGAAAAGCCATATAAAAAACGATGGCTTTCGGGTTAAAAACAGCAGTAATGGAACCGATCCAGAAGCTCTTCCAAGAAGAGGTCAGGTCAGCATCCGAAGCGAACTCCATGGGTAACAAATGCCGAGAATCCATAATCTGCCGATATCCCAAGTAAGCGAGATACAGAACCCCAGTCCATTTCACTAATTGAAATAATATTGCAGATGTCGCCAGAATCGCCCCTAACCCCATGAATGAAATAATAATCAAAACAATGGTTCCGATTACATCACCTAGGATGCACATTTGGGCTGCTAGTCGCCCTTTGGTCAGAGCTTGACTTGTAACAAGAAGTACGCTGGGGCCTGGGATTAGCGTGATGACAATGCTCGCAACCGTAAACTCCAATAAAGTATCGAGAGACATTTTACTTCCTTTAGGAAATGCGTTGAGAATTCGTGTGCGCAATAAGTTATAAGTATTTAATCAGGTTTCCATATTTTCATGCACGTCAAAATTATCCTTCTGTTTCAAAACGGGACAAATTAGTCGGTTTTACGATCGACCTGTTCATTGCTGCCTCGTCATGATCTATCCCTTTTGGATCAAATGGCGATCCAGAAACTCGATCAACAACTCATGATGCTTATTCTCCCCTCGACTGCCAGGCACATGCCCCTCTACCTCATAGTAATGCGCCTCTACTGGCAAGTGGCTTTCGTTCCGACGAGCTTCCAAACGTTTCGTCATCTCCGGCGACCATGTGGTATCCTTTAGGCCCGCGGCAAGGAATAATGGTTCAGCATATGCTTCAATAGGGATTTGTGTCGTTGGTAGCAGACTGTCGGAATCTCCATCCCAGCACCAGGCGCGGCGAGCGTAATCCCAAGCCTGCCAACCGGGATCTCCAGAATCCCTATAAGCTTTCGCATCAAATGCTCCGCACACGACGTCAGGCGCAGACAGGCATGCTACCGCTTCAGGTATTCCCTTGATTTTTTTCTGTGCCATGAGTGATGCGACGAGCAATGCATGTTCAGCACCTCGTGAGACACCATATAGGGCGACACGTCCATCACAGGCTTCAAACTCACGAAGAGCATGAATGGCTTCGGCAGTACGTGCGAGATCGACGTTTTCAATCGATCCTGCGTTCCAAGCATTACCACCAACCGAGTACCCGTGCGGGTAAGCGAGGAAACCAGAAGCGGCGAGGACAGCTGCTGTTCGATGAGACCAGCCAGAATAACTCCCTTCAGATCCATGTAGGACCAGTACCGCGGGAAAAGGACCATCAGTTGGAGGGCCATAAGTCGTACCCCATTCCGGCATTAGGCGACGAACAACGGCAAGTGATGACATTATGCAACCAGCTCTTGTAATACTTCACTATGATTAGCTCAGATTGCCATATTCTCAACTGCGTTCAAACAGTCTTGAAGCTCACACTTAAAAGTACCTGAGATTCGAGGCTCATTCCGGTTATGCAAACTAACTGTAATCTCACCCTGCAGCTTCTATTGGCGCTAGCTGGCCCTGTCTGAAGGGGCCAACTGCGGTCCTTCGGGCATTTCCATCATGGGTTGAGACAGGCTCACCCGAAGGCTTCTACAGTAGCTCTTATGGGCGATATGGAATTACTCAACTGACCATTAGCGGCCATTCAACCTCAAGCTAGGAGCTTCCGACCAACGCGTAGCTTCAACCATAGGTCGATTTTGGTCAGCTTGCTGTGGGAGGGTAATAAGCTTTCATATCGACAGGCTCCCCAAGCAGCAAAAAACAGCCGATATGAGATGCCCACCAATATATAAAGTTGTATACTGGCTGCGACACATCTGCTCTTAACACCAGCTTTTTGAGTATTAAAGTTTCAGACTGATTGAGCCCTTTGTTATCTCAATCAGTCGTTCCCCAACTGACCGTCTCCTCTCGCTTTAGCAACATTCTGGCGGTAATGTCCTATCATGACAGCAGAGCCCAGACTTGACATTATCGGCGCAGCGCTTGCAGACTCAAGCCGTTCTCGCATCCTTTGCGAAATGATGGATGGCCGTGCGTTTACCAACAAAGAGTTGGCCTGCGCTGCCAAAATTTCCGCTCAAACCGCGAGTGTGCATCTCAAACAACTTCAAGCAGCTGGATTGACGTCTTCTATCCGTAGTGGTCGTTGCGTCTACCACCGGATTGCAAGCGAAGACGTAGCATGCGTGCTTGAGGCTTTGGCAGGCCTATCTCCTACGGATCACCTGCATCGTGCTAAGAATCAAAAGCTGCCCGAAGCGAATACCCTGCGAGCCCGCAGTTGCTATAACCACATTGCTGGCAGGTTGGGAGTGTTGATCACCAACCGCCTGGTTGCTTTGGGTATATTACGCATACAGGGTGAAGTCGTTGCAATCGACGCAGCAGGTGAGGCGTTTTTCAACAAGTTGGAAATCGATGTACCAAACCTAAGTACATCTAAAAAACCTACCGTGAAGCTGTGCCTCGACTGGACAGAGAGAAGGCACCATATATCTGGGCCGTTGGCGACCGCGCTTATGGAAAAAGCCTTGAAAATGAACTGGCTTGAACGACACGCGGGAAGCAGAGCACTTGCAATAACTACACTTGGATATGAAATATTTGAACGTGATTTCGGCATTGTACGGAACCTCATCGACGGCACTGATTGACCTTAACAGTTCGTCCGCAAGCGAACTGTTTGATCACGTAAGTATTTGAAAGTCTGCTATTCCGAGTGTGAAGCAATCGGAGATTGACATGACTCTTCCAAACCTTACCACTGAACGGTTCACCCCAGAGCGCGGCTTTCGGATTACCGTTCAGATCCCCGATCAAAACGCACAGACAGTTGTGGAGCAGGTTCTAAAAGAAACCCCGCTCAGATACGGCGATTACGACAGTGTCACATTTAAAACGGCAGCGGGAGTACAGCAGTTCAGGTCACTGGGTAGTGGTCGAAACACTGCGACTGAAGATGTCGTGGTAGTGCCTTGTATGGAACTTTCGTTCTTTATTTTAGACGATGATGTATTGGTGGCTCGGGTCGTTGAAGCCATCTATTCTGCCCACCCGTATGAAGAGCCCGTGGTGTTTGTTGAAGCGTGTTTGCGAACACTGCACATTCGAGGCTTGGACGAAGACAATCCTAATAGGTTCTGGAATTCTGCGCCTGCGGATTGGGTTCCAGAAGAACATCGTTGATTAGCCCTAACGGCAGCAGAGTCCACGCCCACCTGTTCAGGAGCACCAACGTACCAAGCCACTTGAGGTTTTGAGGACGCCTATCAAGTATGAAACTATATTCCTCAGTATGCATCTTTATTACTCTCCCACACCTGCAGCTAAGTGACCATTCCTGCCGTTCGACCTGAGACCGGACAGCCCCAGCCAGAGCGAGACCTAAACCTAGGATTAACCTCAATCAGCTTGTAATCAGGGCCATGACCGGCCATTCGTGCGTTTCTATCAGGGGTTGATGCGGCCTGAATGGTGGAGCATATTGGATCGGTTACTTCTTTGCCGGTGGGTGGTTTTAACTTTAGTGAGCGGCATCAGGGGCATGGTACAAAGCGGCCCATCCAGACTGTTCTTGAAGCCGGAGCGACAAGCTCGCTAAACCCATATTTTTGCCAAAAGTGAATAGCTCTAGTGTTCTTTGCAATCGCGCCAACATGTACAGCAGCAATCCCATATTGTTTTGCGCATCGCATCCATTTGTCAAGAAGCAGTGCACCCATGCCTTGCCCTTGAACAACTGGGAGAAGGTTCATGTGTAGATGAGCAGGAAAGCATATAGAAATCTGTTCTGGTGTTTTCTCCGGAAAATGGATCATCTGGCACCTGCGTTCATCCGCAGTCCAAGTTGATCGCGTTCCGTCGTCAGGTTTTGAGTACTTGCGCCTTAAGCTCGAGCTAACCGCAAAAGTTGGTGATGGGTTTCACGCTGCGTAATTTTTGACAGATCTTGCCCTTGCCCCTTTAAGCTATTCACGACCCGTGCAATAAGGCCTCGCGAAACGCTTTAACAAATGTTTGTATTTAATATTTGCCTTAATCGTTGTCGAATTTTGTTGCAAAACTGGGCGTACCCACACATGCAACAATGCTACTTTTGTTGCAATCTCCTAGAATTTTTTCCAACACGTGGAACATAAAGTCGCCGATTACATACGTACCTTTCCTCGCGAACCTAGCATCTTGCCAGATGGGCGAAGACCCTATTGTTTCGCTCCCCAACTTTTGACCAACAAGAAGAGGCCTGCCTTTCCCACTATTTTTGCAATAGAATTCTGTTATCTTCTCCCAGTCTTCGTGCGACACTTCATCAGGTGGCAAAATCGAGAGAATAAGGCCTTTTGCTCCTAGCGTGTCTGTCACGGGCCGATGCGTGCAGTTCGGACCACTTGATGTCACATCTAAAATTGGCCAGAACGTAGGATCTCGAAATTGATGCTGAAATGCCAAAAAATACCATGTTTCGGCATGACATTTTATTATGAGCTCAAGGCGGCTGAGAACTGACATCTGTGTTGAGACGCCTAACCGGGGCGGTTTTCCCACCCCGGCTAGAATACTCGTGTTTGTTACCTTATTCACTTTGTTGCCTTAGTTGCCTTTGCTGCATTGGTTGCATTGGTTGCAGAACGACTACGTGGGAAAAGAGGCAAGTTCTGGTTTACAGCGAAACTGCCGAACATGATTAGGCCGATGCCGATGAACTGGCCTTCGCTCAATGATTGTGCGTAGAAAATGTAGTCCACACCAATGGCGACGACTGGGTAGATAAAGGACATTACGGCGATGACTGGCGTTGGCAGTTTCTGGAAGGCTGAGTACATCAGGATATACATCAGGCACGTGTGTACACCGCCCAGAATGATCAAGTAGCCCCATTGTACGCCCGCAATTGAGCCCAGATCGCTGAAGTTGGCGAATGGCAAAAGCAACGCGACGCCAAGGCTGACTTGGATCAATGCGATCACATGTGGACGGATGCCTTTCAGCTGCTTGGTGATCATTGTGGCAACTGCATAGAGGACGGCTGCGGACAGGGCCAAGGCAAGACCTACAACGTAGTCGGATGATAAGGACAATGACGACAGGTCGGTATCAACCACCAACATCACGCCGACGAACGCCAAGGCAATCCATGCGATTTTATTGTGCGGAATGGCCTCGCGCAGAATGACCGCACCGATCAAGAGTAAGAAGAAGGGTTGTGTATGGTAAACCGCCGTCGACACCGATATGGACGCCATAGAATACGAACCGAAGAGTAGCACCCAGTTGGCCACGATTGCGACCCCACCGGCCAGCGTCATGAGAAGCGTTGTACGCGTCAGTCCGGTGTCCTTAAGAAACCCGCGGGCAAGGCAGTAAGCGAATAAGAAGCCCGCCCCAAAGAGACAGCGGAAAAAGACGACGTTGTAAGCGTCTTGGCCGGACTCAACGACAAAGAAGCCAAGTGTGCCTGACAGGAACATGGCGGCAGCCATTTCGATCGTTCCCCGGGTTCGTTCAGTCATGGTGGTCATTTTGATATTCCTTAAGTTCAATGGTCTGAATGGGATTAGACGTAGACATTCCACATGTCGGTCTTGCGTTGGCGCATCGCCCATGTGTCGCGGCGAATGTTTGCGCGGAGGAGCCAGCGTTCGTCTGGTCCGAAAGTTGGTTCGAATGTTGAACGGGCATGAATTCCCTTGCGATTGTTGATCAACAGCGCTTGACCCGCGCTGATCCGTACCGAAACGCTGTGCTCTGGTAGATCGCAAATCGCCTTGAGCCGCTGCAATGCCTCCTCTGCTTGCGGAGTGGTGCCTCGTGTGCCGTTGGCTGCGACTGTAATTTCAGGCGCGTTGTCAGGGCCAGAGATGACACCGCCGAGGCGCGACCATATTTTCTCTCCATTGTTGAGGAGAACCGTAAAGTTGGATGGAGCCGCCATTTGAAACAGGGGTTGGCGCAACAGTTCTACGTCTTCGTCACTTAGCACCGCGCAGATGGTTTTTGCATCGATATAGATCGTTTCTGCCTGTCGCTTTGGATCGGAGCGATGGCCGTAAAGTACAAGGAAATCGGCGTTGTAGGTGTGGAACCACCCACTTTCGTCGTAGACAGAGTCGTTGTGGAAGTTGAGAAACACCTTTGATCCGCGATTGGACTGCATGGTTTCTGCCCCTTGTGCGGGGATCAGGTTGTGCAAGATGTCGCCATCCTTCTCCGTAGTGTAGCCGATTGGCTCACCGATGAGCTTACCAAGACCATAGGTGACAGCTTCACCGACGTAGCTACGGGCAGTATGGGTCAGCACCCCGTCAAGCGGCGTAGGTGGTAAATGTGGGTCGGTTGGCAGGTTTTCAATCAGCATGACGGCCGGGCTATCAGGGGCAGTGGCAAAATCGTGGATGTCCATCATCGCATTCGCTCCAATTACGGACAAGCTTGTCCGGATTTCTGCCGCAAAATGCCGTGGCTGAGTATAGGGATTGGAAAGACCTGTGAGTTTCCCCACCATAGCGTTGCGCGTGGTGTCATCGAGAACGACATGGCCCATTTGCGTTTTAACGGCGACTTTGTTGGGTAAGAAATTTGAAACTGCGATGTTCATCGAAGTGTCCTTTCAAGAGTGATTATTGGCGTTAAGCGTGGACCACTGTTTGCGGTGCGGTGTCTTGTGCGAAGTAAAGAATGTCTTCGCGCAGCTTATGGAAATCGCTGGTGCCAGCTTGTGGCGTTTGACGACCCAATTGCTGGATATGGCGGGTTTTAGTCGCCGTAGAAAAAGGCAGCCCACCGGGCCGCATGATCCGAATAGCGCCGCTGCTATCGCGAGCTGGCAGCACGTCTGAACGGGCATAGATGCTGGCTGAAAACGGAACATCCAGCGTGCCATTTTCAAATGCCGCACAAATGGCAGCAATAGGATCATCGGCTGCAAGGATGGGTTCGATCAGTTCTGCGACCTCAGTTTCGATCCAATGCTGCTCTTCACTGACGCGGCCGTTGTCGATTGGGATGTCGTGAAAGCCACGCCCGTTGAATAGCTGCGACAACTGGATGCCTGATGCGTTTGCAAGTGGGACAGGAACGCCAAGGGCTTCTTCCGAGGTCTTGTTGATCATCTTGATGGCACCACCCATACGGGCGGTGAGCGCCCCCAGCGCGATCAGTGAGTTGGCCGCCATTTCCTGATCGGGAAAGGCCCCCATGAACTGGTGGAGAACGGGAAACACCTCGGTCTCTGCAGGAAGATAACGTGCCCCCAATGTGGCAATGGCCCGCAATGCTGCGACGTCCTGAATGACATTTCCACCTTGGCAATAGGCGACGGACAGACAGGTTACACCTTCTTTAGCTGCCAGATATGCCTCCAGAATTCCAATCGCGAGCGAGATGGACGGAGGGATCAGCACGGCGGTCAATGTGCCAAAGAATTCGCGATCGACGGTAACGCCAGATGCATTCAGCTCACCTGCGAATGCGTCGACTTCCTGCCAGTAACGCAAGGAATCGTGGAGCGGGACATTTTTGCAGTAGGGGATGTTGTAGCCAATCCCGCCACCTTCAAAGGATGTGATACTCGAAGCGATTGTCGCTGCAAACAAAAGACGGCCATCAGGAGACCCATGGCGAACCTCAATAGGAGTGGAAACAGCATCATTTAGGGCGCGTGTTTTTTCCCAACCATGTGACAGCAAAGGAAAGCCATTCAGTTGCTTTGGCGATTGGGCGATCACGCGGTCCAACACATCAAATCGAAGCAGGCGAGTGTGGGCGTCTATCGTCAGCGACAAAATGTCGGGAGCCGCTGTTTTCTCGAGATACTGAAGTAGATCTTTCATCTCGTCTGGGCAGCCCACTCCACAGCGCGGTTGTACAAGAACATGCCCTTGACTTTTTGCCTCGCGCAATAGGCTATGCACGCTACGCTTTGGGCTGGCTTTAAGGTTTGTGATTGTTTCTTTGAGATCGGGGGCGACTTGCCCTTGCGCTTCGGCGAAACGTTTGTAAGTCTCAAACATGTCTGTACCATCTTTCTTTTGTTTCGGCTCAGGCGATGGCGCGGAAAAATTTGTTGTGGCTGCTACGGGCCAAGGCTTCGAGAGCGCTTAACGATGGGCAAAGCTCCCGTTGTACTCGGCCGCGATTCAGAAGTGTCAGGACTTTTTGCGATGTCTCGACGAAGGGGATGTTGGCATCATTCAGGATATGTGCGGGATTCGAAAAGCCGCAGGTTACAACTACCGGCTGTTCTGGGACGTCTTGGAGGTCAAGCAGCGTTAGGTTGTGATCATTCAATGCTTGCAAGCCAATTGCGCGGCTTTGCATATCGGGAAACACTATGACCTTAGAGTTAGCATCAGGCACAACTGCTTGCACCAACCCTGTTTTACCCACGACGGTACCTTGATTAAACGGCGGTTTATTCAGCCTTAATTGCAGGTCGATCCCGCGATCATATGCCAATTCAACAGCGCGGTGATGCAGGATTTTTGCACCGGATACCGACATGACGATAGCGTCAGCGTAACAGATCGTCTCCATCAATTGCGCGTCTTCGAATGTGTTCGGATCAGCCGAATAAACTCCCGGCACGTCAGAACAGATGGCACATACCGTTGCCCCTAAGTGGGCGGCAAGCAGGATGGCCGTCACGTCGGAGGAATTTTTGCCCAACCATGTCATGTCCCCGTCACCATTGATCGCCTGACCACCCGGGACGATGACAATCTGGCCTTCAGAAAGCGTGTTGCGCACTGCTGTCATATCAGCGTTTTGTGGCGTGGCATTACAGAAGACCGAGTCGGTTCGGATGCCCAGCAGATCAGCGGTTATCACCCGTGCAGGCTCATCAATCGCATCTAAAGCGGCTGCAAGCAGGTAGGCTCCAACAGTGTCCGCTCTTGGGAGCAGGCCACCAATGGTTTGCTGGCTCGGGTTTTCATTTACCCCGTCCAGCAGTACTCGCCAGCTTTCAGTCAACTTTGGTGGTGCAGAGACCACGACGACCATGTCTTCTCCTGCAGAGCGGCGTTCTGCGGTGTAGCGTGCTACTTGGTGAAATCCGTCAGGTCCGCCAAAGCTGGAACCTCCGAATTTGATGACGCTGGGTGCGCGAGGCATGTCAGTGTACCCACTGGCTTGTAACGGTTTCAGCTATCTGGATGGCATTCAACGCCGCTCCGATCCTGATGTTGTCAGCGATCAACCAAAGCCACAGACCGCGCGCATCATCAGGATTGACGCGGATACGGCCTACGTGAACTTGGTTAGGGTCTTTCAAGAAACGCGGTGTCGGGTAGGAAATAGTCCCCGGACCATTGTCAAACACTATGACCTCTTCGGCTTGGGACAGGGTTTGCACGATTTCTTCACGATCAACCGCATTCGCGAATTGGATATAGGCCGTCTCCGAATGGCCGTTCAGGACAGGAACACGGACGCAAGTTGCAGTCAGGGAAAATTCAGGGATGCCAAGAATCTTACGACTCTCTTGCAGCATCTTCTGCTCTTCAAGAGTAAACCCTGTTTGCAAAGGACGGTCGATGCTAGGGATTAGGTTGAAACCCAGCGGGTCACTAAACTTTGTATTGTCCGTATCCGCATCGCCTGCGTTACTAAGAACCCGGCCGGCAGAGCGACGCAATTCATCGATGCCGGTTAGGCCCGCGCCGGATGCAGCTTGATAGGTCGACACAACAACCGAATTGATTGGCGTGTAATCGTTAAGTGGTTGCAGCAAACGGACCAGAGGAATGGTGGAGCAATTTGGATTTGCAATGATATTGGAGGCTGGTCGTTGGTCCACGACGGTTGCGTTGACTTGTGGAACAACCAACGGCACGTCTTCGTCCATGCGAAACGCATTGGTGTTGTCGATGACCAAAGCGCCTTCTGACGCAGCGCGGCGTGCGTGTTTTTCCGAGACTGAACCGCCCGCCGAGAAAAATGCGATGTCTGTCCCTGTGAAATTGAACGTGTCAAGCGCTTGTACGGTCACGTCTTGTCCGCGCACTTGCAACGTGCGGCCCACGCTTCTGGCAGAGGCCAAGGCGGTGACTCTATTGTACATAAAATCGCGTTCTTCGAGCAGAGCGATCAGGGTTTGTCCAACAGCGCCGGTTGCCCCGACGATTGCGATATTTGGAAGGTTTGAAGGTTGCACTAGGTCGTCCTCATCAGTGTAGACTTTTGTTTTCAGGCGAAGATTGTGGGTGTCTTTGCAAGCTTTTGCAGCATGCTCAAAAGATGTTCGGGATCACTGACGATTTCGGACACGCCATCATTCAGGAGTTTGTCGACTTCGTGGTTATTTTTTTGCGAGCCCACCGACAGGTTCCCGCCTACAAAGATCGGGCACCTGACTTGGTAATCACGCTTGGCATTCCCGAGCCCCGCAAGGTCATCAACTGCATGGCCGTTCATTGATCCGATCACGATGGCAAGCACGTCGGGATTACGCTGGTAAGCGTCCATAATCTCTTCGATTGGCGTGGCAGCACCCAAGTTTATTACTTGCAGTCCGTTATCGCGAAGAAACATCGCGATCATATGATTGCCTACAACGTGGGCGTCGCTTGCTGCGACACACAAAATGATCTTGGGAAAGCGGTTTGCATCGCCTAAAGATGTGGATGTATTACCCATTTCAATTATGGGCCTCTCTTGCGTGCTAGACATTTGGGCATGCTGGGACATGAGAAAACTCCGACTAATGTAAGGGTTAGGAGAGCAGTCGCTAGAAAGGCGCAGGGTGGAAAACGCCTCCGTTGAGGGTGCTTGCGTTCAGGCCAGGTGTAATCCCAAGATCGGATTTGTCACCAAGATTGCGGGCAAAAAGCTCTGCACTGTTACCGGTTTCGATCAGCAAACTGGTCAAGCGTTGCACGGCCAGTGGGTCTTGGGGCCAAAGTGGAAAGCCAGCTTTCAGGAAATCGGTTTGTGCTGAGGTCAGCGCGTCCGCGTTGCTACATATCAAATCAGAGGTGATCCCAAGATCTGATGCATGCACCAGTGCGGCAAACATCCACGCGACAGTACGAGCAAAAATCGGATCGTTTAGCGGGACCACAGGCCCCATCAATTCACGAGATATCCGCTCTGGCAGGATAGTAAACTGGTTCCGTTCCGGCATGTCTGTCAGCACACCAGCAAGGCCGATGGTATCAAATACGACCGCATCAACGACACCTGATTTCAGGGCTGTGATTGCGTCGCCGAGGGTCTCGAACTGGCGGATGTCACAGGGCTGGTCACCCCGTACTTTCGCGATATTGGCGGGCGACGTTGTGCCACCCTGCACGCCAATCACAGGGGCTTCCCATGATTTAAGCGTTTTTGATTGGTTCGCGAGACCAGTCAAAATACCTTCTCCATCAATCAATGTAACTACGGGGATTGTGACGTCGTTTTCAAGTTCACGGGTCATCGTTTTGCTGGCGTTGTACAGGCCGATATCAATCGTTGTGTCTACCAGCGCCGAAAACCGATCATTCGGGTTGACCACTTTGAAGGTAACCTCGCGCTCTTCGGCAAAAATGACAGCTGAAAGAGCACGACCAAAGTCGGCATCAAATCCGGTACATGTGCCATTTTCGTAGAACGACATGCCCTTGATGCCGGCACTTGTCCCAACTGTCAGGGTGCCGCGTGACATTATCCGGTTAAGCGCCGCTGACCGTGCAAGAGGTACGGCAAGCGTATCATTTGTGAAATGTTGCGGCGCTTGATTGTGGGTCATAAGCTTGTCCGATCCAGTCTTTAGGTCACGTTTTTGCGTTGCCCTATTGGTACCCTGCGTGCCCGCCCAAGTGTTAATTAGAAAACCTAAATGAGCCCAAGTTAACTTACGTTTCGGAGATTTTATGTTTGTTGTCAGCATGATAAAGAAAAACTTACGCAGCAGCAGTCCGTTAAACTTGTGATATAACGTGGATTCTGGGTGGCTTATAAATGCGTATTTCGAATGCCGCGCCGAAGGATTTAAGGGATGCTGTTGCTTGTGATGCTGAGGCAAGCGTTGACGTGAGGGAGGAAAGGGGTCGGTCCTCCCACAAGTTGATTGATTAATGAGGATATATCGCATAACGTTTAGATCAATCTGCGACAATCTACTTGGTGTTATTCGATTTAGTCAGTGGAACAGCCCATGAATACAATATGAAAAAATTGCCCCCGCTCAACGCGCTCAGAAGCTTTTGCGCAGTAGGTCAATATAAATCGATTGCAGGTGCAGCAGCGGAGTTGGGCGTGTCAGCGTCGGCGGTTAGCCAGCAAATCAAAACTCTCGAAGGCTGGATCGGTTTACCATTGTTCAAGCGCGGGAAATCAAGCGTTGAACTGACTGCAAAAGGTGCCACATATTATGCCAAAGTCTGGCAATCGTTATCGATCATTGGAGAGGCGACCAACGAATTGCGCGGGGCAGAAGTTGCAACCAACGTGTCGATCTCTGTTTTGCCCTCATTTGCTTCGCTTTGGCTCATTCCTCGATTGTATGGCTTCAAGGCACTTTATCCAGACGTAGATATCTCAATCATCACAACCAACGAACTGGTCGATTTTAGCGCGGGTGACGTCGATATTGGGATCCGGTATGGTAAGGGCAACTACCCCAATTTGACTAGCCGGAAGCTGATGTCAGAGGCTGTCAATGTCGTTTGTACACCTGCTGCACTTGAGAAATATAAGCAGGACTATGGCAGCGCTGAGAACCTGAAAGGACTAGCTGAAGTAAACTTCCTTGATGACGCGGGGCCAAATGCTGAATTCAAAAAGAATGTTGGAGACTGGGTGTATCAAAACGGCTTGGACCGTAATAGCCTCAACTTTGCATTCCGTTTTACGGACAGTCACATTGCCATTGAGAATTTGGTGGCACAGAACATGTTCATGCTGGCAAGATTGTCATTGATTGAAAATCGTCTGCTATCGGGGGCAGTTGTTGCACCCTTTGGGCCGTGGAACACGGAAAGCGCCGCCTATTATGTTGTTTACCCCGACTATATGCCGATGCGACCGATCACAAAGTTATTCGTAAAATGGTTGGCAAAGGAATGTGCCCTTTGGGAGAAAGAAACTTACTCCGTAAGGATGCCTGCCTGAAACTTCTGGAACAGCTTTGGTAGAATAATAAACACCTTCCATTTTTTAACATTATACAAGGGGCAGTTTTGTCGTTGCACATTCAGTTGCACCATTTTTGTGGCACATCCCAAAATGGCTTCCTGCCTTCTAACATGGCCTCATCTTTGGACACACCAATGTCTTCAAGCTGGCTGCGATCCAGATTAAGCAAAGCGCGACGCCCTTTAGACAATGCGGCCCAACGGAGCGGCAATAGCCAATATCCGCGAATGCTCGCTTCACTTAGGATCGAATTGCGCGGGCTAACGACGGTCGGTTCAAAGCCTGCCCGCTGAATAGCGTTTGTATCGAAATGCATGGTTCCTGCGGAGGTGTTCTCTTGCATTGTCTTGTCCAATCAGCTTTCTAAAATAAGTGTGGTGTCCCTTTAGGATAGCTCAAACAGTGCTGGTGGTGTTATTTAGAAAAGCTAAACGAGGGTAAGGAGTGCTTAGATTAGGCCCTATCGATGGAGTAGATGCCCTCTCCACGAACAGCATCAAAATGCGCCAAAGTGGGGACGTAGGGCTAAGCGGGGCGCTGTTGCACAATTCGAAATTAGCTTGCAGCTTGCCCAATCCCATGCATCTGGTCATGCAGAAACCTTCTCGAACGTGGCGCTTCCGAGGGCCGTCATTGTGTTGAGAACGGCGACGCCAAGTTTTGCCTCTGTCCTCTGATTGTTCAACTTTCGTAACCTGAGCGTGGCCCCGATCAGCTGCTCAAAGCGTCCCATCAAGGTTTCGCCTCAATACCTTCGGCCATATCCGGTTTTCTGGCATGGTTCAAATCGAGTGAACACTTTTGTGTTGCTGGCCGTTTCCAAACAAGGCACACTTCGCGCAGGTTGATTGCATTATCCTGGCCCCTCAGAGCCGACTATTCATTGCTTATCAATCATAAAGCCCGTACATGCAGACACGTTTATCGCCGGAATGTAAGAAATCTATTGGCCTCTAGGCTATCACCGCAGACAATATAGCCAAAGTAGCTCAACAGAACCAAGTCTGCAGAAACACCGTCTATACTCAAAACACCATGTTCAATCTGCGGTCAACAATGCCTTTCTGGAGCCCAACCCTGAAGAGCAGGTTTTGTTCCACCTGCCAGTCACTAAACCGTTTCTTCGCCAAGTAGTCCTGGGAATGTCGCTGATTTGCAAGGCGAGCACCGGAATATACAGATGTTGCTTAACGACGTGTTTGACTCGCAGATGAGCCTCGGAACAATTTTGAACATCAATGACGCCGCTTGCCATAAAGCGGCTGAATACAAGGCTTCATATTGCCTTGCTTCAGTCAAGCAGAGCGCTTCTGATGAAATCTATCACCGCAACAAGCCTCATCTGGCGGTCGTCGATGTGACAAGTCGTTACTGTGCGAGCCTTGCCCGCGAAGATGGTCGCGATGCGGAAACTGGGCCCATACATCTGCTTGCTCTGATCGAGCAAGGCTTTGATCCAGACGTGAATATCAGCGATCATGGTTCCGGGATGGTATGCGCGTTCAAACAAATACTGCCAGATACCGATCATCGCTTTGACCACTTCCACCTGATTAAAGCCTGCAAAGAATTGGTCAGGTATTTGAAAAACAATAAGAAATCATCACTAACCCATCAAAAAGAAAACCTCCTGGCAGCAAGTCATGTCCTGAACCAGGAGTTCCAGCAGATTGCGGCCCGTTACCGTGTCACGGCTCAAGATGTCTGGGACGTGTGCTACGTGACCCTTTACGATATCCAGACACACAAGTACCACAACAAGGCAGATGCGCTGGCATCACAGCTGGAGTCACGGTTTGAAGAAATCGAAGAGGAAGTGCTGAGCGCGATGGCTGCAACACCACGGTGCAGCTCGATCGTGGAGAACTTCAACAGCAGGCTCCGCCCTTACCTGGATCCCCGCAAACAAATCACCTCCAAGCGTCTGGAGCTGGTCCGGTTTTATTTAAACCACCAAGTGTTCCTTCGCAGTGAGCACAGCTACATGCAAGGCAAAACACCGGCAGAGGTGCTAACCGGAACACCACATCCGAATTGGCTGGAGATGCTGGGATTTGAGCGTTTCAAGCGCGCCGCCTGATCAAGCTAATTTACGCTGCGAGTTCTATGCCTTTTCTTGGCAGGGAAACCTGTGCCTTGTGTTCACTAAAAACCGCTATTTTGAACCATGCCGGAATCTGCAAGTCAGTTCACCTGGATCAATCAGCTGGATAGTGGACCGATACTCGCATTAGTGCGTTACAAATGCTTGGTCGGCGGGAAGAGACTCAGGGAATGCGGTGGCAATATTTTGAGAATACACTCTCGTCACCCCATTTGCGTGATTATCTCGATAGTCTACCGGAGTTCGAGGATGTTGATGCTGAACTCAAAGCAATTGACTATGCCTTCACTGTTTAGAATGTGCACGCAGCTCTTGCGTTTCTCGTCAGCTGGAAGGCCGTGGACAAAGCCCAGGAGTTGGTGCTTAAACGGTACAGTGAACTTGATGGGGACATCTATCAGATCCTAACACCTTGCACAGAAGAACTATCAGCAAAAAGCCCTCTTGCAGCAAGTTTGATACTTCGCAAGATGATAGAGTTCAGCCTCGATTACGGGCGCAGTTCACGTTACGCGCATTGCGCCCGCCACTTTATGGAATGCAATGGCTTGGCGGCAGTGATCAGCGATTTTCAAGGGCACGAAACGCGCGAAGTTTTTGCAACCAGACTTAAGCAACAACACGGACGAAAAACTTCATTCTGGGATCGGATGAGTTAAGGAAAACGCTTTGTATTCTATGGGTTACCTAAACGCTAGATGCAAAACACCAGCTACTTGCTCTATGCCTGAATCATCCACTTGCGTATCTCACATTTCCCAAGTGCAATAAACATTTTCCCTGTTCGGCTTCGCCCTTAGGGCCACTTAACTGCAACGCCATTATCCTTCACAGAATTTGTTGGTACAAACACAATCAGAAATAGCAAGAACGTTCCAGAAGCCTCAGGTCTGAGCCGGGCTGAACGGCAGGTAATGACCGAGGCTGTGTGGAAATGCATTTGACTGTGTGCTTTGAGGCTTTGCTTTGGCGTTTTTCTATTCCAAGATCGTGATTTATCGCAAATGCCTCCAGTTTGATCGAGCTGGAGCGTTGATGGCGGGTTCCGAGTGATGAATAACGGTATCTGGTCCACCTATGCCTTCAACGCGGCGATCCCGATGATGTTGAGGACACGTTTGAAATTATAGGCTAGGACATGGAGGCTCATTTCAGCGGCGACCTTCTCTCGTGTTCGCGTCAGGAAATGAGTGTATCCCATCGAGGCCTTCAACGTTCCATAGGGAGGCTCAACCGTTGTTCTGCGGATCCGCATGGCGTCAGGTTTTTCTTCCAACCTGCGTTCGATATCATCCAGAACATCTTCTCGATCCCAACGTCGGATGCGGCGTAATTTCTCGCTCGTGCAGCGTGGTTTAAGGTGGCAGTTTGAACAGGCAGACAGATGCCGGTAAAAGTTGATGTCGCCTTGACGATCTGAGCGGTGAGCACCCTTGGTCAGATCGTCAAGGCGGACAGATATAAACATCGTTCCTGGAATCGTAGATAAAGTCTTGCTTGATGAAAAACCCGCGTTTGGTACCGCTCGATGTGTCAATGAGCGTTCAAAATTGATCCGGCATCATCATTTAAAATTGACCCACCTTGGTTGGCACAAATCCAGCAGGCGAACAGCTCTCATCTAGCAGGTTCGTCTGCTGGCTTTGTGCCAACCAAGG
>NZ_LMCF01000136.1 GCF_001623075.1 Pseudovibrio sp. Ad37
GCCCCATCAGAACTTCAACCTGCCGTAACTTCACAACAATATCTTCAGGTTTGGGGCGCTTGATAGCCATCTATGGTCCTCCGGTTTCCTAACTATAGGCGTGGACCACTTCAAAGGGGGAGGCTCACAGCGATAAAGTTAGTTTCCTCTCCTACCTTGCTGGATATTTTTCTTTGCACACAAAGTATGCTGTAGCAGAGGAGGAATGGCTGGAGATTTGTCGTAATTACTCTGATGATAAGCTGCTCGATCTGCCTGCGGATCTTCTTGAGGAGTTTACTCAGAAGGGAATATTGATCATTCAATATGAGAAGATAACCTTTAGAGCTGATTACCTTTTTACGTATTTTGTCGCTAAAGAGATGAATAATAATATTGTTTTGTTCGATTACATCACTTCTGATGCGGCCTTTTACTCAAACTATAAAGAGTTGGTATTTTATGGCGAGTTGGAAGGTGTAGATAATGGACGTTTACTTAATAGCGTGCATAGTCGTTTAAGTGAACTCGAGCTAGAGATCAAAACCTCATATGCAAGTGAAGGTATTGATCTTCAAGAAAGATGGGAGAGTGTTTTAGTTGAAGACTCTGAAGACGATAATGAGCATTATGAGAGTACCTTGAGAGATACGTCTTCTGCAAAGCAAACCCCTGAAACATTGAAACATGCACGCAATAGAGATCTTCTTCAAGTTGATCGTGGCAGAGGAATTACAGAGCGTGCTGCTGTGAAAGCCCTGGAGTCTAAGTGGTACGTTGCCATGAAATCTTATTTCCAGATGATTAAGCATAGCTCGAACTTAGATGGAAATGAAAAACTACTCCATATGCAAAAGGCAATTGAATCTTCAGAGCTTTTTGTCATGAGCTTGGCAGCAAAAAAAGATTTACTTTGTTCGAAAGCGGTCGTTTTCCGTTCCGGTATCCTTTACTTTAATCCGTTAGTTGAAATCGATCCCGAAAAAGCGAGGCGAGATTTTAAATTTGCTGCACCGAACTCCTTTGCTCGCGTTTTAGGAGATTTGATGGCCAACCCTCAATTGTCTCCCGCATTCCGAAGACTTTTAAAGAGTAATAGTGAGCTAGCTAGATATCTTGCTAGACATCTACTTCTTGAGATCCCTAACTCAGAAAATCGTATCGCATTTTTGGAAGACCTAATGAAGTCCGACAACTTGGTTTTGCAAACCTGTTCTATGAACCAGTTGAAAAATAAATATCTCGGATATGCCTTAGATGAAGAAAGTCGGTTATATTACAAGAGCATGATTAAAGCTATAACTAGTAATAGTGAGCTACTTAATCAGAACCAACAACGAGCTCTTGAGAAACGCCGTATGCTTGCTGATATGAAACGGAATTTTGAACATGCAGGGAGGGGCAATAGGGTCCTCTCAGGGAGCCACTAACTTCGAGTGTCTAAACAATGATGTGAACGAGCTTCGTTGTTTAGACATTATTATTGCTGATCCCCGACGCCCACGGATATGCAAATCGATTGATTGCAATGGACTAATAAAGATGGGTTTAGAAAACTCACACTAAATTCTTTGCGGTATTCATACTCGACCCTTGATAGAACCTCTCCAATGTCCGCAGTTGGCCCGACACTCCAGTTATGGCTGTTGCCCTGAGGTCATCGCGCTTGCCACGGATCACGGCAAAATTTTTGCCTATCCCGTTCATATGTCCAGATTGCCAACGATACTTCTTGTTCTTAGCAATGCTATCTACCAAGAGAAACATGTTATACTCGCAACTGTGACTGTGGTACCACCCTAAGTGATTTCATCGCAACGTCGGTATCATTTGCAGGCCTTGGAGCACGGGGACATGTCTTGTAGGTGGCAGGAAATTGATTTTCAAGGACTAAATATTGGGGTGTATATTTATCATGAAACGCCGTTACCTGTTAGTCGCGCTAGCCGTTGTACTGGTTGCTGCATCCGTGCTGACCTATCTCATAGAGACTGGAGAACGTGGACTAGGACGTCAGGAACGGCCCATCCGAAATCTGAACATAACCCGACTTGACACCGCTAAGATCGAGGATTTGGGTTGGGACCCAAAGAGGTTGGATGCAGTTTTTAACTACGCTGCTGGTTTGAGCACTGACAGCTTCATGATCGTCACCAATGGTCAAAGAGTTGGCGCATTCGGTGATCTTTCAAAGTCCTACAGTGTTCATTCGATAAGAAAATCGCTTCTGAGCGCTCTGGTTGGTCAGCAACTGGCTTCGCACACAAACGAACTGCGCCTGGAGGCGACGCTGCTGGAACTGGGCATTGATGATGCCCCGGTTCCGCTAACGCAGTTGCAACGACAAACAACCGTGCGCCATTTACTGCGAAGTGTTTCAGGTATTAACCACCCTGCAGCCGCATCAGGTAGCATGCAAGCGGACATAGACAGGCGTTTGGGCCACACAGAAAACCAGCCGGGCACCATCTGGGCTTACAACAACTGGGACTATAACGCGCTGACGACAGTCTTTGAGAAGGCGACAGGCTCCGAGATTGCAGAGCTGTTCGATATCGGGATCGCACAACCTGTCGGGATGCAAGACTTTGATCGCTCCGCCGTGTCATACACTTTTGATCCTCAGCAGTCCGAACATAGGGCAGCAATGTTCAAAATGTCTGCGCGTGATCTGGCAAGAGTTGGTAGTCTCTACCTCAATCGCGGAGCAGCTGGCGGACAACGCATTCTTGCTGAAAACTGGATAGACCTCATTACGACCGATTTCACTGAAACAGGCTTTGGTGGACTGCGAAACGGGCATGGATATCTGTGGTGGATACCCGCAGAAGACACTGGTCTGCCTGAGGGGACTTTCTGGGCGTGGGGGCTGGGAAATCAGGCACTCATAGTGATCCCCAAATGGAATACGGTCATCATCCACCAGTCAGACTCCACCGAGTTCCTGAAGCGATTTATACCCCTGACCCGTAGTGAAAAAATGACTGGAGAAGAGGCGATAATGCAGCTTATTCTCTCATGCCGCAAACCCGCCGCCCGCGAAACTGAATATTGCATCGAGCATCGCTTTATCGCTCGGCGCGAGTTTGAAAAGCTAATATCATTGGTTGTTGCTGCGCGGGAATAGAATAGCTTATCGTTATGAGACTTATTCGCTCTCCGAGAATAGTCCTAAGGCGCTGGTGACTTCTCATAACCACTCTCTAAACCTTTCAGCGGTACTCGAAATCCTCCGTTGCGAACGATCTCAACCCCAGATAGAAGCACTCGAATGACCGCTCCTGGCCCTCGACGCTAGCCGCCACCTCTCACTGATCAGAGTTTTCTGCGTTGCAGTTCAAACCAATTATGTTTGCAGTTCGCTACAGCTAGCAAAGGCATGCAGCTGGCCCAAAAGTTTGGCAAGTCCATCGGTTTTAACGAGGCACGGCAAAATGCTCTGACAAAAGACTTGCAGAAAGGGTTCTCGCAAAGTTCCAGTTCGGAGCTGAGCGACGCTTGGGGATTTAACAGTTCTGAGCAAATTGTTCAGTCGACTCGCGAAGCAACCAAGGCAAGCCAGCAGTTCACTCAACTGGACCAGGCTAGCAAAAATATTGGGCTTTCATGGAAAGTGCCTGCAAATGTGCTCGGCGCAGAACTTGTCAAACAAGGGCTTGAATCCAGCCTATCAGAGCAGATGCGCTATGCGCCAAATGCCGTGCGGCAACAAGCGGCGCAAACCACAAATCGTTACATAAACGGCATGAACATGCAGCCTGATGTAGCGCAGGCAGCAGCCAATTTGATAGCTCTTACGCAGAATAATCCAAATGATGTAACGGGTATAATTGGACAAGCTGCAGGTGCGAACCTGCAAGGGATAGGGGATGCCAACCGATATAGCGGAATTGGTGGTCTGGGTCAGCTCAACGCGACTAGTTTTGAAGAACCGCAGAGCCTTTCAACTCACCGCAAGGTCTATCCGAACGAAAAAAGACCCGCTCTTGAAACCATGACGTGGACTAATGGTGAAATGAATACGGCCAATGTGCCTCAGGAAATCAGTACTGAGCATGGCACAAACACAGCTAACACTCAGGCACACGCTCAAGATAATGCAGTAGATAATCAGCAGGAGTTGCAGGCGATGCGAGAGATATTAACGTGGAATGATCAAAGAAGCCTGCCGGAGAGGGCATATGATACGGTTAAGTCAGCCCAAAAAGGTTTCTTAGAGGAGATTGGTTTGAAAGATACCAGCGGCAATACAGCCGGGAATATGGGATTTGTCTCATTCTCAATGCAAGAACGGTTTGGATTGTCGCCTGCCACAGCAGACTATTTTTCCGCAAGGGTATTAGACCTGCCAGAACAGGCAGAGCATGCAGGGGTTGCGCTTGATGAGGAGTGGGGGAAAAGCTCGCCCTATCGGGGGAAGGTTAAAGAGATCTTGGACAGTGCCGCTGACAACCCGGAAGTGATGGAGCAGGCCATTAGACCGTTGGTTAAATACTACGGTGTTGCGAAACCATTTGAGATGCAAGGGAATTAAACGAACGTCCCGACCTTGCGGTAAGGAGGGTCGGGATCTCAACTCAATGTAAGTCAGGATTATGTACTGCTGCCGGATCGATTGCTATATTTCTGTTGCCGGACAACCATTCAGCACGTTGATGGTCATGTGTGGGATTGTATTCCATTAATTTTTCGGGTTCTGCCTTTGCCATTGAGATGCCGTTGATCATGTAATGGCGTGCTATCGCTGCTAAATAGGCGACAACAGCCAAAACAAAGGCGCTCCACCAGGCGTTTAAAAAAAGACAAATAGCGGACAAGAGTAGCCATGCCTGCCAGCACGTAAATATAATTTTAATAGTCGACATCACCACCATCCGAAAAAACGTTTACTGTTAGTATTGGCAGCCTATGAAGGCGCGGGAAGCAGCAATTACCCGGCTGGCCACTGTGTTTTAAAAGGTCTGACTCTCTCCCTTTCCGGTTTTAACTCTCCGGTGAGCTTTTTAGATCTTTTTTGCTAGGGTGATCTGTCCCTGATTATTTTCATGTGTGTCATGTAATAGTCCTTTTGGTTTGTACTAAGCTGTGTTTACAGCTTGTCTTCTGGTTTAGAAGTCCCGGACATTGCCGGTTAGTGCAGATTACAGCTCTGCAAGCTGCCGATGTTTTGGGCCACGGATCATCGGATTTCCGCCTCATCAAATATGAGCAGGGGCTATCTCAAAGTCGGCTCTGGCTTTTTCTTTTTCTTTTTCCGATGCCGGTCAATCAACCCTTTTTGTCGCCTGATCTGATCCGCTGCATTCTGCGCCTTTCGTTGATATTCTTCTTCTCGATCATTTGCGTCGCGGATGGCCGCATCCAATTTCATTTCTGAGGTGACGAGTTCACCTTCACTGTATTTAAGTCGTTCACGTAGCGCGTCGCGCGCGCGTTCAAGAGCTTCTAAAGCTTCTTGAGGTGAGTTCTTGCCATCGGTAGGGGAAACTAGGTGCAGAGCTAGAAAAGCCCCTAAAGAGGCTCCCATAGCCCAAATAGGCCATGCTGCTCGTAGTAGTTCTAAGTCTAGTAAAAACGACCACCCTCGCCATACGTGTAGCGAACTGCAAACATAATTGGTTTGAACTGCAATCATCGTGATTTTTCGACCAAATTAATTGCGTCTATCTTGGTGTTCAAAACCGAATTATCTGCGAACGTAACCACATTGTGTGCGACGCGACTGCAATTATCTGGGTCAAACGACATTATTTGCGAACGAGACTTTCGCGGAAGAAATCAACGATCTCGCCGTTGATTTCATCAAGAAACATCTCCCTATCAAATCCGCTTGGGTCTTGTGCTGGCTCACCCACTTCAGCGGCAATGCTGTCGGGAAAAGGTGACAGAAATGCATAGTGATGTAGATTTTCTATCACCCTGTATTGGTGCGGGGCAGGGAGAAGTTTGTGAACGTTCTCGGCGTGGTACGGCGCGCGAAGAGACTGATCTGAACCCGCTCTGTACAACAACACAGGCATTCGAACGCGGGACATATCGTTGAACAGCAAGCCAACTGGTGCAGCCGCAACGACGGCATCAATTCGTGAATCGAGCACATCCTCCTTCAGGTCTACTTGAGGGATTGAATAAACCAAGCGGCGCGCTCGTAACCACATTGGCAAAGGCTTACCACCCTCTTCGCCAACACAAAATTCTGGATCATTCTCGGCGTTCGAACAATGCTGGGCAATTTTATCGTATTCGATGCGCCCCCCGGCAGCGGCAAGAACTGTGAACCCGCCCAAAGAAAACCCGAATGCGCCTATTCTCTCTGCATCGACTATTAGACCAAAGCGACTGTCTACCAGAACGGCATCTATTGCCGCGGTCAATTCACGAGGTCTGAGGACGGCGATCTCAGGGTGTCCAACGCGCAGAAGATCATCAGGGTGTCGAACCGCTGCAACAACAAAGCCAGCTTTCACTAGGCGACCTGCCAATAGATGGTGGTTCCAGTCGTTCCCACTAAGGCCATGTGAGATTGCGATCAATGGAAACGGGCCTGATGCAAGTACCGCATTCTTAGCAGCCGACAGTTCCCACGGTCCAAATCTCGTCTCGGTCGCGGTTTCACGCGTCGGATAGAAAACTCGAACCGGCACCTCGGCACCTACAAACTCTGTCATGATGCGGCGCACGCCGACATTGTATTCTTCTGCCTGAGCGGTGCTACAAATCAACGTCATCAGGATTGCGACAATCACACGCCTCATATCGGTAGCCCCGCTCTACGCATGAGGGTGGAAAGCTCGTCCGTTCTGTCCGTGTCCAACTGCCCTTTGAGGAATCTCCGGATTTCGGGGAGGCGGGTATCGGTGAGATCGGCCAATGCCTTGGGGGTGTAGCCGATCCGGGACAGTCGGGCATCGAGATCATCGAAGCCGACCGAGATGGTATCCTCGACAATGTCGCGTGTAACCTGATCTGCACCCATGCGATACGCATCGGTGAAGGCCCGGTTCAAGTGCTCGGCAAATTGTAAAGGTGTGGACAGGCGTTCGGCCAAATACTCCTGCGCTGCGTCTTCAAAGACATCAGCTGGATCAATGCCGTCGGCAAGGCATTTCTCTAGAAGCCAGGACACAAATTCGCGGCGTTCATCACCAATGCTGCTGAACTCGAACTTGGTGGTGCGATGCCCGATCTCTTCCATCGTCGCGCGGCGCAGGTCGTTCTGTAGCCGAGGATGACCGACAAGAACAACGGACAGCGAACCACCGCCTGCGCTAATGACCTCTCGAAGCCGTTTCAACCCGTTCAGCGTATGGCCGTGCAGATCGTGGGCCTCGTCGATAAAGAGCGCGATTGGTTTCTTGGCCTTTCGCACGGCTTCCTGAAGCAGCCTTTCCCGGCGTTCTGGCTGGGTGGGCACTTTCATGTCCGGATCGCCGGTGATGTCGAGGAACAATGCGGTAATTAGGGCGGGTAGAACGACGCGCGGCTTGTCGACCGACAGGCTGCGTGCGACGATAATCTTCTTGTCAGAGGTGATCTGATCCTGAAGACGGTTGGTCATCACGGTCTTGCCAACACCCACAGGGCCGGAAATAGCGATTAGGTCTCCGGCCATGATGGCGGCCATCACATCCTCACGGAATTGGACCAACCGCTCGGTTTCAAAATACCCGGCCTGGCTCCACACCCGTTCGATGTTGAAATGCTGCATGATCTGTCTGTTTAACACCTGCTTGCCCCCTCTTCTTATTTCCCGCGCCGGAAGCGCTCTTTGATGGCCGCTTCAATCTCAACCTTGTTCAGTGTCCGTCCAACCAGCTCGCCGACGAAAGTGCGGTTATCCGATGAAAGTTCCGCCAGAGGTTTATCCAGCAAATAGGAAATGCCCCGCCGTGCACTGAGTTCGTTTTCATAGGCTATCTGGCCCCATGGGTCCGGATCGGCGAATTTGACCTTTGGGAGAGGCAGAACCTCAGACAGGGTGGCCTCAAAACCCGTGCTGCCAAGAGCCGCACGCGGCAGACTGATCTGTTCAGCCAACTTTGCTACCGCATCAGCACGCTTTTCTCGGGGTGATGGCTTACGCTTACGATACCGATGCAAAGGAATTGGTCCACCTTGGGGTCGATAAGGGCCGTAGCGCTTGTCATTCCATTCCACGAATAACTCGTGGTCGAACATCCCCCACCACAGCAGCACCTCTTCACCAGCCAGATCGCCATCAACCTCATAGAATGTTCCGTCAATCGACACACGTGCATCGGAAGCAACCTTGCGGCGTTCCGGTTCGCGGGCAAAGGCACAGAAGCGTTCCCAAGAACACATTTCACGAATGCCAGTTTCCGAAAGATTGGCAATCCAGTCCTCGATCCGGCTGTGTGGTTCCCGACGGTGAGGCTTGTCATTGTATTTGCTGATGAAGTTACTCAGCCAGAGATTAGCCTCAGCCTCAGTTTCAGGCTTATGGAAGTGATACAGCGTTTCATGGGCTTCCTTCACGGTTCGGAATGGACGCTCTACCTTCCCCTTTGATCGAGCGGTGACGCGGGCACCATCAGACCCGGCAGGCATGTGGGTTTTCCAGTCCACGCCAAGTCGCTCCATCACTGTCTGGAACACCAGGCTTTTCGCGACCGGCCCATTATCGAGATAGATCATCTCGGGAATACCTTGGAATTCAGATTCTTCCTTGGGGGCCATAGCATTGAATAAAAAACGCAACGCGCTTTCCGCGTCCTCGCCATAGACGCAACGGTATTCCTGATAAGAGGTGCCGGAACGATCATCCACGACGCTGTAAAGCATCATCGTTGGTTGGCCACGCTTCGGGTCCACCCAGATCGGTTGTGCAATATGCTTCAGTTCTGATGGGCTGATGTCGAACTGCCAGCAGGCATTGGAGTGGCGGGCTTCAAACCGAACGGCAGGTGTCGCCCGGGTCATACGTGGCCGATCATATCCCCATGACCGCAGCCATCGGTTGACTGTCGTTGGCCTAAGCAAACCCTTCGTCGGGTGTACATGGCCAGCTGGAGTTTCCACCCCGTATTCTTCCAAAAGCTCAATGGCCCGGTTGGTCGAGAGATGACGGCCCTTCTTGTTGCTCGTTCGCACTTTCAGCGCGGCAATGATCTCGCAATACCGTACCATGTCCTTTTCTGCGAGGCCGCGCGGCTTGCCACGGTCTGCTCGACGAAGGCCTTTCGGTTGGCGTAACGATTTCAGGGCGCGGTACACGGTGGATGGGCTGACATCAAAGAGGTCTGCGATCCGGCCAATTTCTTCCCGCCGTGCTGCGGATCGTGGCGGCAGGCCTGCCAGCCGAGTTCTCAGCGCCAGCAACGTCTCGACAGGTATACGGATGCCTCTATTTGCCATCGGAAAACTCATCCACATACGCATAGAGTGTCGCACGCGAGATCCCCATCAGGTTGCAGATCTCCGGGATCGTGTGTTCGCGAGAATGATAAAGCTGGACGGCATGAGCTCGTTTCTTGCTATCCAGTACTTTCTTTCGGCCACCCTTGCGCCCGCGTGCCCGTGCAGCCGTCAGGCCAGCTTGTGTGCGTTCCCGGATCAGGTTGCGTTCAAATTCTGCCAACGCGCCGAACATATGGAAGATGAGCTGACCACCGTTCGAAGTGGTATCGATGGATTCCTGAAGGCTTTTCAAGCCAACACCCATTTCCTTCAGTTCTTCTGCGCGGGCAATCAGATCTTTCAGAGACCGCCCCATTCGGTCCAGTCGCCAGACAACAAGCGTATCACCATCTCGAAGCTGTTCCAGAGCTTTGATCAGACCGGGTCGCTCGCTTTTGGCACCGCTTATCTTGTCGTCGAAAACCCGCTCGCAGCCTGCCGCGCGCAATGCATCATACTGCAAGGCAAGGCTCTGATCCTCGGTCGATACGCGTGCATCGCCAATAAGCATGGAAAACCGTCTGAATAATCATCTCAACCACTTAATTCCATACGATGTTTTCCAGATGCAGTAAACAGACAAAACTTTCTTGCAGTTTCAATCCCGCCAGATTGGTTCTGTCACCGTATGACAAACCTGCGTTTCCTGAACGCCCCATTCACACGTAATGTAGTTTGACACGGATGATTGCAGTCGCGTCGCACACAATGTGGTTTCGTTCGCAGATAATTCGGTTTTGAGCACCAGGATAGACGCAATTAATTTGGTCGAGAAATCCAGATGATTGCAGTTCAAACCAATTATGTTTGCAGTTCGCTACAGCTAAGCCCTCGTCAGTATGATACTATATTCCTCAGTATGAATCTTTATTACTGAGTATGGCACTTTATTACTCTCCTACAAAAAACCATAAGTTTTTCTGAGCAACTATTCAACCGTAACGGATTTCGCCAGGTTACGTGGCTGGTCTACGTCTGTGCCCATGAAGACAGCGGTGTGGTAGGACAGCATTTGCAGTGGCAGAGCGTAGATGAGTGGTGCAACGATTTCAGGAAGTTCTGGCAGAATGATCATCTGGTCAGCAGCAACACCTGCAGCCTCGGCGCCTTTTTCATCTGTGAACAGTGCAATCTCGCCGCCACGAGCTGCCACTTCCTGCATGTTGGAAACAGTCTTTTCGTAAACACCATCGAATGGCGCGACAACCAAAACCGGCATATTCTCATCAATCAGCGCAATCGGGCCGTGCTTTAGCTCGCCTGCTGCATAGCCTTCTGCATGAATGTAGGAAAGCTCTTTCAGCTTCAAAGCCCCTTCCAGTGCCAACGGGAAGCTCGTGCCACGGCCAAGGAACAGCGCATGGTGCTTCTTGGACATCCACGGTGCCAGCTTTTCGATCTGAGGCTCCAGTTTCAACGCCTGCATCGCGTGTGCAGGTAGCTCAGAAAGTGCACCAACCAGCTCTTTTTCCTGATCTTCACTCAAGTTTCCACGCTGACGACCAGCAAGAACAGCAAGACTGGCAAGAACAGCCAGCTGACAGGTGAAGGCTTTCGTAGACGCAACGCCAATTTCCGGCCCAGCAAAGATCGGAAACACCAGATCGGATTCACGCGCAATCGTGCTTTCTGGCACGTTCACCACAGCGCCGATGGTCATGCCCTGCTCTTTACAGTAGCGCAGCGATGCAAGGGTATCTGCCGTTTCACCGGACTGAGAAATAAACAGCGCCAGATCACCTTCGCCCAGAGGCATTTCGCGATAACGGAACTCCGAAGCGATATCGATGTCTACCGGAAGGCGAGCATACTTCTCAAACCAATACTTTGCAGTCAGACCCGCGTAATATGCAGTACCGCATGCGGAAATCACAAGCCGATTAATTTTGGAGAAATCAAAATCATTCCCCTCAGGCAGAGTGACTTTACCCTCATTGAACTTCAGGTACTGCGAAATTGCATGACCTAACACTTCTGGTTGTTCATGAATTTCTTTTGCCATGAAGTGACGGTAGTTGCCCTTGTCCATCATGGTAGAACTCACACTGGATGTGTGAACAGCCCGCTCGGCAACAACATTGTTTTCATCAAAGATCTGTGCGCCAGCGCGTGTCACAACAACCCAGTCACCCTCTTCAAGATAACTGATGCGGTCAGTAAAAGGAGACAGCGCAATTGCGTCAGAGCCGAGGAACATTTCGCCCTCACCATACCCAACAGCAAGCGGCGAGCCGCGGCGTGCACCAATCATCAGATCATCCTGATCAGCGAACAGAATTGCGAGCGAAAAGGCACCTTTCAGGCGGCCAAGAACGGCAGCAACAGCATCCTGTGGAGACTTTCCGCTTTTCACTTCCAGTGAAATGAGATGCGCAACAACTTCAGAATCCGTTTCAGTGGAAAGCTTCTCTCCCGCCTTACGCACCTCTTCACACAACTCGAGGAAGTTCTCGATAATACCGTTGTGAACCACCATCACACCGTCAGAAGCGTGTGGATGTGCATTCTCAACAGTTGGAGCACCATGCGTCGCCCAACGGGTGTGGCCAATGCCACTCACGCCGCCAAGAGGGTTGCCTTCCAGCACAGCTTCCAGATTGCGCAGTTTCCCTTTCGCACGGCGGCGAACCAACTCACCATTTTGGACAGTTGCAATACCAGCAGAGTCATATCCGCGATACTCAAGCCGTTTCAGCGCATCTACCAGCAATGGTGCAACAGGTGTCTGCCCCAAAATTCCGACAATACCGCACATATGCGTTCTCCTTAAATCCCCACCTCGCAACCAATGCGAGCATCTCAATTCGGCCGAACTTTTAGCCTGATGCTCCTATGCGAGGGAAATCAATCCGTGTTTCGTTTCGTTACAGCCTGAGGATAATTAAATATGCACACCGCCAACCTCAGCAATGTGCATCAATATTACTCAGCACTTTCTTGAAGCTTTAGCCGCGGCAAGCTTTTCACGCATTACAGCAGCACGGCCTTCTTTGTTGACCTGCTGGCCTCGACCAATCGCCAATGCGTCCGCTGGCACATCAGAGGTCACCACAGATCCGGCAGCAACAAAGGCGCCATCACCCAGCTTAACCGGGGCAACAAGCACGCTGTCTGAGCCAACAAAACTGCCTGCACCGATATCTGTGTGATGTTTCAGATAACCATCATAATTACAGGTGATTGTACCCGCTCCAATATTAGATTTTGCACCGATGCGCGCATCACCAATGTAGGAAAGATGATTGACCTTTGCACCAGCCTCAACCTTTGCGTTCTTGATCTCGACAAAGTTGCCAATATGAGCCCCCTCGCCAATCTCAGCACCAGGACGCAGCCGGGCATAAGGACCAACAGTCGCATCAGCACTCACATGCGCATTCTCTAGATGAGAAAACGCACGGATACGAGCTCCACCATCAACATGTACACCCGGGCCAAACACCACATTCGGCTCCACAATAACATCCGGCTCAATCTCGGTATCAAATGAGAAATAAACTGTCTCTGGCGCGCGCAATGTCACACCGTTTTCCATGAAAGTCTCGCGTTGGACCTGCTGGAACACAGCTTCACAGGATGCAAGTTGGGCCCGGTTATTGATACCCTGAACTTCCTTCTCGTCAGCAAGTTCAGAAACAACCTTCATCCCTTTGTTGCGCGCAACCTCGACAGCATCCGTCAGATAGTACTCACCCTTAGCATTGTCGTTTTTGATTTCAGCAATCAAATCAGGCAGAGCCTTGCCCTTGAACGCCATGATACCCGCATTACAAAGAGTGACTCTACGTTCCTCATCTGTTGCTTCTTTTTCCTCACGGATCGCAACAAGCTCACCATCACTTTCAAGCAAGCGACCATAACCGAATGGGTTCTCAGCTTCAAAGCCGAGCACAACAACATCCGCCCCGCCAGATAGGCGCTCGCGCAAACGGTGCAGCGTGTCAGCCTTCACAAGCGGAGTATCTCCAAAAAGAACAAGAACATGATCAGAGGCGTCGTTATAAGCCTCCTTGGCAGCTTTCACAGCATGCGCAGTGCCCAGTCGGTCAACCTGAACATGACAGGTCGCGTGTGGAGCGCGCAGGGCGACATGCTCTTCCAGCTTCGCCATCTCTGGGCCAACCACAACAGCGACTTTATCAGCACCAGCATGCATAACAGAATTCAGGACATGTCCGACAAGTGGCAATCCGCCAATTTCGTGCATCACCTTTGGCAAGGCCGAACGCATACGCGTTCCTAATCCAGCAGCCAGAACAATTGCCAAACAAGAACTATTGGACATGCAAACCCCTTGGGAACCTAGAATTACAAACTGACAGGCAAATTGCACGAGTGCTTTGGCATTTCAAAGAACATCCCAGAGCTTTCACCAGGAAAATCAACACACTCATTAGAAGTAGCTGATATTGTTTAATGCACATCCCTCAGATTACGCTTACATTTTGTTAACCATAAAAATATATGTAGTTAGGATTAGATTCGAGTACGAGGCGACTGGAAGCTTTGAGACTTCCTCATAAAATCAACGAGTTACGACAGGAACCGAAAGTACTGCGAGAACGCATTACCGTTCTTGCATGGGGTATTGCTGCGCTCTCGTTTGTCGCCCTCGCCGCATCCGCAGTGCAGATGCCTGGCAAATTCACCTCCCAACAGGCACTTTATTCGCAGATCACACTCCCTCTCCCCGCTCCCGGGCCGGTTACCACAACCGCCTCTATTGGCAGTCAAACAGCGCAAAACGCGTTCCAAGTGTATGAAAATACCCGCGGAAACGAATCACAACAGAACCTGCAAAACTCAAAAGAATTGCATGCTGTGAGGGAAGAAATCATATCTTTACGCCGTTCTGTGCTGCGTCTCACAGAGCAAAACCGCAGACTATCAGGTCATGTTAAGGCGCTTGATGAAGCTGCAGCGCACAAAACATCAGAAGCTGAAGTCCCCGCGGCATCAACCATAACCGCGATTAAGCCGAAGCAAAAACCGGCGACACCAATAGAAACCCTGCCAGCACCTGAATTCTTGCAAGCTTCAGCACCAATCACTACAGCAAGTTCTCTGCCAGAACTCAAGCTCTCCGAAGTCGGTACACGTACCGCCATCGCTTTACCAAAAGCTTCTAATCCAGAGACAGTCGCCTCCATTCCTGAGAGGGCATCGGCTCTCGATCTACCTGAGTTTCAAAAAACACCGGCAGCAGGCAAACTTCGCCAGTCAGGGACTCGAAGAATTCTGCGCACGTCCTTTGCCATTGAACTGGGCAATTTCGAAGACGCAAAATCACTCAAGGGCAAGTGGCAAAGGCTGAAGGAAGACAATCCTCTCCTGCTAGGAAGCTTGAAGAAACGCGTTTCTGCTGCAAAAGTAGACGGCTCTACAAAATACACGCTGACAGCCGGCCCGTTTTACAACGCTGCAGACACCGCTGTTGTGTGCGCAAGACTGGCGCGAGAAAAAGTCAATTGCTTGCCAACCATTTTCCAATAAATTGCTTTCATCTTTTAGCACCTAAGCATTGAGGCGCTTGTCAGCAATGACGTGAGCGTATCTCCGTGCCTTGCAAGTCTTTTCGGAATACCACGCGTGTCTCATTCATCTTCGAGCTCAAATTGGGCCTCAACATACGCCCTGTTGTTTCTCATGCCCATTTTCATGAGCTCCAACATAATAATTGCCAAACCAGCCATTGCCCATTCAGAGCCGTGGACCCTTGCTTTTTTTAGATGGGGCCTTGCCTCACTTATTCTTCTGCCATTCACATACCGTGAACTCAAAGCCAACATGCCACTGATCCGCAAAAATCTGAAGCTCCTCAGCTTCATGGCATTCCTCGCAATGTGGATCTGCGGAGCTATTGTCTATCTGGCTCTAAAAGAAACATCGGCGACCAACGGAACATTGATTTACTCAGCTGCCCCTGCCCTTATTCTAGCGCTTGAATGGCTTTTCAGAGGGCGAGCAGTAGCCATAAGGGAGTTCGCCGGGATCTCACTCGCTATCATCGGTGTCTTTGTGATTGTGACCAAAGGTTCGCTCGGCAACCTGCTCAACTTGCAACTAAACAGCGGTGACTTGTTGTTTGCCTTGTGTACGCTGAGTTGGGCAATTTACTCCGTACTCATCAAGAAAAGCCAGTTACAAGCAATCTCTACAGCTCCTTTGTTTGCAATTCTCGCCATTCTTGGAACCATCATCCTAGCGCCATTCGCAGTCGTTGAAATGGCCATCACAGCCTCTATACCGGATACAGGTGAAGTCTGGATGTCTATCGCAGGCGTCGCGCTAATCGCTTCAGTGGCCTCTTTCCTGACTTACCAGTTCAGCATCCGACTGGTTGGGCCATCGATCGCTGGCATGTTCATGTACCTGATGACACCATATGGTGTCGGCATGGCAGTCCTGTTCTTGGGAGAGCAACTCCAGGCGTTCCATTATCTGGGCTTCATCCCAATCATGGCAGGTCTCTTGTTGGCAACCTTGCCAGCAAGCTTATTCCGGCGAAAAGCCAGCGCTTAGAAACTGAAGCAATACACCAAGCACAAAAAAGCAGGCCTTAGAGCCTGCTTTTTTCATCTCAAAATCTGGAGCGTCCATTAGCCGATCTGCGAAAAGACCGGGAACGTTTCGAGCAGCCAGAAGGAAAATGCCTGAATGTAACCGGTCAGGAAACCAACACCGGTGAGCACGAGAAACGCACCCATCACCTTTTCAACCATCCCCATGTGCTTACGAAAGCGCGCCATGAAGCCCATAAACGGCCCCGCAAACATCGCAGCAATCATGAACGGCACACCAATACCCAGCGCATAGGCAGCGAGCAGAATAACACCCTGATTAACCGAGGCCTGCGTACCGGCAATCAAGAGAATACTTGCCAGAACTGGGCCGATGCACGGTGTCCAGCCAAAACCAAAAGCAAGCCCCATCAGATAAGCGCCGCCAAAACCACCCGGCTGACGGTCAATCTGCACACGCGCTTCGCGGTAAAGGAACCCAATTTTAAAGGCGCCAAGAAAATGCAGGCCCATAATAATGATCATACCGCCAGCAAGATAGGCAAGATACTGCGAATACTGCAGAACAAACTGACCAAGGAATGAAGCACTTGCACCAAGCAACACAAACACGGTTGAGAAACCGGCAACGAAACACATTGCGGCAACCATAACCCGATTGCTTTGTGCAGCGCTCTTATCTTCGCTCGTCACCTCTTCGATGGACAAACCAGCAATATACCCAAGATAAGGCGGCACCAGCGGCAATACGCAGGGAGAAACAAAAGACAAAATGCCTGCGAAAAAAGCGCCCCAAAGGGTGATGTCTTGCAACATATAGCTATCCTAATTCCACTTGGAATGCATCCACATGACCTGACGTTTGCACGCACGGAAGCGTGACGACATCATAGTCCATCAATAGATCACCAAGGCTTATATATACAATTTTGCTGAAAGTTGGATGTGTTTCGTCAAACAGGCAAGAAAATCTGCGACACATTTTGGTGAACGGTAGGTAAGAACAGCTACCTACCGTCGACCACAAATATCAACTGTGACCTTTAGTTGTCACGTACAACCAGAACAGACTGGTTGGCATGGCGTACGACACGCGCCGCATTCGGTCCAAGCAGGAAGTCTTTCAGCTCAGGACGATGCGAGGACAAAACAATCAGATCAGTGCCCAGCTTATCCGCTGCGCTTGTGATCTCTTCATAGATCGTTCCGTGGGCAATATGCCCTTTCACATCCAGCTCCTCATCAGGAAGCTGCGTATCAAGAAACTCTTCAAGAGCCTCACGCGTACGCTCCAAAGCCTCAGTTTCAAACTCGCGAGCGAAATAACCACCAACGATAGATTTGCCAAAGTCCGGCAGTACCGTCACTACATGAAGCTGAGCTTTGTAATGACGAGCCAGATCAACAGCCACGGGAAGCGCAGTTTTCCAGCTGCTTTCTTCGTTCAAATCCAAAGGCAGCAAGATATTGGAGTACATTTCCCAACTCCTCAAAAATTATAGTTTTATGGCACAGCCCGCTTAAAAAGCGGGCTGTGTTTGGCGTCGACGTTGAAGTGCAACAACCAGCAACAGCAGAAGCAAAGCCGGAATATAGAACAACTGTTTTGGCAGTCGTTCTGCATCCACCTGAGAGCTTACGATCACAACCGGAACATCTCCGTAAAAGTCAAAGCCCTGCAGTTTTTCAGCAAATGTCGTGCCTGGGAATGGTTCATCAAGCACCACAGCTCCATCATCCTGCATGGTAACCAGACCAGATGCATCAAGTCGTGCGTCAGCCCCCTGCTCCTCGCCAATTGATAGAGGCAATGTCAGTGTCAGGATTTTATCCATGTCATCAAAATCCGGACCTGCGAGGTTAAGACGCACCATATCACCCGGCTGAGCTTCACCAATCATCTCCATGATTTGCGGACCTGTAGCAGTTACGTATGGATCCTGCACCTGATCGAGCCAGAAGCCCGGACGGAACAGCGTAAACGCAATGAGAAGCAGCGCTACGGATTCCCACAGACGGGAGCGCGCAAAGAAGTACCCTTGCGTTGCCGCAGCAAACAACATCATCGCCACCACAGAGACGATAAAGACGAAGACAGCCTGAAGTGGCTCAACATCAATCAGCAGAAGATCCGTGTTGAAGATGAACAGGAACGGGAGGGCTGCAGTACGCAAAGAATAAATGAAGCCCTGAACACCGGTCTTGATCGGATCACCACGACTGATCGCAGCTGCCGCAAAGGCGGCTAGCCCCACCGGAGGCGTCACATCCGCCATAATACCGAAGTAGAAGACGAAAAAGTGAACTGCGATCAGCGGAACAATAAATCCGGTCTGCTCACCAAGGTCCACAACAACCAACGCCATCAATGAAGACACAACAAGGTAGTTCGCCGTGGTTGGTAGCCCCATACCAAGGATCAAACTCATCACCGCAACCAGCACCAGCATCAGCAACAGGTTACCGCCAGACAGGAACTCAACCAATGCAGCAATCATCTGGTGCATGCCGGTCAACGACACCGTCCCCACGATGATACCCGCAGCAGCTGTTGCAACTGCAATACCGATCATGTTGCGAGCGCCGCCGATCATGCCTTCAACGAAGTCTACAATACCCTGCCATGTGCGGCCGGCCTGAGACTCTTTACGGAAGAACGCTTTCAGCTGATGCTGTGTCACAACGATAAAGGTCATCGCCATAGTTGCGTAAAACGCAGACAGGGACGGTGAGAACCGCTCGACGAGAATACACCAGATCAGAACAACGATCGGCAGGATGAAGTAGTAACCGGTACGGCCAACATCGCCAGCAGCAGGCAACTCACTCACCGGCGCATTAGGATCGTCCACCTCAAGGTCTGGAACCTGCGCGGCGATATACACCAACCACAAATAGCCAGCAGCAAACAACGCAAGCACAACAGGGAACGTGAGCGCCGGGAACGCAGTCTTCGTCCAGCCCAGACCGTAATACACAGCTGCACCCACAAGTGTGATACCGATAAAGCCTGTCAAAACACCAATCAGGCGCTGCAACATGGTTACATGAACCGGAGGCTTAGGCAGACCTTTCAGGTTCATCTTCAACGCTTCAAGATGCACGATGTACACCAGTGCGATGTAAGAAATCACGGCTGGAATGAAGGCGTGAATAACAACCTGATGATAACTGGTGCCAGTGAATTCGGCGATCAGGAAGGCTGCAGCCCCCATCACTGGCGGCATCAGCTGACCATTCACTGAAGAAGCCACTTCAACAGCACCCGCTTTTTCAGCAGGAAAGCCAGTTCGCTTCATCAATGGAATGGTGAACGTACCAGTGGTCACAACATTCGCAATGGAAGAGCCTGAATAAAGACCACTCATCGCAGAGGCAAGAACCGCCGCTTTTGCAGGACCACCACGCAAATGCCCAAGAAGCGCAAACGCGGCCTTGATAAAGTAGTTACCCGCGCCAGCTTTCTCCAGCAGCGAACCAAACAGCACAAACAGGAAGATCATGGACGCCGAAACGCCAATAGCAACACCAAAGACACCCTCCTCCTGGATCCAGTAGTGCCACATGGCCTTACCGTAAGAAGCACCGCGCCACTGAATGACGTCTGGCAGCCAAGGAGAGTTGCCAAACATTGCATAGCCAACAAAAACCGCAGCAACAATAACGAGAGGCAGACCAAGGCTCCGGTAAACCGCAATCGCAAGCACAGTCAGGCCTGTGGTGGCCACAATCAGATCCATCTGAGTTGGAAGACCGGCGCGATTAGCGATCTCAGAGCGCATAATCACAAGGTAGAGACAAGCCGCAGCGCCTAAAAATGCGAGCACCCAATCGTACCACGGTATGGTATGTCGGGGGCTGCGGGAAAACAGAGGGTAGGCAAAAGCAGCAAGCACCAGGCCAAATGCCAGGTGAATGTTTCTAACTGCAGAATTGTTGAAAATGAGATTGATGCCAAAGGTATCATTCAACCAAAATGGAACGTTCGAGGCCACATAAAGCTGAAAGACGGACCAGATAAAGGCAATGGCAGCAATCATCACGCCTAGCCCACCGGCCAGGCTTCGTGCGCCGGTATCTGCCTGAGCGACCAATTCTTGCGCATCAACCTGCGCTTTGTGTCGTTCTGGACTCATTTGCACCCCCAAATACAGTTCCCCCTTTGCCTTAGCTGTAAAGGCAGAGCAAGAAACCTACTAAATCTCATAGAAAGCCAAAAAATGCGGGGCCAGAACAGCCCCGCATCGTAGAAAACTTGGGTAGATTACATCCAACCACGTTCTTTGTAGTACTTCACTGCACCGTCATGCAGAGGAGCTGTCAAGGAAGCCTTGATCATCTCTTCTTCTTTCAGGTTTTTGAATGCAGGGTGCAGTTTCTTGAAGTCGTCGAAGTTTTCGAAGACAGATTTCACAATGGTGTAAACAACATCGTTAGGCACAGCAGCGGAAGAAACGAAGGTAGCGCCAACACCAAAGGTGTTGATGTCTTCTGCGTTGTTGTACATGCCCGCTGGGATAGTTGCTTTACGGTAGAAGGAGTATTTGTCGACCAGATCGTCGATCGCTTTACCTTCAACGTTTACAAGCTGCGCATCACAGGTGGCTACTGTCTCTTGAGTAGATGCGGATGGGTGTCCAACCAGCCAGTAGTAAGCATCAATTTTGCCGTCACAAAGCGCAGAACCAGCTTCCGCAGACTTCAGTTCGGTTGCCAGAGCGAGATCAGCCTTGTTCACGATGCCTTCTTTTTCGAGAAGCTGCCATGTCGCATACTGACCGGAACCTGCATTGCCGATATTGAGCTTTTTGCCCTTCAGGTCGGTATAGTTTTTTATGCCGGAACCTTTAGTAGAAAGCATTGTTACTGGCTCTGGATGCACGGAAAAAACAGAGCGCAATTCACCAAAAGGCTTACCATCCCACTCGGAGCGACCTTCGTATGCATTCGCCTGAACGTCAGACTGTGCAACACCGAACTCCAACTCACCATTTTGAATGGTGTTGATATTGTAAACAGAACCACCAGTAGCTTCTACCGAACAACGGATACCGTGCTCTTTACGGGTCTTGTTCACAAGGCGACAGATCGCTGCACCAGTTGGGTAGTAAACACCGGTAACACCGCCGGTGCCGATGGATACAAAACGATTTTCTGCCGAAGCTCCAGTTGCAACGCTGACCGCAATCAACGCAGCTCCAACTGCAACATTGCTAAGTTTCATACGAACCTCCACTTAAGTTGTAATTGCGCGATCCCGTTACTCACGGTATCGCGAATAGGAAATCTTGGCATTTTAACCATCAGACACGCCTATTTCCCACTGGCACAGAATGAAAGATGCCAAAAGCGGTGAAATACGTACACATCTATTGCTTGGATTACCAGTAAACTCTCAAGGCTGCTGGTAACAACCAAGCTGCATATCTATTCACCTAACAAACTGATTCAAATATATATTTTTAGATATATGAGCATTTCGCACACGCGAAAGCCCCACAGATATTTCACGAAAAACTGCCAAAAATCAGGTGATACACCAGCAAACTGCCGATTGCTTCCACAAAATAGTATACTAAGGTATTACAGATTTTGTGAAGTATCACGCCACACTTTGAGCAACACCTCTACGTTATTTCACCTAGAGAACTAATAATACCCCAAAAACCAAGGGATGAATGAAATGATTGCAGCGGTCTCCCGTCTTAGAGCAGATCATAGCCCCAGGCGCATTTTGTGCACCGCACCCTACACTCTGCCCGACGAGGAACGAGCCCCTTGTTAAACAAGGAAGCGAAATCCAACGTCATTTCACCACCCACATTTACATTGAGCTGATTTCAGCAATCTCATCACTTGGACAACATAAGAACGGTAAATAAGCATAAAAAACGCACTGTGTGGAAAATCGAAAAAACCGCTTGCGCTAAGCCCCTGCAATCCTTAGAAGACCCCTCACAGGCAGCGACCTAACGGTCACGCCGAGAGCCTGTAGCTCAGCTGGTAGAGCAACTGACTTTTAATTCTTCTCTTATTATTAAGAATCAATGCCTTAAGTGTAAACACCCTGATTTTCCATATCCAAGAAAATCAAAAGCTTAGCATTTGCGGTGTAACCTTTTTCCGTCCTAACGGTCTCGTTTCCATTCACAGTAATATTGAGCCTCCCCCTTTGAAGTGGTCCACGCCTATAGTTAGGAAACCGGAGGACCATAGATGGCTATCAAGCGCCCCAAACCTGAAGATATTGTTGTGAAGTTACGGCAGGTTGAAGTTCTGATGGGG
>NZ_LMCF01000137.1 GCF_001623075.1 Pseudovibrio sp. Ad37
CTCATTCGTCGGCCTCCCCATCGCCTGTCATGCTTTTTTAAAGAAGCTGCAGTTCAAGGGCCTGCTCTGCAAACACTTCTTTGAGGTCGCGAGCTTCTTTACGCAGCTGCTTAACCTCACCGGTGTTTGCCTGACGAGCTGTGTCACCGGCAAGCCGTTTCTTGCCAGTTTCAAGAAACTCTTTGGACCAGCTGTAATAGAGCCCTTCCTGCCTACACAACTCGGCAATGCTGTCCTCGCCGCGTAACCCGGCAAGTACAATGCGGATTTTGTCTTCAGTGGAATAGCGCTTGCGGGCCTTGCGCCGGATATCCATGACCGTGCGTTCTACAGCAACGCTTGCAGTCTTGGTATTCTGCCCCACATCTCACTCCTGTCGTCATGATCATGGGTCAAAACACTCCCTTATTCAATTCAATCGATCTGTCCATAAGGCGGCGACGGGGAACAGTTCGCGTTGTCAGCAAACGAGCAAGCCACTTGAGTTGAGAGGTTGCAGAGTTGAAAATGAGCTATCAAGAGTCGTCTGAGTTTCAAGACAGTCTTACCAAACCAAGCACCTGCCAAGCCTCTTGCGCAGCCAGATTGAACTGAAGCGCGCAAAACTGGAGCAAATGGGAACAACAGTGTTCTCACTGCCTCCATCTGAAGATCTGGCTGAAAAGACAGTTGATGCGATTGAAGAATTCTACCAGCAACTAGCCATGCCAATTCGTCTGTCCGATGCCAATATTACTGATCAAAACGACATCGACACGCTCATGCACATTATCGAGAGCCGCGATTTTTTTAAAGCCATCGGTGAGCATGGAAAAATTACGCCGAATGTGATCAAAGACATCGTGTACTCAGCACGCTGAGCCAAAAGACAGCCCACTGCACAAACGGCGAGCTTTTTTGTGCATACACCCCGTTTCTCGCGAAATCTCAAGTGACAAACACATTCGTCGCCCACTAGTCCTGTGAGATATCAGAGCATCTTTTCGCAAATTATAAGGGAGAAACGGATATGTTACAGTTATCCGATACCCAAACTAAAAACGCCCTGCCCTTCCGACCATTGGTCGAGGCCTTGAGAACAATGTTCAAAGAGGGCTGCGAGATGCCTGTTCGGCACCATCATACCATGGGCGTGCCAGATAAAGCTGATGCCACCTTGTTACTCATGCCTGCCTGGCAATCAGGCGCCTATTTTGGCGTAAAGCTCGCCAGTGTGTTTCCGAGTAATGCAGATATTGGGCTTCCTGCAGTCTCCGCCACTTATCTGCTTTCTGATGGCAAAACAGGCGCACAGCTTGCGTTGGTTGATGGCGGCGAACTTACGGCCCGCCGAACTGCAGCAGCCTCAGCACTTGCTGCAGACTACCTTGCTCGCAAGAACGCAACGAGCCTTACAATGGTCGGCACAGGCCGTCTCTCAGCAAACCTCATTGAGGCACATTGTTCAACAAGACAGATTGAAACTGTAACCCTCTGGGGCCGTAACTACGACAAGGCAAAGGATAATGCGCAGGACCTGAGCACAAAACTTGGCGTTAAGGTTGTCGCAGAGCAATCTCTTCCAAAAGCTGTTGAGCAAGCTGATATCGTTTCCGTTGCAACACTGTCCAATGCTCCCCTGATACAGGGTGAATGGCTGTCCGATGGATGTCATCTTGATCTTGTGGGCGGTTTCACTCCAAAAATGCGCGAAGCAGATGACGCTGCTATCTCCCGCTCACGCATTTTTGTCGACACTCGTGCAGGCGCAATGAAGGAAGCTGGAGACCTGACCATCCCGCTAGCAAACGGTACGTTGAAACCTGAAGATGTTCAGGCTGATCTTTATGACCTCACCAGAGGCGACAACATCGGCAGAGCAAGCGAAAATGAAATCACCTTCTTCAAATCTGTCGGTGCTGCATTGGAGGACTTGGCAGGAGCAATCCTCGCCTATGAGAACTCAAAAGAATTGCTAAACGCGTAGACAAATCTATGCTCAGCACAGTTATCCATTTCTGTGCTGAGCCCAAAACCGTTGCCGCATCTCTGCCGTTCTGAAGTGTGTAAAGTGTAAATCCCGCTGCATGGACACCAACGGCTGATAATGAAGCAGATCGATTTCCTTGGTCGCAACTGGCCTCAAACTATCCAGCACATAGCATGCACCTTGAAATTGAACCGTGGTCACAGCGTGTATGACCTTCCGCCTGCTATCCTTCACCACAACAAACCGCAGATCTGGTTCCTCATAGCCCAGCGCTAACAGACTGAAATATTTAGCAATCGCATAGTCCTCACAATCACCATGAAAGCCCAGAAACTGCAAAGGTGCACGCCAGACGTCCGCTTGCCCAGCGGCAATCGCCTGAGGATCATATCCAGCACTTTCATTGATATAAGAATTGAGCAGCGAAAGCTGTCGCAGTGACTTGCTGTGTCCCACACCACGAATAATGCGTGACCAATAGTCAACGGAACCTGCGCACCGCAGATTTCCAGCAAAACATTCCTTTAAGGAGGCCAATTGTTGGTCACATTCAGGCAAGACGACCTGCCATTTCCTGAAAGCCCTGCTATTGCCGCCATTAATTTCAACCGACCCAAACAACCCAAAGCTTTCCTGCTTTTTTGTGGCATTTGGACCCGTAAACCTCATCAGAGAGAACAGACGACGGCGGCGCACTTTATTTTGATAGCTAAACCGCAGATTATGGGCTTGCGCACTGGACATACTGGACACAATGCCAGTCAGAAATGCTGCTTTAACCACCATCCCTACAAAGCTTCGTCGCAAAAAACCGCGTTTCCTGCGGTGTTTGCCTCGGTATTCCGGAAGAGCCATAACGCATTACCGTTCTCTTAGCGCCTCCTCACGTGCACGATTGACTGGCTTAAGAATGTAAGAAAGCACACTCTTTTCTCCAGTGAGTATATCGACGGAGGCGACCATCCCTGGAAGGATGGGAAGACTCTTGTTGCGACTTTCTAACCCTGTTTGTTTGGTTTTGATAATTACGGAGTAAAATTGCTCACGAGTACTTTCATCGTAAACAGTGTCTGCAGAAATTCCTTCGACTTGCCCGTCCAAGCCGCCATAAATGGAAAAATCGTAAGCGCTGAGCTTAACAAGCGCTTGTTGCCCTTGATGAATAAAAGCAATGTCCTGAGGTTTGACCTTGGCCTCAACGAGCAAAACATCCTCAACGGGCACAATGGTCATAAGCTGCTGAGAAGGCGAAGCCACGCCGCCAATTGTACTCACATCAATCGTGTTGACGATGCCGTCCATGGGTGCGCGAATCTCTGCGCGATCAACCTTATCACCGGCCCCCTTGGAAGCTTCTGCAATAATGTCCAGTTGCGCTTGCACTTCGCTCAGCTCAGCGCGTGCTGTCTGTCGGAACTTGGTGTAAACACCTTCAATCTCCTGTTCGGCTTCCTCAACAGCCGCCTGCAATCGCCCCTCCGTGACCTGAAGCGTGTTGACCTGCCCTTCAAGATCGCCAATTTCACGCTGAAGCTTGAGCATGTCTGTACGGGGAATAATCTGCTTTTCGGCAAGCGGTGCTTTCAACTCTCGTTCTTCATTTGCAAGGCGCAGTAAATCAAGAACATTCCGTCTCTGGTTTTCTGAGGCTTCAAGTTCCGCCATACGCTGCGCAACACGCGAACGATTGATTGCGACTTGGCCCTCCAATCCTTCCAGATTGGCTTGAAAAAGAGACAGCTCAGACGCAACAATCTGCTCAGCATTTTCATGATAGTGATAACTATATGCCAGCTCCTCCCCACGCTCCGGCCAAACGGATTGGAACTCTAAACGTTCACGAGCAATTTCCAACGCCAGTTGTTTTGCGACCAGCTCACCCAGATTGGAAGAAAACCCCGTATCATCCAAACGGATCAGAATATCGCCTTTACTGACAAGATCGCCCGTCTTTACGAGCACCTCTTTAACGATCCCTCCTTCAAGGCTCTGAATGACCTGTATCTTTGCAGATGGAATGACACGCCCATCTCCACGTGTCACTTCTTCCAGTTGCGCCCAACCGGCCCAAAGGACGAACGAAATCAAAAGCAACCCGATCATCAGGACCAACAAGCGCGTGCGTGCAAACACGGCATTTTCCAATCCAACGGACACCTGAGCAGCTCCACGCGGAAGTCGCTTGGTTTCAACGCCTAGCCTCATCCAATTTGTGACCCGTTCCATCAGATGCAATAGGCGCAAAGATAATCCCCCTAGAAACTCCCCAACAAGTTCCAGAGGCACGCGACCAACCGGAATCAAGCTATCCTTACCAAAGGTAACCCTCCTTGGTTTTTCTGAATACTACGGGGATCTATTGCGGAGAATTGCAGATTGGAACTGACAAAAACGGCCAAGCCGAAAACAAGAAAAGAAAAGATACCGCCTTCCGTAAAAAAGGAAGACACAACGTCGACTGAAGTCGCTTCCTCACACAAAGAGAGTGTTACAGTTGTTGAAGCCACAGTTTCGGTTGCAACATCAGAAGAAAACCAAAAAGCAAAACAGGAACCTGAAAGCACAACACCTGTTAATGACACCAAATCAGATATTCACCCTACGGACTTGATCGACATCGACCCGTTACGGGGATGTCTCGAAATTTTGCTGGTTCAACATAACATGCCAGCAAACTCAGAGAACCTTATTGCAGGCCTGCCGCTAGAAAATGGTAAGCTCACCGCCGATTTGTTACAGAAGGCTCTCAAACGCGCAGGCTTTTCGACCAAGGCTTTCCGCCAGAAAATCACTGGTCTTTCTTCCCTTTTGTTTCCTGCCGTTCTGCTCCTTAAATCCGGCGGAGCATTGGTCATTCTAGAGAAGTACGATGAGAAATCCTATGCAGTCGCCCTCCCACATGCAGATGGCGGCGCCGTATTGGCGAAGCTGGATGAGCTCCAGGCGCTCTGCAGTGGAGAAATCATCGTTGCAAAACCGTTTTACAAACCAGAGGGCTCACAGGAACAAACAACGAAGGAAGACCGTTCCCATTGGTTCTTCGGTGGGATCCAAGCTGTTGCACGAGACTACGCCTTCGTTGCGCTTGCTGCAGCCTTCATCAACTTACTAGCACTGGCTTCACCACTCTTCACCATGAACGTATATGACCGTGTCTTACCCAACTCGGCCTTCCCTACACTTTGGGTTCTCACTCTTGGCGTAGCGGGCGCGTTACTATTTGACCTGCTGTTGAAGTCACTGCGTGCTTCCTTAATCTATTTTGCAGGCAAACGAGCTGATCTGATAATTTCCTCCAAACTGTTTGATCAGGCAATGCACTTGAAAATGGCGCATCGCCCTGCAAGCACTGCAGGCTTCCTCAACGAAATGCGTGAGTTCGAAACCATTCGCGAGTTCATGACATCAGCAACAATCGCAGCCATCACAGACCTTGCCTTCCTCGGCATGTTCCTTGGTCTGATCTGGTATATCGGCGGTCCCATGGTTTATCCGCTTCTTGCAGCAATCATGAGCGTGGTCACAATTGGACTGCTGATGCAGTTCCCTCTCAAAAGAGCCGTGGAAGCAACAGTTGCTGATGCTACGCTGCAAAATGCACTGCTGGTAGAAAATCTCTACGGCTTGGAAACAATCAAACTCCAACGCGCAGAAGGACAGCTTCTTGGCAAATGGGAGAGTGCCACAGCCGCAGCAGCCTCAGCGCAAAACAAAGTCAGATCGCTTTCTACCTGGGCTTTAAACCTAACGGGCTTTTTGCAGCAACTCACCACAGTCGCCCTTCTGGTCACAGGCGCATATCTGTTCTCAGAAAAGCTTATCTCCATGGGCGGGATTGTGGCCTGTGTGATCCTTGGGGGACGAGCTGTTGCCCCACTAGCAACACTTTCCAGCTTTCTCGCACGGTTCCAACAGGTCAAAGCCGCTTACAAAAGACTGGACGCCATCAATCAGTTACCACGAGAAACACCGTGGGCCTCCAGGCACCTGAGCAAAACAATTGATCACGCTCAGGTTTCGCTAAAGAATATGAGCTTCACCTATCCGCAGGCTGCAGAGCCAACATTGAAAAACCTGAACCTATCCATTTCCGCAGGAGAGCGCATCGCCATACTCGGCCCTGTCGGCTCTGGAAAATCCACTCTGGGCCGAATATTGAGCGGTCTTTATTCTCCAGAGTCAGGAAGTTACGCCATCGACAATTTGGATCATCAGCAATTTGCACCCACGGAACTGCGAAGATCCATATGTTACATCGGGCAGGATGCTAGCCTTTTCTCTGGATCCATCAGAGACAACATCAAATTAGGTCGCCCTGAAGCCTCAGATGCAGAGCTGGTCAAAGCAAGTGAGCTTTCCGGAGCATTGGAGTTTATCGATGCCCATCCGCACGGATTTGCCAGATTGATTGAGGAAGGTGGCCGTGATCTGTCATCCGGGCAAAGACAAAAGCTCATCCTGGCCAGAGCATTCATGGGCACCCCAAAACTACTGTATCTGGATGAACCAACAGGCATGATGGATGGCCAGACCGAACAGCAGTTCATCAATGCCCTCTCATCCTCGGTCACCCCGCAGCAAACCTTAATCATTGCTACACACCGCACAGCGCCACTTTCTCTGGTTGATAGGCTGATCATTCTGGATAAGGGCCGTATTCTCGCTGATGGCCCAAAGGAAAAAGTCATCCATATCCTTTCAAAAGGAACTGGATGAACTGAGGACTTAAAGTAGTTCGCATTTAAGTTGAAACATCTAAACTGCTTTAGTCTTTGTTTTTGCGTATCTTTATCCGAAAACCGGTTTCCACTTTTCGGAGATACTCTCTAGTACTCTCTCATGTATTCGCGAAAACAAAGACAGCGATTGACAGCTTCATCATCCCAAACCGCATCTTTCATGTAGCCAATGGCAACTCCACACCAGTCTCTTGTTTCCAACGCCCAATCAAATCGCAACTGCACGATTGAGCTGCGCTGCGCAGAGACAACAACGGTATTTGCCTCCTCAAAATAATCACGTACCCGAACAGAAATTTCGCTGTGCAGCTCCTCGGGGTGTCGCAGGTTGAAATTGTAGCACACACCACCGCGATAATAATCAGAGGTCGCAACGGCAAGGTCCGCGCTGACAGCATCTCCTGCCCATACCGAAAGAGACATGGCAGCCCCCCAGATGAGGAGTGCAGGACCGCTCATGCCCGTTGCAAATTTAAGTCTGCCCAAAAAATCCCCTCCCTCATTGTTTCGGTTTAGGCATGGCAACAGGTGTCCCACGCGCCCACTGAGCTGAAACGCCTGGCAACACTTTCCCCGGCAGCCAGCCCTCTGTTTCCTCATCATCCCGTACTTTACGATAGCCCGCTTCGGCTTGGGCAGGAGGTTGAACATCAAACGATTCCAGCAAACCGCCCATTGCTGCCAGCAATCGGTAGTTGGCAAAGGTTTGCGCATAGCGGGCAGAAATCTCGGAGACTTCAGTAAAAAAGACTGTGTTTTGTGTATCCAAAACATCCAGCAGAGTTCGTTGTCCAACGGTGAACTGGCCTTCATATGAAATGAGAAGCTGTTGTGATGCTGAAAGCTGTTTTTTGATGATTGCAAGCTGCTTGGAAAGCTCAACACGCCGGATCCAGGAAGCACGCGTTTCCCGCTCAACTTCACGAAAAGCCCGCGCCGTTCTCATCCGTGCCTCACCCGCCCGCTCAACCTGCTCAGCACGCCTGTTCTTCGTGATATTGCCATTAAAGAGGTTCCAACGCATGACAACCAGCGCTGTAGCCTGATTATTGACGCCAGGAAATCCGTTCAGGTTTTCACCAACACGCGAGGAAAGCTCCAGATCCAATCTTGGATAATAATCTGCCTCTGCAATCTTAATCTGCGCATTTGCAGCATCTACATCGGCTTTGCGCAACGCGATCAGTGGATTGTTCCGCCGTGCTACATTCAAAACATCAGGAAGCGTGCCAGGAATGCGTCGTGAAACACTGGGGACGCCCCCCAAGCGTCCTACAGGCTTGCCCACCACCTCAATAAATGTGGCTTCAGCAAGTTCAAGCTCTTCAACAACCTCCTGTAATGCAAGCCGTGCAGCAAACACCCTTTCACTTGCCTGCTGAACATCTGCAACGGAGACAACCCCGCGAGACAAACCTGCCCGCATATCCGAGGCAACTTTGGAGTGATAAGCAATATTGCGTTGAGCAGACTGTTTCACTTCAAAAAGACGGGAAACTTCCACATAGGCACGCACCGCACTCAGACCGATAAACTCAGACCGCTCCCAAACTCTGAAAGACGTGGCATCCAGACGAGCTCTCTGACGCTCAATCTCATAGGTCGTCGCAAATCCATCAAAAAGCTTTTGCCGACCTGTCGCTCTCACTTCATAAGGGCCATAAAAGAACTGATCCCGCTGACGGGTAAAACTGCGATCAGCCCATTCGGCACCCCCGCGAAACTCAAGATCAAGACGCGGCAACCATTCGCCTTTAGCTTGTTTCAGCTCAAAGCCAATCGCATTGCGGTCAAAAACCGCTTCTCCGATTTCAGGATTGCTATAGACAGTAAGGTTAACTGCATCTCTGAGAGACATCGCGTGGCCTGCTCCGCTCAACAAGCCAACGGCAGCAACGCCAAGAATAAGTGGCGCAAACAACTTCATACACACGCCCTCTACGCAATACTTGAGACAACCGGGCAACTGAAGCTTTAATTTACTTTATTTTAATATAATGTCATTCCTCACGCAATTAAGTGTAATAAATATCAATAACTCAAAAAGTAATAGCAACCTCAATTCAACAGACGCGGCCTCTAATATTGTCAGTTATGCGTATTGTATAATGTATATATAAATTTGAACTCCATTTGATTTAGAATTCGGCAGCACAATTTCAGCGAGACGTTGTCTTCTCACTCAGAAAAGGCGCGCTAACGTCCTGTTCCAGTTTGCAAAGGGAGCCTTGCATGCCGAATACCAAAACCGGTGAGCCTCAAGCGCTTCCAAGCAATCAAACAACGCCTGAACAGGCCCCAGGGCTGGAGAATGCATCTCAACAAGAGGCCAGTTCAACAACGTCAAATGTCAGCCAGCTCATTATCCAACTTCCTGATAACATTGAAACAACGTCAGAAACGCAGTTAGATGGCCAACCACGTGGCATGAACCTGCTTCTTAACGAAGTGGAATGGGATCCTGTCAGAGAAATTCTGCTGTTGCCATCAGGTTTGGAGCTTGCAGACATCCAGACCGCCAATGGCACCACCGAGATCACCCTGTCAGATGGCACACGTCTGATCATTGAAGGTCACAGCAACAATCCGCCTTCCATTGAGATTGAAAATCAACTCCTCACCGCGCAGGAAATTCAAACAGCATTTGCAGCTGCGCGAAACGCAGAACCAAGTGCTGGTCCAGAGACCTCATCGGGTGCACCAAGCGCTTCTGAGCCCTCAAGCGACAACCATGAGCCTCAGTCTCCGTTACCTGCCAACGATGAACTCATTGGCAGCGGAAATGACTTCGAGCCAATCTCAATCGTCGTCCAGCCAGCTTTCCCAATCACCCCACTTCTGTTGCCCTCAGAGCTCAATGAAGAGGTTCTCGAACGTGAATTTGGAGATGGCACATTCGAACCTGACCAGCAAACCACATCCACGCCAGACCTATCCAATCCGCGAGTGACACCTGCCTTTTTCGCAGGCAACACTGATGATGTGTACGAGTCCGGCCTCGCGTCTGGTACTGCAGCAGGACAGGCCGCCACTCAAACTGCTGGGCCGATGAACATCCAAAGCGGTTCCTCCCCGCTCCAGACGCTCGAAGTTTGCGATCCCATTCAAAATGTCTGGGTAGATGTCACCAATGGCGGCCAGGTCACAACCTCCCATGGGACCTACGCTATTACGGTTAATCCAGATGGAACCTACAACTGGACCTACACTCTCAGCACCTCAGGTGATCACAGCAACAGTGCGCAGCAAGACCTCCTGAAGGTCCGTGTGACCAATGAAGAAGGCAATCAGGCAACTGGTGACATCACCATCAATATCCTCGATGACACTCCTCTGATTGATATTGCGGACGCACCAGCCACCGTCGCAGAGGGCAACACGCTCGCTAGCACCTGGTCCCTTGCCTCAGGTGCTGATGGCGTCAACCATGTCACTATTTCAGTGCCCAGAGAAGCCAACCAGACCATCTCCCTTTCCAGCAACACCTCTGCCACGTTCACGCTGCCCAAAGGCATACTCACCATCAACTCGGATGGCACTTACTCCTTTGAAGCAGCGACCAATCTTGACCACGACGATCCACAAGAGCAAACCTTCACCATCACCGCAACAGATGCTGATGGAGACACCACGTCAGACACACAGACCATCACCATCATCGACGGCACATCACCAACACCACCAGACAACTTGCCCGGTGAAGCAGTAGATCTGATCCTCATCGTCAACGAAGCAGCACTCGATACAACGCAGGATCAAACTGATCTGGCAGCAAGCAACATCACTGGCTCAAATCCAACCAGCACTGCTGAGACAGACACCTCCAACACTCTGACGTTCACTGCGGGCTCTGATGACCTATCTACATTCATATTTGGTGATCCTTCAGGCATCACTATCACCAATGGAGATGCGGCCCTCAATATCAGTTGGGCAATCTCGAATGGTCAACTTATTGGTTCAATAAACGGCACCCCTGCTATCATTTTGGCATTGGATGCTTCAGCCATCCCAGCAGGTCAACAAGGCTCGGTAAAGGTCACAGCAACGCTGACAGATGCCTTTCCCCATGATGCAAGCGGAGATCCTATCAACATCAACGGCATCACCATAGACGCCTCAGACCATGACGGAGACATGGTCACAGCTGACATTCAGATCAACATCATTGACGATGCACCACAGCTGGACATTGCAGAAACACCAGCCTCAGTCGCAGAAGGCAACACCTTAAATGGCACGTGGTCGCTCACTTCCGGAGCAGATGGCATCACCCATGTCACTATCTCAGTGCCCGGAGAAGTCGACCAAACCATCTCTCTTTCCGGCAGCACATCTGCCACGTTCACCCTGCCCAAAGGCATACTCACCGTCAATCCAGACAGCACTTACTCCTTTGAAGCTGCTACCAATCTGGACAACGACGATCCACAAGAACAAAGCTTCACCATCACCGCAACAGATGCTGATGGAGACACCACGTCAGACACCCAGACCATCAAGATTACCGATGGCACGTCACCAACACCACCAGACAACCTGCCCGGTGAAACGGTAGATCTGATCCTCACGGTGAGCGAAGCAGCCCTTGATACAACGCAGGATCAAAATGATCTGGCAGCGGCTAATATCACCAGCTCTGATCCAACCAACACTACCGAGACAGATGTCTCAAATACACTCATCTTCACGGCTGGTTCTGATGACCTAACCGCATTCTCATTTGGTGATCCTTCAGGCATTACAATCACCAATGGAGAGGCGGCCCTCAATATCAGTTGGGTAATCTCGAATGGTCAGCTTATTGGTTCAATAAACGGCACCCCTGCTATCATTTTGGCATTGGATGCTTCAGCCATCCCAGCAGGTCAACAAGGCTCGATACAGGTCACAGCAACGCTGACAGATGCCTTTCCCCATGATGCAAGCGGAGATCCTATCAAGATCAACGGCATCACCATAGACGCCTCAGATCATGACGGAGACACGGTCACAGCTGACATTCAGGTCAACATCATTAACGATGCACCACAGCTGGACATCGCAGACACACCAGCCTCAGTCGCAGAGGGCAACACACTCAACGGTACGTGGTCGCTCACTTCCGGAGCTGATGGCGTTACTGACGTCACCGTTTCCATTTCTGGTGAGATCGACCAGACCGTCTCTCTATCTGGAAACACCCCTGCTATCTTTGACATGCCTAAGGGTATCCTCACCGTCAACCCGGATGGCACTTACTCCTTTGAAGCTGCTACCAATCTGGACAACAACGGTCCGCAAGAGCAAACCTTCACCATCACCGCAACGGATGCTGATGGAGACACCACGTCAGACACCCAGACTATCAAGATCACCGATGGCACAAATCCGTTCGGTGGCGACATTATCGCCTTAAGTCTTGATGAGAGTGCTTTGGGAGATCAGGTCGGTAACAATGAGCCGACAGGAGATGTAATTGGATCAAAACCAGCAAGCACAGCAGAAACACAAAGTGATACACTGAGTTTCACAGCTGGTTCTGATAATATCATAAGCTTCACGATTGGAGACACATCCAGTATCGAGGTCCGTGATGACAGCGGCGCTGTCGTCACCTCCATCAACTGGGCGCTTTCAGCTGATAAACAGACATTCACAGGCTCAATTAATGGCCAAAACATTATTCAATTGGCCCTGACAAGCGCATCCATTGCTGCAGGAACCACGGGTTCAGTTCAAGTAACTGCCACACTGCTTGCAGATTTTCCGCATGTGACCAACGGAACCAGCGATTTCACAATATTAGGTGTCCCGATTGTCGCAACGGATACAGACGGCAGCACTGCTCTGGGCATCACCAACATCTCAATCAAAGATGACAATCCAGACATCGACATCTCAGACACACAGAACGTCGTAACTGAGGGAGAGACAATCAGCGATACCTTCTCACTCAGCTCTGGTGCTGATGGATACGCGCAAGTGACTGTCTACACGGACGTAAACGACCAACACATCGTCAATCTGGCTCCTAACACACAAACCACGCTGAACACGCAGCAAGGTGAACTTACCATCCATTCCGATGGCACATGGGAGTTTACAGCCGACACGGGGCTGGACTTTCCCCAAAACCAAACACTGCAGTTTTTCATTTCAGTTGAAGATGGGGATGGCGATACAGATACGGACAGCCATCTCATTTCCATCAAGCAGGCAGCATCGCCCATACTTGGCACATCCGGGGATGATGTGCTGACAGGGACGCAAACCAGCGAGCTGATCAAAGGTCTCGACGGTGACGATCACATCTCCGGCATGGAAGGGCGAGACAAGATTGCAGGAATGGGTGGCAGGGACACACTTGAAGGTGGAGCCGACAGCGATACATTTGTGCTCGATCTCTCCAATCTCACAATTGCAGATCTCATCACTGACTACGATTCATCTGGAGATGATGCTGATCGGCTGGATGTGACAGAATTGATTGGATCAGAACAAGTCACGCAGCAAAATGTGGGAGACTACTTCCAGCTATCAGGAGGCGTTCTGAGTTTTGATCAGGATGGAGCTGGAACGACCCACAACATAGTACAGGTCATGGAGTTTTCGTCGCCTCCAGCTCAATTGGAGCTCATCGTGGATGAAAATCAGGCACCACTCATTGTCACTGCATAACTCACCAGGCTCAGCACAAATAAAAGCCCCGAAAGCGATAGCCTCGGAGTTTAAAAAGGATCAGCTGCAAATCACGGCAACACCGGCCATTCGTTCTGGCTCAATCACCCAGAAATCATTGGATTTGCGTCCACCAAGCGCTTCAGCATATTTACCAAAGCTCTCCAGATTCGCAGCCAAAAAGCCTAGGGCCACCAATTTAAGGCCTGCCCGATTAGCTGGAGCTTTAACCCCATAAAGGCTCTCATAGGCACTCGGAGAAAGAACTTTGACTACCCCGCGAGACGTTTCAATCTCGACACCAAGACTGGAGAGCCGTGCAGTACGCTCACCAATAAACGCCTTCAGGAATTCATGATGATCAGCAGGGTCGTCAGCAACAAAGATGACTTCGCTCAGATCGCGCACAGTGTTCGGGTGGGATTGATACTCTGCCTTCCAGAAGTTTTCTGGAAACTTGTTATGGCAAGTAAAAAAGCCAAGCTCCGTGCTGAGGGGATCTGCCGTAAACGTCAAATCAAAAGCAACCTGACGTTCTTCGCCCTCAGGAGAAACAGCAATCCGCTCAAAGGAGAATGGCGCATACTCAGGAAGACCGGCAGCAGTGTATGCTTCACGGTCGTCCGCCGCGCTCGTGCTATCCATCACGAACATGGAAGCACCTTCTCCCTTCAGCAGGAAATCGCGATTGAACACTCCGAAAGAGAAAACACCTTCACTTGGTTCTGTCAGTTCAGCGTTTTCGCCAATCGCCAAAACCTCAAGAAAACTGCCATTCAGCTGAACGAGGCGGTTTTCAGTACCCCAAGGATGACGCGCAGTTGGCGTCACCTTAAATCCGAGCTGTTCCCAAAGCCCTGCAGCATCCCGCAAAGAGTTTACAGCAAGAACAATATGGTCAATTCCCTTGGTCAAAGTATTTCCCCCAAAAGGTCCGATTAAACCAGACGGCTATTATCGCGCGCAGCACCTACAAAGGAGGAGAACAGCGGATGCGGTTCAAACGGGCGTGATTTCAGTTCTGGATGGTACTGAACACCAATGAACCAAGGATGGTCATCGATCTCTACCGTTTCAGGCAGAACACCATCTGGAGACGTACCGGCGAAAATCAGACCAGCTTCTTCAAGCTTCTCACGATACCCGATGTTCACTTCATAACGGTGACGGTGGCGTTCGGAGATTTCTGTGGAATCGTAGATCGCAGCAATCTTACTGTCAGCTTTCAGAACTGCATCATAAGCACCAAGACGCATGGTACCGCCCAGATCGCCTTCCGCCTGACGCTGCTCTTTCTCGTTACCGCGTGTCCATTCAGTCATCAAACCAACAACTGGCTCTTTGGCTGGACCAAACTCGGTAGAGCTCGCATCAGCAATACCTGCAAGGTTACGCGCGGCTTCAACAACAGCCATCTGCATACCAAAACAAATACCGAAGTAAGGAATGTTGTTCACACGCGCATAATGTGCAGCAGCAATCTTGCCTTCAGAGCCGCGCTCACCAAAACCACCAGGAACCAGAATACCGTTCACATTAGCAAGGAACTCGCTTGGGTCTTCCTTCTCAAATGTTTCAGATTCAATCCACTCAAGATTGACCTTCACGCCATTCGAGATTCCGCCATGTACAAGCGCTTCAATCAAGGACTTATATGCGTCTTTGAGAACAGTGTACTTGCCAACAATCGCAATGGTGACTTCACCCTCTGGATTGAACAGAGAATTGACGATGCTTTCCCAGCGGCAAAGATCTGGAGCCGGAGCACCTGTGATACCAAACGCATCCAGAACCTGCTCATCAAGGCCTTCCTTATGGTAGGCCAGCGGCACTTCATAAATGCTCTTCGCATCATATGCCGGAATAACAGCTTCTTCGCGTACGTTACAGAATTGGGAAAGCTTACGACGCTCATTCTCAGGGATCTGGCGATCACAGCGCACCATAAGAATGTCTGGCTGAATACCGATAGAACGCAGCTCTTTAACAGAGTGCTGTGTCGGCTTGGTCTTCATTTCACCAGCACTTGCAATGTAAGGCAGCAGTGTCAGGTGGATGTAAACAGCCTGTCCGCGCGGCAAATCATTGCCCAGCTGACGAATGGCTTCAAAGAACGGCAGTCCTTCGATGTCACCAACGGTGCCACCAATCTCACAAAGCACGAAATCATACCCTTCGTTGCCATCCAGCACGAAGTTCTTGATCGCGTCAGTCACATGAGGAATCACCTGCACGGTACCGCCAAGGTAATCACCGCGGCGTTCCTTCGCAATAATGTCCTGATAAATACGACCAGTGGTAATGTTGTCTTGCTTATTTGCCGGACGACCCGTGAAACGCTCGTAGTGGCCAAGATCCAGATCGGTCTCTGCGCCATCATCGGTCACATAACACTCACCATGCTGGTAAGGGCTCATAGTACCCGGATCAACGTTCAAATAAGGATCGAGCTTACGAAGTCGAACCTTGTATCCGCGCGCCTGTAAAGCCGCACCAAGAGCTGCGGAGGCAAGTCCCTTCCCAAGAGAAGAAACAACACCACCGGTGATGAATATGTACCGTGCCATGGATCGCTACCACGTTTGAAAGGGCGGAAATTATCAAAAAGGGAAGCACGCCGGGGTGGGTGCCTGATAATCCAATACCCTGGATAATTGAGTTATGTCTGAACGCACGAATGACGGACACTGCACAGGAGTGCGGTGCCGTCAGACGTATATTTCAACTGTTCCTGCTTTACAGCAGATTACTGAGCAGGTGGGACCTGCGGGCCAGATGGCTGACTTTGCTGCTGAAGCTGGTCAAGAAGACCATTGCCAGCGCCCTCTTCTGTTCCCTGTGTTGCTGAACCGGCAGGAACCTGATCAAGCAAAGAGCCTGGACGCTCGTCATAACGAGCCAACAGAGAAAGAGCGAGTGAAGTTGCAAAGAAGCAGACAGCTAGAATCGCAGTACCGCGAGTCAGCACATTAGCTGTGCCGCGGCTGCTCATCACACCGCCGCCGCCGCCGCCGCCAATACCCAATGCGCCGCCTTCAGAGCGCTGTAGTAGAACCAGTGCTACCAGCGCCACGACGACCATCAGGTGGATAACAATCAGAACGGTTTCCATAGGTATCCGTAGGTTTAATGAATTCGTTAGTCGGCCTTCTAACCGAATTTGCTGCGCCTTTCTACCCTAAAGGCGCAGCAAATTGGTGGACTGCTAAGAATATTATAAAAAACCGGCTATTATTAACCGCGATAAGCTTCGGCAATTCCAAGGAAATCCGTGGCTTTCAAGCTTGCGCCGCCAACCAGAGCACCGTCAACGTTTTCAACCGCAAGCAGCTCTTTTGCATTGGTAGGCTTAACAGAGCCACCATAAAGGATGCGCATTTTACCGCCAACATCACCACCAAATTGCTTGATGAGAGTCGCGCGAATAGAAGCATGAACCTCAGCAACGTCTGCTGGAGTTGGCGTCAATCCAGTGCCAATCGCCCAAACTGGCTCATAAGCAATTACAGTGTTTTCGGCAGTTGCGCCTGCTGGTACAGAACCCAGAACCTGCTTGGTAACCACGTCAAGCGTCGTACCCGCGCGGCGCTCGCTCTCAACTTCACCAACACAAACAATAGCAATAAGGTCAGCGCGGTAAGCAGCTTCAGCCTTCTCACAAACGTCCGCATCAGATTCGCCATGATCTTCGCGTCGCTCGGAGTGACCAACAATCACAAACTTGCCGCCAGCATCGCGGATCATTTCCGCAGAAATATCGCCAGTATGCGCACCGCTTTCTTTAGCGTGGCAGTTTTGTGCACCAATCGCAATTTTGTCTTGGGAAGCCAGCTGCGCAACCAGCAATGCAGGTGGGCAAATCAGAAGCTCTACATTTTCGGCAAGTGCTGAGTCGTATCCCGCGCCCATAGCTTCCAGCTCTACAGCTGAAGCCTTGGTACCATTCATTTTCCAGTTACCAGCAACAAGTGGCCGATTAGTCATATGATCTGTTCCCCAAATATGAATTCCAAATTCCCAAATGGAATGAGTGCTCACTAGCAGAAAAAACACTTAAGTCCCATAGCGGATTACCGCTAGTACGATGAACTTCGTATCTCCTGCCGAATCTCACAGCCTTTATGGCGTGTAAACTTGCCCCAGGGCGAAAGGAACACTATTATCCGGCGGCCTTGCATGTGTGCGCGGGGAGACTGTCCCTCGCCTTCAACAAGAGAACGGATAAAATTATGCTCGACGCGCTGCGTAATAGCGTAGGTTCCTGGTTTGCAAAACTGCTGATCGGCCTTCTGGTCCTCAGCTTTGCAGTTTGGGGGATCGCTGACGTCTTTACTGGAATCGGCTCCACACCTGTTGCCTCAGTTGGCGACAAAGAAATTTCGGCTCAGGATTTCCAACGAGCTTATTCACGCGAGCTCGACCAGCTGTCACGCCGCGTCGGCCAGCCTGTCACTCAGGAACAGGCCGCGGCATTTGGCGTACCAGCTCAGGTTCTGGGCCGCCTCATCGCCGAAGCTGCGCTTGATTATGAAGCATCACAGCTGCGCATCGGTGTATCTGATGAAGCTATTGTCAAAACAATTCAGGAAACACCGGCATTTCAGGGTGTAAATGGTTACGATCGTAATCGCTTGAGCCAGGTACTTTATAATCTGGGCATAAGCGAAGACGAATTCGTGATGCAGCAACAGCTCGTCGCAGAGCGTCAACAGCTTGCAGAAGCTGTTATCGGCGGCATCGTTGTGCCTAAAGCAATGCTCGAAGCCTTCGACAAATACGCAATGGAAGAGCGCACTGTTGAGTACCTCGTGCTGCCACAAAGCTCTTTGACAAATGTTCCAGCTCCGACTGACGAAGAACTGGCTACGTTCTTTGAAGAGAACAAAGGCAACTACAAAGCACCTGAATACCGCAGTGCCACTTTGATAGAGCTGACAGCAGACAAGATCGCAAAGCCGGAAAATGTGACTGAAGCGGAACTCGCTCAGGAATATGAGCGCACCAAAAACCGCTATCAGTCTCAGGAACAGCGCCGCATCTTCCAGATTTCCTTCCCAACCAAACAGGAAGCAGAAGCTGCTGTTGTTGAAATGGAGTCCGGCAAGACCTTTGAAGACCTCATGAATGAACGCGATCTGACCGAAAAAGACGTCGACCTCGGCCTCATGAACAAATCCGGCTTCCTTGACCAAAAAATTGCAGATGCAGCTTTTGCTCTCAAAGAAGGTCAGGCAAGCAACATGGTCGAAGGTCAGTTCACTAACGCGATTCTCTTTGCCAAAGAGGTCAAAGCAGCAGCAGTACAGCCTCTGGAAGACGTTAAAGACGAACTACGCGGTGTCGTTGCTCAGGCAAACGCAGCCGATGAAGTAGAAGACCTCTTCAACGAAGTCGAAGACGCACGCGCAGGCGGCAGCACCTTTGAAGAAATCGCTGAGCGCTTTGATCTGGCTCTGATCAACACACCTTCATTTGACGCTTCCGGTAAAAACGAAGCGGGCGAAACTGTTGATCTTCCACAAGCAAGCGCACTGACCACAGCAGTCTTTTCAACCGATGTTGGCGTTGAAAATAATCCGCTGGAAATCGGCCGTACAGGTCACCTGTGGTACGAAGTGAAAAATGTCACCCCTTCCCGCGACAGAGAACTCTCTGAAGTAAAAGAAGCCGTGACTGCTGACTGGACAGCCAACCGCACAGCGGAACTGCTGGAAGAAAAAGCCCAAGCTCTGATCGCAGAAGTCGAAGCAGGAAAGCCTCTTTCCGAAGTCGCAGCTGCCGAAGGTCTGACAACAGCCACATCCGCACCGTTCACCCGCAACGGCGGCATCGCGGAGCTTTCCGGCTCTGCTGTAACTGCAGCATTTTCCGGACCAAAAGGCACCGCCTCTCAGGTTCCTGGCAACAACGAAGACCGCATTCTTCTTGTCCTCACCGACACGACGTCTCCAGCTTTCATGACAGAATCTGAAAACGTGCAGCGCATTGACACTCAGCTGACAGGCGCACTGGAAAGCTCCTTGCTCAACCAGTTCATCTCTCAGCTGGAGCAAACAGAAGGTGTCCGAGTAAATCAGGCAGTCTTCAACCAGCTGACCGGACTGGATCGTCAGTAGACAAATCCTTGTCGAAAACAGGCCCGCCACATTTATAAGTGTGGCGGGCTTTTGTTTATCTCCTAGACAGCTCTCCGAAAGCTATCTAATAGTTAGCCCTTGTGTATGCTAAGGAATTACCTGAGAGATTGAGGGGGTTTTCGCCGTGAGCAATTTGAAAAATCTCATTGGAATTGTCGCTGACGGAAACACGTTGGACCGATCTCAGGCCCGCGAGGCCTTCGAGATCATCATGTCAGGCGCTGCAACTCCCGCACAGATCGGTGGCTTCCTCATGGCCTTGCGCTTGCGCGGCGAAACCATCGACGAAATTTCTGCAGCTGTAGAAACCATGCGCGCCAAAATGATCCCGGTGAAAGCACCAGATCACGCCATCGACATTGTTGGCACAGGTGGTGACGCATCCGGCTCCTATAACATTTCAACCTGCACAGCCATTGTTGTGGCGGGCTGCGGCGTGACCGTTGCAAAACATGGCAACCGGTCCCTGTCCTCCAAATCCGGTTCAGCAGAAGCACTTGCCGAGCTTGGCATCAACCTGGACCTGGATGCGAACGGCATCAGCCATTGCATTCATGAGGCCGGTATCGGCTTCATGTTTGCACCAAACCACCACAAGGCCATGCGCCATGTCGGCCCGGCCCGCATTGAGCTGGGCACCAGAACAATCTTCAACCTGCTAGGCCCGCTCGCCAACCCGGCAGGCGCAAAGCGCCAGATGACAGGCGTATTCGCACAGCAATGGGTTGAACCACTCGCCAACACCCTTCAGGAAATGGGCACCGAAAAAGCCTGGATCGTCAACGGCTCCGATGGAATGGACGAAATCACCACCACCGGAACCACCTTTGTCGCCGAACTGAAGAACGGAAACATCAACACCTTCACAGTGTCTCCTGAAGATGCGGGCCTGCCGCTTGCAAAGACAGAAGATCTGAAAGGCGGCGATCCAAAAGAAAATGCTCAGGCACTGCGCGAAGTGCTGCAAGGAGCAAAAAACGCTTACAGGGATATCGTCCTGCTCAATTCAGCGGCCTCCCTTATCGTCGCAGATAAGGTCTCCACCCTCGCTGAGGGTGTCCAGATGGCTGCGCATGCGATTGACCAAGGTGCAGCCCTTTCCCGACTGGACAAACTTGTTGAAGCCTCCGACGCTGCAACAGCTGCCAATATGAAACTCTAAGACCACGGATCCCATGTCAGATATCCTTAAGAAAATCGAAGCTTACAAACGTGAAGAAATTGCTGCTGCCAAAGCGCAAACTTCATTGGCTGATCTGAATGAGGCGATTAAAGCAGCAACACCAACACGCGGCTTTGCAGATGCTTTGAAAGCCAAGCATGCGAATGGTGAGTACGCCCTGATCGCAGAGGTAAAAAAAGCAAGTCCATCCAAGGGGTTGATCCGCGCTGACTTCAACCCGCCCGCACTCGCCAAAGCCTATGAAAACGGTGGTGCAGCATGCTTGTCCGTATTGACAGACACACCATCCTTTCAGGGCAAACCAGAATATCTCGTCACAGCTCGCGCTGAAGTCTCCCTGCCAGTTCTGCGCAAGGACTTCCTTTATGACACCTATCAGGTTCATGAAGCACGTGCATGGGGCGCTGACTGTATTTTGATCATTATGGCAGCTGTTGACGACCAACTGGCCAAAGAGTTGGAAGACGCCGCATTTGAACTGGGCATGGATGCGCTTATCGAAGTTCATGACGAAGCTGAGTTGGAACGCGCACTGAAGCTCTCCTCTCCGCTTGTTGGCATCAACAATCGCAATTTAAAAACCTTCGAGACATCTCTGGAAACCAGCGAGCGGCTCGCACCACTGATCCCGCAAGATCGGATCATCGTTGGCGAGAGCGGCCTGTTCACTCCGGAAGACCTCTCCCGAATGGAAAACTCCGGTATCTCCACCTTCCTCATCGGCGAAAGCCTGATGCGTCAGGAAGATGTGGAAACCGCAACCAAAGCTTTGCTTAAGCGCTAAAAATCAACTGCTTGGCAAAAGCAGACACCTGAACAAACTGTGTCCAGAGGCAAGACAATGTCAGAACTTTCTCCAAAACTCACTCACTTAGATGACAGCGGTGCGGCTCATATGGTCGACATTTCGGAGAAAGAGGTTACCTCACGCATTGCCCGTGCAGGCGGTCAGGTAAAAATGCAGCCTGAAACTCTGGACATGATCCTTTCAGGCAACGCCAAGAAAGGCGACGTGCTCGCAACAGCGCGCATTGCTGGCATCATGGCGGCCAAGAGAACTCACGAGCTGATCCCGTTGTGCCATCCTCTGGCGCTTTCCAAGGTTCAGGTGGACTTCACACCCAATCCTGAACTGCCGGGAATTGAGATCGAAGTCTTCGCAAAGGTATCCGGCCAGACTGGCATCGAGATGGAAGCACTTACAGCCGCCTCCGTTGCCTGCCTGACAATTTACGACATGGCAAAAGCCGTTGACCGTTCTATGGAGATCGGTGAAATCCGGTTGCTGGAGAAGAAGGGCGGCAAGTCCGGTCACTATCTGGCTGAGGAGGATAACTCCCAATGAGCTTGATCAGTATTGAAGAAGCGCTGGACCGCCTTCTAAAAGATGTGAGGCCAACCGGCACCGAGCAGCTTCCACTACTTGAAGCTGGAGAACGCATTCTGGCAGAAGATGTTGCTGCAACGAGAACGCAGCCTCCATTTTCGGCCTCAGCGATGGATGGATATGCTGTCAAAGCTGCTGATACGGTCGATCCAGAGACTGCTTTGAAGGTCATTGGAGAAGTAGCTGCCGGGCATAACTTCGATGGCACGCTGCAAGCCGGAGAAGCTCTGCGCATCTTTACAGGTGCACCTGTTCCAGCAGGCGTCGACGCGATTTTAATGCAGGAAAACGCCCGCCGTGACGGGGATAACCTGTTTTGCGAGGAAGCTGTTTCTGTTGGTAAGTCCATCCGTCCGGCAGGCCTCGACTTCAAAGAAGGTCAGGTCCTCCTGAAGGCAGGTGCCCCACTCGGCTTCCGCGAACTGTCTCTTGCAGGCGCCATGAACCACGCATCCCTTCCGGTACGCAAAAAGCCAGTCGTTGCGATCCTCGCAAATGGTGATGAACTCGTCGAACCGGGCCAGATACCCGGCCCGAATCAAATCATAGCGTCAAATCAGGTCGGCATTGCAGAGTTCGTCAGAAACTGCGGCGGAACGCCGATGATGCTCGGCATCGCCCCAGACCAGCCTGAGGAAATCGCAGCACGCGTGAAGCAGGCCATCCAAGCAAAAGCCGATGTACTGGTGACACTCGGCGGAGCCTCTGTTGGCGACCACGATCTCATTCAGGACGTACTGGGAGCTGAAGGCATGGAGCTTGGCTTCTGGCGCATCGCCATGCGCCCGGGCAAACCCCTCATGGCCGGCGCCCTAGGCCCAATGAAAGTCCTCGGCCTTCCTGGCAATCCAGTCTCCAGTCTTGTATGCGCACTCCTCTTCCTTGGCCCGCTTCTGGATAAGATGCTAGGCCGCACGGTCTCTGTGACAAATCAAGGCGTTACCAAAGCAACTTTGGCAGATGATTTGCCTGTAAATGATATGCGTCAGGACTACCTGCGCGCCAGTTTGGGTACAGACAAACACGGAGATCTGATAGCAACGCCGTTTGGCAAACAGGACTCTTCCATGCTTGCCTTGCTGACAAAAGCAGACGCCCTGATCATTCGCCCGCCACACGCACCAGCTGCAAAGGCAGGTGAAAAAGTGGACCTGCTCAAGCTACGCTGAATCCAGTCATCAGAAGTGGGCAACCCCTGCCCACTCACCCACCAGAAACCAAATCCCCCAGTTCTAGCAGGGCTTAACCTCAACAAACCCATTGCAGAACACAATGAGAACAGGTAGAGTACGTTCGTGTTTTGTCCTTCCAATCGCAGAAGTTGAAGTCTTTAAGCTTCTTGGAATTACAAAACCGCGATTGGTCAGGAATGGCCGCTCACTTTCAATCAGCGCCTTAGGAGCGAACGGGGATAAAAGATGCTTACACAGAAGCAACACGAGCTTTTGATGTTCATCCATCAACGCTTGAAGGAAGCCGGTGTTCCACCCTCCTTCGATGAGATGAAGGACGCGCTGGACCTCCGTTCCAAATCCGGCATTCACCGGCTGATCACAGCTCTGGAAGAGCGCGGCTTCATTCGCCGCTTGCCGAACAGAGCTCGTGCACTTGAAATCCTCAAACTGCCAGACTCTATTTCTCCGGGCCTGAAGCCTGCCGCCAAGGAAAAAGGCTTTGCACCTGAGGTGATTGAGGGCTCCCTGAGCAAGAAAGTAGCAACGCCGCCACCTCCACGCACCACATCACCAGACGAAGTGCCAACGCTGGAAATCCCGGTCATGGGCCGCATTGCTGCAGGCGTCCCAATCGAAGCAATCCAGACACAAAGCCATACCATCGCAATGCCTGCTGATCTGATGGGGCGTGGCGAGCATTATGCATTGGAAGTCAAAGGCGATTCCATGATCGATGCCGGTATCTTCGATGGAGATACCGTGTTGATCAAACGTGGTGACACGGCTGATAACGGCGAAATCGTTGTGGCGCTGATTGATGAAGAAGAAGCAACCTTGAAGCGCCTGCGCAAAAAAGGCGCCTCAGTCGCGTTGGAAGCGGCCAACCCCGCCTACGAAACTCGCATCTTCGGCCCGGGCCGCGTCCACGTTCAAGGCAAGATGATTGCGCTCTTCCGCCGCTATTAAGTCATTGGTTGCCTGAGGCAATTTTGGATTCCAAGGTCTGCGCTGAGCATCATATGCCCAGCGCACTTTTTTTATTCTTTCCCCGCCCTCAACATTAGCAGAAAGCCAGATGTAAGCTGAACCGCGCTCTCCGAAAACCTTCTGGTCAAGAACCAACTCAGCCCGACAAGCCGGAGGCGCCTGAGCCTGTGTGATGACGATGGTGGCAAGATGGCAGTCAGCCTCCAAAACTTCAGCTACTTTAGACTGTGCCAACAGGATCGGCGCAGAGCTTATCCTCCCTCCCTCCGCAGGCTGCTGAGGGAATATCTCAATCACACAGCCGCGCTCATCACAGGACCGATCTGAAGCCCTCACCTTGTGCTGCTTGAACGAACCCGCTGAAACCCCACCAGCGCGCAACAAGCTGTCAGCAGCAAACGACATACGTGAGGACGTCAGTAGAAACGCACCATCCTGCCCATAATAAGCAATGTGCTTGCCCGCATCCGCAATCATCAGATCAGGCGCCTTGCCACCGGCAAACATCAGGACACTCACCGTAAATGCCGGAAGCGAAAGCCATTTCAGGCGCAGTGGCATCACACACAGCACAACAATAGCAAAGATCACAAGCAGATAACCCGGGGCACTAGCAACCCCGAGACTGGTCAGCCCCTCACTGAGTGAGCTCACCCAGTAAGCGGCTTTCAGCACCAGCGCCAACCCAGCCTCCATCCCTTGCAGAAAGAACGCATCCGCACCAAACGGGATCGCCAACAGACTCAATAACCCAAGGGGCATAACCACAAAAGTCACCAATGGCATAGCAAGGATATTCCCCAGAACTCCATAAGGCGCAACCTGCTCAAAATGCATCGCCGCAACTGGCCCCGTGGCAGCACCTGCAATCAACGAGGTCAACGTACAAGCTAGAATCCACCTTAAGCTTACACGACTAACCTTATGAAACCATGAGACATTCCGTCTGCGCGAACTATCTCGATCACCGAGCAACCAATCCTTCCCAAGCATATAGGCTGAGAGCAAGGCGAGCACTGCAATGAAGGACATCTGAAACCCGGGAGCCAGAACTTCCTCCGGCCTCAGGCTTAAAAGAACAAGGCAAGCCAGCGCCAGACCACGCAGACTGAAGGCCCGCCGACCAAGCAGACCCGCGCATAAAATCATCGCCGCCATCAAAAAAGCCCGCTGCGTTGCCACAGAAGCTCCTGACAAACCAAGATAAACAATCGCCGCAATCAGTGCTGCCACGCTGGCATAAACGTGAATATGTCCTTTCAGCGCAAGCGACTGGCTGAGGGATAGGATCAGACGGGCACCAAGGAAGACCAGAGAGGTCACAAGACCCATATGCATACCGGAGATGGCGAGGACATGAGCAAGTCCGGCATTGCGTAACGCATCCTTGTCAGCGGTGGCAAGGTAGTCTCGCTTGCCCACCAGAAGCGCAACAGCAAACGCACTTTCCGCGCTGTTATCCAACACCCGCCGGATCCGCTGCGCAATTCCGCTACGTACACGCTCTATCCCTTGCAGAAAACTTGTACCCTCTACGGGTGCCACAACAACCGGCTTGGAAAGCGCGTAGCCAACCGCACCAATCCCACTGAAAAACGCAGTTCGGGCAAAGTCATACCCACCGGGGCGCACCGCACCTCCAGGCGGCAACAACCGAGCCTTCAGCTGCATCCTGTCCCCCATCACGGGTGCCTCTTTCATCCCCTTGATGCTGATCCGGATGCGATAAGAAAGAGGAGTTACGCTCTTCTGCGAAAGTGTTGTCACATCTGCAAAAATGACGGAGTAAGCCCCTTTGCCAGAATGCTTCACTCCAGCAACCACACCCTCCACTTTACGTGTAACCGGACGCTCCAGCGGGTCGCCGCGCGCATACTCCACGCGCAAATCAGCAAGGAAGAACCCGGCTAAAAAGAACAAAAGCGCGGTTAGACCAACCGTCAATCGCCCGCCCCTCCAACGTTGAAAAGCAAATAATACCAATAAGATAAAAGGAATTCCGCTTAAAACGCTATAAGGTTCCGCGGGGAGCGAGAAATAAACCAGCACACCAGCTAAATGGCAAAGCGCATACCAGAGGATGCCATGCCCCTTGTTCCAATCCTGCACGAGCGCAGAGCGGGCATAAGTCATGACAGCTGACCAATCCGGCCTCAGCACGAAACGCAGCAACTCACGTGTCTTTTGGACCACATCACAAAGCCTAAGGCGCTGTTTCTCTTCAGCAAACCTCGTGCTTGCGTTGCTATGTGCGTTTCTTGCGTTGACTTGCGTTTTTGTGCGTTGCTGTGTGGCTCGCCCAGCAAGCGCCGTATCGGTCTCAAACAGCACAGAAGAAAACTTATCCTCCTCAAGGCAAAGCTCACCTATTCTGGGAGCACAGCCACCAGATTGCGTCTTGTCTGAGGATGATTGCCCCTCGCGCACCCTTAAGTCCCTTTCTGCCACTTGGGAACTTTTCAATGCTATGGTACACAGCCCGCAGAGGTACGGCGCCCCGCCGTAATTACCCCAAACTATTCGAAGTAACTTGAAACTTTTCCGGAACACCTATGACTAAACCTGTTGTGACGCGCTTCGCGCCTTCTCCTACTGGCTACCTGCATATTGGCGGCGCCCGTACAGCCCTGTTCAACTGGCTTCTGGCAAAACACAGCGGCGGTAAAATGCTGCTGCGTATCGAAGACACCGATCGCTCCCGCTCCACCGAGGAAGCCGTAGATGCGCTGCTGGACGGTCTGTCCTGGCTGGGCATGGACTGGGACGGCGAGCCGATCTCCCAGTATGGCCGCGTTGACCGCCACCGCGAAGTTGCTGAGCAGATGGTCAAGGACAGCACTGCGTACTACTGCTACTGCTCCCCGGAAGAAGTGAACGAGATGCGCGAGAAGGCCCGCGCAGAAGGTCGCCCGCCGCGTTATGACGGCACTTGGCGTGATCGTGACCCATCTGAAGCACCGGAAGGCATCGCACCGGCTATTCGCCTGAAAGCACCGCTCGAAGGTGACACCATCGTGGAAGATCAGGTTCAGGGCACCGTCAAGTTCGCCAATAAGGATCTGGACGACCTGATCCTCGTGCGCTCTGATGGCAACCCAACCTACATGCTGGCTGTTGTGGTAGACGACCACGACATGGGCGTCACCCACATCGTACGTGGCGATGACCACCTGACCAACGCAGCGCGCCAGTCCCTAATCTATAAGGCTCTGAACTGGGATGTCCCGGTCATGGCGCACATTCCGCTGATCTACGGACCAGATGGCGCAAAGCTCTCCAAGCGCCACGGAGCAGTTGGTGCAGAAGCGTACCGGGCTATGGGCTACCTGCCATCCGCCATGCGCAACTATCTGGCACGCCTCGGCTGGTCCCACGGCGATGACGAGATCTTCTCTACCGATCAGATGATCGAGTGGTTCGGTCTGGACGCTGTAGGCAAATCCCCGTCCCGTTTCGACTTCAAGAAGCTGGAAAACCTGAACGCTCACTACATGCGCTCAGAAAATGAGGAGGAGCTGCTCGGCCACTTCCTCACCTATCTGATGGACGTGGAAGGCGGCGCAGACGTTATGGCGTGGATTGCGGGCGACGGAAATCAGGACAAACTGGTTGAAGCTCTGCCTGGCCTGAAAGAGCGCGCAAAGACCCTTGTCGAACTGCTGGAATCTGCTCGTTACCTCTGGGTTCAGCGTCCGCTGGATCTGGATGCAAAGGCTGAAAAGATCCTCTCTGACGAGGCACGTGCTGTTCTTGGCAAGGTTCTGGTTGCTCTGGAAGCACTGGACGAGTGGACCGTGGAAAGCACCGAGGCTGCCGTTAAGGCAGTTGCTGAAACAGAAGAGCTGAAACTCGGCAAAGTTGCTCAGCCATTGCGCGCTGCACTCACTGGTCGTGGCACATCCCCAGGCATCTTTGACGTGCTCAAAGTGCTCGGAAAAGACGAATCCTGCGCACGCATTCGTGATCTTTCAGCTTAATTCGCTGAATTCTAAAAGAAACTACCGCTGCAAATACTAGTCATTCGTAGCGGTAGTTACACTTATAGCTAAAAGCATTGGTTGCGGGCGCTTGCCCCATCGCGGCAAATGATATAGGCAGTTCCACGACAACACTCTCCTCCGGGCGGAAACGTCAGATCATGCAGTGTATTCATTTGTACACAAATGAAGCAAGTCGCATGAGGAGATACAAAATGGGGGTTGCCTGATATGAGCGACAAAACAGCGAAACTGACTATTGGAGACAACAGCTGGGACTTTAACGTCCACTCTGGCTCCATGGGCCCTGATGTTCTGGACATCGGTTCGCTTTATAAGCAAACTGATCACTTCACACTGGACCCTGGTTTCACATCAACTGCCTCATGCGAATCCAAGATCACTTACATCGACGGTGACGCAGGCGTTCTGCTTTACCGCGGTTACCCGATTGAACAGCTCGCCGAACACGGCGACTTTTTGGAAAGCTGCTATCTGCTGCTGTACGGCGAACTGCCAACACGCGCAGAGAAGGACGATTTTGTTCATCGTGTAACCTACCACACCATGATCCATGATCAGATGAGCTCTTTCTTCAAGGGTTATCGTCGTGACGCTCACCCAATGGCAGTCATGACCGGTACCGTTGGAGCTCTCTCTTCCTTCTATCATGACAGCACCGACATCTCCGATCCACACCTGCGCATGGTTGCATCCCTGCGCATGATCGCAAAGATGCCGACCATTGCTGCAATGGCCTACAAATACCACGTTGGTCAGCCATTCGTTTACCCAAGAAACGATCTGGACTACGCATCCAACTTCCTACACATGTGCTTCGCAGTTCCATGTGAGGAATATAAAGTAAATCCGGTTCTGGCACGCGCCATGGACCGTATCTTCATCCTGCACGCTGACCACGAGCAGAACGCTTCCACATCCACCGTACGTCTTGCTGGTTCTTCAGGCGCAAACCCATTTGCATGTATTGCAGCTGGCATTGCATGTCTGTGGGGTCCATCTCATGGCGGTGCGAATGAGGCAGCTCTGAACATGCTTTCCGAAATCGGTTCTGTTGACCGTATTCCTGAGTATGTGGCACGTGCAAAAGACAAGAATGATCCGTTCCGCCTCATGGGCTTCGGTCACCGCGTCTACAAAAACTACGACCCACGCGCACGCATCATGCAGAAAACCTGTCATGAAGTGCTTGCAGAGCTGGGCCACCAGGACGATCCGCTTCTTGAAGTGGCAATGGAACTGGAAAAAGTTGCCCTCACCGATCCTTACTTCGTTGAGAAGAAGCTCTATCCAAACATTGACTTCTACTCCGGCATCACCCTGCGTGCTCTGGGCTTCCCAACCACCATGTTCACCGTGCTCTTCGCACTGGCTCGTACAGTAGGTTGGATCGCACAGTGGAAGGAAATGATTGAAGATCCTTCCCAGCGTATCGGTCGTCCACGCCAGCTGTACACCGGCTATTCCGAGCGTGACTATCAGCCAATCGACCAGCGTCGTTAAAAACATTTCCCCGAAAGCGGACACCGCTGTTCGGGAAATGCAGCAAAGCTGATTGAGCTGAGAAGTTAAACTTCAGAAAAAGGAGGCATTTTGCCTCCTTTTTTATTTGAAAAGCACCATTTGCTTTCAGCACCCACAAACCATGAGGCGGCTTAATCCTGTTCATGCCTCACCACATCCCTATCCTTGATGCTTGACCAAGTGCCCAGCACTGCCACCGGCATCAGAAAAGGATGTATTGATGCGTCTTGCCCCCCTCCCTGTTTTTGCAGCCTTCACGCTCCTCTCTGCCGGTCTGGCAAGCTATTCCTCAGCAAACACCGAAACCGCACAAGCTTCCCGGGACGTTGCCTTCTCAAACCTGAGCATGCAGGACGGCACATCAGACAATTCCATCTGCGTTGAGCGTTATGGTGACGGGTACACAGTCTCCCCCTCCAAAGAAGCCCCCAAACGCACCTACATCAGCGACAAGGGACACACCGTAACGCTGGTGGATAGAAACGAGATTTTAGGACAAGGCATTTTTGCTGAACATGACCGGTTCATGATGACATTCCCCGGCAATGAAGGTGAAGAGATTGAGGTCACTCAATTCGTGACCGGCCTGATCGGCGGCGACAACTACAGTGGCGTATTCACAGACGGCACATGCACCGGAAAGGTTTCTGTTGGCCCATTGGAATACAAATAAAGACAGCTCATAGCTGCTGCGCTGGCACAAGAAGTTAGGCAAAACAGATTTGAAACGGGAGCACATATGCACCTTACTAAACTGCAACAGTCCGGCGTTGTCCTCGTCCTTGGAATGCTCGGATCAGCCAGCAGTCAAATCATCCTCCGCGAGAACAGTGCCAATCCGTTCACCGACATGAAGCGCGTCTCCCCGTCAAGACAAGTTTCAGTTCATGGCCTGACTGTTCTGACAGATGACGTGGGGATTGAGCTTTGCAAAGAACGTTATGGCGACGGCTACATCCTTTATCCCACCCCAAATGGAGGACAGAAACAGTTTGTCTCCGATAAAGGTCACACGCTCACCATCTACGCCCGAAGTGAGCTGCGCGAAGAAAGCATTTATGCTGAACACTCACAAATGCTCATCACTTTCTCCAATGATCCTGATGTGGAAGTCGAAGTCACCGTATTCATAACCGGCTTCGTGAACTCCAGACTATTCAGCGGCGTCTTTTCAGATGGCACCTGCGCCGGGCACTTTTCCATCACAGACACCAAGTGATCACTCAATAAACGTAGTGGATTAGAAACTGACTAAATCTGGACACCGCACAATACGCATTTTTCATTCTAGAGAACATCAAGTTGGGCGCAGAACAGTTACATTAAGCTAGCAGGACCATTCTTTGAGGCGCATCAGTCCTGAAAAGCAAGATGTGGCAGCACCTCATAAAGAAGTCATTGTGTGCAACAGCAAGTCGCAACGCGATCAACAGGAGCTCTGAGAACAAAATCAGACACAACAGATCCGAAGTGAGAGAATACATGCACTTTCCAAAACTGAAACAGTCTGGAGTAGTCTTCATCCTCAACCTTGCAATGCTGGGGGTAGCCAGCAGCCAAGTCATCCTCCGCGAGCACAGAGCAAATCCGTTTACCGACATGAAACGCGTGTCCCCATCACGGCACATTCTGGTCGACAACCTGACAGTCCTGACAGATGCCGTGGGCATCGAGTTCTGCAAGGAACGTTATCGCAACGGGACCACGGTTTACCCCGACCCAGACGGACGACACGGACAGTTTATCAGCCAAGAGAACGACAAGCTCACTCTCTACGATCGCAGTGAGCTGCGTCAGGACGGCATTTATACTGAACACTCGCAACTGGTCATCACCTTTAAGAACGATCCGGATGTAGAAGTCAAGGTCACCGTGTTCATAACAGGCTTCGTGAACTCTAAGATGTTCAGCGGCGTCTTCTCTGATGGCATTTGCACCGGACACTTTTCCGTTGTCGAAGCCAAGTGATCCTGCAAAACGTTGCTTCGAGAAATTGACTAAACCCAGACAATCACGCGAAACACATTCTTCATCTTAAAGAAAATCAAATTGAACCCAGAGCATTTACATTAACGCAGCAGGACTATTCTCTGCGGGTCGTGAGGCCTGAACAGCAACGAGTGGAAGCTCCCCATGAAGAAGATTTTCTGTGCAGCAGCAAGCCTCAGTCCTGTCGTCGACAGATCCGGGACGAGAGGTCAGGCACAGCAGGTCTGAAATGGGAGTAGACATGCGCCTTACAAAACTGAAACAGTCCGGTGTAGCTCTCATCCTCACCATTGGAATGCTGGGGCAAGCCAACGGTCAGGTTACCCACCGCGACAACCGGGGCAATCCCTTCATCGACCTGAAACGCCTTTCTGTATCACGGCAAATCGCCATCCAGAACCTAACAGTCCTGACTGATGCAGTTGGGGTCGAGTTCTGTAAAGAACGCTATGGCAACGGATACATTGTCTATCCCGATCCAAACGGACGGCGCGGGCAGTTTGTCAGCGACAAAGGGCACAAGTTCTCCCTCTACGCCCGCAGCGAGTTACGCGGTGACGGCATTTATGCCGAACACTCGCAAGTCCTCATCACGTTCCCCAATGATCCGGATGAAGAAGTTGAGAACACCCAGTTCATAACCGGCTTCGTGAACTCCAAAATATTCACCGGTGTCTTTTCAGATGGCATCTGCTCCGGAAGGTTTTCTGTCATCGACGCCAAGTGATCACTTCGGGACCGGCGCAGTTTCCGCAGTCAGCTCAAGGCATTTACTGACAGAACCCTCGTTTGTCTTATAGGTGCGAAAGCCAACCGCCTCATAATAACCCAGTCCTTCCGGATTGGAGGCACCAATCGTGGCGTCAATTTTCTCAAGCCCGGCTTGTCTGGCAGCATCAAACGTTTCAGCAAACAAGGCACGCCCGACACCGCGACGCCCAGCACTCGGGCGCACATGGGTGCCAATAATGCCCCAACCCGCCGTCACGCCATAAGTGTTGCCCTCTGATGCCCGTTTCAGGATCTGCAGCCCAAGCAGAGTCCCATCCACATCTTCAACCACAGAACAGCGGACTTTATCTGCATGAGCAATGTAGTGAGAGATCACATAGGCCTCATCACTCGGCAAACTGCGCTTTCCCAACGCAGCAAGCTCCTGCAAAAAAACGCTGATTTCTTCAGCATCGGCCAGAACCGCGTCTCTGACTTTCATAAAAACCTCAAAATCTGTAGCTGGCCTGCACACCCCTGCTCATACCAAACACGACAGGCAAAAAAAGAACGATGCATCAATGCAATTAAGAACATAGCCTATCATAAGCCCCGGATTTTCCAGCCCCCGCACTCCGTAAATCTTCAGTTTTCACGGATGTTTATGCATAGTGCATTAGAAACTGGCTAAATCCAGCAACATCCCCCAAACCCATTCTTCATCCTAAAGAAAATCGAAGCTCAGCAAAAACATCTACGTTAACGCAGCAGGACTACTCTTTGCGCGGTTTTAAGCCAGAAAAATAACAAATGCGGTGGCACCCTATGAAAAAACTTCTCTGTGCAGCAGCGAGCCTTGGCGCAATTGCTTATATCAGCAGCACGGCTCTGGCAGACGATCACAGTCTGGGCAGTGACAATGAAACCGTCACATTCTCCAATCTGACATTAGCAGACGGTACGCCAGACGACGGCATCTGCGCAAAACGCTACGGGACAGGTTACAAAACCGCAGACCATCCCGACACATCTTCACCAGACGCTCAGAAGACGACGGCAGAAGGCCACGACATCATCATCTCCTCCACCGGAGGCACCATTGGGGATGGCATCCTGTCCATCGAAAACGAGTACGAGATCATCTTCCCCAATGACGAACACAAAGAGACCATTGATGTGAAGATGTTCGCAACCGGCCTGATTGGCAGCGGAACAGCCTCAGGCGTGTTCTCAGATGGCATGTGCCGCGGCAAGGTCACCATTCAATCTGCCCAGCAGTAGGACCCGAGCCCAATGAAAATCGCCCTTTGCACAATGTTGAGCCTATTTATGCTTATACATGCAACAATCCCAGCTCACGCTCTTAGCAGTCGAGTTGGTCGTGGTGATAAAATCACAACGTTCTCAGACATCTCCACGACTGACAGCACAATAGATCGCAGCATTTGTCAAAACCGTTATGGGAAAGTGTTCTTAACAAAAGATCATCCTGCAACAATTGAGGGCGAACAGCTGGTAACCACATCAGAAGGCCAAAAAATTGAATTAATTTATCAGGGTGGTCACATTGGCAATGGGATTTACTCCATTGAAAATGAATATAAATTCACTTCCCCCAATAACGAGAATGGGAAATCAGTTGATCTACAGCTTGCAGCCACAGGTTTCATTGGCGGCGGACGAGCCTCTGGCGTGTTCTCAGACGGCACTTGCACTGGCAACGTCACAATTGAGTTGATCACACCAGATAACAGTAAGAAAACGTCACCTAAACACAACACTGATCCCATCACTAAACAATGACAACATCATGAGATCATTACTCTGTATCGCAATAAACCTTGCAGTGCTGGCCATCACCAGCACCTCAGCGCTGGCAATTGCAGAGAGATTGAATCCCCACAATAAGAAAGTCACGTTTACGAACTTATCCATGGCAAACGGCAACCCGGATGACGGCACATGCCAGCAGCGTTACGGCGCAAGCATTACAACACAAAGCGTCCCCAGCTCTACCAATGACATACTCAAACGTAAAACGGATAAGGGACACATCATTCAGGTTATCTCAATCGATGACAGCGTCAATACTGGAATCCTGTCTGTCCGAAACCAATACGAAATCATATTTCCCAATGACAAAAGCAAGACACCCGTTAGATTGAAACTCTTGGCAACTGGTCTGGTCGGAAGTAAGGAAGCCTCAGGCGTCTTCTCCGACGGCACCTGCCGGGGAAACCTACACATTCAGATAATAAAGGAAGATGCGCCTCAATAATATTAAGCACTGTGCTTTATTACCCAACCGCATGGACGGATAAAACAATGAAAACATTGCTCCTGACCATCTTCAGTGTTCTCGCGCTGACCATCACCAGCACAGCCGCATTGGCTGTCGCACAAAGGTTGGGTCCCGGCGACAAGACAATCACCTTCTCCAATCTTTCCATGACAGATGGCAGCCCGGATGATGGAACCTGCGAAAAGCGTTACGGCGAAGGTTTTACGACAAAAAACCACCCCGACTCCACCAATGACACTCTCAAACGCAGCACGGACAAAGGCCACGACATTCTGGTCATCGCTATAGGTGGCAGCGTCAGCGGGGGCATCTTCTCAATCGAAAACGAGTACGAGATCATTTTCCCGGGAGATGAAAGCAAAACACCTGTTGATGTGGAACTCGCCGCAACAGGTCTGGTCGGCACTCAGGAAGCGTCCGGCGTCTTCTCCGATGGCACCTGCCGCGGAACCCTGCACATCAAGGTATTGGAACCATAAGTGTAATGATACGGGCCATCTCAACTCACCAATAAAGACGTAATGGAGTGAACGTTGAAAATACTCTTCCTGACCACTTTCAGCGCACTGGCGTTGATCATCGCAAGCACCTCTGCACAAGCAATAATCGAGAAGCTGCATTTCAACGACAACATAATCACCTTCTCTAATATCTCTATGATCAATGGAAGTGCGCCAGACGACATCTGTTTGAAACGATACGGTGAGGAGTTAGCAACAAGAGATCACCCCGACTCCACAAAGTTTTCCATCAAACGTATGACCGACAAAGGCCATGACATCACAGTAGCTTCACGAAGCATCAATGTGACCGAAGGCATCTTTTCCATCGAAAGCCGATATGAAATTCTCTTTCCAGATGATGACAGCCAAACACCCGTTCACTTAACCATAACGACGACCGGACTGATCGGAGACAAAGAAGCGACTGGACTGTTCTCAGACGGCACCTGCAGAGGGGCCATCAAGGTCAAAAATAAATAAGTTGACTAATATACTCGAGAAAAACTAGATAATCCATTCGAGGCGTACTCATTCACAGCATTAAACTAGTACTGTAGAGAACACCTTACACTTAATGCATCACTTTAAGCGCAACACCAAATGACTCTTGGTTTTCAAAGAGCTACACCCATTTAATGAATCACTTTGAAAAGCATTTAAACTGAGTACTCTGCCGTCTCAAGGATGATCCTCGCAGCTTTTCCGGCCTGACTTTCGCCCTCAGGTAAACACATCTTTTCATCGATACGAGAGAACGCATCCAACTGCGCCCGGCGCTCTGGACTGTCGCAAAGCAGCGCGAGCACAGCCTGGCTGAGCGCCTCAGGATGCGCTTCGTCTTCGATATATTCTTTGATGCTGTGATCCCCAAGCACCAGATTAGGCAGCACAATGGTGTCCACCGCAACAATCTTGATGAACCGGTTGATCTGCTTCAAACGGCGGAAGAACCAATCCAGCTTGTAAGCAATGACCATAGGCACGCCAGCAATCGCAAGTTCCAAGGAGACAGTACCACTGGCCGCCAGCGCTGCATTCGCCTGTCGCAGAGCCGCAAACTTTTCCGCTTCACCCGTCACAATACGCGGCTGTACCTTCCAGGAAGCCACACCATCGCGAATGCGCTGCTCCTGATGAGGCACTGCAGGAATGATCACATCCACATCCGGATCTTGCGCGCAAATCAACGCGACCGCATCGCCAAACGGCTCCAACAACCGCGAAACCTCGCTCGTCCGGGAGCCCGGAAGCACCACCAATTGCTTTCTGCCTTCACCGAGTTCTGCGCGCTCCCCTGGAGCAGGCCGCAAATCTGCAAGCCGCTCAATCAACGGATGCCCCACATAATCACAGGAGGGACCGCCAAGGCGTTTGTGAGCCTCAGGCTCAAACGGCAACAAGGCGAGCAATTGATCCACATAAGCGGCCATCTTCTTCGCCCGCCCCGGACGCCACGCCCATACAGATGGGCTCACATAGTCCACCACCCGTATATGAGGCGCTTTCTTGCGCACGCGCTTTGCCACGTTGTGAGTGAAATCAGGAGAGTCGATGATCAACAGTAAATCGGGTTGCTCGGCAATAACCGCATCAACAGTTTGATGTACACGGCGAATAATCGTCGGCAAACGTTCCAACACCGCTGTAATGCCCATCACGGCAATATCATGCAGTGGAAAGATCGACTGTACGCCTTGTGCCGCCATACGCTCACCGCCCAGACCACAGACCTGAAGACGATCACCAATCGATGCGCGCAGGGCTTTTATAACCTCTGCACCGAGCTGGTCACCAGACTCTTCGCCAACAACAAAGAAAACCTTGAAGGGTTTGACAGCGTCCAATTCGCTCATATCTCAGCGCTCACCAGCTTCAAAATTATCATCACGCGTGCAGCCATAAAGGAAAACACCAAGTTCATCGCAAAGCCGCTCGACTTCATCGCGATGAGCAACCAGAACACGCCCCGCCTCAACACACACGCCTTTTAACTGCGCGTCAGAAGCTTTCTGTATAGTTTCCGGCCCGACAGTCGGCATATCAAGGCGAAGGTCCTGTTGCGGTTTAGAGCACTTTACAAGCACACCTGCCGCCCCTTTGGACCGGACCCGGCCATTGGCACGCAAGCCGGCCACACGCTCAAGCATGGCATCCGTGCCTTCTGCACCTTCAACAGCCACAACGCGCGCGCCAACGGCAATAGCACCCTGCCCGATATCCAATTGGCCAACGGCATCCACCGCCTCAATAGCAAGCTTCATATCTCTCAGAGCCTTGGCATCTGGCTTCGGCCCTGCCACGTGACCTGGGCTGGCAACCAGCCCCGGAGCAACTTCATGAGCACCAACCACGTGCAAACCCTCTCGTTCAAATATCCCGGCTACTTTCACCAGCAAATGATCATCACCACCAACAACAGCCTTGATGATACGCGGCAACCGCCAAATCGTTCCAAAATCGCCAAGGATCGATGTAAAATCAGGCCGCTTCTGCACAGCACCGATCAACACCACATCCTGAACGCCTCTGGATTTCAGCGTTGAGAACAGTTTGCCAATCTGCCCCCAGCCAAGTTCCACTGGATTAAACGCAGAAAGGGAGGCATCTGCCTCCCCCTTGATTGCGATGGTCACCACATCGCGACCTTGTTCCATAGCGGACCGAATGACCAGACCGGGCAGATCGCCACCGCCAGCAATCACAGCAATAGGTGCCTGTTTCATCATAAATTCAAAACAGACCCTTATTCACTGGTGTTGCGCGGCGTACAGAACCGGCGCTTTTCATCTTCCAGCATGAACGACGTCATCGTCTGCACACCTTCAAACTCAGCGTACTTGGTCCGTGCAATCTCAGCACGAGCACGCAACGTACCCTCTTCACTGTTGAAGACTTCCTTATACGCACCGCGCAGGGCGTGGATTTCTTCGCGAGAGAAGTTGCGGCGCTTCAAACCAATCAGGTTAAGGCCTGCAAGACGCGCACGATCACCAATCACAGACCCATAAGGGATCACATCAAACTCAACACCAGTCAGACCGCCAATGATGGAATGAGCACCCACACGGCACCACTGACGCACAGCAGACAAACCGCCGAAGATCACATGATCTTCAACTTCAACATGCCCGGCAAGCGTCGCGTTGTTGGCAAGAATAACGTTATTGCCAACAACGCAATCATGTCCGACATGAGTCCCCATCATGAACAGGCCGCCATTACCAACTCGCGTTACACCTCCACCGCCGGCAGTGCCAGGGCTCATGGTTGAGTGCTCACGGATCTGGTTGTCATCACCGATTTCCAGTAGCGTATCTTCGCCGGAAAACTTCAGATCCTGCGGCTGATGCCCCAAGCTGGCAAACGGGTAGACCTTCGACCGGGCGCCGATCATTGTCCGTCCAGCGATCACCACATGGGAAACAAGCTCTACATCATCGCCAAGTGTTACCTTGGGACCCACCATGCAGTAAGGACCGATCTTGACATTCCCTCCAAGTACGGCCCCATCCTCGAGGATTGCGGTGGGATGAATCTGTTGCATCAATGACCTCAATTCGCCTCGTCAGAATCGACAAGCATTGCGCTGATTTCCGCTTCAGCAACCTTCTGCCCGTCTACCATTGCAACACCTTCAAACTTCCAGATGGTCGCGCGGTTGCGGACTTTTTTCACATGAAAGTGCACCTGATCACCAGGAACCACAGGCTTGCGGAACTTACACTTATCAATGGTCATGAAGTAAACCAGAGAAGGTACATCTTTCTTATCACGACCATGGACGCAAAGCGCACCAGCAGTCTGAGCCATCGCTTCGATAAGCAACACACCTGGCATTACAGGCTGGCTTGGAAAATGTCCCTGAAAATGTGGCTCATTGATGGTTACATTCTTAATACCAACACCTGAGTTATCGCCGTCCATATCAACGATACGGTCAATCATCAAAAACGGATAACGATGGGGCAAAAGCTCCATAACCCGCATGATATCAGCGCTTTCAAGTGTTCTGGTCTCTACATCACTCATAATAATGCCTCAGCAATATCGGTTCGACTGGCATATGCCTCACTCGGAGCATCTGAGGACACGCCCTCCTCATTTACCAGCCAATCTAGTTAACTATCGGGATCAGATCCCGGGTCTAATCTGTTATTTCTTGCCACCTTGAGCGGCCAGGCGGCGAAGCGCCGTCATTTCCTTGAACCATTCACGGATTGGCCGTGCCGGTACACCACCATAACGCCCACCTGGCGCCAGATCGTCGTGTACAGCACTTACGCCAGCAACTTGCGCGCCCATTCCAATGCGAACGTGCCCGGAGACACCAGTCTGTCCGCCAAGAACCACATAATCCTCAAGACTGGAACTTCCAGAAATCCCTACCTGAGAAACAATGACGCAATGCTTGCCGATATTAACGTTGTGACCAACCTGAACCTGATTATCAATCTTGGTTCCATCACCCACAGTCGTATCACGGTTTGCTCCGCGGTCTATACAGGAGCCAGCGCCAATTTCAACATCATTTCCTAGCACAACTCGGCCCATCTGGGGAACCTTGATATGTCCACCTGGTCCCATCGCAAACCCAAAGCCATCCTGCCCTATGCTAACGTTTGGGTGAATAATGACACGATCGCCAAGCACCGCGTGCTGCAAACTGGAATTTGCTCCGATAGAGCAGTCATCACCCAGCTGACAATTGGCAGCGATCACAGCATTAGGACCAACACGAGATCCAGCACCAATCACCACATGAGCACCAATAACAGCCCCAACCTCAACAACAACGCCCTCACCCAGCTTCGCACTCTCATCAACGTAAGCACGCGAACTGATCGCGGTTTCACCAGTTACTGGAAGCGGCCGCATTGCAGTTGGGTAAAGCTCAGCCAGAACTTTCGCCAGCGAGCGGTACGGCTCTTTGGCAAGCAAAGGCACAACACCATCGGGCACTTTATCGACATGCTTTTTGCTAACGAGACAAGCTGTTGCCTTCGTGCTCTCAAGCTGATCCAGATATTTCGGATTATCGATAAACACAAGCGTTCCGGGAACGCCTTCATCCAGAGGAGCAACACCAGTAATGGCAAGCTCACTATCACCACGAACAATCTCCGCCCCAGCCCACTCAGCTACTTGTTTCACTGTTATTGATCGAGCTTCAGGGAAGAAAACCGGGCTAACTTCAGATTGATTTGATGGTTCTGTCATAGGATCCTACAAAAAAACGGCCGCCGAGGGCATCGGCGACCGATTATAATCAAATTATCACTAGATCAGAAGCGTGTACCACCACTGAGCTTGAATACCTGCGTTTCATCAACATCGTTTTTGAGCACAGGCCAAGCAAAGTCAGCACGCAGCGGCCCAAACGGCGACTGCCACAACACACCAACACCAACAGACGCACGAAGATCGAAATCTTCAGACTGGATACCGCTTCCGATTACAGAAGACAGTTCGCTATCCACACCCCAGAGAGAACCCGCATCAGCGAAGACTGCGCCCGACAATCCAAGTTCTTCAGGGAAGACTGGGAATGGGAATTGGCCTTCAACAGTACCTGCAACGTAGTATTTACCACCCAAAGCATCGCCACCGTTTTCATCACGAGGGCCATAACCATTGGTCGCAAAACCACGAATTCTGTCAGGTGAACCCTGGAACTGATCAGTTACACGCAGACGGTTACCGATAGATTCGATGTAACCGGCAGAACCCTTCACAAAGCCAACAAGACCCCATTCAGCGTAGAGCTCTTCAAACGCACTACCCTTAAACTGACCACGCAGATACTGCGACTGACCACCCAAACCAGCAATTTCCTGCTCGTAGGATGCAACGTAACCATCACGTGGGTTCAGATTGTTGTCCAGAGTATTGTAGACCAGTGAGAAGCCCGCAAGAGACGTTGTATACTCTCCAAGAGAGTCACAAACACCAAGCGAAACACCAGGCTCACAGTCACTAATACCGGTTGAGTCGCTACGCGTCAGATCACGCTGGTAAAGCTTGTAGAACAGGTTGAGCGTCAGTTCGTCTTCACGAAGCGGAAGACCAAAGTTAATCGCACCACCAGTTGTCTGCTCCTCATAAGCACGGGAGCTGTTCTGATCGTATACGCGGCGGTACACATCCAGACCTGCAGAGATACGGCGCCCCATGAAGAACGGCTCAACGAACTTGAACTCATACTTCTGGTTATCGGTACCACCACCAACAGCAGCTTTCACGTACTGGCCACGACCAAGGAAGTTGCGCTCGGTGATGGAGATATCACCAATCACACCGTCAGATGTAGAGTAACCCACACCAAATGAAACTTCACCGGTTGGCTGCTCTTCAACATCCACGTTGATGATCACACGGTCAGGTGCACTGCCCTGCTGACGCGTAATACGCACATTCTGGAAGTAACGTGTATTGCGCAGACGACGCTCAGCCTTATCCAGAAGGATACGGTTATAAGCATCACCCTCAGCGAGATCGAATTCGCGGCGGATCACGTATTCACGTGTACGGTCGTTACCACGAACGTTGATACGCTCAACATAAACGCGTGGACCTTCTTCGATCAAATAAGTGATTGAGACTGTCTTGTTCTCATAATCACGTTCACCACGAGGGCGAACCTGAGCAAACGCATAGCCTGCCTTGGAAACTTCCAGCGTCAGAGCTTCAAGTGTCTTTTCAACTTCCAGTGAGTTGTAGGTATCACCAGACTGAGTGCGCAGATACTGGCGCATCGCCTCTGGGTCAACAGCAGACAAGGATGTATCGATTTCGATATCACCGAACTCGTACTGCTCACCTTCATCAACAGTGAAAGTCACGTAGAAGATGTTTTGCTCACGGTCCAAATCTGCAACAGCAGAAACAACGCGGAAATCAGCATAACCCTTCTGGTAGTAGAACTGACGCAAAGATTCTTCGTCGACATCGAGACGGTCAGGATCATAAACATCGGTCGTACGCAACCAGCCGAGGAAGCCACTTTCGCGGGTCTGGATCTGCTCACGCAGGTAGCCGTCGGAGAAGGCTTGGTTACCGATGAAGGAAATACGGGCAACACCCGTCTTATCACCTTCTTCGATTTCAAAAACCAGATCCACACGGTTATTAGCGCGCTCAATAATCTTCGGCTCAACAGACGCACGATAGCGACCGGAGCGACGATAAGCCTCCAGAAGGTTCTGAGCATCAGACTGAACACGCGCTCGTGTCAGCATGGACCGCTCAGAAGAACGAACAACTGATTGCAGAGCTTCGTCCTTCAGTCGCTTGTTACCCTCAAAGGAGATTTTGCCGATAACTGGATTTTCTTTAACACCAACAACAAGAGTGCCGCCGCGTTGCTCGATGGAAACATCAGCAAACAGACCAGTCGCATAAAGCGTGGTCAGACTCTCGTCGATATCAATTGCAGAAAACGATTTTCCTGGACGGATAGTCAGGTAGTTGCGAACTGTTTCGCTTTCGATGCGCGTTGCACCGTTAACGACAATCTTGTTAACCACCGCGGCCTCGGCAATCCCTGCTCCGATAAACGGAACACCAACCGGAGCAACTGTACTAGTAGCTGCAACGGCCATTGCCAAAAGCGACACACGTGACAGGTTCTTAAATGACTGCATAGAACTGCTATGCCTTTTATTTTCAGCCTAAAGTTGCATTAGTCCCCTGATCCTCAGATCACTAATGCGCCTCAGGGTAATGGATAGAATCTGAAACACCTAGGAACTTTGTACAAGGTTTTCAGAGTAAAGCAAGGCGACACAACTGGATTTAATGCAATTTGCCCAATCCTTTGCCCAAGCTTTGGTTACGCAACTTACCTAAGAGCCGATTATCGACCGCAGATCATTCCAGGTCGCAAAAACCATTAGAAGCAGAACCAGAGTGATCCCTATCCGGAACCCGAAATCCTGCAGTTTTTCACTCAACGGCTTACCCCTTACAATCTCGATGATGTAGTACAGCAGATGCCCGCCATCCAGCATGGGAACAGGCATAAGGTTGAGTAAACCAATAGAAATTGACAAAACTGCGGTAAGGTTAATTAGCGGTAAAATACCATGGGTCGCAACTTGCCCGGAAATTTGCGCTACGCGAATCGGACCACCTAGTTGGTCCGGATCTTCTTTACCGAGGAAAAGACCGCCAATATAACCTAATGTCCTATCAAGAATATACCATGTCTCTTTTACCCCTTCACCCACGGCTTCCACCGGGCCAAAACGCTTGACTATGATATCTTCCTGAGAAGTATTTCGCTGAATTCCAAGAATTCCAACCTTCTGCGTATTCCCAAAACCATCATTGATTTCCTGTAGTTCTGGCGTTGCAGTAAGGCGCTCGACCGCATCCCCGCGTTCCACATCGATCTGCATGGGAACGCCCGCACTCGCCGTCACGACCCGCTGCACATCATTGAAACTTTCTACAGGATTGCCATCAATTGAGAGGATCAAATCTCCTGGCAAGATGCCCGCCATTTCAGCCGCACTACCAGGTCGAACCTGATCCACACGCGGCAATGTTTCGAATTTTCCTAAAAATCCAAACATTCCTGCAAAGATAAGAATAGCGAGGATAAAATTAGCAATGGGCCCTGCGGCCACAATTGCGGAGCGCTGCCACGGGTTCTTTGCAAAGAACGCTGTCCGGCGCATCTCCTCATCCATTTTGGCTTGCTCATCACGGTCTGGCACACTTGCAGCATTCTCATCACCTGAGAACTTCACATAGCCACCCAGCGGAATGGCACAAACCTTCCAGCGCGTCCCATGTTTGTCATTGCGACCCAACAGTTCCGGTCCAAACCCGACTGAGAATGCAAGAACCTTCACCCCGCACCAACGCGCGACGAGGAAATGCCCTAGCTCATGGAAGAAAACAACCACAGTAAGCACAGCCAAGAAGGGAATGATGACTCCGAGCGAACCACCAAGAACTGAACTCAGAACGTCCATGCGAACAGCCTTACCTTATTTTTTAAAGGAAGCGCCGGATTAGGCGGCCATCTTCCCAATAACTTCGTTTGCAACTCGACGCGCTACCTGATCCAACTGAAGAATCTCCTCCAGCTGATCTGAACAATCTAGCATATTTTGCGTATGAAGCCGATTCAGAACATCCTCAAGAAGCTCTGGGATCTGGAGGAAGCCGATCTTCCGTCCAAGGAAGGCTTCCACCGCCACTTCGTCAGCTGCGTTAAAAATCGTCCCTGCCCCATCGCCAAGTTCCATCACTTTACGTGCAAGTGACAGCGCAGGAAAACGCTCAAAATCAGGCTTTTCAAAGTCCAGACGCCCAATCATCCCCAGATCAAGATCCGCAACCGGAGCCGTCTTTCGGGTTGGGTATGCCAGACAATGAGCAATTGGCCCGCACATGTCCGGAACCGACATATGGGCCAATAATGACCCATCACAATATCTAACCATGCCATGGACAATTGATTGTGGATGGACAACCACATCCAGCTGATCAGCGGTAATAGGGAACAGATGATAGGCCTCAATCAGCTCAAGACCTTTGTTCACCATCGAAGCACTATCAATGGTAATCCGCCGCCCCATGGACCAGTTCGGATGCTTCAGCGCCACCTCAGGCGTAGCAACACGCATCTCATTCAGTGTCGATGTCCGGAACGGTCCACCGGAAGCTGTGACAATCACTTTGTCGACAGCTTTGGGGTCATCCTGCTCAAACACCTGAAAAATCGCATTATGCTCTGAATCCATCGGCAGCAGTTTGGAGCCATGCTTTTCAGCCAGCTCACACACAATCGTGCCTGCACACACCATGGTTTCTTTATTGGCAAGAGCGATATTACTGCCTGCCTTGATCCCCTCAATGGTCGGCTCCAGTCCTGCGGCTCCCACCATGGCAGAAACCAGCACATCCACCTTCTGGCTAGCCGCCTCCAGCACAGCCTCACGACCTGCGGAAACCTCTACACCAGTTCCGGCAAGTGCCGCTTTAAGATCTTCGTATTTGGAGGCATCACCAATGATCGCACGCTTTGCGCCGGTCTCCCGGCACGCCTTCGCAAGCGCATCAACATTGCGGCCTGCAACAAGTACATTGACGTCATAACGCTCAGGGCTGTGCGCAATAACTTTGAGCGTACTGGCTCCAACCGATCCGGTTGCTCCCAACACACTGAGAGATTTTGTCATATCAACAACCCTTGCAAATCAACAGAACCGTGGGCGAAGCACAAAAATCAGCAGTATCAGGATGCAAACAGCATCAACCCTGCATTTGGATCGAACAGCTGACCGCCAAATACTACACCAACCACATAGGCAAACACAGCGGCAGCGACAAGGCCATCAACGCGATCAAGCAACCCACCATGCCCGGGAATAAGGCGACTGGAGTCTTTCACCTTAAAGCGGCGCTTCATGGAGCTTTCAAACAGGTCTCCAAGCTGAGAGACTGCAGAAAGAACAACAGCAAGCCCAAAAGCCCAGACCAGCTGAGAACCACCAGCAACAGCAACAAAACCCATTCCTAAAAGCGAAGAAAAGACCACGCCACCAATAGCACCGCTCCAGGTTTTGTTTGGAGAAACAGCAGGCCAAAGCTTAGGTCCGCCAAAGCTGCGGCCACACACATAGGCCGCAATATCGGTACCCCAGACCACAAGGAAGAGATAGATGATGAAGAAAAGCCCTTCATCCCCTTCCCGCAGCGCAAGCAATGAGACAAAGGTCAGGCCAGCGTAAACGTAGCCCTCACTCACCCAGCGCGCCGTCCGGTCAAAGCCACCAGCACCGTAAAGTACCGCAGCACCAGCAATCAACGCTCCGGCAATCCAGAGCGGCTGCGCCTGAAAGTAACTAAAGCCAATGAAGAGAAGAAACAGATAGCCCAGCAGCACAACAGGTCGCTGAGCGTTTTGCAAAATGATCTTATACCATTCCCAGTAAACAATCAGCATGCCAACAAGCACGAGGCCAGCAAACCAGAAACCACCTGCCCATGTCAGCGCCAGCGCGACAGGAGCAAGAATAACTGCAGAAAGAGCGCGTACCAGCAAATCAGGATTTGCATTTAGCACGCGCCGGATAATTCCTCCGGAAGCGCCTTCAGAATTGTTCTGATTGTTTTTGTCAGGCATTACGTCCCAGTCGCGTCAGAGCTCAAACCCCCATACCGCCGGTCACGGTTAGAGAACGCCAGCAAAGCATCATCAAAAGCATCTGAGTTAAACTCAGGCCAGGGCGTCGGAGCAAAATAAAATTCGGCATAAGCAGCCTGCCACAACAGGAAGTTGGAAAGTCTCTGCTCTCCCCCTGTACGGACTATGAGGTCTGGATCCGGAATATCACGGGTATCCAGACAAGTGCTGACATCATCCTCCCCAATGTCAGCAGCTCTCAACTCACCAGCTTCCACGCGCTGCGCCAGTTGCCGTGCAGCTCGGACGAACTCGTCCCGCGCTCCGTAGTTAAAAGCAATAACCAGCACCAGCCCGGTACAATGAGCAGTCTCTCGTTCCGCATCATTAAGCAGGGTCAGCATGGATTTATCGAGATTTTCTTTGGACCCGATGACACGAACTCTCACATTAGTCTTGGTGAGTTCCTTAATGTCATCGCGTACAAACCGGCGCAGCAAGGCCAACAGGAACGAGACTTCCTGTTGCGGGCGCGCCCAGTTCTCGGAAGAAAAGCTAAAAAGCGTCAGGTAGGAGATCCCGCGCTTTTGTGCGTGTTTAACGGCTTCGCGCAGTGTTTTCACACCGCGCCGATGCCCTTCAGTGCGCGGAAGGCCCCGGCGAGTTGCCCAACGGCCATTACCATCCATAATGATGGCGACGTGACGAGGCACACTCAAAAGTCCGATTTCGGAATTTGTATCAACTGCCTCAAATTCAACGCTCGCCGCCATATAGCCCCCGCTTGCAAACAGGATTAAACCTGCTTGATTTCCTGTTCTTTTTTGGCAAGTACAGAATCAACTTCACCAATAATGTCGTCAGTCATCTTCTGAACCCTGTCAGAAGCTGACCGCGCATCGTCTTCCCCCATCTCACCAGCTTTTTCGAGCTTTTTGATGGTTTCCATGCCATCGCGGCGAACATGACGTGCAGCGATCTTCGCTTGCTCGGCAAATTTATGCGCAACTTTGACAAGCTCTTGACGACGCTCTTCATTAAGCTCAGGAATTGGCAAACGCAGCACCATGCCATCCACAACCGGGTTCAGACCAAGGCTGGATTCACGGATAGCTTTTTCAGTGGCCTGCATCATAGAACGATCCCAGACCTGAACAGAAATCATGCGCGGCTCTGGAACACTGACTGTCGCGACCTGGTTGATCGGCATTGGAGCGCCATAAGCCTCCACAGTGATTGTGTCCAGCATACTTGCAGAAGCACGACCAGTACGAAGACCAGCAAATTCATGCTTCAAAGCTGTGATCGCACCATTCATGCGGCGGTCAAGATCGTCATAGTCCAGCTCTGACATAATTTCCTCTTTCACCTATCATTTTAACGGACCGGCATTCCAAAACTAAAAACCGGCCCGGGTCAAAATCCGACAGTTAAGACACCAGTTGATGCCTGTTAGTCTTCAATGACCGTAAACAGCCCCTGCCCGCGCAGCACATTAACAAGCGCGCTGGAGGTCTTGATGGAAAAGACAACTACAGGAATAGAGTTGTCCCGGGCAAGTGCAATCGCGGTCGCATCCATGACTTTAAGGTTCTTTTCAAGAACTTCCCCCGGTGTAAGCGTGTCAAAACGCTTTGCATCAGGCTTAAGCTTAGGATCAGCGTCATAAACGCCATCAACACTGGTACCCTTGAGGAACACATCACACTGCATCTCTGCCGCACGCAGTGCCGCACCAGAATCAGTGGTAAAGAACGGATTGCCCGTACCACCGGCAAACAGAATAACGTCCCCGTCTTCCATGTAACGCTCTGCGCCGCGCTGAGTAAAGCTCTCACAAATCGACGGCACAGGAACAGCGGAAAGCACACGCGCCTGAATACCGCGCTGACGAAGCGCATCGGCAAGCGTGAGCGAATTCATAATGGTTGCCAGCATACCCATATGGTCGCCAGTAACACGGTTTGCGCCTTTGGCTGCCAGAGCCACACCGCGGAAGATGTTACCGCCACCAACAACAATGCCGAACTGGGCACCTAGATTTACAGCCTCTGAAATTTCCGCTGCTACCCGTTCAACCACCTTTGGATCGATACCAAAGTCCTGGTCGCCCATCAGCGCTTCCCCTGAAAGTTTCAGAAGAACTCGTTTCCAGCGAACACCCTCAGACATAGTAAACCTCTTTTCATGCATCCAGATACAAAGAGGGCGTCGACTGAGTCGACGCCCTCAATAAATTAGTTACCAGCAGCAGCAGCAACTTCAGCCGCGAAGTCTGATTCTTCTTTTTCAATACCTTCACCAAGGGCGATGCGAACAAAGCCGGTGAGTTTGATTGGAGAACCGATTTCTTTAGCTGTTTCTTCAACGGCCTTCTCTACAGTCAGATCAGGGTTGATAACGAAAGACTGCTTAACCAGTGTAACTTCTTCATAGAACTTACGCAGGCGACCTTCAACCATCTTCTCGATGATGCTTTCAGGCTTACCAGACTCACGAGCCTGTTCCATGTAAACAGTGCGCTCACGCTCAACAGCGTCCGCGTCCAGCTCGTCAGTGTTCAGTGCCATTGGGTTGGTCGCTGCAACGTGCATTGCAATCTGTTTACCCAAAGCTGCCAGCTTGTCTGCATCACCTGCAGATTCGAGAGCAACCAGAACACCGATTTTGCCAAGGCCGTCACCAGCAGCGTTGTGCATGTAAGAAGCAACAACACCTTCGGAAACAGACAGACCAGCAGAACGACGAAGGGTCATGTTTTCACCGATGGTGCCAACAGCTTCCTTCAGTTCGCCTTCAACGCTCTTGTCAGAACCTGGGTAAGGTGCTGCAGCAAGCTTCTCAACGTCACCATCAACAGTAAGCGCGGTTGCAGCGATATCGCGAACCAGCTTCTGGAAGTTTTCGTTACGAGCAACGAAGTCTGTTTCGGAGTTAACCTCAACAACAACAGCTTTGTTGCCATCTGCAGCAACTGCAACAAGACCTTCAGCCGCAACACGACCAGCCTTCTTAGCAGCCTTTGCAAGGCCTTTGGTACGCAGCCAGTCAACAGCTGCTTCCATATCACCGCCTGTTTCTTTCAGGGCAGCTTTACAATCCATCATGCCAGCACCGCTTGTTTCGCGGAGCTCTTTTACCATAGCAGCGGTAATGCTCATCGTACGCCTCATGGACGGGAGTGTGTCATAAAAAAATCAGAGGAAGCCGACTTCCCTGCGGATTCATCCGATTTATCGCATAGCGACCGTGACCCTTCGCAGTAAAACAGACGAAAAATCACATAAAAACTGGAGGGGAAGCGCATAAATGCGCTTCCCGAGAGAAAACCTTAGCCTTCGCTCTTGTCAGCTTCAGCTGCAGGAGCAGCTTCTTCAGCAAGAACAGGCTCTTCAAGGAGTTCTTCAGATTCGCCGAGATCGATACCCATAGAACCGGATGCGCGTGCGATGCCGTCAATAGCAGCGCGTGCGATCAGGTCTGTGTAAAGAGTAATTGCACGACCAGCATCATCGTTACCCGGTACAGGGTAAGTAATGCCATCCGGATCACAGTTGGAATCCAGGATCGCAGCAACCGGAATGCCCAGACGACGAGCTTCCTGAATTGCGTTAGCTTCGCGGTTGGTGTCGATAACAAAGATCAGGTCGGGAATACCGCCCATGTCTTTAATACCACCAAGGTTGCGCTCAAGCTTCTGACGCTCACGGTCAAGGAACAGACGCTCTTTTTTGGTCATGCGGTTCGCATCACCACCGTCGAGCAGCTCTTCAACTTTACGCAGACGCTGGATGGACTGAGAGATCGTCTTCCAGTTGGTCAGCATGCCGCCGAGCCAACGAGCGTTTACGTAGTACTGAGCAGAGTTGCGAGCAGCTTCTGCAACAGCTTCCTGAGCCTGGCGCTTGGTACCAACCAAAAGCACGCGACCACCAGCAGCAACAGTGTCAGACACAGCTTTAAGAGCCTGGTGCAGAAGCGGAACTGTCTGACCAAGATCGAGAATGTGAATGTTGTTGCGAACACCGAAGATGTAGTTGTTCATCTTTGGGTTCCAGCGGTGCTTCTGGTGACCAAAGTGGACGCCTGCTTCAAGAAGCTGACGCATAGTAAAATCAGGCAAAGCCATGCCTTTATTCTCCTTAGTTTTCCGGTTTAATCCTCCGCAGGGCAGCACAACCGTGCAACTCTCTAACCGGATGGAGCTCGCCACAAGGACAAACCCCGCCCTGCGTGCGGGATGGGGCGCTTATAGAACCCCTTTTCAAGAAGATCAAGCACTCAAGGATTAAGATCAACACATAGGCCCGAATTAGTAAATCAGATGCTCTCCAGCCCTGCTTACACAACTCTAAATTTTATCATCTCTACCACAGCAACCAGACACCAAACCAAACTGTGGGTATGCGCATTACATATTAGTAATTCCGAAAAGTTATAGTTAACAAAACATCAACAAAATGACTCAATTCGGACACATTTTAAAATGGCACCAAACAAACTGATAGTAGCAGCACTTGTGGCTTTGACATTGAGTGGCTGCGCCAAAACCGTCAAGCTCTCGGACATTGATGCAAAGACGATCTCCAAATCCTCAGTAAAGCCCATCAAAAACCGACATGTGAGAGAAGGCCACATCAACACCCATGGCATCCAGCATGGTCTGCTGGGTATTGTTGTGACCACAGCCATGAATGCAGCCTCTGGCGCCTATGGCGAGATGGCCTCCATTCCCGCAGCGAAGCACGATCCACAAACCGCCATGCGCGACCGGTTGACCAAATATCTGCAGAGCACCCACAAGTTCCGCTTTAAGGGCACGATCAAGGGCCCATATAGCAAACCGACCATCAGCGAGGAGAAACGCGCAAAAGCTCTCACAAAGCTCGCCAGAGAAACCGGTTACTATGGTTATTACTTGGATGTATCGACAGTCACCTATCAGTCAGAAATGCAGGGCGCAGGCTGGTTCGCAAATCTCGCTTATCGCTACCGCGGACGCGCACTCCTGGTTTCCGCCAAGGATGGCAAAATCCTCGCTGCCTCAACCTGCAACGTTACTGATCATGCCGATTTAACTGATCTGGCTGAGAAAGGACAAAAGAGCGTAGACCGCTTCGCCAGAAACCTTGGTTACTCCTGCGCTGAACAGGCCATACAAAAAATCTTTTAGTATCGGAGCAGCTGGCACGAACACCAATAAACACAACATGCTCTAAAATTGAAAACCCCGCCGAACATCTTCAGCGGGGTTCTTTTTTGCATATACCGAAGCATCCTAGGACATCTGAACGTCCATCACACCCGGCAGTGTCTTCAACGCGCCAGAGAGTTGTGGTGAGAGCTGGTAGTTACCAGGAAGCTTGACCTCGACTTCACGCTGACCATTATCCAGCAGCACAACGCAGCTCACTTCACCATCACCGCCGCGGCGCAGTTGGCGCTGCAGGCTCTGGATCGGTTCACTGGATCCGAGGAAAATCCGCAGGGTTCGATGCACCCTGCCCGCCACTTTCTCCAGCGGCTCTACCTGTGAAATGCGAACACTGACTTCCTCATCACGCATATCCGCCTGCACCAGCAGCACGACAGATTGCCCCGGCTCCAACAGATCACGGCATTGGTTCAGTGTCTCAGAGAACATCACCGCTTCATACTGCCCGGTCGGATCAGAAATACGAACGATGCCCATCTGGTTGCCAGTACGGGTCTTACGCTCCTGCTTTGCCGTCACAGTTCCTGCAAGGCGCCCCGCAGAAGACCCAGCTTTCACAGAGCGTTCAAAATCTTTCCAAAGCTGCACGCGCAACTTGGTAAACAGCTCGCGATACTCATCAAGCGGATGGGCGGAAATATAAAAGCCTACCGCTGCATATTCTTTTTGCAGCCGTTCGGATGGAAGCCACGGATCCGTCGGGTTGAGGATCAAAGACTCAGGCGCATTGTCTCCGCCAAAGAAGTCGTTTTGACCGGACGTCTTGTTCTGTTCTGTTCGCTGCGCCATGCCGATGATGCGATCCAAACCATCAAGCAACTGCGCACGGTTCGAATTAAGTTCATCAAAGGCACCAGCGGCAATGAGGTTCTCGATTGTGCGTTTATTGAGAACCTTTGGACTTATGCGCGTCGCAAAGTCACCCAGATCCTTAAACGGCTCATCTCCGCGCACCTCGACAATATGCTCAACCGCCTGCTCGCCCACACCTTTGATCGCGCCCATGGCGTAAACAATCTTGCCATCCAGCACATCAAAATGAACACCGGACTTATTGACGGAAGGCGGCACCACCTCGATGCCCATACGCACCGCTTCCTGACGGAAGTCACTCAGCTTATCTGTATTGCCCAGATCAAGCGTCATGATACCAGCAAGGAACTCAACTGGATAGTTCGCTTTCAGCCATGCGGTTTGATAGGCTACAAGCGCATAAGCAGCCGCGTGGGATTTGTTAAAGCCGTAGTTCGCGAACTTGGCCACCAGATCGTAGATCATCCCGGCCTGGTTTTTATCCACCTTCTGCGCAACTGCCCCCTCAACAAAGCGGGCACGCTGGATCTCCATCTCAGCGGCAATCTTCTTACCCATCGCACGGCGCAGCAAATCCGCTTCACCAAGAGAGTAACCAGACAGCACCTGAGCGATCTGCATCACCTGTTCCTGATAAACGATAATGCCGTTTGTCTCAGTCAGGATTGGTTCTAGCAACGGGTGGAGATAATCAGGCTCCTGCTCACCATGCTTCACAGCATTGTAGATCGGGATATTGTCCATCGGGCCCGGGCGATAGAGCGCCACCAGAGCAATGATATCCTCGAACCGGTCAGGCCGCATACCAGCAATGGCGCGGCGCATGCCCTGACTTTCCAGCTGGAACACGCCAACCGTCTCGCCAGCAGCCAGAAGCTTATAGGTCGCGGGGTCATCAATCGGTATTTCATCGATCTTAACTTCAATACCACGCTTCTTGATGTGCGAAACCGCAGTATCAATCACTGTCAGCGTTTTCAGACCCAAAAAGTCAAACTTGACCAGACCGGCTGCTTCAACCCATTTCATGTTGAACTGAGCCACAGGCATGTCTGAGCGAGGATCTCGGTAAAGCGGTACCAGCTGCTCCAGCGGACGGTCCCCAATCACCACACCCGCCGCGTGGGTAGACGCGTGACGATAAAGGCCTTCCAGCTTCTGCGCCATCTTCAAAAGGCGGTCGACAACCTCCTCCTGCTTAGCAGCTTCACGCAGCCGTGGTTCCTGCTCCAGCGCCTCTGGCAGTGTGCACGGATTGGCCGGGTTGCCGGGAACCAGTTTACTTAGGCGGTCCACCTGACCATATGGCATCTGCAGCACACGGCCCACATCACGCAGCACAGCCTTGGCCTGCAGCGTTCCGTAAGTGATGATCTGCGCCACCTGCTCGCGGCCATACTTGCGCTGCACATACCGGATTACTTCTTCACGGCGGTTCTGGCAAAAGTCGATATCAAAATCCGGCATGGACACACGGTCCGGATTCAGGAAGCGTTCGAACAGCAACGAGAACCGCATCGGATCAAGGTCAGTAATGGTCAGCGACCACGCAACCAGCGACCCCGCACCGGAACCACGCCCCGGTCCCACAGGAATATCTTCGTTCTTCGCCCACTTAATAAAGTCTGCAACGATCAGGAAGTACCCAGGGAACTTCATGCGGATAATGATGCCAAGCTCATAATCCAGACGGTCCCAGTAATCTTTCTCTTCAAGATCCGGCGCCAGACCATGCAAATCAAGACGCGCTTGCAAGCCTTCCTTCGCCTGCCGCGTTAGCTCTTCCGCCTCGGCACGCTCTGCTTCTCCAGCATCAGCATCCGCACCTGCAAAGCGCGGCAGAATAGGATCTCGCTTCAGCGGGCGATAATGACAACGCCGCGCAATCGTCACAGAGTTATCAAGCGCCTCCGGAAGATCGGAGAACAGCTCCATCATCTGCTCACGGGTTTTGAAACAATGATCCGGTGTCAGCTGGCGGCGATCGGTCTCGACAAGAACACGGCCTTCGGAAATCGCGATCAGCGCATCATGCGCTTCATAATCATCCGGATTGGGGAAATAAGCCTCGTTGGTCGCAACGATTGGAATATTCAGCTCATAGGCAAGGTTCAGGAGCGCAGGCTCAACATCTTCCTCACCTTTCATGTTGTGGCGCTGTAATTCCACATAAAGACGATCGCCAAATGTGGCTTGCAAAAGTGCCAGACGAGACTTGGCAAGATCAACATGGCCTTCTCGCAGCTGCGAGTTAATCGGGCCATCACTGGCACCAGTCAGCGCAATCAGACCACTGGACTTGTCCAACACACGTGAAAGAGGAACATTGGCTTTGAACCCCGGCTCTGTATCAAGAAAGGCTCTTGATACAAGGTCCATGAGGTTTTCATAACCTGTCTCATTCACGGCGAGAAAAACCAGATCACTGACAGCTTCATCTCCCACCGCGTCAGGCTGATCGCCAAAGGTCACCGATATCTGACAACCAATGACAGGCTGAATACCCGCGCCAAAAGCTTTTTCAGAAAACTCGAGCGCACCAAACAAGTTCCCGCTGTCAGTAATGGCCAGTGCCGGCTGCTCATCCTTGGAAGCCAGATCAAGCAGCTTTCCAATTGGGAGAGCTCCTTCCAGCAAAGAATAAGCCGAGTGAACACGGAGATGGACGAAACCTGGAGATGACATCTGGAGCCTTTTGGTTCGCAAGGTGTGTGCGACAGTAGCACCTCATTTGGAGGACCCAAAAGCAAAATGCAATTGTCTGGCAAATCGCACCACCGGTTATCCCGAGTTTCCCAACCTCTCTTCCTCAGTATTTTCTAAGGAAGCATCCGGGTCAGCGCATCACCCCACATCAGGCAGCTGCTTGCAAAAAGAACGATAGAACCGAATGCTGCTGCTTCACGAAGTACAAATGACATAACAAACACCCTTAATTTGAACCCTATTTGTATCTGTTATGTTCTATTAATGTTCTTATTGTTTCAACCCTTAATTTGGCTGGGTCTAACTCATAGTTAATGAGTGGTATACGCATTACCTCTCCGACATCACTGAAGCGGGACACTTCGATTTGGAGTATGGGACACTTGAATTTAGAACACTTCAGTTTTAGGGGTCTTTTTGCCCTTTAAGGGCATGAAGCGCGATTTTCCGTTCTCTTCACACCTCATGCTTCACCTTCGAAGAACTAGCTTCGAACCCTCTCCAGATCTAGCTTCGAAGTGTATCCGACGCCCTTTCGAACGCTGTGTGTTACTCTTCGAATGCTCCACGCGCCTGCTAACTCTGGTTGTACAGGTGGCAAGAGAATCGCTCCTTCAGCTCGTGCGCTGGCATCCCCGACAATTGTCACCCTGGCCGTCTGCGCTCCAGCAATCCCATCCTTCAAAGCGGCATCCGCCGCTTTTTGTGCTTCTGCCTTGCTTGCAAAGGTTTTGCAGAGCGTGTGAACAGGCTCTTCGCTTCCAGCTTCAGCATAAAGGCGCGTGGCTTGGTCCTGGTCGTGATAGGCAGCTTTTACGGTTTTGTATTCGGTCCGCTGTGCACCGCTCCATTCATAGCTGATGATTTGGGTGGCAAGCGGCTGTAGAGGTGGGATTTGAGCACCAGAAGCTTTCTTTGTAGTTCCTTTTTCAACGAACATGAGCTTGTCATGAGCGACCTTAAAGATGGCTCCCAGTTCTTTTGCCCACTCAGTCAGAAAGTGCATATCACTGACATTGGTCTGATCTTTGTGAGGGACTGAGATAGAGGCAAGGCTTTTGCTCACAACAGGCTCTAATGAATGACGGCCAGCAATCACTTCAACAACCTTCTTGAGTGTTGTGCTGTCGTAACTTTGCGTGCGCTTTTCCTTCAGTGATCCACCCATGTCAGCAGCGGTTCCGCAAAGCGTCATCAAATGCCCGCCTTGCTTGCTTCCGAAGGTTTGGGGAGCGTCGCTGTAATAGATCCCCATAGGCATCAACAAGCCGGCTGCATTGGGCAAGCTGACAATGATCTGTGCTCCTTTGGGTGGCAAGGCAATCTGATGATCCCGAACCAGCTTCAGCGTCACCTTGTCGGACTTGCCGCCCGCCTCATCATCAACCTGAATATCGATCAGAGTTGATGCGCTTTTGTCGCTTAGCAGGTTTTGCAAAAAGCCCGTGACATCCTTGCCATTGATGGAGACAAACAGGTTCATTTCAATCCCATAGGTTTATGTCTGGTGTAATGATCTGGGGTCGCTCTTGTGCGGGTAAATCCGGCATATAGACCTGTATGCGGCTATCCAGAGTGAGAGGCGCATCAGGAGCGCAAAGGTGCTTGTTTTGCTCTTGTTGCATCACCAGATCCAGCAGCTCATCACTCTGCCTGCCATAATGATCCATAATCATGCTCTCAACCGTATCCCCACGGATCGCCCGCTTTAAAACGGCCATAGTGAACTTGCTCCTGAATAGCGGCTTAAGTTGATGGAAAACTCCATGGCCGTGCCTGAGCCCGCTTTCACAAACTCGGTTTCTTTCTTGAAGATCTCCTCCACACACCAGCGCCCAAGCACCCGGCCAGAACTTAAAATAAGAGTCATGGGCTGGCCTGATCCGGCGCGTGCTGCAATGGCTTCCATTTTCCATGAGCCTGCTGGCTGGATCTCCGGCCAGATCCCGCCTTTGATAATAAGGGTCTGATCTCCTGGCCCCGTCCACTGCTTCACAGGAGCTCCGCCAATAGGGTCAGGCTTTGCCCATATGAACTTCCAGCGTCGTTCCAATTCTTCAAAGGAACCAACATCAGGCGCGAAAACAAACATTCCAAGGGCTGCAAGTGGTCTACTCATACTTCATCTCCTCACTTGGTACACCAACGGAGATAGAGTGAGATTTTTCCTGCATTCCAACGTTCACCCTTTCGGTTTGCCAGTGCCTTCCGTTTTGAGCGAAAGCATTTCATTGTGGCTCCACGCCACTTGCAGAGCGTCCAAAACTTCCCGTCCTGAGTTTCCCTGATTGCATAGCTTCTATCCATCATCAGTATCCTCAATCAGACAAAAGGTTTTGTGCATCCGTCATGGCGCGACCCAGAGCATTTGCAACAGCTTCCTCAATAACGTTTCCAATATCCGGATCTGTAGTTGTGATATTGCCGAACTGAATTGAGATCTCAAACTTCGGCCCTGTAGTTGCAGCAGGTGCCATAGCCGCTGGCATGCCTGGCAGGATTGGCGCAGCAGCAGCCACTGAAGGCATAGGTGCAGCAATCGCTCCGGCCACAGCTCCAATGCGAGCTGCCTTGCGAATACGGTCAGACATCCGCACCATGCGCTTCAGGTTATCGTTGTGAGCGATATAGCCACCTTCATTGGCATATTTCAGTTCCGGGCCTCGCTCACCAACCAAAAGCGGACCTGAGCGATAAGAGCCGCCAGAGGCACGGGCTTGCACGTTTTGTCCTGATCCTTTGTCTCCGCCGCTTTCGCCGCGCATCCATTCCGGAATCATGCCAACAAGCCTGGATTTAATGTCGTCTACCATCTGCCCGACCTTGGAACTCATACCGTCCCAAAGGGTTTTGATCGCATTTTGACCGATCTCAAACAGGTCAATTCCCGTGAACTTCTCCACGATCGTATTGATCGCGGTTGGGACGCCCATGCCCATGACTTTGAGCCAGTTGATCTCTTTGACAAACTTACGCCAGTCAAAGTTGGTCAGCTCATCCGGCCACTTCACGGCACCAAACAACATGCCCCAGTCAACTTTGGGTATCCATCCATCCCAGGAGAATGCCCCAAAGACTTCGGACCATTCAATGCTGGGCAGATATTTGTCCCAGCCAAGCGGCTTGATCAGAAGATGCCACGCCAGATCCCCGGCCAACATCGCCCAGCCAATTCCTGGAATGTCAATGAGCGTTCAAAATTGATCCGGCATCATCATTTAAAATTGACCCACCTTGGTTGGCACAAATCCAGCAGGCGAACAGCTCTCATCTAGCAGGTTCGTCTGCTGGCTTTGTGCCAACC
>NZ_LMCF01000138.1 GCF_001623075.1 Pseudovibrio sp. Ad37
TAGGTCCTGTTGACAAAGTTGCGTAGCCATAGACGCGCAGCAGCCAAGTTTAGGAAAGAGGCGAAAGGTACGCAGGTTTTATCGTATCGAGTAGCAATCCTACGGAACTGCTTGAGCTTATTAAACATGCGCTCAATGCGGTTTCTGTCTTTGTAGGCCCGAAAATCGCAAGATATCGGATCCTTTCGGTTCGCCTTCGGCGGAATGACGGGACTGATACCTGCAAACAGCAAGCTTTGGCGAACGGCATCGCCATCGTATCCCTTATCCGCCAAAAACAGCAGGGGCTTGCGCACAGGCATGTCCAAAAGGGCGGTAACAGCGCTATAATCTGACGCTTCGCCGCCTGTCAGGACAAAACCGAGAGGGCGTACCTGACCGTCTGTTCGGGCATGGATTTTCGTCGTAAAGCCGCCGCGTGATCGACCAAAAGCCTCCTTATGAGTCCCCCTTTAGCGCCTGCGGCCTGACTATGGCAGCGCACTGTGGTGCTGTCGATCATATGTTGCCAGTCGTCGCTAAGCCCAAGTTCCACCAGTGTTTCAAGCAGCCGGTCCCAAACACCTTGCTCCGCCCAACGGCAAAACCGGACATAGACGGAGTTCCACTTTCCGTAGCGCTCATGCATGTCCCGCCACGGGCAGCCAACGCGAAGGACATACAACATGCCGTTCAAAAAACGGCGGTTGTCTTGTGCAGGACGAGATTTTCGGCCCCGCTCTGAAGGAAGCAGAGCTTCGATCAATTCCCATTCGCTGTCCGTTAAATCGCCACGTGCCAAAACTGCCTCCTAAAAGACAGTCTTGAATCATAAAGCAGATGATTTTGGAATACACTTTGTCAACAGAACCTA
>NZ_LMCF01000139.1 GCF_001623075.1 Pseudovibrio sp. Ad37
CATGGAGGTATTGCCATCCAGCCCCCGCATCGCCGCCATAAAGAACATCATTCTTTGAGCCACCATAGATAAAATCGCTCAGCTCAGTGCCCATAATCATGTTGGTTTCGTTGTTGAAACCATGCAGCTCCATGCGACCGTCTTCCCGAACTTTGAACTCACTGAGTGTTGTCCCATCTGCAAACTCATAGCGCTCGATGTGCTCGCCCAGGTCTGCAAGATGTAGGGACCCTGCTTTGCCGTCTGCTGTGGTCCAGCCAAGCCGAAGGCTCGTTCCCTGATTTTCGTGTTCATAAGCTTCGATGCGCAGATCATCCAGCGTCAGATCACGGAACTTTACTGTGTCAGTTCCTCCTGAACTGGTTTCTGCACTGCGGGTGATCCAGGAACCGCCTTTATCACGGCCAATCAGGTAGGTATCATCACCGCCGTGGCCATGGAGGTATTGCCATCCAGCCCCCGCATCGCCGCCATAAAGAACATCATTCTTTGAGCCACCATAGATAAAATCGCTCAGCTCAGTGCCCATAATCATGTTGGTTTCGTTGTTGAAACCATGCAGTTCAATGCGGCCGTCTTCACGTACCTTGATCTCACTGAGCATTGTCCCATCTGCAAACTCATAGCGCTCGATCTGCTCGCCCATGTCAGCCACATTCAGTGTTCCGGCTTTACCGTCTGCTGTGGTCCAGCCAAGCCGAAGACTCGTTCCCTGATTTTCGTGTTCATAAGCTTCGATGCGCAGATCATCCAGCGTCAGGTCACGAAACTTTACTGTGTCAGTTCCTCCTGAGCTGGTTTCTGCACTGCGGGTGATCCAGGAACCGCCTTTATCACGGCCAATCAGGTAGGTATCATCACCGCCGTGGCCATGGAGGTATTGCCATCCAGCCCCCGCATCGCCGCCATAAAGAACATCAT
>NZ_LMCF01000140.1 GCF_001623075.1 Pseudovibrio sp. Ad37
TCGTTGCCGGGGCCAATGCGGCGATCTCTGTTGTTAACCAGCTGATCATGGCAGAGATCTTCTCCGATGTTGCTGGTGATGGTGTTGGCGGCGAAGTCTTCGAGGCAGTTGTTGGCTCTGGGCTTGACATCCTGCTGACGGAAGGGGTTGATCTTCTCTTTGAGACTGATGTGTTTCTTAACCTCTTTCAAGACATCGGCTTATCTGCAGACTCAATCAAAACAATCCAAAGTATCGGTGATATCAATCCTGTAAGCATGGTGATGACGGCAGTGATCAATGCAGTTCTGCCGGATCTGGAGACCATTGAAGGGCAGATTGCATCAACCGTCACGTCCATTGCCATCACTGCATTTACCATAATCACGCAAACGTTCAGTGCATTTACTGGCCCAATCGCAGCTGTTCTCAGCTTTATCGTTGGATCGTTCTTTGATCAGATCTTTAAGAAGTATCCGCAAGCCTTCACACATGTAGGCTTTGATGAAGAGACGGGGCATTATGTGATCCTTGATACCTGGTCAAAGGATGGCGGAAATAAAGAGCTGTCCAAGGCGTTGGCGCAAGCTTACATCGATGGCATGAATGGCTTTGTTGATCTGGTAAAGGCGGAATCTCACAATTTTGATGAGCTCGGACAGTGGTCCTTTGGCCACTATGAAGATGCACTCAAGAACGCAGGTAGAAATGGCCGAACGTTCAAAGACTTCCAGTCCACCTACTTGGATGCTTTTGTTCAGGATATGTCGCTGGCGCAAATTAATGACGGCCAGCGTGCTGCAGTGCGGGCTTTAGAGAGTGTTGAATTATACAAACACACATTCTCAAAGTTGTTTGATATTGAAATAAAGACATCTTGGGTTCGGTCTGATTTATACGATAGGTTCGCAAACGCTAGCGACTTTCAAGCCGAGTTTGATCAGATGGGCTTTTTGATTCATGAAACACTCAGTGGATATACCCCCGAGTACATTGGGGAAGCCTATGTATACCTCGGCATATTGAAGGCATTTGAAACGTTTCCCGAGATAGACAACTCTGAAAAATTTGTCGATGCATACCTGCAGCCTAATGAACGTCTTTCTGATAGCGAACTATCTCAAATGGTTCTGAGCCGGATGCAGATAGCAGATGACTATCACAAGTACCTGGAGAACCGTGAGACCATCAACGCGCTGATCGCAGCGGAACCAGAAAGTGCATTTGCTGCTGGCTGGTTGGCAACTTTTGTCGCAGCCAAAGATATGGGGCTAGATGATCCTTATATCCTTGATGGTGATGAAATCGACAACGTCTTTTACACCGCCGATGGCGATGACGTGATCGATGGGAAGTCCGGTGATGATCTGATCAAGACCTATGGCGGAGATGATGTTCTCAAAGGCGGCACGGGTGATGACACGCTGATCGGTGGCATCGGAGATGACCGGCTTGAGGGCGGGGCTGACAATGACACCTATGTCTTTGCGGGCAGCTTTGGCAAGGATGTGGTCATCGACAGCTCCGGCAATCTCGACACCATCCGCTTTGAAGGCACCATCACGCTCTCCGACTTAAAGTTCGTCAAAGATGGTGCTGATCTGCTGGTCTATAAGCTGGATCATGACAATCCGGAAACTGCTCTGGATGAGCTCGCAAACGTGCTGCGCATCAAAAACTGGCAGAGCTCCATTGAGCGCTTCGAGTTCGCCGATGGTTCAATCAAAGGCCGCCTTACCCTTCTGAGTGAAGGCAATGACACCTTCACAGGAACATCATCCGACGACCTGATCATGGGCCTTGGCGGCAACGACACGCTGAACGCTGGCTCCGGCCACGACACCCTGGTTGGTGGTGCTGGCAACGACCAGCTCAAAGGTGGTTCCGGCAACGACACCTATGTGTTCAGCCGAGGTTTTGGCAAGGATACACTGACCGAGACCTCCGGCACCGACATCCTCCGCTTCGAAGACGGAATCACACTTGCTGACCTGAAGATTGTCGCTGATGCGGGTGATCTGAAGTTCTATCTCATTGATCCTGCCAAGCCAAATCAAGCCCTGGGTGACATCACCGATGTTCTGACCATCAAGAACTGGAGCGCTAATAAACCGCACATCGAACGCTTTGAGTTTGCTGACGGGACTGTGCTCAGTGAGATACTTCTACAAGTGAGTGATTATAAACACCTTAAGCTCACCGGTGATATCAATGGAAGCCATATCACAGGAGGCAACCTGTCAGAATTCATTCATGGTAGTGATCAAAAGGATACTCTGAATGCTGGCGGGTATCATGACCAATGGTGGCAGGAACTTCATGGATACAATGGAGATGATACTTACCTTTATAATCAAGGTAACGGTAACGTATGGATCTGGTCTGAAACAAGCGGTGGCGGAGAAGACACTTTACGCTTTGATGATCTGAGTTTGTCCGATCTCCAGCTCGCTTCTTATGAACACTCATCACATGGGCAAACTCTAAAATTCGCTTGGTCGATAGGCGCGAATAACGGAGTTGTACAGATCCAAGAGACTATTTTAGAACACATCGAACGTTTTGTGTTTGCTGACGGGACCATTTTGAGCAGTATCGAGCTTCTTGAAAGCGGACAACTGAAACTGCACGGCTTTGCTGGTGTAGATAATGTGATCCTGGGCTCTGTTTACGATGATGTTGTCAATGGCAGCGATGGCAATGATACCCTAAGCGCAGGTCAAGGTGCTGGTGGTTGGCAATACATTGCCGGATACGGCGGCAATGACACTTATCTTTATGGTAAAGGGCACGGAGCTGTTCTGATCAACGCTCACGAGGGCGAAGGAGATGGGACAGACACGGTTCGCTTTACAGATCTTTCTCTGAGTGATCTGCGGATAGGGACCCATAAATACAGCGCGACAAGTGCTCAAGGTACTGCACTGAAGTTTGGTTGGTCTGATGGGGGCGACAGCGGGCAGCTGCGTATCGCCAATATGGGTCAGCACATTGAGCGTTTTGAGTTTGCTGACGGGACGGTGCTCGAAAATATTGAAGTTCGTGATGATGGACGACTAAAGTTATTTGGAGCAGACAAAGCTGGCGGAGCTTACATTATTGGTTCAGATAAAGATGACTTCATTTATGGAACCATTGGTGCAGATGTTTTGAGCGCCGGCCGAGGAGCTGATGATTGGCAGCATTTATACGGGTATAGCGGTAATGATACCTACCTGTATGGTTTCGGTGGTGGCAATACAATGATTAGTGCTAGTGAAGGAGCAAATGATGGCACTGATATCGTTAGGTTTACTGATCTCAGCCTGTCTGATTTCACTATTGGAACGCAACAATATAGCGATAGTAATGGCTTAGTTCTTAAGTTCCAATGGAACAAGAATGGAGAACAAGGCCAGTTACGCGTTGCCCAAATGGGTGAGTATATCGAGCGTTTTGAGTTTGCTGACGGGACCGTGTTGAGCAGTATTGAGTTGCTCGAAGATGGTCACTTTGAACTTATCGGCACATCTAGCGACAACGTTATTATTGGCAGTGCTTTTGATGAGACTGTTACGGGCAATGAAGGAACCGATACTTTTGTCTTTACCGGTACATCGTTTGGCATCGATAAAGTCACAGACTTTGCTGCCGGGGCCGGGTCAGAAGATATAATACGCTTTGATGCAAATGTATTTGCCGATTTTGACGCGGTGATCACAGCAGCTAGCGATGATGGAAATGATACTGAAATACGCGTAGATGGCAATAATTCGGTAACACTGAAAGGCGTTCTTGTCTCTGATCTTCATGTAGATGATTTTCAGTTTGCATAATATCCTGCCTTAAGTCACCAGCTCTGTGATCTTCTTATCGCTTTGCTGGTGTCTATTCTTTTTAGTTAATTCATAGCCATAAATTCAATAATATCAGATAGTTACTCCTTAAGTTAGCGCCTATGGTGCCTTGCACTCTCTCCAAGTCTTGGTGTTAGCGATGGTTTTTGCGACCTTCAGACACCTTCATGAAAACCAAAGCCATCACAACGGCCATGCCCACATGTCCGAGGAATGAGGACTGCGTATAAGCGCCAAAGTCCATCATGAAGCTTCTGCCAATAAAGGGCGCGAGCATGCCTTGTGCGATGTACCAGAGGAGCACACCGGCAACCACGCCAGAAATCCAAAACCGAAGTCTGGTCACTTGATGCACTGCAAGCACAGCAAGTGGAAAGACAATTGCGCCAACGGAAAAGTGGATCAGGAAGGCAAGGCCGTATGGAATGGAGAGCCCGAATAACTTGTTCGCCAGTGCTGTAACGAGATACGCAGGTTCCAGAACCGGCCCAAACAGAAGCGGTGAGACAAACCAGGCATAAGCCTCAAAGGCGGTTTCGCCAATGACACCAGCCAGCAACAGCGTGGGCAATACGGTTGCGAACGAGGAGGCAGGAGGAACAGAAGTATCCAGGGCCATTGGGAGATCCTTAAGAAGCTCGATGGGGAAACGCACAAATCGAGATATGTGCAGTGAGCACTTCTTTAGGTGTGAGTTTGGAAAGGGGAATACAAGACAGCTCCGTTCCCAGTTTAATCACATTACGTTCACCTGATTGAGAGCCATTGGGCCGGAAACTAATGCCGTCGTCTTCCCCGCACGTTGTGCTCGCTTCATGCATCAATGCAAGATTCTCAGGAAAAAACTCAGTTTTCAGGCGGTTCCAAACAAAATGCACAATGATCTGGACGCCACGTCATTGTTCGGGGGGCTCTTGGAGATGTATATAATTGCTATAAGGTTTTAGTAAAAGCACGTATAAATTGAGTTGATTTTACGAGGACATATTTTGAGTGAGGTAGATCTCATTGACGGAGCGCCAAGAGCGGAGATTTCTCAGCCTATTCCTCAGGCTGTGTTTTCCGTTGATGGCGTTGCGCCAGATGAGCGCTTCTCTCTCTGGAAGGAAAGTATCTCCTTCATGTTTCAGGTGGAAGCAGACCATGCCGTCAGGTCTGATGAATTCACCGCAGAAGTAGATGCGCATATGTTCGGGCAAATTATTCTGGCCCGGACAAAAAGCAGAAAGCAGTTTTGGGAGAGGAGTGAGCTGACTATCGCAAAAGATGGGATGGACCACTTCATGATCCAGCTGTTTGAAACAGGAGACATGATTTTCGAGCATGACGGTGCACAACATTCTGTTGCACAGGATGGCCTCATCATTTTTGATTTAGCCAGGACGTCAAAATCCTGGACCAATACATTTTCAAACCTATCCCTGATTATTCCCAGGGAGTTGCTCGAACCTAAGCTGGTTTATCCAGATGGGCAGCATATGCGGAGATTGCCTGCCGCGTAGCCCATGGTTCAGCTTCTTTACAGTCATATTAAATCGTTGAAAGAGTTGTCGGGTCAACTGAGCTTGTCACAAGCTGCAGATATTAACCCGGCAACGATTTCACTCGTTACTGCTTGCCTGAACAGCACGTCTGAAGGTGTGGCTCTGGTCGAAGCAAACAGCCATGCCGCACAGATTATGCTGGCAAAACGAACAATCAGCGAGCACCTGTCGAACCCAGATCTTTCACCCGAAACTGTGGCCATAAAAGCAGGTATCTCACGTTCAAAGCTATATGAGATGTTCCGCAATTACGGCGGTGTGAAAAGTTTCATTCTGGAGCAACGTCTCAAGGGCGCAATGATGGCACTCATCAGCAACAGCAATGTCAATGAGCGTTCAAAATTGATCCGGCATCATCATTTAAAATTGACCCACCTTGGTTGGCACAAATCCAGCAGGCGAACAGCTCTCATCTAGCAGGTTCGTCTGCTGGCTTTGTGCCAACCAA
>NZ_LMCF01000141.1 GCF_001623075.1 Pseudovibrio sp. Ad37
CGCTGCCATCGATCCCAAATCTCGGCTCGTTGTGCGGCAGAATAGTAAATACGGCGGCGATACGTCATGTCGAACACTCCATCTTTATTCAAAGATTAAAGTGTTGCGACCACCAGTTGAAACCACCGCCATTACCGGACATTCGCGCATTTCCATCAAGGGTTGATATGATCTGAGTGGTAGTCGCTTACGGAAGGGTGGGGTGCTCCGCCAAGTGATACGAGTTTGCCACATAAGCTTTACACAATCCTGGATTGCTATCAATCTAACCCTCACCTCAAGAGAGTTATTTGAGACATAGAAAGGTAATGATTATGAGTTTACTGAAAGCAGCAATCAATGGCGCACTAATGTTCTCAGCTGTTGGCATCGCTAATGCCGCAGACCTCGATTCTATTTCGATAAAGGTTTCTTCTTCTTCAGCCTATGGCCCTCAAAACTATAGAAATTTGTCTTGTAGCGGTGTCGATTTTTGCTCGGTGAGTGTTAATCCATCGCTCTATTCCGAACTCACAGGAACTGTTTCATCTGGGTCTGGAACCGGCAGAGTAAGTTTTGATTACTATAGCTATCGAAACAGTTCTTATCACACATGTAGATATACTTTGTCATTTTCTTATTCTGATGGTAAAATTATTGATTCTGGAATGAGTATTTCAGCTATACGCACTGCAGGTTCATCGCGATGTAGAGTTGTTGCAAATCCAGATGTAAATAACGGGAAACTGTATACAACTGTCAGCTTCACAGGGCCGTATCGCTAACACAGTAGACCTTTGGCATCTCTGAATAAGTGCTCTTAAAGTTCGTAGAGATAATGTATTCGCTTTACTAAAGAGATTTCAGAGATGCTAACTACATTTCGATTATAATGTATACCGTCATCAAGAGGAAAATTTCTTAAATGCCAAAAAGAAACACTCTGATGTCTGCGATAAATATTGAGAAGGTATTCAGAAATGGAAGTGCTGATAGTAATTATTGCGTTTTGCGCGGCGTAAATATTTCTATAAATGAAGGAGAGTATAGTGCTTTACTCGGACCATCGGGATCTGGAAAATCAACTTTGTTAAGCATTTTAGGATTGTTGGATCGACCATCCAGCGGAACTTTGTATTTCAATGGCGTTGATACCTCAAGCATCAATGATAAGCAGATGGCACGCTATCGCAATGGATCTCTGGGGTTTGTTTTTCAGTCTTTTCATCTTATCGAGCGGTATACGGTTTGGGAAAATGTCGGGTTGCCACTGTTATATTCTGGGATTAACAGACAGCGTCAGTTTAAAGCATCCTGCCACGTTCTCAATATGGTTGGCCTCGCCGACCACAAGCACAAACTACCTTCGCAACTATCTGGAGGGCAACGTCAGAGGGTCGCAATCGCTCGCGCATTAATCAACCATCCTAAATTGTTGCTAGCTGATGAACCTACTGGGAACCTAGATCAAAGAACAGCACAAGAAATATTATCTCTTCTAGAATTTCTGAATAGAGAGAAGAACCTCTCAATTCTCATTGTAACTCATGACCTAAGCATCGCCGAACGTTGCAATAAACAGTTTCGGATACGCGATGGGGTGATCTCTGATTGCAGGTGTTAGGCAAATGAGTCGCGCGGACGAGTGTGCAACTGACAAGCGAAGTGTTTTTACACTTATCGCTGTCGAGGCAGCCTTTTCGATTTTTAATTTCAGTAGGAGTGTATTTCTCGCAGTAATTGGAATCTCGGTGGGCACTGCTGCAGTCATTGCTTTGATGCAAACTAGTTATAACGCTCAGGAAGAAATTTTACAAAGCTTTCGATCAAGCGGCATAAACATCGCGGGTTTTCAAGTGCTACCATCAACAGACCGGCATGGCAGTTTAAGTTGGAGCGATGCCGAGAGTACTATCAAGAATACTAACGGCATCGAAAGTGTTGCGGCGATTAATCGTGTGAACGCTCAAGTCAAAGCGCAATCATATAATGCGCGCATCGACGTCTTGGCTGTAACCGATAAATTTTTTAGTATAACGGGTGCATATTTGTCGAAAGGGCGTATGACGTCAAGATATGATGAACATACAGCATTTGCTGTTGTTGGGGCAAATGTTGCAAATGCGTTTTGGGAAGCAAACGGCCGCATACTCACCATCGGAGAACATTTGTCTTTTGGTAAGTTCGAAGTTGTCGTAATTGGTGTTCTGAAAAGAACTCAAGAAAATCCTCTACTCAATATAGCCTTTGATGAGACAATATTCTTGCCCTTTGATGCAGCTCGCAAGCTTAGAGGGCAAGTCAGCATTGATCAATTAATAGTCAGTATGTCGGATGAAATAGAGATTGATCAAGTTGTAGAAGCGCTCAAAACAAAACTACTTAAGAATATGAAAAGTGGAGAGATTTTTACGATCTCCGCGAAGCAACTAATAACAAGCATGGCCTCTCAGAAAACAATCTATGGCTCGCTCTTAACTGCGACCGGCTTCATTTCATTGTTCGTTGGAGGTGTTGGTATCATGAACGTGATGTTGATGAGCGTCTTAGAGAGACGTCAAGAAATCGGCATACGTAGAGCAATAGGAGCGAGAAAAAATGATATATTATTTATGTTTTTATGTGAGGCTATATTAATTTCTACTATAGGAGGGGCATTGGGTTCAAGTATTGGATTTTTTGTGAGTTGGATTTTTACTTTTATTTCTGGATGGATTTTTACATTATACTTTCTTTCTTTGCCGATCAGTCTAGCCATGTCATTTATAGTTGGATTGTTTTTCGGGTTGTATCCAGCATTACAAGCAGCGCGTGTTGAGCCGCTTGTTGTGCTTAGAGCTAGTTCGTAAATCTGAATGTTGCGATCAAACATCAAAGATAATTGTTGCTGAAATGGAAGCTACTTCATCAATTCGACTTTATTGTCATTCGGTAGATTGTGTTTCTTTAAAAACCTATAGTGCTATCCAGAAAATACAACTAATTTTAGTTTACGCCGTATTTTTTGTTTGTGCTTGTTTTCGGATGGCAATTCAGTTCGTCTCTTTATGCTCTGCCTTTAGGGGGCTGATAGCAGTTGCTATGGGGTTATTTTTGGGCAGTTACCCTGTAGTTTGGGCCCCCAGACTACATCCAGTTACAGCCTCAGGAGCTTTTGATGCTGTTTACTAAGTGTTTATATAACAGGCACTTATACTTGGGATTCCGGATTGCAGGCATCAAAATGGCGTTTGTTATCTGCCTGCTCTTATCAGTTGCCGTTCATGCAGCCTCTCCTTTGCCAAAGCCGCGACCTGAGTTTGGCCAAGCAACATCATCGGAGATACCGATCCCATCACAAAAACCAAATCAGCTTGTCTCTCAAGCTGGCAAGAAGATTTCACTGCAAGAAGCAATCTTCATTGGATTGAAAAGCAACAGGACGATCGAAAGTGCCTGTATCTCGCGCTATGCGGAAGCATACAATCTGTCAGTTGAGGAAGCGCAGTTCGAGCCACAATTTAGCTTTTCTGGAGAGTTGAGTCAGTCTGCAAGCCGCACTCAGCATACTACCCGCGGAACGGTTTCGCCTCAAGCCCAACTCAAAACGCCTTCGGGAGCACAGTTTAAGTTTGCCTGGAGCAATGGTGGAAACTTAAGCAAAGAATTGCAGGACTGGTCCTCTTTCGCTGAGTTTACTGCTGAGAAGCCTCTACTCAGAGGCGGTGGTGTTAAAGCGAATCTAGCATCACTTCAACAAGCACGCCTTGCAGAAAAAGCGAATATCTTGCGTCTGGATTCAACCGTGGCCGAAGTCATTGGAAACATCATTTTTTCTTATCGAGATTTGCTCTTAGCGCAGGAGGAGTTGAAGCTGGCCAACCTTGCAGTCGAACGCGCAGAGAAGCTGATAACCAACAATGAAGCTCTCATTGAAGTTGGCCGAATAGCCGCATTGGACATCATCCAAACACGCGCTGATCTGGAAAATCAACGCTTGCGCGCCTTGCAAGCCACTCAAAACTTAACCACCGCGAAACTGCAGCTTGTGGATCTTCTTGCATTAGATCTGGATACTTCAATTATCGCGATAGAGGCTCAAGAATCAGGCGATGTCACCATCAGCATTAAGCAATTGGTCACCGTTGCCTTAGCCAACAGGCCAGACTATCTGGGGCAACTTAATGTCATAGCGCAGGCAAAGTACAATCTGATTGCTGCGGAAAACGCAAAACTCTGGGATCTTAATTTATTTGCTCGTGGTCGCTACGGGCTAGAGGGCGGCTCTCAAGCAAACTGGCAGACAACTTCAGAGGCTACTGTGGGCTTTAGAGTTAACATCGAACTCAACAATCCAAAGCCTCAACGCGACTATGTGCAAGCTTCCACAACCAAGAAGATCGCATATGTGCGACTTCGCGAAATCCGTCAGGGGATTGAGAAGCAAATCAGGAGATCTGCAAATGAGGCCCGGCTTTTATGGAAACAGATCAAGTTGGCCGAAACTGCAGAGGAACTAGCGCGAAAGGCTGTCGAGGTTGAACTCGCCAAACTCAATGCGGGGCGCTCAACCACTTTTCAGGTCCAAACTCTGGAAGATCACCTGCGAGATCGAGAAATCCAACTTCTCACTGCCCGCATTGGATACTTAAATGCTCTGACCCGGTTGGACCTGCAACTTGGAACCAGCCTTCAAACATGGGGCATAAATCTGAAGAAACCTGGAGGCCTCAGAGCGCCATGCTATTGAACGAGCACGTAGAACCTCATTCCGCTTCTGATGAAAATATAAGCGATGGAAACGATCACAACAGCCCAAGGCATACCAAGCAAAGAGGCAATAAACGTCTGGCACGAGTAGTAAAGCTCTGCGCACTTGGGTGTCTCATTTTGCCTGCAGGGTTTTGGCTCGCAAAAGAAGTTAGCGAGAGAGGTCAGGCGATTGCTCAAACTGATTTGCAACAGCCTGCGTTTTTTGAAGTGCAGCCGACAAATCTCACTCACCATCTGACAGTGGTGGGAACAATTCGTGCCCACAATAGCTCGATACTATTTGCTCCATTTGATGGTCTGACCCGCACTGTTCACGCGACTGTTGGCAGCAGCGTGAAGGCGGGAGCCATTCTGGCGGTTATTGATACAGCAGACATTGCCGCTGAGTCCCGAGCCGCAGAAGCAGACTTCATTAAAGCAAGAGGTGTCGTGCAGTCTTTAAAAGACTGGAGAGCGAGCGCAGATTATCAGCGCTCGCTCCGAGCCTTGCTGCTTGCGGAAGCAGAACTGCTCAATCTTCAAAAACAGACGGACATTCTTGCAGATCTTCTGAACAGAGGAATAGTACCTCGGAACGAGTATGAAGCATCACAGCGCCAAGTCAGCCGACAGATTTTGAATGTTGAGAGCCAGCAACAAGACCTGCGACAATTGGAACAGGCAAGCCAAGGGCAAAGCGTTAATCTGGCAGAGCTGGAGCTAAAAAACGCCGGGGACCGATTTGAAAGACTTAAAGCTCTCAAGGAAAACGCAACTGTGAAAGCTTCCAAAGATGGAATTCTGGTATCCCTTCCCAGCGTTTCTGATGGAGGCCAGAGAACTATGACTATCGAGGCAGGGCTTCAGTTGAAGAAAGGGCAGCCAATTTTTGCAATTGCAGATTCAAGAGTATTTATTGCTGAAGGCCAGATAGATGAGAATGATGTTAGTAAAATACGCGTCGGGCAGACAGTGGAGATATCGAGTGAGGCTTTTCCCGACCATAAATTTGAAGGCGAAATTGCTCGGGTGAGTTCTGAGGCTTTCGGATCAGCCAGTGGTCGCCAACGGCCGGCTTTTCAAGTTCAGGCGAGATTTGAACTCAAGGACAACATGCCTGCTCAGAGTGTGCGCCTAGGAATGTCCTCTCGCATCAAGATCAAAACCTATCAAAAATCAGATGCAATTGTTGTTCCGCTTGAAGCCATCAGTCATGACAACGACAGTCCTTATATCACTGTTCGTCAAAATGAATTGAGTGTGATTGAGCAGCGAAACGTTGAATTGGGAGCTACGACTGTTTATGGGATCGAAGTCACCAAAGGTCTGAGCGCTGGAGAAACAATAATCATGCCGGACTGAATTGTTAGGAAACAAGGTGATATTGAAAATTACTCAATTCCTAGGCCCCGCCTTGGTCCAAGATTTGCATCCGTTGCTCGAGCATCAAGAAATATGCAAGCTATGAGGGGCAATGGTGCTTGCTAAAGTTTTCCTAGCTCATTTGATCTATCAAACATTAGCAGAGCAATTCTATCTACAGCTGATTTTCTTGGGCAATTTGACAAGCATGAGCTGCCGACTACTTCTAGACTAATGATGTGTTGAGTAAGATCTACTTTAACTAGCCTCTCCCATTGGCTGTGTTGTTCCATATTCAGACCAATGACAGCTATAGGTCACTTAGTAACAAACTGGCCAGAATCGACCTATGGTTGAAGTCACGCACTGGCCGTAAGCAATGAGATTTAGGTTGAATGTCTGCAAATGGTCACACTACGACATACGGTGTTCGCGAATATTCAAGCCAATACCTCCACATTCATGCCGTCAGTTCTTACCCCCCTCCTTTCAACCCCGCCTCAATCCTCTCCCCAACCGTCTCTGACAACACCCGTATAGGATGTGCATCGTGGTTCACATAGCGGTTGGTGATGGTCACGTTGCGATGGCGTAGAAGGTGGCTGATGAGGAAAGCGTTGCTTCCCGATTGCGCGGCGAAGGTGCCAACCGTATGGCGCAGATCGTGGATGCGCACATCTGGGATGTCGGCATGATGGCGCACGCGTTGCCATGCGTTCTCCACCAGCTCCTTGGTAATATGCCGAGTGGGATCATTGATGCGGGCAAGCACATAAGGCGAGCCATCCAAGCGCGGTATATCGGAGAGGATGTCGAGCACATTCCCACTGACCGGATGAGGCTTGCGGCCATCCCCTTTTTTTGAAGGCAAGGCAATAGCCCCTTCTTCAAAGTCTACATGCTTCCATTCAAGAGAAGCGATCTCCATTAGCCGTGCCCCCGTATAGAGCAGCAATTTGAGACAATAAAGCGCCATGGGGTTCACAGGTGTCCGGCGCTTTTCAATATCGTGGCGCAAGTGCTTGCGGTTCTCTGGGCTAGCCTTGATGATCCATGGAAGCCCCTCTTTCTCTGCAAGCTCCAGCGTCTTACCCAAGCGCTGTAACTCATCACCAGATAAGAACCGGTCGCGCTCATTCTCCTTGTAACGCTTCACCAATCGCACCGGATTGCTGTGCTCAGGCCTCAAGCCCCATATTTCAGCCAGATTGAACGCTTTGGAGATGATTGCCAGCACATGGTTTGCTTGTCGCGGAGTTCTGCGCATGGAGCGATGTAGCTTGGAGATATCCTGCCGTGTAACTGAAGCCAGTTTCGCTTTGCCTAGAGGCTTACGCACACACCGTTCAAGAATGCGCCGTATCTCAACAGCCGACTTTGGTTTGTTGTGCACCTCAACATGTTCGCTCAGATACATATCCAGTAAATCGTCAACCGTCGGTGCATTGCGGATGATCTTGCGGTTAACGGTTGGGTCTTCCCCATTCCGCACCTTGGCCAGAACATCGACTGCCAGTCCTCGTGCCTGATCTGGTGTCAGCTCTCCGTATTTCCCGAGTGTCAGACGGCGGGAGCGCCCTTCTAGAGCTTGTCGCGTTTAATCGGTCATGTATCCAGCTGTTTTGAAGAAGTTGTTGCACTCTTGCTTTGTGAAGAGGTCGCAGACTTGGCCTACGGCCTGCCACAGTGCTTGATAACTTCTTGCTGC
>NZ_LMCF01000142.1 GCF_001623075.1 Pseudovibrio sp. Ad37
TCAAACAATGGCCGGAGCGGGTGCGACAGAGGCAGGAACAGGCCAAACCTGTCTTCGATGATCTGGAAGACTGGCTCCATTCGCAGCTTGCAAGAATATCCGGCAAGTCAGCATTGGCCGGAGCAATTCGATATGCTCTCACGCGCCTGCCCAAAGCGCGCCCCTATCTGGACAATGGCTCTCTGGAGCTGGACAACAATTGTGCCGAGCGGGCAATGAAGCCTGTAGCTCTTGGAAGGAAGAATTATCTCTTCATGGGCTCGGAAGGGGGCGGAAAAGCAGCGGCAATCGCCTATACCCTCATCGAAACCGCCAAGCTCAACAGTGTGGATCCCCAAGCCTGGCTAACGTGGGTTCTGGCTCAAATCGCTGATCACAAGATCACCCGCCTCAACGATCTCATGCCGTGGTGTTACGCTGCTAAGCCAGCGTAACAGGGCCTATCTCCGCTTTGTAGGTCGGGTTCGCCGGACGCACACCCGGAGCGTTCGGGCTGGGCGATCAAATACCCCCACAGCTTCATAAAGGCGATTAAGGCATCTTGCTGCTTTGAGTTGTGATTGTGCTCAACGCATAGGAAGTCAAACGTCCTGCGCGAAAAATATATTCCCTTGAGAATCTCCAGCTCAGTACCTTCCGTATCAATGGATATAAAGGGAATGTGATCAGGCACATTGTGCCGAACCAGAATATCTTCAGTCCGAGCAATAGGAACTTCAATCTCGCGCCCGGGCTTCGTTCCTTGGCCTACAACGGAGAGCATCCCAGAGTACTCCGAAGTATCAGCACAAAAGAAGCGAAGTGCTCCCCTCCCGAACTCCAAGCCGCTCTCTTATCCAAATCAGCGTCACGCCCTGAGCAAATCCGTTCCCAGCAATCTGGATTGGGCTCCACAAGCAAACCAGACCAACCCAATGCCTTTTCAAAAAGGAAGCTGTTGGAAAGATGCGTTCCATCTCCAACACCTATTTCTACAAAAAAACCTTTTTGCGTCTCGTAGAATGGAAACTGTTTGAGGAAATGAAGCTCCTGAAAACGTTGAGCACGGCAATAATAGAAATACTACTCACTCAATCGCGCAAGCTGCTCATCAACTAAGCCAACTCGTAGAAACTCTTCCAATCGCCTCATATTGTAAAAGCCCTTACGCTCTTTCAGATAAAGCACCCTCGAAGCACTCAGATTTTTCTTATCCAACCGCAAAGCAAGACGAGCCAGCGTCCCACTTCGCTTGTGCGGAGCAAGCGCCATTAGGAATGCCGACAAGAACTTTTGCGACCATTGGATCAATGCAGGTCCCCACCACAGTTTCGCACAAACGTGGCAGGTAAACCCTAGTGCAACAACTCTGCAATTTCACCCACAGCAAGACAGAGAGGCCAAACACAAAAAGGGCTGCCAAATGGCAGCCTTTTCCGTAAAACTGTTTCCAGTATCGCGTATTAGCGCTTGGAGAACTGGAAGGAACGACGAGCTTTACGCTTACCGTACTTCTTACGTTCAACAACACGGCTATCACGAGTAAGGAAGCCTTCTTTCTTCAGAACCGGACGCAGTGCTGGCTCGTAGAAAGTAAGTGCTTTAGAGATACCGTGACGAACAGCACCAGCCTGGCCGGAAAGACCACCACCAGCAACAGTAACGTTGATGTCGTACTGGCCATCACGCTCGGTGAGCATGATTGGCTGACGCAGGATCAGCTGAAGTACTGGACGAGCGAAATACTCAGAGTACTCTTTGCCGTTTACAACGATTTTACCGGTGCCTGGCTTGATCCATACACGAGCGATAGCGTCTTTACGCTTACCGGTTGCGTATGCACGGCCTTGTGCGTCGAGCTTCTGAACATGTACAGGAGCTTCGTTCTCAGCAGGGGCGATTGCGCCGCCCAGTTCCTCAAGGGACTGTAGCTCAGACATAATTAACCCCTCTTCGCATTTTTAGGATTCATGGCTTTAACGTCTACCACTTCTGGAGACTGGCCATCATGCGGATGTTCTGCAGCAGCATAAACACGCAGGTTACGCAGCTGTGTACGGGAAAGAGGTCCGCCTGGCATCATACGCTGAATAGCCTTTTCCAGAACGCGTTCTGGGAAACGACCTTCGATCAGCTGACGTGCAGTGCGCTCTTTGATCCCGCCAGGGTAACCAGTGTGCCAGTAGTACTTCTTGCTCTGGTATTTTTTACCAGTCAGTACAACTTTGTCTGCATTGATAACGATTACGTTGTCGCCATCGTCGATATGTGGTGTGTAGGTCGGCTTGTGCTTGCCGCGCAGACGGTTTGCGATGAATGCTGCCAGACGGCCAACAACAACGCCTTCTGCGTCGATCAAGATCCACTTCTTGTCGACCTCAGCCACTTTAGTGGAATGAGTCTTCATAAGATCTACCGTAGTTTTGACGGTTAAAATTCTTGGGAGAAATTCGTTCAGGCCCGAAAGAGCAGCTGAACGTGATAGCTCCGTGTAGGAACGGGTAGATACGCGAGCTTGGGCACAACGTCAAGAACAAAAAAACACGCGCCTAAACAAATTAATCAATAAAATCAACATGATACAAAATAGGTATTATAATACCACACTTTTTCCGCATGAATCTGAGGGTTTTGCACCTCAGGAAACACCTGCCGCGCGTGCAGCAGTCAGAATAAGGTCATCCACCTGCAATTCATAGAAGACCCAATTGGCGCTGTAACAGCTGACATAATAGCCAAGACCAGCAAGAGCTACACGATATTCGCGCAAATTGATGGGCGTGAAATGAACCGGATAAAAGAACCGCCAGCGGCTTCGGGTCAGGCGTGTCGTCAACGTGGCATTTGCCAGCAGAAGATTGAAGAACACAAGACTCACGAAGACGATTGGATCTCCAATGAAGGCCGTATCGAGATAGAACATCGTATCGCGGAATTCAGCAAAGACCCGAGGCTCACTGACTACATAGAGATCAAAGAACGCTGGAACAGCCAGAATCAAGAGGATATTCAGTGCTAGAAAGCCGATATAGCCGATTGTGGCGAGCAGCGTACCAAAGCGCAGTGGCACCAACAGGAAATCAAGAATGAAACCGAAAAACGCACGATAGAACACAAGCCTGCCTCCCCACACGCCGTCTTCTCAGGTCTCCCATCCATCAAAAAACGGCCTTTGGCTTTAGTCCCTGAATTTTAAGTGGCTTTTTGCTTTTGGATCAACAGACAATTCAACTTTCAGGCAAATTTAATTTAAAAATTTCAATAAGCTGAGAGTTTTAGGCACTTCAACGCAGTGCAGTCTTATGGAGCACCTGCCTCATGCATTGGATAACAAGGGATGAACACATTTCCGTGCAGAAACTATCGAATCGATTGTTCAATCCCAATTTATTTTTCTCAACTATGAGATTTTAGAATGCATCTTCCCTTCTTCTCTCTTATTTCGTTGTTGCTCATAACCCCTGCTCTTGCTGACACGCCACCACTTCAGATCATTATTGAAGCTGACGTAGCCTCCCCCATGAGCGGAACTGCAACAGTGAGTTTTCCAACTCCGCAAAACATCAAGTTGCTGAAGCCCCGCACTCTTCGAGGAGACACAGAGACTTCCGCAATCCAATTCCTCTTTGATGGCATTCAAAAAGCCAACGTTGCCTATGAAGAACAATTCTCATGTCGTGAGCTACAGTGGACTGTCACCTTCCAGAATGTGCAGACCGCCCCTCACGCCATTGCCAATCAACAAAACCTCTACTCTCCTGCCGGGTGGTGGACCTGATGGAGTGGGATGATATTCCTCGCTTCGAAGGTATATCTAAAGTAGAGGTCTGCGGTAAAGTCCATGGCAAGACACATGCAATCAAATGCAACCCTCTGCCTGCACCAAACCAACCACCTTTGATCCTCACATGGGGGAAGTCCACCAAAACGCTGGCAACTGGGCAAACGGCGCTCACACTCTTCAAAGACGACCCAACTTCGACCATGAAAGCTGAGAACCTGCTCGCTCTTCAACAGCAACTTGAATACCTGCAAGAGGTGCTTGGTTCTGAGGAGAATGCACCAAGCTATATCGACCTTGTATGGATCGCAATCGACAAGGAACTGAGGCAAACAGCCGGTGCTGCTGGCAAACAAGCGTTCCTCGCCAATTTTGCCGTAACAGATGGCACAGCCACAAACGACAGCATCGCAAAACTTCATTGGGTCTCCGCCCACGAACTGTTTCACATGCTTATAACCCAGCCTTACCCACTCTGGATATCTGAGAGCCTTGCTCAATATTACGGCTATAAATCACTGGAAAAGCAGGTTTGCAAACAGAAACTCCAATGGAGCAATGGCAAACCTTTAAAGAGCGCTCCCCCCATGCGGCAACAGGCCTTTATGAAGCCCACCTCAATGTAACGCGGGAGAATAACTCCAGTTACTATCCTCTTTTCTATATGAAAGGCGCTGCATTCTGGCAGGCAGTTGATCAAGAATTGCAGAAAGCAGGAACATCACTCGATGAGGTCCTGCCTCAAATAAAGTCTGCAGCATCTAATGATGCGACATTGTCGTCGGGCACAATCAATCTCCTGAAAACTACGCTTTCGGAGCAGCTCGTTTCGACGCTACAACAGCAGTACCTCCACTAAGCACATTTCAGGTCCCCATGATCACGCAGGCTTCAACTCATTATCAACGTCTCAAGAGCATCAGGCATCGACAAGATGGAACTCCATGCGCCGTCCAGTACGACAGCAGACTGACGGATATCGCTCTGACAAAGTGCAAGCTGGATCGTTTCCCATCAGAGTTATTGCATCATAGATCCTTGCGAAGCCTCTATCTGGGACAAAACTCAATCAGCGATTTACCGCAGAAAATTTCTGATCTGCAGGCGCTGAAAGAACTCTACATCTACGGATGTAAGCTGACACAACTGCCCGACAGCCTATGTGACATGCCAAATCTGGAGATCTTGGACCTCAGCCACCAAACACTGGAGCATCTTCCTGCAAAGATAGGCGCTTTGAAGAAACTGCGTGTGCTCTATGCCAGCAACACAGTCATGACGCAGCTACCGAAAAGTATCGGTGATCTTTCTGCTCTTGAGTATCTCGGCTGCACCGACAACACCATCGCGCATCTGCCAGAGAGCATTGGGAACCTGCAAGGTCTGAAAGAGTTGAGGCTCTACGGCAATGGCTTGCGCGCACTCCCCCTGAGCTCTTCCAATCTCTCATCCTTGCGAGAGGCCTATTTGCGTAACAACGCTCTCACAAAACTTCCTGAGGACGTAGGCAATTTGCATCAGCTCGAAGTGTTGGACCTCCGCAACAATCAAGTCTCTCAGCTCCCTGAAGAAATTGGAGACCTTCCCAATCTTTATCAATTAGATCTCAGGGCAAACCCATTGGAGGAGCTGCCCGCCAGCATGAGCAACCTGAAGAATCTGCGCAAATTGGATCTACGCTGGACACGCCTGACCAAAGAGCCGGAGTGGTTTGAAATCCTGCGCGCACAAGGCACTCTGATTTATCTCTGACCTTCAAAGTGCCCCTAAAAAACAGTGGTAGCGACGTATGCCCTAAATATTATCATGGGGAATGCATCGCTATCTCTTACTCACCCTATCATTTTTGCTGGTTTGGGCTTGGAATGCTAACGCGCAAGAAAGCAAGTTCCGCAAACGCCCTCGTAGTCTGTTCAAGCAACCAGACTGCTATTGCACCAACCGTGGCATTCGGATCGAACTGGGTGATTTTTCCTGTCTCTATGTAGACGGCACTGCCTATCTGGCTCAATGCCAAATGGCACTCAACAATCCAATGTGGCGAAAGATCCAAAATGGTTGCCCAACAACTCAGTTGGACAACAAAAAACACGCATCCTATCCCTTGAACGAGGCCGGAGGGATGGAGTAAGTCGCTGTGGCATGGGCAATCAGATCATCGCTGCCTTGGCGAGTGATTTCACAATCCATAACGACAAGACGCTTGCCGCCCTTCAGGATGCGACACGTGGCGATCATCTCACCAGCTTCAGCTTTGCGTAGGAAGTTGATATTGATGTTGGTGGTCACAGCAAGTGCATGAAGCCCCATATTGCCCAGCAGAACCACATAGGCCGCATAGTCAACCAGAGCCATCAGCGAAGGGCCAGAAACAGTACCACCAGGACGCAAATGCACGTCCCCGATCTTGAGCCTGACAATTGCTTTTCCCGGTAGAATTTCATCGATGAAATATGCACGACCTAACGCGTGCATCTGCGGAAATGCCTTGTCCAGAAATTCCGTCAGCTCTGCCGGACTAAACTTAACAGCAGGCGCCGCTACCTCACGGGTCATGAAGTCCCTCCTCCTCACGCAAGCCGACATATTGAAATATGGCTCCATGATTTACCAGATGAACAAAAGTTCTAAACCGTTGCGCTAGAGCTTGTCGCGTTTAATCGGTCATGTATCCAGCTGTTTTGAAGAAGTTGTTGCACTCTTGCTTTGTGAAGAGGTCGCAGACTTGGCCTACGGCCTGCCACAGTGCTTGATAACTTCTTGCTGC
>NZ_LMCF01000143.1 GCF_001623075.1 Pseudovibrio sp. Ad37
ACTGACCGACCGGACACTTCGACCATCCCGTAAAACAAGACGGCGGATCTTGGCTGCACTTTCCATCAATATCACCCGTTCATGCCCCGCGCTAAATGCACGGATCCTAACAAACAGGTGGGTCAATCTTAAACGCTCATAACCCACCTAACCGGGTCAATTTTGCATGCCGATTCACAAACCCCTTTAAAGCGCTCTACGACCTTCTGAGGCGTTTTAGTGTTTACCGCAGGCCCTGCTTGTCAAACTCAGGCACCACGCCTATACTTAGTGTGCTGGCTGAGGCAAATGGATCGGTGCCCTCGAATGGCATGTGAGGAGAGTCCGCCCTCACCAAACAGCCAGCACTCATCCTCCCCATTCTCCGTACTGTTCAAAAGCTTTTTGGAAGCGTCTGTGGTCAGACTGAAAGAACGTTGAGACATACATAAAACCATCCTTCGATTTCTTCAGCGCAACAACGTACATTCTATCCTTTTCTGAAAGCCAGAAACTCAGTCCCTGCGATCCACCACGTTCAATAGGCACGCCATCCTCCAGCACTTGCTGCACAAGCGTAAACTTGTCTGGCTCAATAGAACGATGCTTGCCCACCTTGACTGCGATGGTATCACTGGAGACGGCCACCAATGGCGTTTTGGCATCCAGCCTTGAAGCAAGGCCCGGAACATAAGCCACCGGCAGATGCACCCGCTCATTCATCCTGGAATAGCTTTGCGGCGCTTTTGAACGCCACAGCTCATCAATCACCTGCCTGGGCAGAGCATCGTTGTGCTTGCCAGCATTTTCCATTTTCAGATTCAGATTGTCGATCTGGGTCCGGGCTCTGTTCTTTCCCGGATTTCCCTGCCAGCCCGGATCAATGCCCTCGGGGATTTTAAGGGTCTCCCCAGTGCGCGGGTTGGTCCATTCCTTCAGTTCAATTTCAGGCGGATCTGACACACCGCCGTTTTTGTCAGCTTCAGCTTTTGATATCTGCCTGACCCAGCACTTGCAGAGCCAGCCATTGGGCGTGAACCACACATCCCAGAACGGATCATCCACGGGCAGTGTGACCCCGGCTTGCGCCTGATGATCCGGTCTTTGCTTTTGTGATGGACCCAGAGAATAGACAAAGTAAGGCAGCGCTGCCTTGGTGCGCTGTGCTCGCTCCCACAAGCCAGCCGCTCTGGCCGACCTGGTATTGGCCCAATAGATGGTTTTTAACCGGCGCGGGCTTCCAAGTTGAGCTTTCACCATCTTGCCGGTTTTCGGGTCAAGCATATCAACCTTGCCCCACCACCCCAGCTTTTCAAGACGCGGCTGCAGAGCCTTCGACCAGGCATCAAACGGAATGCCTTCAGCCTGTGCCCGTTTAACTTCTTCAAACAGCGTTGTGAGCACGTCCAGTTTGGTGGCCTTGGCAACGGTAAAACCAAAGGCATGTTCTCGCGGCGAAACCTCCGCCCAGTGGAAGGACGGCTTTAAGCCCTTCTTATTCAGAAACCCTGTGACTTCAGGAGAGGGTTTGGTATCAAACTTAAACCCGGCCACCTCTACCCCCGATCATCGCCAAAAGCCGCCGCTTTCGACGTGGCATCAGTGATCTTCTGTGCAAGGGGCCCATCATCCATCTGGGCAGCAAGACCACTCAGCCCCTCCAGAAACTCATCATAGGAACCAGCCGAATTGGCAAGCTTGCGAACCGGATTTAGCAGGCCAGACATTTGCGGTTGCCAATCAGCAAGCTCATCTTGTCCAACATCGTCAAACGGATCTGCAGCTTGTGGTTCAGTTCTTTGTTGTTGGTTGCGGGCTTTAACCGGGTCTTGTTGTGAAGTTTGCTGAACACCCAGCACATCCGCACCCTTATCTGGATCACCAAACCCAAGGCGTCCGCGCACCTCAGACACCTGAACTTTAAGCCCCAAAGGCACCAGTTTATCTAAAACGTTTGCCATGCGTTCCAGGTCTTCCGCTTCCACCACCTCAATGCGGATGGTTGGGTAAGCTGGTTGCTGGCCGTAATTGAAGATTACAAACGGACGGACCACATCCCGGTTCAGCGTGGTGGCAATCTGGCGGCCATCACTGATCTGGATATCTTCGCGCACATCATTATGTACGATTGCCTGCCCCAGAGACGATCCGTCATCCGTGGTCATGGTCTGCCCTAAAACGCCCTTGGAGACCTGCTTATCCAGATACACAAGCAAACGTTCAAACAGGCTGTCACCGCCCCGGCTTGAGTTTTGAATAAACTCAATATCCATTTCTTTGGGAATGATCCCGGCAGCATCATTGGCAATGCCAATCACCGCCTGCAAAAGCTTGGCCTTATCCTCATCCGAGGCGGACTTGTCGAACTTGCCCACACGCAAGGGCATGCCAAAGATTTCGTTGTAAGCAGCCCAGCCACGCAGAGCAAAACTCTTGAGCAGGTAAGACCAGCTTGCCACCCGTGCCAATCCTGTGCGCACTTGCAAACCGGATTTCAGCTTAGGCAGATGGGTGATGAATTTCCCCGGCACCAGATCCTCACCGTCAACCGAGCCCTCCCGTTTCATCTGCAATGTTTTACGGCGGGTTGGGTGGAACCTGAACAGCCTTGGATCGCGCCAGATAAACTCTCGCGGCATCCATTCAGCAGACGTGGTGTCCCAGAGCATTTCAATGGCTGAACTGCCTTTGCCCAAAGCGTCCAGCGCATCATCAAGCATGTCGATAAACTCAGGTTGCTCCACCATCCGGCGAACAGCTTCAGCAATCTGCTGATCTTTGGGATCATCACTTGCTGCCTTAACCTGCATACTGAGGGAGGAGACAGCACGCTTGCGACTTGAGAGCACAGCTGAGTAATGAAGATCCTGTTCTTCCATTACCTCCGCCAGCTTGTAAAACTCATCAGGCTGGCCTGCTTCAGCAGACTGCAGAATACTCTTCAGTCGTGGTGGTGTAAGCTCGGAAGTGAACATACCGCCAAATTTGTTGGAGATGGCCCGAACCATTGCAGTACTCTCACTGCTGAGATCCTTCTCCTTAATCTTCATGGGCTTGCCATGAAGGTCATAAATGACAGGCTTTGCCATCACCACAACCCTTTCAGTTTACCAAAGACCGACCCGCGAGAGAACGTGGTTGCGCCTTGAATATCGTCATCTTTGGGAGCTTGCATTGTGGTGCGGGCAAGTGTGCTCGCACTCATGTAATCGTATTCCGCAATGTCTTGCTGGCTCACCCAAAAGCCCAGAGCAGAGGCAATGGCATAATCCCCGTGCCGGTTGTTGCCATCGCTTCCCTTGAACCTGAAATCCTGCGGGACTTTGATGATGCCATTCACAAAGGAAAGCGCCTGATGGTCTTTCACGATGTCATCGTGCCTGGGCAGGATCAAAGATCGATTAGAGCCAAATGCTTCAATGTAAGCTGGCATGTTCTCGCGGTACCAGCTTTCAGAAAAGTGCACTTCGCGGATGGAGGCTCCAAATTTCTGGACCGCTTTTTCAGCCAGATAAGCCCCGTTGCCCGTGGAATCAAACGCCCCGCCAGAAAACCGGGGCAAACGGGTGATGATGAATTCCATCACCTCGCGTTGCTCATCAAAGGGCACATTGCGCATTTCAACGGCCAGCCTCGTTCTGCGCACAAGACTGGTTTCAATGGACTTTACATCAATGGCAGAGGCATCTCCTTTGCGGGCAAAATCCTGCCCGTAAACATGCAGCAGGTTTTTAGGTAGCTGTTTGAGAACAGGTTCAAGCTCTCGCTTCAGGAACTTATCAAGGCGATCCTGACGCTTGCTATCAGGCAGATCCCTGAAGTCATCCTCTACCTGCCAGCGAATATAGGGAATGTCTGCTTCCATGCAGGCTTCGATCTGGACACGGGAGAGTGCCTGACCTTCGCTTTCAGCCGGGATCGCGTCCAGTTCCTGTTGCATGGCTGCTTTGCGCGAGCCATAGGCTGAACGGATCTTATCTTCCCATTCCTGCTGCGCATCCTGCGACCACACTTTGCCTTTGATCATGCAAACCCGTTTGAACAGGCCGTTCCTGACAGCACTGGCAAACGGAATGTGGTGAATAGACCAGGTTGGTTTGCCCTTGGCTGCGTCTGTTCGCGCCTCCCGGATCAGCTCGTTGAACGCATTCAAAACGCCGTTATGAGTGGAGATGATGCGGATCTTGCCGCCCCAGATCAGGAGCGCGTTGACCGCGTCAATAACGTTGCGCACGTCCTTATGAAACGCCGCCTCATCAATCACCACAATGCCCTGTAGACCACGAATGTTTTCAGGTCGTGAGGACAGTGCTTCTACCCGGTAGCCAGACGCAAACCGCGCCACGTAAGAGGATATCTTGCGGGTGTTGCCATCCGCATCGATGTCTTCAAAAAAACTCTCTCTTCAATGCCCACCATTTCCTTCTGGACGGTTTTGGCAAAGTGTCCCACATAGCCAATGAACTCACGGCCTTTGTCTTTGGTATCACCAATGTAAAAAACGTTATCACCGCCAGCTTCACGTTTGCTGGCGGCAATCAGGGTATCATCCAGAGCCTCGGCAAAGGTGATACCTGTTCGCCTGCCTTTTTCGGCAAGCTTCAGATCACCACGATCCTCCAGCCATTCCTTTTGGTGCAGCATCAAGATGCCATCGGCAAGCGGGTCCAGATCCTCAGGGATCTCAGCACCGCGTGTAAAATCTGGACTTGCCTCATTGGGATCACGGGTAAGGATCGGCTTTCCCGCCACCCGGTCTGGATCGCTCTGGGCACTCATCATTTGCGCAATCCTAAGAACTCACGGCGCAACTTGGCGACCTGATCAGAATTCAAACCAGCAACCTGAGCAGTCTTCTCCAGCGCCTCATCGGTCTTCTTCTCGAACTCGGTTTCGATCTCTTTACGTCGCCGTGTCGAAATTGCCTGAGCTTGAACAGAAGAGCGCAACGCACTTGCCAGATCCATCGCACCTTTGGGCGAAAGGCCAGCCTCTCCAGCACTGGTCAGGATCTCAAACACCAGCGTTTTAATGGCCTGACTTGCCATGACCGTCACATCATCAACCGCGCTGGCATTCATTTGACCGGCCAGCGACTTTGCAATGGACTGGCTTTCTTTCAAACGCCGTTGCATGGTCGCAAGCTTTACGGCATGGCGACCAAACGCGCTTTTGCTGATTGGCTGAATCGTCGGATCAATAGCAATCAGCTTGCCATTAAACTCTTCAAGAATTTCCTGCTGTGTTTTGTCCCGATTAGAAAGTTGCTCCGCCGCCCAATCTACAAGATTAGATGCCTCTGGCGGCAGCAGATCCAATGAGGACAGCCGCCCGCGTCCTTTGCGCTTGCTCATAGCTCACACCTCTGGACTTGGGCGTTTGATGCCTTCCAGGCGGGCTCTGCGCTCCACATGATCACGGCCCGCATTTGTCAGCGTTGCCACCAGAACACTGCCAGCCTTTGTGATCTTCACAGCCTGTACATTGCGCTCCATCCAGCGCAGCTGATTATGGATGTAATCGCGGCTTTCCGTGTGGCCGTAGCCCTCCAGCAGTGTCTGCAGGATTGACGAATTCAGCGAATAATCATCCTGGCTGTGTAGCGCCTTCAAGATGATCAGTCGTACATCCTTGTTGATGTGGTCCTGGTAGTCCATCACGACCCCTTATTCTTTCTCAAAAAATCGTCAATATTCTCGGTGGTATGACGCAAAGAGCGCACGCTTTCGCCAATGGTTGTGACTGCACCGCGCAGTTCCGTCATGTTCAGTTCCAGCTGATGCACTTGCTCTTTACTGGGCAGATGCTCCATCTCTCGTGCCAGTGATTTGACGCTAGCCTCGGTTTCACCCACGCGCCCCTGCAGCTCCTCCAGCTTGCTGGAATTGTCACGAGATCGGTGCGAAAGAAACGTCCACGCAGTGCCAGCTAACGACACAACGCCGATTACAATTGCCACCCATGTTTTTAATTCTTCCGGGCTCATCGCGCTTGTTCCAGTTCTCGCTGGCACTCAATGCAGCGCACAGCCGCCGGGTTTACAGTGCGTCTGGCTGGCTCAATCTCACGCTCGCAGTCAATACAACTGGAACGACCAGATCCAACACGCTGAGACTTTAAAACCGCAGCAATGCTGGCATCTCGTTCCCGCTCGGCAAGCATGTTGGCCTGGTCTACTTCATCAAAACTCATCGACCTGTTCGCCTCCAACCACACATGGAGTAGCCAAATTCATTGTGTGCCAATACTTGTTGCACCATAGAATTGGAGAGAACGCCCACATCGCTGTTTGCCGGATAGATGGGCTTGAACCCATCGCATTTATTCGCGGGACCAGCTGCGCAACCGGCGACGGCGATCAGCATCAGAATGACGAGAAATATCCGCATCAATTTCGTTCCTTTTTCTCAAAATCAGGAGAGAGGTTTCAAGGCTCCGGTTACGTTCGCTTTGCCCGCCCATCGAAAAAACACGCTGTAAAAGCAGGCCCGCCAACGCGGCAATAATCGCCCATTTAAGGAAGGCGCGGCCTAGCCTGGAAGACGCCAGAGATGTGAAGAAGGCAATCACCCAACATGCCTCCAGCTCTTTGCATCCAGCAGGCGGCGCTGCTTGATCTGGTAGGCCACATACAAAACAGCAGCCCCACCAGCAGCCACCATCAACCATTTGTTGGAGCCGATCAGATCCAGAAGAGGAGAAAGAGAACTGTTCAGCGTCCAGATCACATCCTGAAGGCCAGTAAGGTTATCCAGTAATGAGCTGTCAGATACCTGTTCAGCGACCTCAGCCACCCCGCCAACAGCAACCACACCGCCGCCCAGAACGGTCATCCGGTCTGCCTGCTTAACGGTCTGAGAGCCCTTTGCGCGAAGATCCTTGACCTTCAGATTTTGGCGGGGGTTCGTGGTCTTCTCGGAAAGTGGGACGGCACGTTTCATCATCGCAGCCGTTTTAGGGCCAACCAGACCATCTGGTTTCAATCCGTGATCCACCTGGAAAGCAACAACTGCACGGCGCGTTGCATCGCCAAAGTCGCCATCTGGGTTGACGTGATACCCAAGATCAGAAAGGCGGCGCTGGAAGTTTTCAATGGGCTGACCACTTGCACCCAAGCGTAACATGCCAGCCCGCTTGGATGTTTCCTCAAGCCGCAAGGGCTCGCCGGTCAGCTTCGCATAAACACGCAAAACTTTGCGGCTGTAATAATCAACCTGCCCAGCTCCATTATAGCGGCGCACAATCGCACGAACGTCCTTGGCCCGGATATCTTCTGCAAGGCCGCTGTTGAGCAGATAATCTACGAAGGCTTTGTCCTGAGCCGCTTCCTCACTTGCCAGCGCGATGACAAAGCTCTTGACCGAATGGTATCCGCACAGCTTGTAGTTAAAGCCCATGATTTGAGGCTTGGCGTAGGAGGCGGACAACAGAGCTGCGGTTTCATCAACCAGCGCCATGCGCTCCAGCCTGTCCCAGCGGGCGTCTGACCCGGCTTTGCCAAGGCCCTTATAGTTGCCCTTGGACCATTTCTTGGTTGCCAGACCTGCAGCAACAGCCGTGCTGCGCAACTGACTTGGAAGCTTACGCCAGAAGATATGTTTTTCAGGAAGGAGATGAATGCGCCCTTGATCATCACAGGCTGCTTCCTTGCTCTCAACAATCAGCAGAGCCCGTAACAGGTACTCATCAAAACCTTGCTCCTTGGAGACTTTGGAGATGATGTCGCTGCTGGCAGCACTAACCTTGAAATGACGTAACTGCTGTACGATTGGAGACGCGGAGGACATGGGCGATGTGCCTTTGCAAACATGAGTGTTTAGGTGTTTGCAAAGTGCCTGACGTATAAAAAAAAGAGCCGGTGACATGTGTCACCAGCTCTAAAATTCAAAGAGATCCGCTTGTCTGGGATCTCGTATTCGTACCGCCTGCCTTAGCACAGTTCTGCGGTGGATGCCAAGTCGGCGGGCAACCTCATCGGCAGACAAACCCTCTTGAAGATATTGCTGCACGCGGGCATGTGTGCTGGCTTGTTGTCCGGTCGGCCCCAGAGGAATTTCAATATAGATCCCCATGGCCCTGCCACCTGCATTGATAATGCGGTAATGGTCGCAGATCTTTTTTGCAGCACTCTCGCCCACGGTTTCCTGCAACCAGTTATCTGCGGAGGGGTAAGAGGGAATAAAAACCCGGCTCCCGCCAAACCGATGCGCAATCTCAAGGGCAGCAGGCAAGCCAGCCACCTCGCGGATCTCGTTCAAAACAGGAGGCAAAGCATCAGCCATAATATTCACCGAAACTGCTGAGTGTTTTTAACTTTAATGCACTTGCCTTAGGTGTGTATTCTCGTTCAGCCGCTTTATTCTTTTGGGAACTTTCAAAATGCTGAAACAAGTCATTACCACAGCAACACTTTTGCTTTCGGGTGCCGCGTATGCTGCTGATAATCAGGTGCTGATTGATTATATGCTGGAAGATGACGCCTCGCTGAACCAGCAGACCACAATTGAAAATTGTCATGCCGTAGGCTCTAGCCTTGAAATGATTCAATGTTCTGCTCAAAAGCAGATAGGCGTTCGAGGCTTGCTTTATGTTCACACTGAAAAGCTCTCGAAAGCTGACCGTGTCAAAGCAGCAACTGCTTGTCAGGATTTCGAGAACAAGTCTGAATGTGCGGCAAACATAAAGGTCACATACGAGAAGCTCGGTATCGGCTATTACCTGACAGCAGAAGAGCTTACCTGGCTGAACTGAGGAATAGGAAAGAACCTGCATCAGTGTGCCTCCCGAACCAGACAAGCCCGCACTTTTGCTCCTAGTGCGTTCATAAGCTTGATCCAGTCCTGACCGTTCAGCTGCTGAACATCGCCTTTGCCAACAATGGAATGAGTGATGAGGCCAAACTTGTGATGGGCCGGTATCACATCACGTTGCTTCAAAAGCGCCACCTGAGCACAGAACACCTTGAACTCAGGGCGATTGTAAACGGACGGCAGCTTTTTGTCAGTGCTCCAGTCAACGCCAGCATCCCGTTTGATCCAGCCCTTCAGCGCATCAATCACCTTGGACCCGTCTTCTCCGTCCACCCAGTTGATGTGCTCAATCTTGGTCTGACGCTTCACCCAAGACAGTAACGCCTTGTCTGTCTTGTCCTGAATGATGCCAAGGTTCCAGGCACTCAGCCACAGCGCCACAGCTTTGCCGCCAAAGGGGCCGCTGATCTGTGTAGAGCCTTGCGCCTTAACGCCATGCCCTTTGGCCTCCATGTAACCAAGCGCCTTGTTGCACTCGATCATGGTCAGGCCCTTGGCAGAGCGGCGACCAATGGAAGCCTCCAGACAATCGTGCAGGGTTTCGTCATCAAGGTTCGCGGCTTTCTTCGCTGCATAGAGGCGTTTATGTGGAGTGCTCATCCCATCCCCCTAAATATGCTCGCCATCGCGCAGGATGGCTTCTGTTTCAATCTTTGGCAGCTCAACAAGTTGGATGCCTTGCTGGTTCAAGTCTCCGTAACCTTCAACAAAGCAGCCGTTTTCAATAATGCCCCCCACTGCAAGTTCAGCCAACAATCCCGCATGATCACGAACCTCACAGAAACCCGGATCAATCAACTGGCGGTATTGCTCCATGAACTCATCGGTGAACTTGCTCTCATCAATGTCAATCAACACCGTGCTTTTCATCTCAACTCTGTAACGTGCCATCACATCATTCTCCCTTGTGTCTGGTGCTGCTTCATCTGTTCCAGGTGACGCTGCTTGAAGTTCCAGGGACGGCCATTCACCAGATCCGTAATCACAGCAAAGTAGCCGGTACCATCTGCGCTGATGCGATATTCAATCTTGCCAGTGATCAAATAGCCCTGTTTTGCCCAGTGACTTTGAATGGCTTCCAGATTGTCTTGCGCACAAGAACGCAGGGCATCTAAATTCGCTCTCATCACCAACCTCCTCAAACCTTCGCCATATGCAGCACGATGGGCTCATACTCACCAGTCAGCTCGTTGCGTTCGTAAAAGCGGATATACGTAGCCGTATCCATCGCAATGACGGCTTCACTCAAAGCTTCCATCGCCTGCACCCAATCAGGGTGATCAATCTTGTAGGTGCGCAGTTCCAGAACTCTGGCCGTTGAAATCTTGCCCTTCTTGTCCACCTCAAACGCACGATTGACGATGATCTTAAGGTTCTCGTTGGCCCCTTCGCTCCACTGATTGATGCATTTATCAATCAGTTGTTTGGCAATCTGAAGTTCAGGTCCAAAACCGATATGCTCTGAACACTGCTTTACGATCTTGAAAGCCCCATCGTAACTATGCAGCGTGAGGTTGCCTTTCTCGCCGCCACGTGACAGCTCAAATTGAGCTGCAAGCAGATCGCGGAAACTGTCCACTTCACTGATGGAGTTTGCTTTCAGCACCTTCATAGTGCGATGAGCATCTTTAGCCTGAGTGCACAGGCGCTCCACCAATTCGCTTTCAAGCTGCTTGGGAATTGTAATTACTGAGAGGGGAATGAAATGCCCCTTGGCATTCTTCCAGCAACCCTCAGGGATGAGTGTTTCGTTACTCATGAAATCAATCCTTTTAAATCAAGCAGAAGTTTCTGGATCTGCAGGGCGCTTTTTGCTGGTGTCTGCTGGCTTGCCTTGGCTGTCTCAATGGCGCATTTGAGCCCCGCACCAAAAGCATCAGCACTGTGCTGAGAGAATGCCTCACCACGCCTGGTGTATTCGCGGAACCAGACTTCCAGTGTCTCTAGCTGGCGGACAAGGGCTGCACTCATAGCTCTTCTCCCCCACGGTTAGACCAGGCTGCGCGGATGGTTTTTGCGTCTACCTTGCCGCCATTTCCAAAGGCCAGCATGTGAGCCAATCGAACTGTTTTAGAGACTTGGGAAAGAGCACCAGGCTTGCGGCCAATGGCATGCAGTATCTTGCGGGCTTCTACATCTTCAATGTCCCAGGCATCCACGATCACAGCCACGTCCTGTTTGGTAGGACGCATCTGGCGCACGCGCATTCCAGTGCGGCGGTTGATCTGCGCATATGCAGCCTTGGGCTGAGCACCGCCAAAGCGGGTGTAAAGCTCTTCATTGCCGATCAGAGCAATGCCGCACCCATACCGATCAAGAAAATCTCGCAGTTCGTTGACTGCATTATCAGAAAGGTTCTGAGCCTCATCAATGATCAGCATAGGCTTGCGGCCATTGCGCTGAACCCGCAAACCGATTGCATGTCTCAGCAGGAGCAGGTTCCGCTCATTAATTTCCATCGCCATACCGATCTCACGCACCATAGCAGCTGGTGTGGATGTGGTTGGCCGCATAGTCACCAGATAGGTGTGAGAGTGATCTTCAACATATTTGCGTGCCGTCATGGTTTTGCCCATGCCAGCACCCAGAGTAATCACCACCATTTCAGGCATGCTTTGGGCAAACTGTAGAGCGCTCATCACCTTCTCTGAGGTGGGCGTTTCCACATATCCCAGATCCTCAGGAACTTGCATTTCAGTCTGTTCAAAGCTGTGCTGGTTATCAACGAACAGGCGCACCGCATCAGTGGTTTTGGTATAATCCCCACGATACTTACCGGAAAACCACTCGGAAAATGTAGCCGCTGCAATGTCCACTTCACGGGCAAACGCTGCCTTGGAAAGCCCTTTCTTTTCAGCGTATTTCTTCGCTGCAACACGCGCATCCAGCCACGCCCATTTCTGCTTTTCAGGGATCTCGGTAATCGGATCAACCAGATCCCAGACTTGTTTCATTCGATCGCTCATGTTTTATTCCGTCTGTCTAAGGTCCGTTTTCGGACGCCTCAATCTGTTGGGGAGATGCCTGCACGCATCTCCTCAGCTATCTGCCCCGCTCTGGAAGGGCACTACGCGACTACTCGAATTACTCATGGCCGCCATAGCTCGGCCAAAACTCTTGTCAGCATCCTCATCCCATGCCGGTCCTTCAGGAACCGGACGATCCTGACCAACGGCCAGCTTCACCACACGCTGCTCTGGCATCTCTTCCTGCTCCTTCTCAATCTTCGGCAACAGGTTTGCGACCTCATCAATGCCCATGGAAACCTCAAGGCGCTGAGTTTCACGCATCGCCTTCATGTAAGCGTTCCGCTTGCGGGCATGTTCGCGGGCTGCATTGGTGTCATTAAAGCCAACCGCTTCAATGCACTCGGCTGCACACACAAACGAGCCATCCAGCCGGTAAACAAAGATCCCGTTATGCAGATTGTCAGGGTCAAACCGCACGATCATTTTAGAACCCGCCTGCTCATTCATCGCAGGAGCCCAATAACGGTTTCCATTGAGATGAATTTCACCCGATGGCTTGCGGGATTTAACCCCTTCAGCAGCCATCAGCCACAAGCGGCGCTGTGCTTCGGAAGCCGTTCGAACGATGGTCGAAGGATCTGCCAGCGATGCCCGGAACGTCTGCTCAAACGAACGGCCATTGCAGCAACCGGCACGGCGACCCTCACGGGTGTTGTGACGCACAATCTGCTCAGCCACATGCTGCTCAAACTCGGCAATCGGAATAGCCTTGGAACCGTAGTTCTCAGGCTTTGCCATCGGGTTGTTGCCCGTGTAAGCCCCGGCGCATTTCGGGTGCTTGGCGATCTCCTCACACAGATCCCGAAAGGCACGTTCAATCGGCTTGGACTGGCCCGAATAAGGCGTGGTCCAGTGCACGGTAACACCCAGTGTATGCAGGATGCCGGAAGGGTCTTCATCCTTCACCTTGAACCGGAACCGGGTTGGCATCCGCCCGGTAATCCACTTGGAAGCAAAGCTGCGGCCATTGTCCAGATAGATGCTGTCAGGAATACCAAAGCTCTCCACCATGTCGCCAATGGCAAGGCGCACAGCGTCCTTGTTCTCGCTCTTCTGAATGCGATGAGACAGCATCTTGCCGGAATGAAGATCCTGCAGGGCCAGCATCAACGGGCGACCAATGCTGCCATCTTCCCAAACAACGAACACATCGAATTTATGACCATCCGCATTCACCGCTTCCATGGCATGGAACACAGAACGGTCCCGCTCCTGTGCTGGATACAATTGCTTGGCTGCATCCTTGCCTTTTCGCGACAGCATTATCGCCCCCGCTGGCACGTCACGCTCTATGCGCCGCTTCAACGTCTTCGCGCTTGGCACAGGCGTCCAGCCATGGTGATCAGCGGCTTCCTTCATGCGCCGGTAACACGCCGCAAATCCCGGCTCCTCAGGGCGCAGGTAATCCGCCTTCAGCATCTCATAGGCACGAGGGTCACACTCAGCTGTTGCCGTGCGGCCCGGATTTTTGGGCGTCAGCACCGCCAGCCAGTCTTCCCGTGCATAGCCGTGGGTTAGCTTCTCCCAGTTCCAAAGGGTTGAACCCGCAATACCCGTTTCCATTGCAACAAAAGCAACCGCATGGGTTTTGCTCATCCCGCCGCGATGCATGGTGTCAATGCGGGCAACCACGCTCAAACGTTCTTTGGCATCCTGTTTCTTCTTCTCAGACAGGCGCTCATAGTTCGCCCAGGCGTCACTGGTCGCCGCGCCTTTCTCTTTGATCTTGATGGCCCCGGATTGCGCCAGCAACTTGGCTTGCACAGACGCAGGCAACAGGCTCACATGGTATTCAAAACCACCACCTTGCCCGTCACGCTCCCGGCACCGCTCAGCGTGGTTGCGCCAGCCTTCACGGTCTATCAAACGGCTCATGCCCATCACAGTCTCGGGCCATCCAGAAACCTGCACTCCGAGCAGTTCGGAAACTTCAAACCATTCTTGCAACATATCTATCGTCTCCGTCCTCTGCGCAGCTCAACAGGTGACCGTTCCAGGTCTTTCAAAATCTGCTGGTCCTTAATGATTTTCTGCTTCAGCACACCAATTTGAGCAAAGCGGGCTTCTTCCCCTTGCATCAGGGTCAGTTCGTCATCTTCCACCACCAGCTGCCACAACCAGTTGCAGCCCGTGGCCTTCACAAAAGCTTTGAAACGCAACAGAGAAATCTGGTGAGCCTCGCTGCTTTCCGAGGTGTACTTGTCCAGCATGCCCTTGCTGAACTTCGGCAGGCCCAAAATGGTGCCCATCCGCGCCGCTACATCTTCGCGGCTATACGCGCATTCCTTCAAAGCGTCAGACATCGCCCGCTTTAACTTGGCGGAAAAGTCCATGCACTCAATGTCGCGCTTGGGCGTACGTACCGGAAACAAAGCCTGCGCGGGTTCACCATTGGCACCAAACATATCGAACTGGCGATCATCATGGGGCTGTCGTCTGGGTCTGTTACGAGCCATGGCGCTAGTCCTTCACCTTGGCATCAAGCACAGCATCACTGGCTTCCAGTCCCAGAGCATCCAGAAAGCTCCTGCGCCGCTTGCGCCCCAGCCGGTTCCAGCTGGCAAGCAAGGTGCGGAAAGCCTTTTCCTCTTCACTCACCGGGGCCATGCTGCTCTTCATGCTCAGCAGCACTTCCGCCTGAGAAACCTTCGTGGCATTGCCATCCGCAATCACATTCAGGATCGCCCGTTGTGCAGCAGGCTCTTTTTTCGCCAGCGCTTCCAGTTCCTTGCCACTCTCAGCAAGATCCGTCTGGCGAACCAGCTCAATCACATCCGGTGGAAGCCTTGAGATGATCGATACAGCTCGTTGAATAGAGCGCTCAGAAAGACCAGTCTTCTCAGCAGCTGCCTTGGAAAATCGTGTCGCCAACTTGGCGACTTGATTTTTCTCTTTAAAATCAGCGCTCTTTACATCGCCGCCATGTTGTGTTTCCGGATATAGCTCTTCATGAACCTCTTTGCGGGCAGTCAAAAACACAGCCCGATCCAGCGGCGACAGCTCCCGCCGCATCAGGTTCTCGTCAATCTCAATCAGCTTGGCTTCAAGGTCAGAAGCTTCCACCTGAGAAACAGGGATCTCCTCCCAGCCCAGCTTTTCAGCAGCCGCCAGACGGTGTGCACCCGCCACCAATTCAATCTGTTTGGAGCGCCCGCGTTTGACCTCACGAACAACAATCGGCTCTTTCAGGCCAAGCTCGTCAAGCGAGCTGGCAAGAACCTCAATCCAATCCTGATGCACAGGCCGCAGCCGCTCAGGAACAACAATGTCTTTCAAGGGCAAATGAGACATATTAAACCACGTTTAATTTGGTGAATCATAACGGCCAGCGTCACCCACCCGTTTCAGCCCGTTTTCACCCAGCAACGCACAAATCACAAAATAACGCAGGAATTTGTTTATAGTTCTCAAGCGCCAAATCCGGCACTATCCGCAGAACTCTGCCGAAAACAGAACTCTAACAAAATGTTAGACTTCTCCGATGAACGCAAAGCTGATATCAGGAAAAACAAGCCACTCCCCAACGCCCAAAATCGGCAGCTTCCTGCGGCTTCGAAGGGTCTTCGAAAGGTCCACCCACATAATTGCAAAGAGCCATCGAACTCTAAATTCAAGTGTCCATCACCCACTTCAAAATAGACACAGTTCAACCCCCAAAACCACCCAACAAACCGCAGACTTCTCCCAATAACTCCGGCTGTTCCCGCCCAATCCCGTATATTCCCGTCTACTCTAAGTCCTAGTGTCCCCCATCAATCACCGTTCAAACACAGCAAGGCATTTCCCTCAGCAACTCAATAAGTTGCATAACCGGCCAGCGTTAACACGGCAGGTGAGCATCGCGGAACACCAGCCTCGCTTGAGCATCCAGACAGAGAGAACAACAGGCATCAAAACAAGAACGTCTCCCCAAAACAAAAATGCCAGCGAACAGGTCGCTGGCATTTGATTCTCAATGGAACGCATTCTCATTTCCAATTTAAGGAAGCTCGACCACCTTGCCTTCGCGCAGCGTAATCCGCCGGTCCATTTGTTTTGCAATTTCCAGATTGTGGGTTGCCAGCAAGGCCGCCACACCGGAGGCGCGAACCAGCGCGGTCAGCGCCTCAAACACATACTGCGAGGTGTTCGGATCAAGGTTCCCCGTTGGCTCATCCGCCAACAGAACACGCGGCGCATTGGCAACTGCACGCGCAATCGCAACACGCTGCTGCTCACCACCGGAAAGCTCGGCAGGACGATGAGTTTCCCGCTCAGATAAACGCATATAAGAAAGCAGCTGGCGTGCACGTTCTTCTGCATCCTGACGTTTCAGTCCGCAAATCATCTGCGGCAATGCAATATTTTCCAGCGCAGTAAACTCTGGCAGCAATTGATGGAACTGGTAGACAAAACCCACCTCGGTCCGCCGAATGGCAGTGCGCGCATCATCATTGAGCTTGGAGCATTCCCGCCCGCCAATCAGCACCTCACCGCTCTGCGGCATTTCCAAAAGGCCAGCCAGATGCATCAGCGTAGACTTACCTGCGCCAGAGGGGGCCACGAGCGCAACCATTTCCCCTTCATAGAGGTTAAGGTCAGCGCCCTTCAGAATTTCCAGTTTGCTGTTGCCCTCAACATAACCGCGGACAACATTCTTCAAACTCAGAACAGGAACGCGTTCCTCACCCTTAAGCGAAACACCAGCAACCGGTTTTGTTGGTTTATTCATCATTCGTAGCGCAAAGCCTCAACAGGATCGAGCCGGGCTGCGCGCCAGGCAGGGTAAATCGTAGCAAGCAGGCTCAATACCAAAGCCATAATAACAACACTGGTCGTCTCACTTGGATTCATTTCAGCCGGCAGCTTTGAAAGAAAGTAAAGCTCAGGCGAGAACAGCTCGGTCGAGGTCAACCAAGAAATCCCCTGACGAATGCTCTCAATGTTCCAGCACACCACAGTACCCAGAATAAACCCGGCAAACGTGCCGATGGTTCCAATACTGGCTCCTGTGATGATGAAAATCCGCATCACAGCGCCGCGGGTAGCACCCATGGTGCGCAGCACAGCAATGTCACGGCCCTTGTCCTTTACCAGCATGGTCATGCCGGAAATGATATTCAATGCGGCCACAAGAACAATCAGCGTGAGGATCAGGAACATCACGTTACGCTCAACCTCAAGCGCTGAGAAGAACGTCATATTGCGCTGGCGCCAGTCAGAAACGAACACAGGACGCCCGGCCTCTTCTTCAATGACAGGTCGCAGCGGACCAACAGCATCCGGGTCATCAGCATAGACCTCAATGCCCGTCGCCAGACCTTCCTTGTTGAAATAAAGCTGCGCCTCATTAAACGGCATGAATGCAATCGTGCCATCATATTCGCTCATGCCAATCTGGAAGATCGCAGAGACCGGATAGCCCTTCACTCGCGGGGTCATCCCCATCGGCGTAATGCTGCCACGCGGAGTAATCACGCGCACCGTATCACCAACAGTAACACCCAACTGGCGGGCAAGGCGGGAGCCAATGGCGACACCTTCGCCATCATCAAACCCATCAAGCGTTCCAAGCAGAACGTTCCCGGACACCAGATCCAGCTTATCAAGATCAGCCTTGTGAACACCACGGAACAAAGCACCCAGATCAGCGCTTGGTCCGGAGATCATCGCCTGCCCTTCAACAAACGGCATAGCAAAATCAACACCGTCGATGCCAGCCAGCTTGACCGAGGTCGCCTCATAGTCATTGAGCGGGCTATCGATAGGCTGCACAAGGACGTGTCCGTTGATGCCAAGAATTTTGGTCAGCAGCTCTGTGCGGAACCCATTCATCACCGCCATAACAATGATCAGAGTTGCGACGCCCAAAGTGATGCCCAAAAAGGACAGACCAGCAATAATAGAAATGAAAGTTTCTTTGCGTCTGGAGCGCAGATAGCGGCCTGCCAGCATCCACTCAAAGGGTGCAAACCACCGGTTCTTTCCGGGATGAGCCGCCTGAATCTCTGCCGTCATACTAGACTATTCTCCGTTTCCGCCTGTTCAACTACCCCGTGGAATATAGGGAGCATGAAGAGCAAGTGCCATAAGCTCTGGCAAAAAGGCCCGGCAGCGGAAAGGCCGCCGGTACCTAACATACCATTGAAGCTACTGAGTTACCCCAAGCTTCGCTGATATCAGCCTTTTAAGGCAGAAATCAGTTTGTTGACAGCTGCTTCCGGGGTCAACATTTCGCGATCACCAGTTGCGCGGTCTTTAACTTCCACTTCACCAGTCTTCAGACCACGAGGGCCAACAACCAGCTGATACGGCAGACCAATCAGATCCATACTTGCAAATTTCTGGCCTGCACTGGTCTTGCGGTCATCATAAAGAACCTCAACGCCAGCCTTTTCCAGCTCTGCGTAAACGCTCTCACAAACTTCATCGCACTCAGAACCAACCTTCATGTTGATCAAACCAACATGGAACGGCGCAACTTCTTTTGGCCAGACAATGCCATCATCATCATGGCACGCTTCAATGATCGCGCCCAGCAAGCGGGACACACCAATGCCGTAGGAGCCCATGTGAACAGGCTGTTCCTTGCCTTCAGCAGTCATCACTTTCGCGCCCATAGGCTCGGAGTATTTGGTGCCGAAGTAGAAGATGTGGCCAACTTCGATACCGCGTGCAGAAACCTTCTTATCTTCTGCAACAGCCTCGAAGGCAGCTTCATCATGCATTTCATCAGTGGCAGCGTAAGGCGTGGTCCACTGCTCAATAATACCGGAAAGATCACCATTAAAGTCGATGTCTTCAGCCGGTGTTGGTAGACCAAGGATGTCCTTATCAAGAAACACTTCGCTCTCACCGGTAGTTGCCAGCACAATGAACTCGTGAGACAGATCGCCCCCGATAGGCCCAGTGTCAGCCTTCATAGGAATTGCTGTCAGACCCATACGCGCAAAGGTACGCAAATAAGCCACGAACATGCGGCGGTAGGCTTCTGTTGCCCGCTCTTTGTCCAGGTCGAAGGAATAAGCATCCTTCATCAGGAACTCACGGCCGCGCATCACGCCAAAACGAGGACGCACTTCATCGCGGAACTTCCACTGTATATGATAAAGGTTCAGCGGCAGATCCTTATAGGAGCGCACATAACTGCGGAAGATGTCAGTAATCATCTCTTCATTGGTTGGACCAAAAAGCATTTCACGCTCATGGCGATCCTCAATACGCAGCATTTCTTTGCCGTATGCATCATAGCGGCCACTTTCGCGCCACAGGTCAGCAGGCTGAATGGTTGGCATAAGCAGCTGGACCGCACCGGAGCGGTTCTGCTCTTCTTCAACAATACGCTGAATCTTGTTGAGCACACGGTGGCCAAGCGGCAACCATGCATAAATCCCGGCTGACTGCTGACGGATCATACCCGCACGCAACATCAGGCGGTGCGATACGATCTCGGCTTCTTTCGGAGTTTCCTTCAAAATAGGCAGGAAATATCGGGACAAACGCATTAGTTTAACTCTTCAGGTTTTAAGGCACGCAAGCTCTGGCTCACCACCAAGCATCATTTCTATGTCTTCTTAGCAAGCAGAACGCCTGTTGTAACTGCCAACATGGCTATATGCCAATTTTCTAAGACATATTTCCCCATACACGCAGTTTTTTGCCTACACCTTTGGGTTCAGTTCACGGATTCTCCGAAAATTATAGCTAAAATTTTAGGCAAGCAAAAAATTACGGCGAATTGATACAAAATGATGACAAACTAATGTGATTACGTTAGTGTCTGTTCAACAATAAAAACAACACCCTTAAGCGGTGTTGCAAGGTATCGCGATCTTTAGTCTTGGGAGGAAGGTTCTCGGGCGCCCGTTTGGTTGCAGCCGGCACTCTACGCAAGTGCAAAGAGAACATTTAGACGCGGAACTCGTTCTAACAGCAAGGCTTCGGCCTTGCTTTTTTTTCGCCAATTTCTGCCGTTTCACTGAATGAAATTCTATGAATACCGCATTCAGTTTGCTCATATCAGCATACTCACCAGAACCTGAACACAGCAGGGACAAGTGTCTCTCCAACACCCCCCCCCCTCTAAACGCAAAAAAGCGATTCCAGAGAATCGCTTTTTTGATACTTTATGGATTCGCTCTGTAACTCGCTGAGTTTACGCCACACAATTGATGTGCAAAACCAAAATCAGGAAGGAGCGTTGCCCATTAATTGATCAACAAGTGGAAACAGATGCGCGCCAAGGCCGGACTCAAGAAACCAATAGAAGGCAACGAACACAATTGTCGTTACAATCGTGTTGATGATCACTTTCTTCAGCATCTGAGGATTTTTGGGCGCGCTCTCAGTCGTTCCCGGAACCACTTCGCCCTCTTCCGCCTGGGTGCGAACACCAAACGGCAAAATGGCCAGAAACAAAATCCACCACATCATAAAGTAGAGTGCAACGAGTAGCGGCGTAGCCATAAATGTGCTCCTGGAACGTTCTTGTTTCTTCTGCGGCTGGTCACCTTACTGTTGTATCACAAAGCAACCAGCACACTACAGGTTTTTACCTACAAGAATTAGGCCCGAACCGAAAGCCTTCCAGTTTCCTCAAACCACAAGTCTTTCAAGGCGAACTTAAGCCTGTTCCAACTCGGTCAATGTTCCAAGGAAGTCTTTTGGGTGCAAGAACAACACCGGCTTGCCATGTGCACCAATCTTCGGCTCACCATCACCCAGAATACGGGCTCCATTGGCAACCAGCTGATCGCGCGCGGCAAGAATGTCATCAACTTCATAACAGATGTGATGGATACCACCTTGCGTGTTACGCTCCAGAAACTTGGAGATCGGAGAATTCTTGCCAAGCGGCTCCAGCAGCTCGATCTTCGTATTTGGAAGCTCGATAAACACGGTTGAAACACCATGATCCGGCTGTGCCACTTTCTCTGAGGCAATGCCGCCGAGTGCATCACGATACACTTTCAGGCCTTCTTCCATATCCAACACGGCAATCGCGACGTGGTTCAATCGTCCAATCATGACGGTCCTCCCAATAACTCTTTGTTCTAGAGCGCGTTCCATTCGATTGCACACAATCAAATGACAAGAAGCTGCTCAAACAAAATGTCAGAGTACAGCACGTATCTGCAGATGAACGCCTATGAGTTCTAAGGAACAGATTTCATTCACAAAGTCCATTGGATCAAAAGTCAAAGGCCGCAGATGATATGCTCATTTGCGGCCTTTGATTGTCTCGAAAAATGTGTCTGAGGATCAGACGCGTTGCACCAATGCCTTACAAAGAGGCTTCTTGCCCCAATGCTCTACAACTGCATAACGCCCCGCCCGTCTGGCAGCTTCACGCACCAGTTCCACATCACGGCGGCGGCTCTTTGGAATGGAAATCACAGCACCATAAACGGCATCCCGAACGGCATCCTCAAACGGTGTCCCGTTTTCAGTTTCATCCGGCATCCCGAACAGAACCACATCGATATCGCCAAGCAACTCACCACGGCCATCCACGATCAGCGAAACCATCACGCAGCCACCATAAGAAAGCTTGCGCCGTTCCTGAACACCAGTTTCCTCAGGCGCTGCAATCAAATGGCCGTCACGAACCAGAATACCGGCAGGCGCTTCATCAATGACCTCAAGCCCACCCGGATGCAGGCGCACCATGTCGCCATCACGGATGATCTTAACGTCCTTCACGCCTTTGCTGACAGCAAAGTCCTTATGACACTGCAGGTGCAGTGGTTCACCGTGAACCGGTAGAACTTTCTTCGGGCGCACAAGATTGTAAACCTGATCCAGCTCACCACGACGCGGATGCCCAGACACGTGCACCAGCGCATCACGATCTGTCACCACCTTCAACCCTTCGTGGGTCAGCTGGTTGATGATGTTGGAAACAGCCTTTTCATTGCCCGGAATAGTCCGACTGGAGAAGATAACCATATCCCCCGCAGACAGCGCGACCTGACGGTGTTGATCACCCGCAATACGGGCCATTGCGGCACGCGCTTCGCCCTGAGACCCAGTGCAAAGAGCAACAACCTTATCACGCGGCAAAGATCCATAGGTCTCTTCATCACGGAATGGCGCCAGTCCATCAAGATAGCCCAGATCACGCGCGATCTCGACAGTGCGCTGCATACTCCGGCCAATCACAACAATCTCACGCTCTGCCGCCATTGCCGCTTCAGCAACCGCCCGCATACGCGCAACGTTGGAGGCAAACGTGGTCACAGCAACACGGTTCGGTGCCTCTTTGATGATCCGTGTCAGCTCTTCCTTCACATCCGCTTCACTCGGGCTGACCCCGTCACGGACTGCATTGGTGCTGTCACAGACAAAGACATCAACGCCTTCATCTCCCAGTTCACGCAAACGCTGAAGGTCGATCGCTTTACCAATGCCCGGTGTCAGATCGATCTTCCAGTCACCGGAATGCAACACCAGCTGACCGCCAACACGAATAGCCAGAGCACACGGCTCCGGGATCGAGTGGGTCATGGTCACCATCTCAATATCAAAGATACCGGCTTTGAAACGATCTCCCTGATTAACAACAGTCACCGGAATTTCATAATCCGCACCATCGCCAATCAGCTTGGCTTCCAGAAGGCGAGCAGTGAACTCGGTCGCGTAGACCGGCAGTTCGAGCCGCTTCCAGAGGTAGGACAATGCCCCGTAATGGTCTTCGTGAGCATGCGTGATGACGATGCCATCAATGCGAGACCGCTCTTCTTCCAGAAAACGAATATCTGGCAGAACAAGGTCCACACCAGGCAATTCCGGTCCGGCAAATGAGACACCAAAATCAACAATCAGCCAGCGACGGTCGTCCTCAGGTCCATATCCATAAAGACCAAGGTTCATTCCAATTTCGCCAACACCGCCCAAAGGCAGGAATACGAGCTCTTGAGTGCTCGACATCTAAGACTCCTTCAAAGCATATCCCCAATAAATGGTTCCGGTTCTCGGAATGAGAATATGCGTATAAACTCTAGAGCGCGTTCCGTTTGATTGGGACCAATCAAGCAACAGGAATTCGCTCAAACAAAAGAACTAAGAGCGAGATGCGTGAATGCAAATGAACGCAACTTGCTCTATGTCCTGACAGACGAGTGGCCTTAGTATTCAAAAAGCCAGCAGAACACGCTTTGCACGTCTTCAGGAAAAGAAAACATCTCCGGCTGTCACCAGCCGCTCGCCACCATGATCCATCTTGACGATCAGGCGACCCATTTGGTCGATGTCCATAAAGACACCGAAAAACTCTTCATTGCTCAGGCGGACACGGATCGGTTTCCCGCGCCCCACGGCGCGTCGCAGCCATGCAGATCTGATCTCTTCAAACCCACTGGCAGCTTTCCACGTTTCCAGCCATCGTGCAAAACTTTGCGCAAGTGCGTCAAAGACCTGTTGCGGCTCACACATGTATCCCATGCTGCGTAAATCTGTAACAGCATAATCACCCAGATCCGGGTGATGAGACACGTTGACGCCAAAACCGCACACAAGGCACAGCTCACCATTAGGCCCACTTTCGCTCTCAAGCAATATGCCAGAGACTTTTTGTCCGTCGATGAGCACATCATTCGGCCACTTCAGCTGCACCAGATTGTGCGCACCTGTTGCCCGTTCAATGGCCTCTCCAAGGGCAAGAGCCGCCACAAAGGGCAGCTGAACGATCTTCTCGTTCTGTACACCCACCCGCAGCAACACTGAGGCAAACAGATTGCCGGTCTCCGAAGTCCACGCCCGTCCACGGCGTCCGCGCCCGCTCAACTGAATATCGGAGCGGACCCACAGATTACCCGGATGCCCTTCCCGTGCCTTGTGCAGGCCGTGGGTGTTGGTGGACCCGATCTGGTCGTAGTACTCAAAACAAAAGCCCGGTGCAGATCGCACCGGGCCTTCGTCTTTTAATTGTCCAAGGTTCATCATAGGAAACTAGAACAGAACGCCAGCCGCATTGGCAGCCGCATTCATAATTGGCTCCGGCATGATGAAGAACAGTCCGACGACTGCACTGGAAAGACCAAGCACAATTTTCATTTCACCGGACATTGGCAGGAACTCGCCAGTCGCATCATCAAAGAACATGACCTTGATCACACGCAGGTAATAGTAAGCAGCCACAACGCTGGTCACCAGACCAATCACGACCAATGGAGCAAGACCTGCATCCATCGCAGCGATGAACACGTAGAACTTACCAAAGAAGCCAATGAGTGGTGGCAGACCGGTCAGGGAGAACATGATCACTGCAAGCAACACTGCCATTGGCAGGTTGGTCTTGGAAAGACCTGCAAGATCGGAGATCTCTTCAACCATACCTTCCTTGCGGCGCATGGACAGGATGCAAGCAAACGCACCCAGTGTCATCGCAAGGTAAGCAGTCATGAACACGATCAGACCGTGGACACCAGCTTCCGTACCAGCAGCCAGACCAACCAGAGCGTAACCCATGTTACCAATGGAAGAGTATGCCATCAGACGTTTGATGTTCTTCTGACCAATCGCAGCAAAGGCACCAAGACCCATAGACGCAATAGCAATGAACACAACGATCTGCTGCCAGTCCGTGGTCACATTGCCCAAAGGCTCAACCAGCACACGGATCAGCATACCGAACGCAGCAATCTTAGGCGCTGCTGCAAAGAACGCAGTAACCGGTGTTGGTGCACCCTCATAAACGTCCGGGGTCCACATATGGAATGGAACCGCAGAGATCTTGAAGGCAATACCTGCCAGCATGAACACGATACCAAACACCAGACCAAGGGACGCGCGATCGTCTGTCAGAGCCGCCGCGATGCCAGTAAAGTCAGTGTGGCCGGTAAAGCCATAGATGAAGGACATACCGTAAAGCAGCATACCGGAAGACAACGCACCAAGGACGAAGTACTTCAGGCCAGCCTCAGTAGAACGAACAGAGTCACGGTTAATCGCAGCAACCACGTAAAGCGCCAGAGACTGCAGCTCAACACCCAGATACATGGAGATCAGATCGTTGGCTGAAAGCATCAGCATCATACCAACGGTCGCGATCACGATGAGGATCGGGTATTCAAAGCGGTCAAAGTTCTGAGAACGTGCGTAAGCAACGGACATCGCAATCGCAAATCCAGACCCGATCAGCACCAGTATTTTCATGTACTGGGAGAACGCGTCCTGTACGAATGCGCCGTCAAATGTTGTGCCGTAATGCGGGCTCACCAGCAGGATCAGACCCGCAACAGTGAGCAACGCAACGCAGATACCAGTTACCAGCGGAGTGGATTTCTCTCCACCAAAAGCTCCAACCATCAGCAGGACCATTGCGCCGAGAACCAGAAGGATCTCGGGCAATACCGGCATTAGATCAGGAATAGCTAGAAGCTCAGCATTCATGAGTGCACGGTCCCCTGTTAATGGCTAGACACAGCAGCGGCTGCATGGGCAAGACCCCCTGCATCAAGCGCGGCATTGTAGTTTTCGATAAGGGCACCAACGGACGCGGACGTCACATCCAGCACTGCTGCTGGGTAGAACCCGAAGAAGATAGTCAAAATGATCAGCGGAGCCAGGATGAGCTTCTCACGTCCAGTCAGGTCCAGCATGGACTTGAGGCTTTCCTTCTCCAACGCACCAAACACGACGCGGCGGTAGAGGAACAGAGCGTAAGCAGCAGACAGGATCACACCAGTCGCAGCGAAGAACGCCACCCACGTGTTCACCTGGAACACACCAATCATAGTCAGGAATTCACCCACAAAGCCGGCTGTACCTGGCAGACCAACGTTTGCCATGGTGAAGATCATGAACGCCACCGCATAACGAGGCATGTTGTTCACGAGACCACCATAAGCCGTAATCTGACGGGTGTGCATCCGGTCATAAATCACACCAACACACAGGAACAGTGCGCCAGAGATCAGACCGTGAGCCAACATCATGAAGATCGCGCCTTCAATACCCTGCGCGTTGGCAGAGAAGATACCCATGGTCACGAAGCCCATATGAGCAACGGATGAGTAGGCAATCAGCTTCTTGATGTCTTCCTGAGCCAGCGCCACCAGTGAGGTGTAGATGATCGCCACAACAGACAGCGTAAAGATGAACGGTGCGAACATATCACTAGCGATTGGGAACATTGGCAATGAGAACCTTAGGAACCCATAACCACCCATCTTCAGCAGGATCGCAGCCAAAACAACAGAACCAGCTGTCGGCGCTTCCACGTGCGCATCTGGCAACCAGGTGTGAACAGGCCACATTGGCAACTTCACCGCAAAGCTTGCGAAGAAAGCCAGCCACAACCACGTCTGCATCGCTGCCGGGAATTCGCTCTCATTAAGAAGAGTTGGGATATCCAGCGTACCAGCCTGCCAGTACATAGCCATGATAGCTGCCAGCATCAGCACAGAGCCGAGCAAAGTGTACAGGAAGAACTTATAACTTGCATAAACGCGGCGCGGGCCACCCCAAACACCGATGATTAGGAACATCGGAATGAGACCAGCTTCAAAGAACACGTAGAACAGAACCAGATCCAGCGAACAGAACACACCGATCATCAGTGTTTCCAGTACGAGGAAAGCGATCATGTATTCCTTGACGCGGGTCTGAATGCTTTCCCAGCTCGCCAGAATACACAGCGGCATAAGGAAAGTAGTCAGGATCACGAACAGCATGGAAATGCCGTCAACGCCCATGTGGTAGGTGAAGGTGTCACCAAACCAGTTGTGCTTCTCCACCATCTGGAAGCCAGGGTTCTCGTTGGTGAACCCGCCCCAGATGAACAAGGAGACGATAAATGTGAAACTCGTCGTAATCAGCGCAACACGCCGAATATTCGTTTTCGCATCTGGGTCATCCCCCCGCACCAGCAGGATGAAGAACACACCGACCAGTGGGAGAAATGTTGTGATGGAAAGGATGGACCAGTCGTTCATTAATGAACTCCCCCACCGGAGAACATGGCCAGGGTCACGAAGAAGGCAACCCCGATCAACATGGCAAATGCGTAGTGATAGATGTAGCCAGACTGCAGGCGAACAACCCAACCGGTAACCTGCTGAACGCGTGAGGCAACACCGTCAGGACCAAGTCCGTCAATCACAGTGCCGTCACCACGCTTCCACAGGAAGCGGCCAAGAGCCAGGGAAGGTTTCACGAACAGGAAGTCATAAAGCTCATCAAAGTACCACTTGTTCAGGAGGAACAGGTACAGAGGCTTATGACGCTCTGCCAGAGCCTTCGGCATATCTGGTTTAGCGATGTAGAAGAGGTAAGCAAGAATGAAACCGCCAGCCATTGCAAGCCATGGGGAAAGCTTCACGAGCCAATGGACGTGATGCATTTCTTCAATGACTGCGAGCTCACTGTTCGTACCGCCAAAGACGTTCTTCCAGAAATGGATGTAGTCGTGACCGATGAACGCTTCCTTGAATACCATACCGGCAAAAGCTGCACCAAGTGCAAGCAACAGTAGCGGCACAAGCATAACCCATGGGCTCTCATGGATGTGTTTCATCACATCAACAGAAGCCCGAGGTTTACCGTGGAAGGTCATGAACACCAGACGCCAGCTGTAGAAACTGGTCATCGCAGCTGCAAGAACTGTTGCCCAGAAGGCATAGGACGCAAACATGTTGTGACCGATATAAGCAGCTTCAATAATCGCATCTTTGGAGATGAAGCCAGCTGTACCGATATAGGTGAACGGAATACCGAAACCAGTCAGGGCCAGTGTACCAATCATCATGGTCCAGTAGGTCCATGGAATGTGCTTACGCAGACCACCCATCTTACGCATGTCCTGCTCGTCAGACACAGAGTGAATAACAGAGCCAGCACATAAGAACAGCAGTGCTTTAAAGAACGCGTGTGTGAACAGGTGGAAGATACCAACACCGAACGCACCAACACCCAGCGCCACGAACATGTACCCCAGCTGAGAACAGGTGGAATATGCAATCACGCGCTTGATGTCGTTCTGCACACAGCCAATGGTCGCTGCAAAGAAGGCAGTCGTCGCACCAACGAAGGTCACAATCGTCAGAGCTGTTGGTGCAAGTTCAAAGACTGGAGCAAGACGCGCAACCATGAACACACCAGCCGTCACCATGGTCGCTGCATGGATCAGCGCGGAAACAGGCGTTGGGCCTTCCATCGCATCCGGCAACCAGGTGTGAAGCAGGAACTGAGCTGACTTACCCATGGCACCCATAAAGAGCAGCAGGCAAATAACTGTCAGTGCCGCTTCAGGCATCAATTCATACCCAAGGAAATTCAGAACAGGCTCTTTGCTTTCAAGAAGAGAAGGGCCGCTGCTGAAAATCGTCGTGAAGTCGATGGAACCGTACAGGTAGAAAACACCGAAGATACCCAGAGCAAAACCAAAGTCACCCACGCGGTTAACGATGAAGGCTTTCATCGCAGCCGCATTGGCAGAAGGTTTTTTGTACCAGAATCCGATCAACAGGTACGATGCAAGACCAACGCCTTCCCAACCAAAAAACATTTGCAGCAAGTCATCAGAAGTGACCAGTGCCAACATTGAGAAGGTAAAGAAAGACAGATAAGCAAAGAACCGCGGACGATCCGGATCGTGGTGCATGTACCCGATAGAGTAGATGTGAACCACACAGGAAATGGAGTTCACAACCACCAGCATCACTGCGGTGAGTGTGTCGACCCGGATTGTCCAGTTAACCGACAGATCCCCAGAGGTGATCCAGCGGAAGATTGTTGCAATCTGAGTACTCTCCGACCCAATGCCGAATTGAAAAAACACCACCCAAGACAAAAGGGCTGCGACAATCATAAAGCCGCTGGTGATATACTCGCTGGCTTTGACCCCAAGCCGATTGCCGAACATTCCGACAATCAGGAAGCCAAGCAACGGCAGAAAAACGATTGCTGAAAACATCCGCCCCTCAGCCTTTCATCATATTGATGTCTTCCACGGCAATAGAGCCGCGGTTACGGAAGTAAACAACCAGAATAGCAAGACCAATAGCCGCCTCTGCTGCTGCAACGGTAAGAACCAGGAGCGCAAAGATCTGACCAACCATGTCCTGCATGAAGTAGGAAAATGCCACCAGGTTGATATTAACTGCGAGCAATAAAAGCTCGATAGACATCAGGATCACGATGACGTTCTTTCGGTTGAGAAAGATGCCAAAGATCCCGATGGTGAATAGGATCGCTGCGACCCCGAGATAGTGCGCTATGCCAATTTCCATGGGCGCCTCTCAGTGCTCCCCGTTTTCTATTCAAACTCCGAAGAAGGAACCCTCAAGAGGAAGGCCTTTTCTCCGGTACGAATTAATGGTGAAGACCCGTTACAAACGCGCCTTACAACCCCTTGCCTCTTTCAACTTTGACCACTTCGATCGAAGTTTCAGGACGACGGGCATTCTGTTCAGAGATATTCTGACGGCGTACACCCGGCTTATGGCGGAGGGTCAATACAATCGCACCGATCATTGCAACCAGCAGCACCAGACCAGAAATCTGGAACCAGTAAATGTAGCGGGTGTAAAGCAATTCACCGATAGCGGCGATATTTTGTGTCTGCTCAACAGGAGGTGTCGGGGCGGACCCTTCACCTAACATGCCAGGAGCGATGTACCAGCCACTGGCAACCATCAAGAGTTCAGCCAGCAGAATTGCACCAATCAGCGCGCCGATTGGCAAATACTGCAAGAACCCCTGACGCATTTCGGCAAAGTCAACATCCAGCATCATGACCACGAACAGGAACAGCACCATGACCGCCCCCACGTAGACAACAACCAGAAGCATCGCCAGATACTCGGCACCAATCAGTACAAACAACCCAGCTGCATTAAAGAAGCACAGGATGAGGAACAGCACTGAGTGAACCGGATTGCGAGAAGCAATCACCATGAAGGCAGAGGCCACCGCAAGTGCGGCAAACAGATAGAAAAACAGGGCCTGCAAAACCATTTTTAGGTTGCCTTTGTCCTATTGTCTCGCCCGGTCAGTGCAAAGCCCCAACCGGACACAATCCACTCCCGTTACCTTAACGGTACGGAGCATCCAATTCGATATTGCGAGCGATCTCACGCTCCCAACGCTCCCCATTCGCAAGCAGCTTGTCCTTGTCGTAGAACAGCTCTTCCCGCGTCTCGGTCGCAAATTCAAAGTTCGGGCCTTCCACGATCGCATCCACCGGACACGCTTCCTGACAGAACCCGCAGTAAATGCACTTGGTCATGTCAATGTCGTAGCGAGTGGTACGGCGTGTCCCGTCATTACGACGAGGTCCAGCTTCAATCGTAATGGCCTGCGCAGGGCAGATCGCTTCACACAGCTTACAAGCAATGCAGCGCTCTTCTCCGTTCGGATACCGGCGCAAGGCGTGTTCACCGCGAAAACGCGGGCTTACAGCACCCTTCTCAAAGGGATAGTTAATCGTCGGCTTTGGCTTGAAGAAGTAACGCATGGCAAGAAAAAACGCCGATACGAACTCCTTCAAAAGCAACGACTTTGCGGCCTGTCCCAGTCCCATAGCCTTTACAGCCCTTTCTTGATCGAACATGCCACCGGCATGGAAGATCGATTACAATCCAAGAGAACCAAGGAGCACTTCCAAGAAGTCATACTAGGTTCTCGTTACCCTTTCCTCTCGAATTAAGGAGCAATGCTAGCTCCGGCGAGATATCCGATAATCGGAATCCCGATTATCGTCAGGGTAAAAATGACTTTGCGGATCGTCGGTTCCGCCAGCTCAACCCAACCTTTCTCAGCTGGGTTGCGCTCTTTTCCTTTGTTGATGGCTGCCTCCATAAATCCAAGAAGGAGACGGTAGTTCAGCCATCCAAGGTAAATTCCCATTACACCGCCGATTAACCCGGCGATGGAAATCATGCTCCGAACCCACCCACTGGTGGGGTCCAGCCCATGAACATCAGCACGAAGGCCACGATGAACACCATTGCCAGTGACAGCGGCAGGAAGACTTTCCACCCCAGACGCATCAGCTGGTCATAGCGATACCGCGGGACCATTGCTTTCGCCATGGAGATGAAGAAGAACACCAACAAACTCTTGAGCAGGAACCAGACGACACCAGGCACCCAAGTGAATGGTGCAATATCCAATGGAGGCAGCCAACCGCCCATGAACAGGATGGTCATCAGAGCACACATCAAGGAGATCGCCACATACTCACCCAACATGAACATCATGTAAGGGGTAGAGCCGTACTCAACCATGAAGCCTGCAACCAGTTCGGATTCCGCTTCTGCCAGATCGAATGGAGGACGGTTTGTTTCAGCAAGTGCGGAAACAAAGAACACCACGAACATCGGGAACAGCGGCAACCAATACCAGTTCAAGATAGACAACCATGGAACGCCCAGCATGTGAGCAAGCCCGCGAGCTTGCTGCGCATAAACGATTTCGGTCAGGTTCAACGAACCAACACAGAGCAGAACAGTTACGATCACGAAACCAATAGACACTTCGTAAGAAACCATCTGAGCTGCAGAACGCAGAGCTGACAGGAACGGGTATTTGGAGTTGGAAGCCCAACCACCGATGATCACGCCGTAAACTCCAAGGGAGCTGATCGCGAACACATACAAAATACCCACGTTGATGTTTGCAATCGCCCAGCCATCAGCGACCGGAATAACCACCCAAGCTGCAAGGGAGAGAACCACTGTAATCAGCGGTGCAAACAAAAACAGAAACTTATCAGATCCCGACGGGATCACTGGCTCTTTCAAAACGAATTTCAAAAGATCCGCAAAACTCTGTAGCAAGCCCCAGGGGCCAACAACGTTAGGACCACGACGGATCTGGACGGCAGCCCAGATCTTACGGTCACCGTATAGAATGTAAGCAACGATCAGCAGCAGCACGACCATCAAGAGCACGCTCTGGAAGAGCATGATGATCAGCGGCCAGCCATAATCCCAGAAAAAAGCTTCCATGCTCACCGTCCCCTTATTCCGCCGCCTCAGCTCGGCGCTGCATGGCAAGTGCAGAACACTCGGCCATCACCGCTGAAGCTCGGGCAATCGGGTTGGTTAGATAAAAATCACTGAATGCCTGTGCGAAACCGGCACCATTCATGTCACCACCGCGTGCGGCAAGCTTGGAAACATCCGAAGCAACACCGGTCGCGATGCAATTTACATTCGCCATATGAGGAACTGCCTCAACAACAGCTCCGCGCAACTGCGCAAAACTGTTGAAGGAAAGCGGCTTACCAAGTGCACCGGAAAGCGCACGAATGATTGCCCAGTCCTCACGTGCCTCACCAGGAGGGAATGCAGCGCGGTTTGCCAGCTGTACACGGCCTTCCAGGTTCACAAAAGTACCTGGTTTTTCGGTGTAAGCAGCACCTGGCAAAATAACGTCAGCGCGGTGTGCGCCGCGGTCACCGTGGGTGCCGATGTAAACAACAAACGCATCCCCGAAGGAAGCCATGTCCAGTTCATCTGCACCAAGCAGGAACACAACATCTACGTCGCCTTTGGCAGCTGCGTCTTGAATACCACCAGTATCCAGACCACCCTCACCCGGAACAAGTCCGATATCCAGACCGCCAACACGGCTGGCAGCAGTGTGAAGAACGTTAAAGCCGTTCCACTCATCGCTCACAGCACCAACGCTTTCAGCAAGCTTGGCAGCAGCGGCCAGTACAGCAGCACCGTCTTCACGGGCAATCGCGCCTTCACCAACGATGATCATTGGATTTTTAGCGTTCTTCAGAACCTCTGCAAATGCGTTCTTGCCAGAAGCAACGTCCGCCAGAGTGTCTGGACCAGCACCGAGGTAATCCACGTCGTAGGTCAGATCCGCAGGTTGGCCAATCAGACCAACTTTTGCACCGCCATGACGCCAAACCTTACGGATGCGGGCATTGAGAACTGGCGCCTCAACACGTGGGTTAGCACCCACGAGCAGAATTGCATCAGCGTCTTCAATACCTTCCACGGAAGAGTTAAACAGATAGGTTGTCCGACCAAGAGACGGATCAAGCTGTGCACCATCCTGACGGCAATCCATGTTGGCAGAACCAACACTCTCCATCAGAGCCTTCAGAGCAAACATTTCTTCAACAGTAGCAAGATCACCAGCGATCGCAGCAGTTTTAGCACCACCAGCCGCTTTCACCTTTGACGCAACCGCATTCAGAGCGTCAGTCCAGCTCGCAGGAGCCAGCTTGCCGTTCTGCTTCACGTATGGGCGATCCAGACGCTGTGTCTTCAGACCATCCCAGATAAAGCGGGTTTTGTCGGAGATCCATTCCTCGTTCACCTCTTCATTGAGGCGAGGCATGATGCGCATGACTTCTTTACCGCGTGTATCCACACGGATAGCGGAGCCAAGAGCGTCCATCACGTCGACGCTTTCTGTCTTCACCAGTTCCCAGGGGCGAGCATTGAACTCGTATGGGCGGGAAGTCAGAGCACCAACCGGGCAAAGGTCAATCACGTTGCCCTGCAGCTCGGAGGAAAGCGCTTCTTCAAGATAAGTGGTAATCTCGGCGTCTTCACCGCGGCCAATCAGGCCCAGTTCAGAAACACCGGCAACCTCGGTCGTAAAGCGAACACAGCGCGTGCAGTGAATGCAGCGTGTCATGATCGTTTTCACAAGCGGACCGACATATTTATTTTCAACTGCGCGCTTGTTTTCCGCATAACGGGAACTATCTACACCGTAAGCCATGGCCTGATCTTGAAGATCACACTCACCGCCTTGGTCACAGATAGGGCAGTCCAGCGGGTGGTTGATCAGGAGAAACTCCATCACACCTTCACGCGCTTTTTTCACCATAGGAGATTTTGTAAAAATCTCTGGTGGCTGGCCTTCTGGTCCCGGACGCAGATCGCGCACGCCCATTGCACAAGAGGCAACCGGTTTTGGCGGTCCGCCTTTTACTTCTACAAGGCACATGCGGCAGTTGCCGGCCACTGAAAGCCGGTCATGAAAACAGAACCGAGGAATTTCCGCGCCGGCCTCTTCACAGGCCTGCATAACGGTATATTCCGCAGGAACTTCAATTTCTTTGCCGTCGACGACAAGCTTGGTCATGCGTTGGCATCCTCACCCTTAGCTTCTTTAGCCCGATAAGCTTCAAGAAGCTCAGTCACTTCAATTCCATCGATGGTCATGCCCTCAAGCCGGCAGCTTTTGATTTTAGCGCCAGCCAGATTGGCATTTTCAAGGATCAGCCCAGAAAGATTGACTTTCTCGACTGACCAACCAGAAAGGTTTGCATCAAGGATCGACCAGCCTGAGAGGTTAACGTCGTTGATGCGGCTACCAGACATGTTCACGTTATTAAAGGAGCACCCGGAAAGGACACAGTCATCAAACACGGAACCTGAAAGGTCGCTTTCATTCACATCCAGACGTTTTTTCTCATTGCTGATCTTCATATCCCCTACTCCGCCGCAATCTTGTCGGTCGGTGTGCGCTGCGTAGCAACGTAACTGTCGATCCGATCTTCAATCACAGGGCGGAAGTTTTTGATCAAACCCTGAATAGGCCATGCCGCCGCATCACCAAGCGCGCAGATCGTATGACCTTCCACCTGCTTGGTCACTTTGAACAGCATGTCGATTTCCTCATAAGAGCTCTCGCCCTTGACCATCCGCTCCATAACACGCCACATCCAGCCCGTACCTTCACGGCACGGCGTACACTGACCGCAGCTTTCGTGTTTGTAGAAGTAGGACAGACGAGCAATCGCTTTGATGATGTCCGTGGAGTTGTCCATCACGATCACAGCAGCTGTACCCAGGGAAGAGCCAACTTCGCGCAGACCGTCAAAGTCCATCTTGGCGTCGCGAATTTCTTCGCCCTTCACACAAGGAACAGAAGAACCACCCGGAATAACCGCCAGCAGATTGTCCCAGCCGCCACGGATGCCACCGCAGTGCTTTTCAATCAGCTCCTTGAACGGAATACCCATGGTCTCTTCAACGGTACAAGGTTTGTTCACGTGTCCGGAAACACAGAACAATTTTGTACCAGCGTTGTTTTCGCGGCCAATACCGGAGAACCATGCACCACCACGACGCAAGATGGTCGGGGCAACAGCAATGGATTCCACGTTGTTCACTGTGGTTGGACAGCCATAGATACCCATGTTCGCAGGGAACGGAGGCTTCAGACGCGGTTGACCTTTTTTACCCTCAAGACTTTCCAGCAGTGCAGTTTCTTCACCGCAGATGTAAGCCCCTGCACCGTGGTGCACGTAGATATCAAAGTCATAGCCGTTCTTGTTGTTCTTGCCGATCAGGCCAGCATCATAAGCCTGATCAATCGCAGCCTGCAGGCGCTCACGTTCACGAATGAACTCGCCGCGCACGTAAATGTACGCCGCAATAGCACCCATCGCGAAACCAGCAAGCAAGCAGCCCTCAACCAGATGGTGAGGATCGTGACGCATGATTTCACGGTCTTTACAGGTACCCGGCTCGGACTCATCTGCATTAACAACGAGATAGGCCGGACGACCATCGCTTTCCTTCGGCATGAAGGACCACTTCAGGCCAGTCGGGAAGCCTGCACCACCACGACCACGAAGACCGGAAGTCTTCATTTCGTCGATGATCCAGCTGCGACCTTTGTCAATAATGTCTTTGGTACCAGACCATGATCCACGCTGACGAGCCCCTTCGAGCCCCCAGTCATGCAGACCATAGATATTGGTGAAGATACGATCGGAATCGTTCAGCATCGCTTACCCCTCACCTTTCGCTTTGGCTTCCTGAGCTTTGCGGTGGCTCTCCAAGAACTCCGCAACACCAGCCTCAGCCGGACGAGGAACACCAGTATAACCAGCACCGCCAGTATTCAGAGCAGCACCTGCATGGTGCCGTGACGCTGCATCGGAACCGTCAACAACAATAGCTTCCTGAGGCGCACCCTTTGTGGTGTCCTCAATATTCAACAATGTGGTTGGACCACCCTCTGGCGCCGCGAAGATACGGTCAACACCCTGAGGGCCCGGTAGAACCGGCTTTCCGCCTGCAATGTTATCAAGAAGCTTTTCAAACTTCTCAACATCCAGATCCTCATAGAAGTCTTTGAAGATCTGCACCATCGGCGCGTTTACACAAGCACCAAGGCACTCAACCTCTTCCCAGGAGAAATTTCCATCTTCGGAAAGGGTATGAGGGGTCTCGGAGATCTTGCTTTTACAAACTTTGATAAGCTCTTCAGAACCACGCAGCTGACAGGGGGTCGTACCACACACCTGAATGTGTGCTTTTTTACCGACCGGCTGCAGCTGGAACATGGTGTAGAAGGTTGCCACTTCCAGAACACGGATGCGAGGCATATCGAGCATTTCAGAGATCACACGGATCGCTGGTTCGGTCACCCAACCAACCTGCTCTTGCGCACGCCACAGAATTGGCACGACAGCAGATGCCTGACGCCCTTCTGGATAACGCGCGATAACTTTATTCGCCCATTCCAGATTTTCTGGAGAGAACTCAAAAGAATCTGGTTGTTCGTGATGAAGACGACGCACTGACATTATCGGTCAATCTCCCCGAATACGATATCTAGAGAACCCATTACTGCAGCTACATCAGCTAACATGTGACCCTTGCACATATAATCCATTGCCTGCAAATGGGCAAAACCCGGAGCCTTAATTTTACAGCGGTAAGGCTTATTGGTTCCGTCAGAGATAAGATAAACACCGAATTCGCCTTTTGGCGCTTCAACGGCTGCATAAACTTCACCTTCAGGAACTTTGTAACCCTCAGTGTAAAGCTTGAAATGATGGATCAGAGCTTCCATGGAGCGCTTCATTTCATTGCGCTTCGGAGGAACCACTTTACCATCGGTTGAAGAAACAGGGCCAGTTTCCTTACCCAGCATCTCCAGACACTGCTTCATGATGCGAACAGATTGACGCATCTCAAACATCCGGATCAGGTAACGATCGTAACAGTCACCGTTCTTACCGACTGCAATGTCGAATTCCATTTCATCATAGCACTCGTAAGGCTGCGACTTACGCAGATCCCACTTCGCACCAGAACCACGGACCATTACACCGGAAAAGCCCATTGCCCAGGCATCATCAAGATCAACAATGCCGATATCAACGTTACGCTGTTTGAAGATACGGTTGTCAGTCAGAAGGCCTTCAATGTCGTCAAGAGTTTTGAGGAACGGATCACACCAGTTCCACATATCCTCAAGCAATTGAGCAGGAAGATCCTGATGCACACCGCCTGGACGCACATAAGCTGCGTGCATACGGGCACCACAACCTCGTTCATAAAAACCCATGAGCTCTTCGCGTGGCTCAAAGCCCCACAGCGGTGGTGTCAACGCACCAACATCCAATGCTTGCGTGGTCACATTCAGAAGATGTGATAGCAAACGCCCGATTTCTGAATAAAGCACACGGATCAGCTGACCGCGTTTTGGCACTTCAATGCCCAGCAAACGCTCAACAGCAAGAGCATAAGCATGCTCCTGGTTCATGGGTGCTACATAGTCCAACCGGTCGAAGTAAGGCACAGCCTGAAGATAGGTCTTGTGCTCGATCAGTTTTTCAGTACCCCGGTGCAGCAATCCGATATGCGGGTCAACGCGAATGACCACCTCACCGTCCAGTTCAAGAACCAGACGCAGCACACCGTGCGCCGCAGGGTGCTGCGGACCAAAGTTAATATTAAAGTTTCGTACCTGAGCCTCAGCCATTCTCTACCCGTGCCTCAGTTCGATGCTTTTTCATCACCAGGAAGCACGTAGTCAGTACCTTCCCATGGTGAGAGGAAATCAAAACTACGGAATTCCTGAGTAAGCTGCACAGGCTCATAAACAACACGTTTCTTGGTGTCGTCGTAGCGAACCTCTACATAACCAGTCAGAGGGAAATCCTTGCGAAGCGGGAAGCCGTCAAAACCGTAGTCAGTCAGCAAACGCCGCAGATCCGGGTTACCGGTGAACAGAATGCCGTACATGTCGTAGGCTTCACGTTCAAACCATTCAGCACCCCTGAAAATGGAGATTACAGAAGGAACCGGAGTGGCCTCATCTGTCTGAACCTTCACGCGAACGCGCAAGTTCTGAACGGGGGAAAGCAGGTGGTACACAACATCGAAACGTTTTTCCCGAGCTGGCCAGTCCACACCGCAAATATCAACCAATGCTACAAAGCCGCACCGCGCGTCATCGCGCAGGAAACGCAAAACTTTGATAATCTCATCATGGGACACATTAAGAGCCAGATCGCCATAAGCAACCGACCAGCTCTTAACTTTGTCTCCAAGCGTTAGCTCGATAAATTCACCGAGTTCGCTAAGCGTCTCGTCCATCACCTTGTTTCCTATAGGTTGGACATCTCACAAATGGCAAGGAACCCCATGCCAGCAATGTCGATAAGGCCGTGCACCACGAAAGCGCACGACCTGTAATTTATCTTTCAATCGTACCCGTGCGGCGGATCTTCTTCTGCAGCAGCAGCACACCATAAAGCAGCGCTTCAGCAGTTGGAGGACAACCCGGCACATAGATATCAACCGGAACAACCCGGTCACATCCGCGAACAACAGAATAGGAATAGTGGTAGTAACCGCCGCCATTTGCACATGATCCCATGGAGATCACATAACGAGGCTCTGGCATCTGGTCGTAAACCTTACGCAGCGCAGGTGCCATTTTGTTGGTCAATGTTCCGGCAACAATCATCACATCAGACTGACGTGGGGAGCCACGAGGAGCAAAGCCGAAACGCTCTGCGTCATAACGCGGCATCGACATCTGCATCATTTCCACTGCACAACAGGCAAGACCAAACGTCATCCACATAAGCGAACCGGTACGTGCCCACTGAATCAAGCTTTCACTGGAAGTAACCAGAAAACCCTTATCAGAAAGCTCGTTGTTCACATTCATGAAGAACGGATCATTCTCGCCCACTGGGCGACCTGTGTTGGGATCAATGATCCCTTTTGGAGCTTCAGAGACAAGAGGCTTGGAGCCGTCAGAGATCAATCCCATTCCAGCGCTCCCTTCTTCCATTCATAGATGAACCCAATCGTGAGCACGCCCAGGAAGATCATCATGGAGACGAAGCCAAACCAGCCCAGCCCACCATAAGCAACAGCCCATGGGAAGAGGAAAGCAACTTCGAGATCAAAGATGATGAAAAGGATCGATACCAGATAAAACCGGATGTCGAATTTCATACGCGCGTCATCAAAGGCGTTAAAGCCACACTCGTAAGCAGAAAGCTTCTCAGAATCTGGATTCTTGAAAGCAACGATAAACGGGGCAATGAGAAGCGCGAGGCCAATAACGAGGGCAACACCGATAAAGACGACAATCGGGATGTACTCCCTGAGGAGGTCTTCCATTTGTATATCCGTCCCTGGACGTAACAGGTCATGCGACCAATAAAACTCTTGGTGCACTGCACACACGGCAGAAAGTAGGGCGTAAGATTTGGAAGGACACCCTAGGATCCGGTGTATCTAGTCGCACCGCAACGCACGATTAGCTTAGCCCCACCATCTGCGCAAGACCTTACAACGGAGTAAATCGGGTCGGAAAGAGTGCCTTACGCCACGAGAAGATCACATTCTCGAGAGGCGGGCACTAAAAAGCCGCTAAAAACCTAGAGATATATATTATGAGTAAAATACTCATATTAAAATAGAAAAATGACGTTTTCTAACAATTGCTTGGGAAAACTACTCAAGACTTAAAATCGGACAATAAAATTGGTGCATTTTCCTGCGTAGTTCTGCGTAAATAGTCAAAACGTCTCAATTGAAGAGTCGCAGGGCAATACCCATGAGCCACCATAATGGACTTTGTTTTAAGCCCCTGCCCACTAAAGCTTGTCCGCTAAATCTGCCATATCCGGCAGTTCCCCTACCCTAAATATAAGACAGCAAAGCTTCAGCAGAAAACATGGGTAGATAATGCAATGAAATCCAGAGAAGATGAGCCAGAATACACGAAAGCACAGCGCGCTATTTAAAGCGAACACCGTGCTTTTCGTAGTAAATGAAAGTGGCGCGAGTGACGGGACTCGAACCCGCGACCTCCGGCGTGACAGGCCGGCACTCTAACCAACTGAGCTACACCCGCAACTCTCATTTATGTGTTTGTTATAGCAGCTACTTCTCAAAGAGAAGTGGCGCGAGTGACGGGACTCGAACCCGCGACCTCCGGCGTGACAGGCCGGCACTCTAACCAACTGAGCTACACCCGCAGCTATAACAGTTTGCTTGGACTGAACACCACTTCCCAAGGGAAGTGGCGCGAGTGACGGGACTCGAACCCGCGACCTCCGGCGTGACAGGCCGGCACTCTAACCAACTGAGCTACACCCGCTCAATCCAAACTACCTTCAACAACACTTTGCTTTCCTGCACCACTCTCCCTAAGGAAAAGTGGCGCGAGTGACGGGACTCGAACCCGCGACCTCCGGCGTGACAGGCCGGCACTCTAACCAACTGAGCTACACCCGCTTGGGTCAGCAACGTTGTGTCGTTGTTGGTGGCGCTGATTTACGGCGGGGGCGGGTCCAAGTCAAGCGAAGTTGGATCGACTTTGCGAGTTTTTCCTGAATAACTTGTTTTCACTGTGAAAATCGGCCTCGAAATGCGTTCAGATGTGGAAAACAGGACTGCATATCACCCATTTTATCCCCTTCTGGACTCAAGGACTTTTTGGCTAGCCCTGAAAAATATCTTATTCGCCATCAATGAAAATTTGAAAACCGCCTCAAAAAAGTCAAATCTCGTAATTCTACTTAGCTTGGGGCGGCTCCTGCGATAAACTCAGGAACAATCATCTCAATCAAAATACAAAAAAGTCGACAGTCCATTTCATTTCAAGGACCGGTTTTATGGGCACATTTTTCAAAGCGCTTGCTCTTGCAGCAACAACAGCTGTCGCAATCCCCTCATCCACCCAGGCTGATACGGGGGACTTCATCATCGGACTTGGTGTAAGAGCGATCGGAAACACGATCATTGATCACACCGCAGCTCAACAACCAACCCCGCATGTCGTCACCGCTCAATCGCAGCAGGCGCGCAGCATTCCCCGCATCCCAACTCAGCAAACAGTGGCTCTCAGCCGCATTCAGTTGAAAGACGTCCAGTATCGCCTGAACTTGCTGGGCTACAACGCCGGTTTCCCTGACGGCGTAGCTGGTAAGCGCACCTTGCGCGCAATAGGCAGGTTTCAAAGCACCCTTGGTTACGTGGCAACCGGGCGGCTCACACAGTCTCAATTAGAAGAGCTTTACACCCGCACGCAAAAGAAGCGCTATCAGAAGACCCAGATCGATCAGGCGCAGCCAACACCAGCTCAACCACCTCTGCCCCAATCCAATCCCGGTGGGTACTCTGAGGCAGAAAAAGCAACGGTCAGAATCCCAAAAGAAAACAAGCTTGCTCTGGACCCTAAAAATCCACCCAACATTTACGGACTGATCACTGGCATGCGCAGCGACGAAACCGCAAGCTTTCTAAAAACAGAAGGCTATGAAGAGTGTGTAGAGACAACCGGACTGACCATCTGCAAGAAAGCCACCAAGAACCTCGAGGAAACCGTCAGCGTCAGTAAGGTTGGAAACATCATCTACGGACTGAGCCGCACTGTGACCTTCAAGACCGCCGCCCCAAGGTCTGCAGTCCTCACAAAGCTAGCAGAGGCCTACCCAAACCTCACTCGCTTCAAAAAGATGGCAACATCCAGCTCTAAAATCTGCCTGGAGCAATACGGAGGTAATGGAAGCAGCTTGTTAGCACCAACAGAAGCCAACCCATCCGACCCAGAAACGCTCCTAACACTCACCGAAAACTGCCGCAACTTCTACGCCATCGAACTGGAAGGCAACCGCAACCTCAAATCCATGCGTATCACTCTCTACGACGGCCACCCCATTCAACAAGCAGAGGAAGAGCAAACTGGTATCTTCCAAACCAAATCCGAAGCCGCAGATGAGCTGAAGTTCTGAACACCATCCTCTTTTGTATTGGCCTCATACCTCCCGAGGCCAATACAGCAGATCACCCCAAGCTCCATCCTAAGGATTACCTCCCTACAACCGAGAGATTATTCCTGCTGCATACACAGTTAAAGTAGCCTCAAAAATGCATTTCTGCTCACCCGCAAATTTGTCCTTTTGGGAGCTCCAAAATGTTGAGAGTAAAAGCACTGGCTCTGCTGCTGGCCGCACTGTGCCTGATCACCACCCCCGCCCTTTCTGAGAAGCTATACAAGCTCAAAGAATTTAAACCTGACGTCTCATATACAGCAGCGGCATACTCCGTTTCGTTCCTCGCCAAAGAAATCGAAGCAGCAAGCTATGATGCCAATGGACATCTGGGGTACATCCTCGTCGCATCAGATTCAGCAGATAACCTCGTCATCTCTACATGGCAGTCCAATGTTGAAATACCAAAAGATTTTATCGACCGGGGCAAAGCTCGCAGCGTATCCATTGCAAAGATCGACAACACCCACTTCATTACACCGATCATCGATGCAGATAATAAGTTGCGGGTCATGCTTTGGAAGATCACAGGAAACGGGACCATCACATATCGTGGCTTTCGCTCCGGCCCGGAAGTTACAGAAGTAACCTCTGCAAGTTCTGGCTCTGCTGCTATGGTCGTCGCTCAACGAAAGAACGGCACCTTGTTTGCACAAGCCTTCAAATTGAAGCAAGCAAAAGACATCCCGACGGAGAAAGCACTCGACCGTCGCGGCATTTATGAGTTTGCTGGCTCTGCGGACCAACTTGCCCTGAGCGATGGAACTGCAAACCTTCTCGCCTTCCGTGACGATGATGGAAAACTGCGAGTTACTCGCCTTCGCAAACGTCAGAACGCATCTATGATCGAACGCGGCCCAACACTTGTAAGCATGGGCCAAATCCAGAAAGCCGCAATTACTGCTGCCGATGGCACTCCCAATGGCCGATGGACCACCCTATCAACAAGCAAAGGCCCCAGCGAGTTCAAAACAGGGCATCGATGCTTAGGTCAGACCATACATAAAGAACCCCATGGGCGTGGCAAGCTAATCGAATGGGATATTGGAACCGACGGCACCCAGTACCTCCGCCGAAGAGCTGAGCGTGAGTTTCAGGGCAGCGGAGGCGTCGCAAAGGAAGTCGCCGTAGAAGTAATCAGCAATGGCAACTATCTGGTCAGCAGCCACCTGGGCTTTGACACCTTCTGCAAACGAAACCCGAAAAACCGTGGCAAGCAGCGAATGGAGGTCCACCTATGGGATCACGCTGGCACCACCTATGACAAAGACGCCTCAGGTCGTATCAACGGCAAATACTACGACGTCGCCTTAGCTGAGTTTCATCCTATCCAAAACTACGATGCAAACTTCGTCGTAGCCCTCATCGGCGAAAACCAACAGGTCAAGCTGTCCATCTGGGGTGTGAAGTAACTCAACCCCGATCCATCAAAACAGATCAAGCATCTCAAGACAGAAAAGGCAGCCTCCCATCGGAAGCTGCCTTTTCTACATCAGCCAAACCTCAGATATCTGCTTCAGCATCATTTCTAAGGTCCGACACCTTAAATCATTGCCTGAAACGCACCCACTCACATGAAATGCATTCACCTCAAGCCGACGTAAAACAACAGATACGCTTCAATTATGACCGATACCCTGGAGATATCAGCAATAAGATCTCTCAACTTAAGATAGAACTACTTAATTTATTTCAACTTACATTTTTTAGAGTTTGAGATAAATTTGCTGCAAGTGGGCCTTTCCCGCCTTTCCTTTAATTTTTTATGTGTGCAAGGCAACAAAATGCGCAAAATGACAAAGCTTACATCCGCTCTCTCCCTCTCTTTAGCAGTCAGCGCCACCACCGCTCGTGCAGGCTCTGAGGATTTCATCTTCGGCCTTGGCCGCAGGCATTATTGGTAGCGCTATTGTAAATGGCGCCAAAAAGAATGCGCCAGCTCAGACGCAGAAACGAACAACACGGAAAAGAACTAACTTTTCAGCAGAGACACAGGACATCCAGTTACGCCTGAACATGCTGGGCTTTGATACTGGAACACCAGACGGCGTTTCAGGCCGCCGCACGCGCAACGCCATACGCCAGTTTCAAATTTCCATCGGTGGTTATGCAAATGGCAAGCTCGATAACAGACAAATTGCCAAGCTCTATGAGCTGACAACACCACAACAGCCGGCAGCGCCAACACCGGTCGTAGCCTCTGCCCCAGCGCCGGTTGCAGCCACGACCCCAATACCTGTGGCGATCGTTGCACCAACGCCGGTAGTAGCACCAGTTGCAACAGCCGCACCATCGCAGCAAATCAACATTACAATACCTGTCACCCCCGGTTCAAACGCAACCAACAACGCTCAGGTGGTAAATTTCACTCCAAACGCGTCTCCCAAAAACGAGACACAAGTCGCGGTGACCTCCTCGAAGCATCCCGCTCTTGATCGGGCCAACCTTCCGTCAGTTCACGGCTTAACCGTTGAGCGCTTTGAGCATGATGTAAGAGGCCTTCTGGAAAAGGTCGGGTATCAAGGATGCTTAGTTGATGAGACAAAGACAGTTTGTACACTCGAGAAAGACACGCTCTCTGAAACCGTAAGCGTGCTCACCCAGGACGAGAACATCTACGGCCTGCAGCGTGAAGTCAGCTTCAAAAACCCAGCTCCCCGCGCTGCAATCATGGGCAAGCTGCTGGACGCCTACCCTGTCCTCACTCACTTAGAGAACATGACCGCCACCGAGGACAAAACCTGCCGTATTACATACGTCAACAACAGCGGTGAACTCCTGAAGGAAGCTCTGGATAAACCATCCAACGCGGAAGCTCTTCGCCAGCTGTCGGACAATTGCACGGACTACCATAGCCTGGAGGTCTTTGGAGAAGACACCGTGAGCGGCCTGCGCCTTGTATTTTACAGCAGCAAGCCAATCAAAGAGGCGATTGAAAACCGCAAGGGCGCGTTCTAGATCTCTTCAAAGCCAGCACAAGACCTGACTTTCTAATAGATACAGCCCAACGAAAGCAAAAAGGCAGCCTCCCCAGAGAAGCTGCCTTTTATTTTGCATCAAAGCTTTAAGAAGCTCACCAACCGTGGCGAATACGCACGATCAGGGCTGTCATGAAGCCAAAGATCATGTGACCAACCAGAGACGCCCATGTCAGCTGAATGAAGCCGAGGAACGGTGGAAGACCAGCAAAGATGTGCGCCATGATGTAAAGCGCGAACACCCAAAGACCAACGCCATAGCAAAGGCCAACAACCCACCATGGCAGCGGCGGGATGATCACACGTGCCAGCGGACGAGCAATATAGAGGTATCCGATAGGATAGAAGACGACGCCAACTACGGCGTGAATAACTTCAGCCCAGAAAAGGCTTCTGAAACCAAAGACAGACTGCACAAGAGCAGCTGGCTGTAGCGGACCACCAACCCAGAACGGCGTGATATAGCGCGCCCAGATCTCCCAGCTCACATCTGCAACGATGCCTGCCAGAAGGATGGTGACCAGAGTGTGCCACACAAGTGGCGGACAGATGGGGTGCTTATGACTTGAACCATTCATACGGCGCATGCCTCCACGTAGTTATACTTGTTTGCCACGCGGAGTTAAAAACGATCTCAGTCATGCAAGCTGTTATCTACGGCACACTTAGCAACGCAATTACAGCTCTTGAGCAAGTCCTACACGATTGTTTCCAACCGAACACCAGGATTTCACTCATTAAACGGCAAAGCAGCTCTCGAAAAATTGACGAAAAGAGAGCGCACTCCGCGAATAAGCTCCACAGGCTATTGAAGCAAGCTTAACGATAAGATCCTGAGATCACCCTTTGGTTTTTGCTCAGATTGGCGCCCTGCCCTACAACCTTAAGAAACCAATTGCCGAAACACCCCCTTAAGCTTAACAGCCCTGTCCTCGGTAATTTTCAGGAGTGCGAACAACAAAAAAGCCTCCGCGGAACTCCGGGAGACTTGAAATCCTCTGAGAGGAATGGTGGGCGATGAGAGACTCGAACTCCCGACATCTTCGGTGTAAACGAAGCGCTCTACCAACTGAGCTAATCGCCCATCCTAGAGCGTTGAACATCCTCTGAAAGAGAATGGTGGGCGATGAGAGACTCGAACTCCCGACATCTTCGGTGTAAACGAAGCGCTCTACCAACTGAGCTAATCGCCCCCGCAGGGTGGTACGCCGTGTGGCGTGGGGAGCTATTTAGCCGCCCTCCCTACCCTTGGCAAGGCCTGAGATTGAAAAAAACGACATTACCAGCAAAAAACTTGGAACCGCCATCCACCCTGTGAATTACCTGATTAAACAAAGGCTTGTCGTCACAGCAAAAAACCGGCGACCCATCAGAAATGAGCGCATAAAAAAAGCCCCTGCTGCTCCAATGAACAACAGGGACTTTTAAACCCAAAACGAACAAGCCCAATTAGGCGTTGACCGCGTCCTTCAGGCCTTTACCAGCTTTAAATTTCGGCGTCTTGGAAGCCGGAATCTGAATGGTCTCACCTGTGCGTGGATTACGGCCTTCAGTTGCTGCACGAGCGGAAACTGAAAAGTTGCCAAATCCGATGATCCGAACTTCATCGCCGCTCTTCAGGGTTTCAGTGATTGCTTCGAAAGATGCTTCTACTGCTTCGCCTGCCTGTGCTTTGGTCAAGCCAGTTTTTTCCGCAACGGCCCCGATCAGATCATTCTTGTTCATGACTGTCCCTTTCTAAAATAACGTGGGGAATGCTTTAGATTCGCGCTGCACTCCTGAATCGGACATTCGTGCGAAATTGCGTTCAAATCAAGCCGCGAACCGCAGAAAACGGCCATTTTCTGTGTAGTATCAACCAAAAAAAGCCTCGGAACTTGTCCGAGGCTTTTGTATCCACAAGCAGACGCTCTGGTTCAGTGAGCAACGACCCCAGAACCCTTGTCATCTTTGACCAATGCTTCGGAGTTGGACTTTTCTTCCTCTTCGCTCCATTCGATGGCTTCAGGCATACGAACAAGAGCATGTTCAAGCACTTCGTCCATGCGAGCGACTGGAATAATTTCCAATTCGTTTTTCACATTGTCAGGAATATCAGCTAAATCCTTTGCGTTATCCGCAGGGATCATAACCTTCTTAATGCCGCCACGCAGAGCAGCCAGAAGCTTCTCTTTCAGACCACCGATTGGCAGCACGCGGCCACGCAGTGTGATCTCACCCGTCATCGCCACATCACGACGAACCGGAATACCGGTCATCACGGAGATAACAGTTGTCGCCATGGCGATACCAGCAGATGGACCATCTTTTGGAGTAGCCCCTTCTGGAACGTGAACGTGCAGTTCGCGCTTTTCGAAGAGCGGAGGCTCAATGCCGAAGTCTTCTGAACGGGAGCGAACGTAAGAAGCAGCAGCGGAGATGGACTCTTTCATCACATCACGCAGGTTGCCGGTTACGGTCATCTTGCCCTTACCGGGCATCATGACACCTTCAATGGTCAGCAGCTCGCCGCCCACTTCAGTCCACGCCAAACCGGTGACAACACCAACCTGATCTTCATCTTCAACCTGACCGAAGCGGAAGCGAGGCACACCGAGGTATTCCTCAATCAGCTCTTCATCCACTTTGATGGTCTTCTTGTCGTTGACCAGAATATCCTTCACAGCCTTACGGGCCAGAGTGCTCATCTCACGCTCAAGGTTACGCACACCAGCTTCACGGGTGTAAAGACGGATGGTCTTCTGCAAAGCGCCATCAGACACTTCAAACTCACCATCCTTCAGACCGTGGTTCTTCACAGCCTTTGGCAACAGGTGACGACGGCAGATCTCGATCTTCTCATCTTCAGTGTAACCAGCAATACGGATGACCTCCATACGGTCCATCAGTGGACCCGGAATGTTCAGCGTATTGGCTGTGGTCACAAACATGACGTCGGATAGGTCGTATTCCACTTCGAGGTAGTGATCCATGAAGCTGCCGTTCTGCTCTGGGTCAAGAACCTCAAGCAGAGCGGAAGACGGATCGCCACGGAAATCCATACCCATCTTGTCGATCTCATCGAGCAGGAACAGCGGGTTGGACTTCTTCGCTTTTTTCATGGACTGAATGACTTTACCCGGCATGGAGCCGATGTAAGTGCGGCGGTGACCGCGAATTTCAGCCTCATCACGCACGCCACCAAGAGACATGCGTACAAATTCACGTCCGGTTGCTTTCGCAATAGATTTACCAAGAGACGTTTTACCAACGCCTGGAGGGCCAACAAGACACAGGATAGGGCCACGCAGCTTGTTCGCGCGCTTCTGCACTGCAAGGTACTCCACAATGCGTTCCTTGACCTTCTCAAGGCCAAAGTGGTCGGTATCCAGAACCTTCTCAGCAAGCGTCAGGTCATGCTTAACCTTGGACTTTCTGCTCCACGGAATGCCGATCAGCCAGTCAAGGTAGTTGCGAACCACTGTCGCTTCCGCAGACATCGGACTCATCTGCTTGAGCTTTTTCAGCTCAGCATTCGCCTTCTCGCGAGCTTCCTTGGACAGCTTCGTCTTCGCAACGCGCTCTTCCAGCTCAGCAAGTTCATCACGGCCATCTTCACCATCGCCGAGTTCTTTCTGAATGGCCTTCATCTGCTCATTCAGATAGTACTCGCGCTGCGTTTTCTCCATCTGGCGCTTCACGCGGGAGCGGATGCGCTTTTCCACTTGCAGAACGGAGATCTCGCTCTCCATCATGCCTAGCACCTTCTCAAGGCGGTCGGTGACAGCCACAGTGCCAAGCAGTTCCTGCTTGTCCTGGATCTTCACAGCAAGGTGGGATGCAATGGTATCAGCAAGCTTCGAGAAGTCGTCAATCTGATTAACAGCGCCGAGAACCTCAGGAGACACCTTTTTGTTCAGCTTCACGTAGTTCTCGAACTCGGAAATCACTGAACGGCCAAGAGCCTCGACTTCAACCTCGTCACCGCCAGCTTCATCAAGAATAACGGCTTCTGCTTCATAAAGGTCTTCGCGATCAGTGAACTTGCCGATTTCGGCACGTGCACCACCTTCAACCAAAACCTTTACGGTGTTATCTGGCAGCTTCAGCAGCTGCAAAACTGTTGCAAGGGTACCGACTTTGTAAATCTGATCGGTATCCGGATCGTCATCCGCCTCGTTCATCTGGGTCGCAAGCAAAATCTGCTTGTCAGACTCCATCACCTCTTCCAGAGCACGGATCGATTTCTCGCGCCCTACAAACAGCGGCACGATCATATGAGGGAATACGACGATGTTGCGCAGTGGGAGAACAGGAAAAACAGAGTTTTCTGTCTCTTCTTCCGGGCGCATTTCATTGTCAGCCATCTCTATTCCTTTCAAATTGCAGCTTTCCAACGAAAGCTACGAAAAAGCGCAACATAAAAATCGACTAAGGCCCTTAGGGCACTCGTAGAATTTCGAGGGCCGAATTCACTCGCCCCAAAACGGGCACAAACAAATTCGCCAAGCTGCGAACTAGACCTATTAGGTGGAGACACCGCCTCCAAGTGTCAAGCACTCCGCTTCCAAGTCTTTCAGCGATCTGTTGATATTATAAGCTTTTTTCCTGTTATCAGGAGCGTATAACACCGTTTGATCGTCCTCACACTTAAGCTGGAACACCATCCTTCCCGGTCTTGGTTCGCGTTTACGCAGAACACTCATACGCATCATCATGCTAGACACATGAGACAAAAAATGGGCGGCACTTTTTTCAAGAAGTTACCGCCCAAATTAAACTCAATACCCGTGAGCGAAGCCTACTGGCTCATCAGTCCCCATCGCCTTACGCGCTGGTTGCTGAATTCTCCGCACGATCCTCGTAAATGTACAAAGGACGCGCATCGCCGTCGACCACCTCACCGGAAATCACAACTTCCTTCACACCCTTAAGGCCAGGAAGCTCGTACATGGTTTCCAGCAGAATTGCTTCCAGAATAGAACGCAGCCCGCGAGCACCGGTCTTACGTTCAATTGCACGTCGGGCAACTGCCTTCAGAGCGTCTTCATGGAACGTCAGCTCTACGTTCTCCATCTCGAACAAACGCTGGTACTGCGCAACTAGCGCATTCTTAGGTTCACTCAAGATGGACACCAAAGCGTCTTCATCCAGATCTTCAAGAGTTGCAATAACCGGCAAACGGCCAACAAACTCAGGGATAAGACCAAACTTCAGCAGATCTTCAGGCTCAAGCTCTGAGAACAACTCACCGGTCTTGCGATCTTCAGGTGCAAGCACAGAAGCAGCAAAGCCGATAGAGGTTTTGCGACCACGGTCAGAAATGATCTTGTCCAGACCAGCAAATGCACCACCGCAGATAAACAAAATGTTTGTTGTATCTACCTGCAGGAATTCCTGCTGCGGATGCTTACGACCACCTTGCGGCGGAACAGAGGCAACAGTCCCCTCCATGATCTTCAGCAGTGCCTGCTGAACACCTTCACCAGAAACGTCACGGGTGATGGAAGGGTTTTCTGCCTTACGGGTAATTTTGTCCACCTCATCGATGTAGACAATACCGCGCTGCGCACGCTCAACATTGTAATCTGCGGACTGAAGCAGCTTCAGAATAATATTTTCAACGTCTTCACCAACGTAACCCGCTTCAGTCAGCGTGGTTGCGTCAGCCATCGTAAACGGAACATCCAGAATTCGGGCGAGCGTTTGTGCCAGATGGGTTTTACCACATCCGGTAGGACCAACCAGAAGGATGTTGGACTTAGCAAGTTCAACATCGTTGTTCTTGGAAGCATGATTCAGGCGCTTGTAGTGGTTATGAACCGCTACAGACAGAACCTTTTTGGCTCGGCCCTGACCAATCACGTAATCATCAAGAACACCACGAATTTCCTGAGGCGTCGGAATCCCATCACGAGACTTCACAAGCGAAGATTTGTTTTCTTCGCGAATAATGTCCATGCAGAGCTCGACACACTCATCGCAGATGAATACGGTCGGACCCGCAATCAGCTTACGGACCTCATGCTGGCTTTTTCCGCAAAACGAGCAGTAAAGCGTATTCTTGCTGTCGCTGCCGCTGGCTTTGCTCATGAGATATAACCCCGCATCGTTTCAAGGGACACAGCCCCTGTTAGAATTCTTAGTTCGACAGCGATACTTTCGCCGCGACGTTCTACTGACTTATCGCGTTTTGTGTTCCGCTTCCAGAGGGAAGCTTTGGAAATCACTAATAGCCATTCTCTTATGCGATATTTGGCTCGCAATAATCAACATTCCTTTAAGCCTCGCACGCAAAGTTCATTCCCTGTTAAAAAAACTTGAGCACGAGTTACTTTAAAAAACCGGCTTTAAGCTGGTTCGATAACGTTTAAGCTCTCGCGATTTTCGATAACGTTATCAATCAGACCGAACTCTTTCGCCGCATCTGCACTCATAAAGTTATCACGTTCAAGCGCTTCTTCAACAGCATCAAGAGTCTGACCCGTATGATCAACATAGATCTCATTAAGGCGACGCTTCAGCTTCAGAATTTCCTGTGCATGCAGCATAATGTCTGCCGCCTGCCCGCGGAAACCACCGGAAGGCTGGTGAACCATGACGCGGCTGTTTGGCAAAGAAAAGCGCATACCCTTTTCACCAGCAGCCAAAAGCAGGGAACCCATGCTTGCAGCCTGACCGATACAAAGAGTTGAAATCTTCGGACGGATAAACTGCATAGTGTCATAAATAGCAAGACCACTGGTCACTACACCACCCGGGGAATTGATATAAAGTGCAATTTCTTTGTTCGGGTTTTCCGCTTCCAGATAAAGCAACTGGGAACACACCAGTGTAGCCACAGTATCTTCCACAGGACCGGTCAGGAAGATAATACGTTCCTTCAACAACCTTGAGAAGATATCATAGGCCCGCTCACCCCGGTTGGTTTGCTCTACAACCATTGGCACCAGGCTGTTCGTGAAATACTCAACAGGATCGGTCATGCGTCATCCATTTTAAATATGCAGAAAGCTTCGTGAAGCTCGGTAACTTATCCGGCATTCCGGTAAGCCTGCAAGAAACTTATGTCGAAAAAAGCGCCACGCCCATCCACGGGATGTCGCCCTTGTCTTAAAGGCACTTGCCAAAAGGTAAAGCCACAAGGTTTATGGAGTGTTTCCATAAGACCCGATAGTCTTATCCCAATTATAAGGGAGCTTAAAGACCACATTGGGCCTATGCACTTAAGACGGCTTCAGATATTTCGGCTTTCCACCTCAAAATTCAAGATGTCAAAAAAGAAAAAGGGGGCACAAGGCCCCCTTTCCGAAATTCTTGGGTAATCCCAACAATTATGCTTCGTCTTCGTCCTGAGCCATCAGCTCTTCTTTGGACACGACTTTGTCAGAAACTTTCGCGAGTTCCAGAATGTAGTCCACAACCTTCTCTTCGTAGATTGGGGCACGCAGGGACGCGAGAGCCTGTTCGTTGTTCTTGTAGAATTCGAACACCTGCTGTTCCTGACCTGGGAACTGACGAACGCGGTCGAACAGAGCCTTCTGAACTTCTTCGTCGGTAACCTGAACTTTGTTCTGCTCACCAACTTCAGAAAGAACCAGACCAAGACGTACACGGCGCTCAGAGATCTTGCGGTATTCAGCTTTAGCTTCGTCTTCGGTTGTTTCTTCGTCTTCGAAGGTTTTACCGGACTGCTGCATGTCAGCTTCAACCTGCTTCCAGACACCGTCAAATTCTGTTTCCAGAAGTTTTTCAGGCAGCTCGAAGGAGTACTCTTCGTCCAGCTTGTCCAGCAGAGCGCGCTTTACTTTCTGACGGGTAGCTGCACCGAACTGGCTTTCAATCTGGCCACGAACGATTTCTTTCAGCTTCTCAAGGGACTCAAGACCCAGCTTGGTTGCCATTTCATCATCAATGGAAACTTCGCCAGCAGCTTCAATGCCTTTAACGTCGATGTCGAAGGTAACTGCGCGACCAGCAAGGTTTGCTGCGCCGTATTCTTCAGGGAAGGTCACGTCGATGACTTTTTTGTCACCGATTTTCATGCCAACGATCTGCTCTTCAAAGCCAGGAATGAACTGACCAGAACCCAGAACCAGCTGACCGTTCTCATCTTCACCACCTTCAAATGGCTCGCCGTCAAGCTTGCCCAGGTAATGCATGGTAACGCGGTCACCGTCTTCAGCAGCAGCACCTTCTTCGCGCGCTTCAAATGGACGGTTGCTTTCTGCGATCTGCTTGACCTGCTCGTCAACTTCATCTTCAGAAATTTCAACGATTGGGCGTTCAAGTTCAATCGCAGAGAAATCTACGATGTCGAACTGAGGCAGAACTTCATAGGAGATGGTGTAAGCGAGATCTGCTTCACCAGCCAAAACCTTCTCAGCATCATCGTCAGAAAGATCGATTTCTGGCTGAAGAGCAGGCTTTTCTTTGCGCTCTTCAATGGTCTTAGCAGTGGTTTCGTTGATCAGGTTACCGATCAGCTCACCCATTGCCTGACGGCCATGAACTTTCTTGAGATGAGAAACTGGAACTTTACCCGGACGGAAGCCGTTAATGTTTACCTTTGACTTCATGTCATTAAGATATTCATCGAGGCGGGTCGCCAGATCCGTCGCCGGGATAACGACTTTGAGTTCGCGCTTTAGGCCCTCGGCCAGGGTTTCTGATACCTGCATGGTCTTTGCTTCGTCCTTGATTTAGGACGCGTACCGACAAACCAATATGGTTTGTCCCAGCACGGTAAACATAACACCAATTTCGAAGAGGGGGAAACGCTTCGGGAGAAAATCCCTCAGCTCTTATCCGCCTGACGAAAAGGTGAGCATAAACCGAACCTCGACAACGCCCTCAACTTTTCCGTTTCCGATAAGCTACGGTCGTTTATTTATGCACCGTATCACCGGGGATATGGTGCGGCTGGAGGGACTCGAACCCCCACGGTCTCCCGCTAGAACCTAAATCTAGTGCGTCTACCAATTTCGCCACAGCCGCGTTGGAGGGGTAGCTAAATGGGAACCTAAGAGAAGTCAACCACCTAATACGCTGTTTATGCCCAGTCCTCGGTTTTCCACGCCATTTCTACCTATGAAACTGTGCATTACGACAATCCGGGGCTAATTTCTCAAGCAGGAGATCGCATCACATCCTTTTTCTTATCTGGCTCGTGCATTGCCAGCCAGCAAGCCACTCCGCTCACTCACAAAGTGGCGTTAGAACCCGCTGCATAAAAGCCGCGCCTTTTTCGGTCAGATACAACTCCCGGCGGCGACCATCCGTTTTATCCGCCTCAACACGGGCATAGTTATGTCCGCCACGCACATCCTTGTGCCCTTCGCACCAGTAATAGATGTTGCGGGTCGCGGTTCCTGATTGGTAACCAATCTTCTTTTGAAGGCCATGAGGATGGATCGTCACCCCCTCCTCCTGATGAACGGCAATTTCAAGCAATGTCAAAACCGTTGAGACCTGCATTTTAGCGTCATGGTCTTTAAACGGTGCCAGCGCCTCGATGATCTGGCGGAGTGCTGCAGAGTGCTGTGTCGTCTTGCTCATAAGAATATCCGTAATAATCGTCCAGAGGGCGAGTACGACCACACGTATTACGCGCAACCCTCACCTCTCTCTCGCATGCCTATCGCATTGCCTGTCTCACTAAAGGATACGCATCACGTTTGGCAGATTAATTATCACAAATATTGATGATTCCCACCAGATATCTCAGAGGAGAACCCCACTCTTTGGGTCAAAAACCTCTAAAAATCACCCAGGAACTGCACAAGCTCGGTGATCACATCCGGAATATGCGCAACCAGATCTTCGGCAATAAGCCCTTCCCCAGCAATCTCAGCAGCCCGGCCATGCACCCAAACGCCTTTTGCAGCAGCCTCATAACCGCCAAGGCCCTGCGCCAGGTATCCGGCAATCACGCCAGCCAGCACATCACCAGATCCAGCTGTCGCAAGCCAGGGCGTGCCACTGGCATTGATGGACACATGGCCCTCAGGGTCTGCAATCACCGTATCCGCCCCCTTCAGCACGACCACAGCACCAGCCTGTTTCGCTGCCTTCTTGGTGCGCTCCACTTTGCAATCTGTGGACGTGGGATCATACAAATCAGGAAACAAACGCCGGAACTCACCCTCATGAGGTGTCAGCACAACACGCCCAGCGCAGTCAGAATCCGCAATGTAGGCAAACAAGTGCTCCGGCTTTTCCTCAAAGGACGAAAGCGCATCCGCATCCAGAACCACACCGCGCGCTCCGGAAAGGCACTCAGCAACCCGCTCCTGCGTCTCGCGGCCAATACCTGCTGCCGGCCCGATCACCACGGAGTTGAGCCGCTCGTCTTCCAAAATACGCTCAAAGTCGGCAATACGTTCAGCCGGACGGATCATGATACTCGTCAGATGCGCTGCATGGACCAAAGCCGCCTGCTCCCGCGCCACCACAGTCACAAGCCCGCTGCCCGCCCGCTGTGCGCCCAGCGCCGCAAGACGGCTTGCACCAGTGGCAAACTTGGGACCACTCACAACAACAGTGTGCCCCCTGTTATATTTATGCCCTGCCACAGCCGGCTGATCGGGAAGATCTCCCCAAATCTTGTCGCAGTTGTAAAAGGCGGTTGGCCCAACCTTCTCTAAGACTGCGTCCTCCAGTCCGATCTGCTCAATAACGATCTCACCACAATGTCCCCGGCCCGGATAAAGGTAGTGCCCCGGCTTGGCACGAAAGAACGTCACTGTCATATCTGCATGCACTGCCTCACCCAGCACAGCGCCGCTGCGGCCACTCACACCGGAGGGCAGATCAACTGCGACACATTGCGCCGGACTGTCATTGATGTGCTGCACAAGCGCCAGAACTTCATCATCTAAAGGTCGAGAGAGGCCCGCACCAAACAAGGCATCAACAATAACGTCGTCCTCACCCAGCTCTTCCAGCGCGGCCCGCATGTTATCCATTGAGGTTAAATCAAGATCCATCTCGTCATATGCAAGCTCCGCATCGCCTTCGAGAGTTTCCGGGTCACACACCAGCCCGACAGAAACATTAAAGCCCTCATTGTCCGCAAGCTGCGCAACAACAAAGCCGTCTCCGCCGTTGTTTCCGGGACCGCAGAACACAAGAACCCGCGAATAAGGATGCAGAATCTGGCGCATCACCTCAAACACAGCCTTGCCCGCATTATGCATCAACTCAATACCGGGAAAGCCACCCTCGATGGTCAGGCGATCTGCCTTCTTCATCTGCAATGGTGTCAATAACTCATGCATAAAGCTCTCCATTTCCCTATTCGTCAGGCTCTGAGAAATTTATTACCCACTATCCCTAAGACTTTGGTCCATCATTACCCAGTTGCCGCGACGTTTTTTCGATCACGAAAATTCACAAAACATAAGCTAGTGCTAAAAGGCACAGATTTAAGAGGCACTTCCTGAGTAAATGTTGATACCAGCGCACCACTTCGGGAAAACTACGAAAACATGCACGAGAGACGAGCCCACTACGACCAGCTAATGACTGCTTTCGCACGACGTCTGGGTATGACCACCCAGCCTGATACTGGACTATTTCTTATTGAAGAAGCAAACGGAAGCCGTTGGTCGGTCGAACTCAATGAAAGCTCTGATCTCATTTATATAATCACCAGCCTCCTTCTTGCAGAAGATAAAAACACACTGAAGGCGGCTTTGGAGCTCAATCAGGATGTGGATCTCCTACGTGGAGCTTTCCTCGGCCTGTCTCAATCTGGTGACTTGCAACTGAATGCTCAGGCCACACTCCGGTTCACAGATGACCTTGCACTGGAGAACACACTGGTCAACCTGATGCAAATTCGCGAGCAGGTATGCGCACGGCTTTCTGAAACGAAATCCACCCAAACCTCCAAAGCCGTAGAACCGGACTGGAGCACGACGTCTATTCGCCTGTAAAGGTCTCTCATCCATGCATTCCGTCAACTCTCCCAAGCATACTCCAGTTGATCAGAGCCAACTCCAGAACGACGTAAGTGCACAACAAAACTCTGCGCCAAAAAAATCAGAGAAGTTGGAAGCGCGCGGCGTGTCTGTTGAGACACCAAAGGGCTCAACACCGCCAACAACAAGTAACACAAAGCCCCTCGACACCGCTTCAACTGAAACGCTTGCAAACCGGATAAAGCCACCGAGCCAAACCAGTTCAGAAAGTGTAACGCAGGAGGCTACCGCCCCTTTTGAAGCAGACCGCACCGCGCTTGAGCAAAACGCCAAACGCCTTGGTGCTGGGGCCAATGGTGAAGTCTATCTTGTCAATCAGGACGGCAAGTCCTTCGCATTTAAAGTCGCAAGCACCGAAGCCGGTTGGCAGGCCCTGCAACAAGAGGCACAGGTCTACGGCAAAATTGCCCAGATCGGTCCTCACGATAATATCGTCAAAAGCATGGGCATCGTGGAAGTCCAGGGCGTACAAGGCCTCGCCCTTGAGCATGTAGAAGGCTACGAAGCAGGCAAGCTCTTCACCACTGCCGAAAAGCTGTACACAGACAACAAGCTCAGCCACTCCCAGTACTGGGGCACCGTGCAGTTCATTATGCGCGATGTTCTGAGCGGCGTGCACCATCTGGCTCAGGCAGGCATCAGCCACAGCGACATAAAGGGCGGCAACCTCCTTTATGACAAGGAAAGTCAGGCGATTAAAATCGTCGACTTTGGCAGCGCAGCAAAAATCGGCATTGATCCTGTCACTATTGGCACTCCGGAAGCTCTTTTGTCTCTTCCACACAAAGATGGAGACAAACCACGTGCCAATGAGAAGCAGGACACCTTTGCCGTTGGTCAGATGACCTACCGCGCAGGAGAACATGCCGAGAATTTATTTGGTGCACAAAATACTGGTGAGCCAGCCGCGCTTGGCTTTGCAATGCATTCCAAACTTCGAGATATCGAGCGTCGCGGCGAGACCATTGAGTATCAGGCGCTCAATCAAGCCGATGACCCAGCCGTTGCTGGCACACCGGGCCACTTCGGCAAGGGCGGCGAAACCGCATATGTTGAGTTCGTCAATATCTCAACCCTGCTGGACATCGATGTGCGTGGCACCGCAGAAGAGCTCCTGAAGACCAACTTCATCTCTGACCCGCTGTGTCAGCCAGACGAAGCCCGTCAGGTGATCTCTAATCTCATGACCAAGATGGAAGAAGACCACAAAGCAGAACTCGCAGCTCTCATGCAACAAACCTGATCTGCTCCTTGCAATGATAATCATCAGAAAGCCGGCCTCATGGTCGGCTTTTTTGCTGCGTACCTTCAGGGACATTTTAATCACATCCCTCCATTTCGATACACCTTAACAACATCGCCTCTGTTTACAGTGGATTGTCAATGAGCGTTCAAAATTGATCCGGCATCATCATTTAAAATTGACCCACCTTGGTTGGCACAAATCCAGCAGGCGAACAGCTCTCATCTAGCAGGTTCGTCTGCTGGCTTTGTGCCAACCAAGG
>NZ_LMCF01000144.1 GCF_001623075.1 Pseudovibrio sp. Ad37
ACTGACCGACCGGACACTTCGACCATCCCGTAAAACAAGACGGCGGATCTTGGCTGCACTTTCCATCAATATCACCCGTTCATGCCCCGCGCTAAATGCACGGATCCTAACAAACAGGTGGGTCAATCTTAAACGCTCATAACCCACCTAACCGGGTCAATTTTGCATGCCGATTCACAGTCTGAAACATGTCAACGCGGCAGGTATCAGTCACAACGACATCAAAGGGGGCAACATCCTATTCGACAAGAACAGCCAATCCCTCAAAATCGCTGATTTTGGCTTTGCAGGCACCATTGGAGAAGATCCACTGGACTTCGGCACCCCGGCGTATTCCAGCCCGGAAGCCATCGCCGCCGCCTTCAAAGACGCAGAGGATCGTGACCGCCTGGACGATAAACAGGACGGCTATGCCGTTGGCCAGATGGTATATGGCGGAGGTGAAGGTGAAGCCAATCTTCTGGGCGCGCCGGATTGCGACAGCCCTTATGCATTCGCTCTCCATGTTGTGCGCAAACTGAGTAATTCCAAATCCCAAAACGCACAAACCGACGAGAAATACAGCCCGGAGAAAGCCCTCAAGCCAACAGATGATCCTGATCTGGCTGGAGAGCCCGGTTATTACAACGAGAGTTACGAGTCTCAGTACGCCCGCTTCGTCAACAACTCCATGCAGATTGATCCTCAAAAGAGAAGCAGTCTGGACGACATGCAGCAAAGCCAGTTTTTACAGGACCCACTCCTACAACCAGATGAAGCGAAAAAAGTCCTCGCCTACATCATGCAGCAGAACAGCTCCAAATCCGCATCAGAGAAAAGCTAGGCTAGCAGGACCACCCCTCACAAAATCCTCTAGCTATTGGACTTCGGCGGCTTCTTCTTCACCTTCTTGGCAATCTCCCGCTCATCACTGGCAATCACCACATCCTGAGGCTGGGAAAGCTCAATCAGGTTGCCGTCAGGATCGCGAATGTAGACAGACAGGATCGGCGAACTGGCACCTGTGCGGAACACAGGCCCCTCCACAATCGTCACAGCGGCAGCACTCAACCGCGCAATGGCCGAATCCAGACTCTCAACCAGAAAGCAAAGATCTGCCGTCCCCGGCATCTGCTCCTGAGCGATCGGAGTATGATCCACATCAGTGGGCTGAAGGTTGATCTTCTGCTGACCGAAATGCAGAGCCCTCCGCCCGCCTCCGAATATGATCTCCTCCATACCCAGCACATCCTGATAAAACCGACTGGTACGTTCAACATCATGAACGGTAAGCACGACATGGTCGAGAGAAACCAACCTCATCACTCGCTCCTTCAAGCGCATGCCAAAAACTGACTGTCAGCTTCCATAGGAACGCGCAAAATCTGCAACAGCTTTTTCCATAGCAACCATAACCCTGCCTTGCACAAGGAACCAACACCTAGTTTCAGGCGAGATGAACAAAAGGTGCACTGCCTATTTTTTAACCATTATGCGCAGTGTTTGTGCACCAGATATATTTCAGATGCAGTTTCCCATTATTATTAAGGGAGCAAACTGCCCGCTTTCGCGGCTTTTTAAGAAAATTTCAAAACTGGCACGGTTTCTGCATTCATATTTCCGTAAGTTTTGAATCGCGAACTTTCTGCACACGCGCTGATCATTTTTAAGAGCATGCCAGATCAGCAGCGCACGCAGATACAAGACGAACTGAGAGTGTGAAGACCATGAAGAAAATTGAGGCGATCATTAAGCCGTTCAAACTGGATGAAGTGAAAGAAGCACTTCAGGAGGTTGGTCTTCAGGGGATCACCGTTACCGAGGCAAAAGGATTTGGCCGCCAGAAGGGTCATACAGAACTCTATCGTGGCGCCGAGTACGTGGTGGACTTCCTGCCAAAGGTAAAGGTGGAAATCGTACTCAACGACGATCTTGTAGAAAAAGCTGTAGAAGCCATCCGTGACGCTGCACAGACCGGCCGCATTGGTGACGGCAAGATTTTTGTCTCCAGCATCGAAGAAGCAATCCGTATTCGTACGGGAGAGACGGGCGAAGACGCTGTTTAACCCAGAGTTTCACTAGGAAATCACGAGGACTGAATGAGTTAGGGGCAACGATCCCACACGCTTGGTCTTCCAGTTTACAACACTGCGCCACTGGCGATTTTAATAAGAGGAATAGGAAGTTATGACAACCTCCGCTGATGTCTTGAAAGAAATCCAGGAAAAAGACGTAAAGTTCGTAGATCTTCGTTTTTCTGATCCGCGCGGCAAGCTGCAGCACGTCACCATGGATATCTCCCAGGTGAACGAAGACATGTTCGCAGAGGGCGTCGCATTTGACGGTTCTTCTATCGGTGGTTGGAAAGCAATCAACGAATCCGACATGATGCTGATGCCAGATCCGGAAACAGCTCATATCGACCCATTCTTCGCGCAGTCCACCATGTCCATCTTCTGTGACGTTCTCGACCCACGCACAGGCGAAGGTTACAACCGTGACCCACGCATGACAGCCAAGCGCGCTGAAGCCTATGTGAAAGCATGTGGCGCTGGCGACACCGTATTCGTTGGCCCGGAAGCTGAATTCTTCATCTTCGACGACGTTCGCTTTGCAGCAGACCCATACAACACCGGCTTCAAGCTGGATTGTTCCGAACTGCCATCCAACATGGATAGCGAGTACGAGTCCGGTAACCTCGGTCACCGTCCACGCACAAAAGGCGGTTACTTCCCAGTACCACCAATTGACAGCGCGCAGGACATCCGTTCCGAAATGCTGACTGTCATGTCCGACATGGGCGTTAAAGTTGAAAAGCACCACCACGAAGTGGCAGCAGCTCAGCACGAGCTCGGCATGCAGTTCCAGACCCTGACAACCTGTGCTGACCACATGCAGATCTACAAGTACGTGGTTCACCAAGTTGCACACGCTTATGGCAAGTCCGCGACCTTCATGCCTAAGCCAGTCTTCGGCGACAACGGCACCGGCATGCACTGCCACTTCTCCCTATGGGAAGACGGCAAGCCAACCTTTGCTGGCAGCCAGTATGCTGACCTTTCCGAGAATGCTCTGTACTTCATCGGCGGTATCCTGAAGCACGCGAAATCTCTGAACGCATTCACCAATGCGTCCACCAACTCCTACAAGCGTCTGGTACCGGGCTACGAGGCTCCAGTTCTTCTGGCATACTCTTCCCAGAACCGTTCTGCATCCTGCCGTATTCCATTCACATCTTCTCCAAAAGGCAAGCGCGTTGAAGTTCGCTTCCCGGATCCTTCCGCAAACCCATACTTGGCGTTTGCTGCACAGCTGATGGCTGGCCTTGATGGCATCAAGAACAAGATCCATCCTGGCGATGCTATGGATAAGAACCTGTATGATCTGCCAGCAGAAGAACTCTCCGAGATCCCAACTGTTGCAGCATCTCTGCGTGAAGCTCTGGAATGCCTCGATGCAGACCGTGAATACCTCAAAGCAGGCGGTGTATTCGATGACGACCAGATCGACGCCTACATCGAACTGAAGATGGAAGAAGTCATGCGCACAGACATGACCCCTCACCCAGTTGAGTTCGACATGTACTACTCCGTCTAAGTTATGAAGGGACTGCTTTAACTCCAATGCACCTATGGCGTATCCATAAGACGAGCTTCGGCTCAAATCAGGAGACGCCTTTCAAAAGCAGTCCTCTCATCTAGGCACAATAAAACCCCGGCTGGCCTCAGTCGGGGTTTTGTTTTTTCCATCACCCAGATCTCATCTGGCGATACAAACCTGCATCAGCAAAGCAGAGACCTTACCAGCCGCCCTCTCTCATCTCCGCAGAAATCTCAAGACGCACCCGATCGCTGGTCAATGGCGTAAACTTACCAACACCAAAGTCACTGCGCAAAATCGCTCCCTTACCCTCTACACCTATCCACTGCCCCTGATAGTAATCAAAGTAGCTTCCCAGCGGATGCGGGCCATTGTGTTTGAGCTGAAAGTCCAGTTCCACCGGATGCTTTTGGTCCCTGATGGTCAGATTCCCTACCAAGGTCACAGCTGTTGCTCCGGTTTGTTTGACGGATGTGGACACAAACGTGATCTCAGGAAATTTCTCCGCGTCAAAGAAGTCAGAGCCTTTCAGATGCTCATCCAGCGGCTCAACACCCGTATCCACGCTTGCCGGATCAATAGTCACACTGACTTTCGTTTCTTCAATCTTTGCCGGATCAAACTCCACTTCCCCGCCAACAACCTTCCACTCACCAGACTGCTCTGTCAGTCCCGCATGATTGTAGTAAAACCGAACCTCGGTATGGGTCGGATCAAATTTGTAGCTCGCGGCCTGCGCTGACGCTGTGAATGCAAGCGATGCCGCAACAACGGCGAATTTCGTGAAATGCCTCATGCTTTTCCTGCCTCATATCCCTGTTTGTCACATAAAAACTGCAGTTTCCTGCAAATGCACACTCATTAACCTATTGATTTTTATCATGTTAATATATATGCATGTATATACATCTAAATGAATGAAAACCATTTTCAAGAGCGGAATGCGCAAATAACGAGGATGTGATGTCTGTCAGCAAAGAGTCAGTTTCTCTCTGGATCGCTCTCAACCGAGTGCAAAAGACCATCTACACCGATATCGAAGGCGCCTTCAAAGCAGAGCGTTTCCCCCCTCTCTCCTGGTATGACATCCTCTGGGAACTGGAGAACGCACCCGATGGCCTGAGGCAATTCGAGCTGGAGCAACGTGTCCTCTTTCAGCAGGCCAACCTCTCCCGTGTTATCCAGTCGCTTGCCAAGGCTCAGCTGGTCGAGAGCAAACCCGCCCTCAAGGACAAGCGCGGCAAGACCCTTTTCATCACCTCAAAGGGAAAAGATCTCCGCGCCCAGATGTGGCAAACCTATGAGCGCATGCTGGAAGAAAAACTCGATACAAAAATCAGCAAGGAAGGCGCGACCCAACTCGCAGCAGCCTTGAAGGCGCTAGTTTAGATTTTTTCATCGACCAGTGGGTCGCGACAGTAAACAATGGCTTTACGCGCAACACAGCGCCTCTACACAGCAACGCAAGAAAACACGAAAGAACGCAAACCAACGCACACTAGAGCGCAAAGAGGATATGTCATCACCACGTCACGAAACTGCGTTTAAGTGCAATGAGGTTATCAGTATCTGATCGTGCTGATTAGACCCGCATACTCTTCAAAGGCGATCCTCTCGGATCGCCTTCTTTTTCGCGCTTTTTTGGAAAAATAGAGCGTCTTCACTAAGGCAGCACTAACTATTTTCTCCCCCATCCCTTGAAAGAAAACCCAAGCGTTCCTATGATAGGTACAGGTCAACAAAAGGAGAGCCAATGACTCCACCGGACCTGCATGTTGTACGGTTTTTATAAAGGCAATTCGGTACTTATGAAGACCCTCTGCAAGATGCTACAATATAGCAAGACTACAAAACGGCCTGAGCGACCGAGCGTCATCAGACGGTAAGCACGGATCGAACCCGGACGTACACGGGCGGAAATCATATCAAACGCCCCAGCATATAGCCTTGAAACGGTAAATCGCGGCGATCCGACTATAAAAGCAAAACCCCGTTTAGACCTTCGAGAAGGACGCGGGGTTTTCTTTTGGCCATTGCAAAGTATTTCGCACCCTCTAAAATATACCAATTACATTCATATTTTAGAGAAAACAATGACTGCAGCAGCCGACACAATTGAACTTCTCCCCACGCTCCCTTCCCTCAACATTCAGGAAACAAAAGCGTTTTACGCAGATAAGCTCGGCTTTACCAACGTCGTTTACGAACAAGACGACTTTCTGATTCTGCGCAGAGACACTTTGGAAATCCACTTCTGGCTCACCACAGAAAAGCACTTGTGCAACAACAGCAGCGTTTATTTCCGTGGAGGACCTATCGCCGATCTTCACGAAGAATATCGCCAACTCGGACTTCCGGAAGACAGCAAGAGCGAACCCCGCTTCACACCACTCGCCAAACGCCCCTGGGATATGGAAGAGTTTTACATCCACGACCCTCACGGCAACCTGTTGAAATTCGGTCGCATTCCGCTCTGAGCCAAACAAGCAGGAAACATCCTTGCATTCTGGTGATGCCATCCAGCAAGCCCAAGTGCCAAATTCTCAGCGCAATCCCAAATCCGCAGCATAGCATTTGGGCTTTCCAGAAAAAACGAGTGAATCCCGCTGAAAACTCAGGTATAGACCTTTCAACTTGGAAATACTCAGTAATTTGAACAGGCTTGACCAATGAGCTCATATAAATCCGAATTTATGCGGACAATGGAAGAACGCGGCTTCCTGCACCAACTCTCTAACGCCGAAGGTCTGGACGAACTTTGTGCGAAAGAGACCGTAACCGCATATATTGGCTTTGACTGTACAGCCTCCAGCCTGCACGTTGGCTCCCTTGTACAAATTATGATGCTGCATTGGTTCCAGAAGACCGGCCACCGTCCGATTACCCTCATGGGCAGCGGCACAACACGCGTTGGCGACCCGACCGGTAAAGACGAGAGCCGCAAAGTTCTGACCGATGAAGACATCGAAGGCAACAAAAACGGCATCAAACAAGTCTTTGAAAAGTTTTTGCAATTCGGTGATGGCCCATCTGATGCAATGATGATGGACAACGCCGATTGGCTGCTCAAACTCAACTACATGGACTTCCTGCGTGATGTTGGCCGTTATTTCTCCGTCAACCAGATGATCCAGCGCGACAGCGTGCGCCTGCGTCTGGAACGCGAGCAGCACCTGTCGTTCCTCGAGTTCAACTACATGCTCCTGCAGGGCTACGATTACCTCGAAATCCATCGCCGCACAGACTGCCGTCTGCAGATGGGCGGCTCTGATCAGTGGAGCAACATCCTCTCTGGCGTAGACCTTGGTCGCCGTCTTGCAGACAAAGAACTGTTCGCCCTCACCACCCCGCTGCTCACCACAACTTCCGGTGCCAAGATGGGCAAAACCGCAGCAGGCGCAGTATGGCTCAACGCAGACATGCTCAGCCCCTACGATTATTGGCAGTTCTGGCGCAACACCGAAGATGCTGACGTTGAGAAGTTCCTGAAACTCTTCACCATTTTGCCAATGGACGAGATCAAACGTCTGGCAGGAATGGAAGGCGCTGAGATCAACGAAGCCAAGAAGGTGCTGGCAACCGAAGCCACCGCCCTGCTCCATGGCCGTATCGAGGCTGACAAAGCTGCTGAGACGGCTCGTAAGGCGTTTGAAGAAGGTGCCAATGCCGCTGGTCTGCCAACCATCGAGATTGCTGCTACAGAGCTGAAAGAAGGCCTCGGCATCCTCAACGCTTTCGTAACCGCTGGCCTGTGTTCTTCCAACGGAGAAGTCCGTCGCAACATCAAAGGCGGCGCTGTACGCATCAACGATAAGGCGGAGCAGGATCATAACCGCTCTATCACCGACGCTGATCTGACCGATGATGGCGTGATCAAACTTTCCCTTGGCAAGAAAAAGCACGTTCTTGTAAAGCCAGTCTAACAAGCTGGCATCACAGTGATTTTAACAAGGCCGGGTCATGCACCCGGCTTTTTCTTTACCTGCAAAACACTGCAAGTTTATGCAATTACAGCCAGTCAGCTGCACCTTGAACTAGGCCTGATAACCTAAACTGCTTCTCTCGTATTCAGGAGCAGCCCCCATGGCGATGCAGGATTGGAACGCACAACAATACTTGAAGCACGCAGCCTATGTCGCAGACTTTGGGCAGGATGCACTTGAACTGCTGGCTGTGCAACCCGGAGAAAGCATTTTGGATCTGGGATGCGGTGAAGGCACGCTGGCCCAGGAAATCCAAAGCCGAGGGGCAATCGTAACCGGCGTCGACACAGCAGAAGACATGCTCCTGCAGGCGAATGAGAAAGGCATCAAGACCTGCCTCATACCTGCTGAAAATCTCAATTTTAACAAGGAGTTCAACGCAGTTTTCTCCAACGCAGCCCTTCATTGGATGCAGGACTACAAGGGCGTCATCCGCGGTATTGTGAAAGCTCTTAAGCCGGGAGGTCGGTTTGTTGGTGAAATGGGATGCGACCGGAACTGCCGCATCATCCGATCTGCAATGGAGAACGTGTTCGCCGAAAACCCTACTTTCGGCCCCTACAAGAGCCCCTGGATTTTCCCACCTCCCGAAACGTATATGCGCGCGCTGAAAGAAGCGGGCTTCTCAGTTACCTACCATACAGAAATCGAACGCAGGACACCGCTGGAAACAGGAATGAAGGGATGGCTGCAACTCTTTACCAACAGCCTCACAGAGCAGCTGAGCGAGACCCATAAGAAGCGATTTTACAAAGAAACAATCAAGCATCTCAAACCGCTGCTTTATTCGAGAACCAGAGGTTGGGAAGCAGACTACGTTTGCATGCGCTTTGCAGCCTACCTCCCTGTTACCTCTACTTAAATTCAAAGATACGGCGGAACACACCCGGCGCAATTGCAGAGATCGGGTTGACCTGGAACTTAGGCTTCTCAAAAGTACCATCCAGCTTATAGGTCACGCCAAACAGCCCTTCATCAGAAGAGCCTCCACCCAGAATGAGACCAATCACCGGCAGTTTCGCAAACAGGTTGTTCAAGGCATAGGCAGGAACAAACGTGCCAGCCATATCCAGCTGACGGCTCTTCAGATTGGCATTCCCGCTAAAGGTCCCGCCAATAATAGCACCGCTCAACGTTCCCTTAGAAACATTCAGAATATCTCCACTGCGCGAAAACTGCATGCGCATCTTTTGGAAAGACGCCTCACCAGAATTCACTGCAGCAGAATACACCTCACTGTTCCGCGTTCCGCGAATTTCCTTCGGCTCGATCCCTTTCAGCGCTTTAATCGCAGGGTCTTCCGTGATGGAGAAATCATTTACAGTCAGCTGACCAACCCAGTTGGTATCAGTTGGCATCTGGATATCCAGACGTCCGTTACCACCCCGCATACGAGGGAACAGGTCCATAAACCGTAAGAACTCACCAGCATTATTCAGCTTGCCTTTTGCAAAGCGATGCTTCCCCTCGCCGCCCACGGTGAAATTGAATTGACCACGGCTTGAAGTTGCGCCCGAAACCGCAAGGTTCACAGCGCTCTCTCCACGGAAGAGCCCATCAACACGCACGTTTTGAGCCTGTACACCTCTGAAACCGATCAGGCGCCGGAATGTCAGGTCAACCGCAATCACATCTCTTTTGCGCTTTGTCGAAGCACCTGCCTTATCTGCCCCAAACGAATCCAACAGGGCACGGCCATCAAAGCGATCCGCATTCATAACAACCTGATACCCACCACCACGGCGTGGACGAACAGTCATCTTAGCTTTGTCATTGGGGCGCAGATTGAACGCGGAGAAGTCGGCAAGCGCCAGCTTTCCATTGCCGTCAATCTTCAGATTGCCGCGAACTTCAACACCCTCAGACAGGAATGAGAAGTTATGGAGCGTCCTGGCATTACCATTTTTTGTCACACGAAACCTTGCGGTTGCACGTACACCGGACGCCTTGCTCCAGCCAACCTCACGAACGTTGATGGCAGCTTTTGAGAGGTCCAATTCAAACACCTGCGCGCCGCCACTGTCTTCATAACTGACTTTCACAGAGCCTTTGACATAACCCTGAAGATCAACGCCGTAGTCTGTCAGATCTTTGGCATTGGCAACAAACGTCACGCCCTGACGGTCTTCAGCGCCACTACCATCGCGGCTGGTGCTCAAATCAATCTCAGAGTGGAAGCCATTCAGCTTCCCCTTGCCTGAAATCTGGGTTTGCTTTGTATCCGCTTGAACGGTCAGATTTGCATTTTCAATGGTCTGCCCTGAGATTTTCGCTTTACTAGTAAAATCTTTCAGATCCAGATTAGCCCGCCACTCAACATCTTTAACCTTGAGATTCTTGATGAGCGGGAACGAGGCTTCCACGCGGACTTCCCCCATGCCAGAAAGGTCCGCAGGCACGACACTAAAGCCCTCCAGCGCATTTATGGGTTCTGCATCAGCAAGCACACCCAAATCGTCAGCACGCCCCGTCAGCAACACAGACAACTCAGCAGGCAGCGCGCCTGGTACTGCGATATTCTTGATCGCAAACTGAACCTCTGGCACCTTAACGATGTTCCCGTCTTGCATACGGAAATGACCATTACTGCCGGAGATCGTGAAATCTTCGTTCTCGATCTTGCCAGCCCCGGTAAGGTCTCGCACCACTGGCAGAGTCTTGAGCGCTTTGACTGAGCCATCAATCACATCAAATGTTGCTGTAAGGCCATCTCCCTGCCACGCAGGCGTACTCCGGTCGCCATCAAAGGCTTCTGGCCCAAGCGCCAGATCCAAGGCAATATTATCAACCCGGCCTGGGCCGAGGTGATCAATCAACCAGTTTCGGGTTTTCGGTGCCGTGACCGTCGGCCAAACCTGCAACACTTCGCCAAAGCTCAGGCTCGGGCTGAAAACAGATAGCGCAAGAGACGGCCCCGGTTTCCCGTAGTAGAACGACCCCGCAACATTGATGTCAGCATCAAGCCCAACAGCACGGGCTCGCTCAATAGAAATCAGGGAGTTTGTCGGATCAAACGTGCCCGATGCATAAGCATCAGGAAACAGCAGCGGCGGCGATTTTACATCAGCAGGCGCCAAAACAATCTCCCGGGAACCAAGCGAATAATTCCACTCAGCACCTTCAGTTACAGGTGGCTGCACAACGCCACCAAACACAACGCGTGTGTTTTTACGGCGCAGATAAGATCGCCCGATAATAATATCGGGATTATCGCGCTGCAAATTGAGATCCAGGAATGCTTCGTCAATGGTGATAGAATTATCTGGAGCAGTACGGATGAAGATTGGAGAGGTACGAACATTCATATCCGCGCCAACAAACTCACCGGTCGCCCATAGTTCAGCATTCGCTTCAACAAACAGACGCGTATTCGCCAGCTTGTCATCACGAGCAAAACTGTGCGTTGGCAACAAATCTCGCAGCGAGGCATCACGCAGATTGACGGAAATGTTTCTCGCACCAGTTTCAGGTGTAACAGTGCGCTTCAGATCCCATGACCAGTCCCCTTCACGGCCTACGATCTTGGCGTTTACTGCAAAGGAGAGATCATCCAGCAGCACGGCATTTGCATCAATACCATCAGCTACAAACTCTTCACCCTGCGCATTGATTACCAGTCGGCCGTACTCAATAGCAACTTTCTCAAGGTGCCAGCGTTTGAGCTCCTCAACAGCAATCACACTAAACTTGTCGATCGCCACCACGCGGTTTTGCACCCGCGGCAAAGGTTCTGATCCACTCGCTAGCTTGATCGTTGCAGAAGGCCGTGCCAGCGCGACACTGGTGATTTCCAGATCACCGGTCAGCAGCCCAGACAGATTGATGCCGATTTCGGCCCGTGGAAGTAACACAGTCGCAGCAGTGCGACCTTTGACGCGAATAAGGGAGTCTTCCAGGAGAATACGGCTGCCATTTTCACCAAACAGATCAAACTGCGCACTACCAACGGTGACATTCAGCGCTTTGCTCTCAAACTGTTTGATTGCCCAATCCACGAGGTAGGGAACAGAAAACGGGCCACTCATCACCCGGTATCCGCTAAAACCAAACGCTAAAAATAGAAAAACGCAAACAACACCCCATATTACGCGTCGCTTAAAACGACGTGTAACAGGAGAGCTCTCAAGCTCTGCTGTATTCCCAACATCAACAGCCAGAATCTTATTCCCTGTTTTAGTGGTACGTTCGATTTTGACCGAATCGTAACCTGCGATAGCATCGCGTGATCACAGGTGCTCTGCAAGATTAATTGCTTATCTACACCATACTCAAAAAAACGGCGTCCCAAGAGACCAAATGGCACCCCAGGAGCAAATAAAGAATGCCTGATACGAAAGATGCGACACCTTCCTTACCGCAGGAAGGCATGCTGGCACCGGATTTTACCTTAGCCACAGATTCGCAAGGACAATTCACCCTATCAGAACAAACTGGCCAGTCGGTCGTCGTTTATTTTTATCCAAAAGATGACACACCAGGCTGCACAAAAGAAGCAATTGCCTTTACCGAAAATGCGGCTGAGTTTGAAAAACACAATGCTGTTATCATCGGCATTTCGCCCGATACACCACTAAAGCATGACAAGTTTAAGGCGAAACACGGACTTAACGTCACACTTGGGGCAGATATCGAGAAAGAAGTTTGTGAGGCCTACGGGGTCTGGGTGGAAAAAAACATGTACGGAAAGAAGTACATGGGCGTTGAACGCTCCACATTTCTCGTTGATAAAACCGGCAAGATTGCCAAGATTTGGCGTAAGGTCCGCGTTCCCGGCCACGTCGAAAATGTCTTGGAAGAATTACAAGGTCTGAGCCAGTAAAGAATGCCAAAACTTCCAGGCAAGAATGATGCGGATGCGTTTGCAGGGCAAGCGCATCTATCCCTCCCTGAAAACACCAGCGTAAAGTCCCTCAAGGACGGCGCACGCCAAATCCTCGAGACACCTGATTTGGACCTAAAAGTCGCGCTTGCGTATTACGTTGCAAATCAATGGTTCAAAGGTGCCCTGTCCATTTCCTGCGGCACCGGCGAAAGGCCCATGCAGGATCGTCCCGGTCGTCCGGCCAAGCCTGAACTTCTCCCACCACGAGATATGCCTAAACGCGCTGTTGGAGGGAAAAACGGCAAGGTCGCCCTGCTCCATTCTCTGGCACACATCGAGCTCAATGCCATCGATCTCACCTGGGACCTGATCGGCCGCTTCACCCATGTACCCATGCCACGTTCCTACTATGACGACTTTGTCCGCGTTGGTTTGGAAGAGGCAAAGCATTTCACACTCATCCAAGAACGCCTTGCAAAACTTGGGCACGCCTATGGCGATCTGCCAGCCCATGACGGTCTCTGGCAAGCAGCCCAGTCAACCGGCAAAGACCTAATAGCACGTCTAGCGATTATTCCGCTCGTGCTCGAAGCCAGAGGCCTCGACATCACCCCATCCATGATAGAGAAGGCCAACGCAACCGGTGATGAAGACACTGCCAGCGTCCTACATGTGATCTACCACGATGAAAAAGGGCATGTTGCCTATGGAGCAAAATGGTTCCGCTTCATGTGTGACAGGCATCGTGTACGTCCTGAGCCACGTTTTCAACAGCTCGTAAAACAGCATTTTAAAGGACCGCTGAAGCCTCCGTTTAATGACAGGGCAAGATCAGAAGCAGGCCTCACTCCGGGCTTCTATCGTCCGCTCATCAAATTGACCCAATGATACACTGCACTTAGACTTTATTAACCATAACTAACTTTAATTGAATTTAACAAATCATTTCCAGTAGGCAAACTGAGCAAGTGGTCATCCGATGAAGCTTTCCAGGTGCAGTGAGTTTTCTAACAATTACAACCAATTGAAATTGGATGGCCCAATGTGGCTTTCGCGCATCACATCTGAGCTGCGCGTAATTCCTCCCATGGCCTATTGGGTTTCCGGTCTTGCGGCAACGGTGGTCGTCTCCGCAGTATTGGCAAGCAGCTTTCAACAGTCTCTCAGCGAGATGCGACTTAATTCAACATTATCCAGAGAATTGGCGCTCCGTGAAAACTATGAAAGTGAAATTCGAGACCTTAAATTTCAGCTCGGTGAGATGCGTGGACGGTTGGATCAGGATACATCCGGTCTGAGTGCCCCTGCCCGCAAACAGCAAGCGCAACTGTTACGACAGTTTCAGGAAATCGAAGCGCTGGTGACATTGGCGGAACAATCAAACCTCGTCCTCTCCGCCATCCCGCCTTCTCCAAAGCGCAAACCGCAACAAAGAGAAGTCAGTGTTGCACACTCCAACAAACTATCTTTTGCGCCACAACAAAACGATGCTCCGCTCGATATTCTGAAAACACTGTCAGGCAAGCAATCCACCGCGCCACAGCCAGCTGCCCCTCACAAAGACTTCTACGCAAAGCAAGCGCAAGGGCAACTCTTGCTCACTGCTTACACACAAGCGGCAATGGACGACATTAAACGTGCAAACACGCTGCTTAAGAAAGCCGGCGTTGCACAGCCTGTCTTTGTTACCCCAAGTTCATCTGCTGGCGGCATCTATCAGCACGTTGGGTCTGCTGATTTAGACAGCAGCATGATTGCTGCACGCCGGATCATTGAACAACGCATTGAATTGAATATCAAAGTGGATGCCTTGCCCTTTGGCCGCCCGCTCTCCAGCTTCAACATCTCCAGTGCGTACGGAGCCCGAACAGACCCGTTCCTTGGCAAACCCGCAATCCACACTGGTCTGGATTTCAAAGCACCTCGCGGAACCTCAGTCAAAGCAACCGGCACCGGCATTGTCTCACTCTCACGGTACAACGGCGGCTACGGCCTTTCCGTGGAAATCGTACACGACAACGGCCTAGTAACCCGCTACGCCCACATGCACAAGCTACTCGTTAGCGAAGGCCAGCGCATCAACATGGACGATATTATAGGTACTGTCGGCAATACGGGCCGCTCAACAGGCCCCCACCTCCACTACGAGGTGCGCCTCAACGGCAAGCCAGTCAACCCAATGCGCTTCATCCGCAATGGCGACAGACTAGCAGCGATTTTCAAGCCCAAAAAACAAACCAAAGTCGCGTTCAACCTTCCATAAAACCATTTGGAAAACAAAAAACCCCAGAACTGAGTTCCAGGGCTTTCTAATTCATTTCAACAGATTCAGACTTAATCCAGATCTTCAACCGCAGCAGGCGCGTTGCCGAATGCGCGGTGCGCCAGCGTTGCTTCCATGAACTTATCCAGATCGCCATCCAAAACGTCAGAAGGCGCAGTGCATTCCACGCCTGTACGCAGATCCTTCACGAGCTGATATGGCTGCAGAACATATGAGCGGATCTGATGTCCCCAACCAATATCAGTTTTGGACGCAGCATCCTTACTCGCCTGCTCTTCACGGCGCTGAAGTTCAGCTTCATAAAGACGCGCGCGAAGCATATCCCACGCAGTTGCGCGGTTTTTATGCTGTGAACGCTCACTCTGACACTGAACCACAATACCCGTCGGATTGTGCGTAATGCGAACAGCAGAGTCAGTCGTGTTCACGTGCTGGCCACCTGCGCCAGAGGCGCGATAGGTATCGATGCGGCAATCGCTTTCGTTGATCTCGATATTGATACTGTCATCAATAACCGGATAAACCCAGACGGACGCAAAGGACGTATGACGACGCGCGTTGGAGTCATATGGCGAGATGCGAACAAGACGGTGAACACCAGCTTCGGTCTTCATCCAGCCGTATGCGTTCTCACCTTTAACAAGCAAAGTTGCAGACTTGATGCCAGCTTCTTCGCCGTCATTGTATTCCATCAGCTCGACCTTATAGCCGTGCTGCTCACCCCAACGACGATACATACGCAAAAGCATGCTGGCCCAGTCCTGACTTTCAGTACCGCCCGCACCGGAATTGATCTCGATATACGTATCATTTCCATCGGCTTCACCGGAGAGCAAAGACTGCAGCTGCAGCTTATTGACCTGTTCCAGCATAGCTTTCAAAGCAGCCTCAGCCTCATCAACAACGGACTGATCATCTTCCATCTCGCCCATCTCAATCAGTTCCTGATTGTCAACGAGATCCTGCTCAAGCTTGCGAACACCGCCAATGCTGTCATCCAGCTGCTGACGTTCACGCATCAGTTTTTGCGCATTCGTCGGGTCATTCCAAAGGTTTGGATCTTCAGAAAGCGCATTGAGTTCATCTAGACGGACAAGTGCAGTGTCCCAGTCAAAGATGCCTCCTCAGCAGGCTTATGGCCTGCTTGATTTCGTCGACGATGGCCTCCATTTCGGCGCGCATCGGATACCTCACTTTTTTGAAAAACAACTGTGCAGTCAATAACACTGCGTCGGGTGCGAACATAATCGCAGCAAACGATTTCCGCAATCAGCCAGACCACAGAAACTGTGGGCTGGTCATGCAGTTAGCAAGACCAGCCCATGAAGTTTTTAGTAAAGTCCACCTGTGCCGGACATAACGGCACGCCCGGCTTCCGGAGACAGATCCTGACGGATACCAATCTCATCCTGGAAGCCAATGACAGAGTAACTGTCTGGTGGCGATGTACCCGGTTTGAAGGATTCCAGAATTGTACCCGGAGCCCCGGCACCAGCCCGCAGACCAGTACGGCGGTTGATAGACACCAGACGCAATCCGTTTGGAACACGGAACTCCAATGGAGGCGCATCCTTCAGAGCGTCCTTCATGAAGGCCGTGAAGATTGGCGCAGCAACCTGACCACCAGTTGCACCGCGGCCCATTTTGCGAGGCGTGTCGTATCCAACGAACACACCCACAGTCAGTTCTGGCGTAAAGCCAACGAACCATGCATCACGCTCATCATTGGTGGTACCAGTTTTACCAGCAACAGGACGGCCAACAGCTTTAACACTTGTCGCCGTACCGCGCTTGACCACACCTTCCATCATGGAAGTGATCTGATAGGCGGTCATAGGATCAAGCACCTGCTCACGAGTATCAATCAGCTCAGGTTCTCCCTGATTGTTCCAATACTCTTCGGAGCAGTCTGTGCAAACAAGCTGATCGTTCTGATAGATAGTCTCACCATAACGGTTCTGGATACGGTCAATCAGAGTAGGCTGCACTCGGCGCCCGCCATTGGCCATCATGGAATAAGCCGCTGTCATGCGCATCACGGTGGTTTCACCCGCACCAAGAGACATGGAGAGCACCGGCATCATATTGTCGTCAATGCCAAAACTGCGCGCATATTCAGCAACCAGATCCATGCCCATATCCTGAGCAAGACGAACAGTCATCACGTTACGGGACAGTTCAATACCCGTACGCAGAGTAGATGGCCCATAGAACTTGCCACCATAGTTTTGTGGCTTCCATGGCGCCTGACCCGGCCCCTGCTCAATTTCAACAGGCGCATCGAGCACCACTGAAGACGGCGTATAACCATTATCAAGCGCAGCTGCATAAACGAACGGCTTGAACACAGAGCCCGGCTGACGCCAAGCCTGCGTCGCGCGGTTAAACTGGCTTTCGGCGTAGCTAAAACCACCAACCAGCGCGACAACGCGGCCAGTATTCGGATCCATGGCAACAATGGCACCCGAAACCTCTGGCACCTGCTGCAGTACGTATTTGCCACTCGCCTGACGCTGAACGTAAATCACATCGCCCGGGCTTAACACTTCCTGCACATTGCGAGGTGCACGCCCGTTGACGCGAGCCCATTTCATATCACTCAGGGAGAGATCTGCACGGACACGCTCAGTAGAAAGTTTCCGGTTTGCCATGCGCTTTGGACGAAGACCTACTACGGCTTTCTGATTACTCACAGACAGAACCACCGCACTCGTCCACTCAGGAACATCGTTCAGCGTCTGAACTTTGGCAAGCGCCGCGCCCCAGTCGCTGGAGGTGATTTCAATCGTGCTGATCGGACCGCGCCACTTGCCACGCTTATGGTCAAAGTCAACCAGGCCGTCACGCAGTGCCTTACGCGCCTTCAGCTGCATTTCAGGATCAAGGGAAGTACGAACGGACAGACCGTCCTCATAAAGTTTCTCTTCACCGTACTGACCGGCCAACTGGCGTCGCACAGCCTCAGAGAAATACTCAGAGCCTTTCACGAGGTTACCGGTTGGACGCAGCTTAACATCAAGAGGCTTGGCCTTAGCTTCAATACCTTCCTGAACAGTCACGTAACCATTCTCAACCATACGGTCGATGACCCAGTTCCGGCGCTCAATCGCACGGTCCCGGTAGCGGTATGGGTGATAGTTGGACGGACCTTTTGGAACAGCAGCGAGATACGCAATCTCTTCAAGCTCAAGCTCGTGAACAGATTTATCAAAAAGGATTAGGGAAGCAGCGCCAACACCGTAAGCGCCGACACCGAGATAAATCTCATTCAGATAAAGCTCAAGGATCTCTTCTTTCGTAAACGCTTGCTCGATACGCAGAGCAAGAAGCGCTTCTTTGATCTTGCGCTCATACTTCTGCTCACCAGTCAAAAGGAAGTTCTTTGCAACCTGCTGAGTAATCGTGGACGCTCCAACAAGGCGGCGCCCAGATCCACTGTTACGAACGTTGGTGATCACCGCACGGCCAATGCCCCACGGGTCGATCCCGATGTGTTCATAAAAATTCTTATCTTCAGCAGACAAGAAAGCTTGTTTCACACGGTCCGGAATAGCCTGAATCGGAATAAACAAACGCCGTTCACGCGCGAACTCATACATAAGATGCCCATCAGCAGCATGCACACGTGTCATGACTGGCGGTTCATAATCTTTCAGCGCGGTGTAGTCCGGTAGATCCTTGGTTATGTCATTGAGATAAATCCACAATCCGGCAGCTGCAATCAGCCCCAGAACAACTGAAATCCCAAAGAGATATCCAATGAACTTTAAAAATAATCTCATATTCGGGCTCGTTTGCTTTCCCGCTAAGAATGTTCGTGTCGTGAAGCCAGCATTCCAGAGGCAGTTTCAAACGCCGTTCCTGATGCATTTCCCGTTAAGGGTCAAGAGGTCTCTTCCTGAAATGAATGCAGCAGAATCGAATCCAGACTTCACTGTTACAGTTTGGCACCCAATCGCTTTTCATTATGTCAAAGCTGAGGCAGGAACTTAGCCTTTATCCCACTACAGCCGCGACATATACGCACCCGAAAAACAACCACACCAAACGGCTATTGCTGCGCAATTCTAGCCCGAAAGAAACCGTTCGTCGCTTGAACAATCGCATCCGACACGCGTTCCCGCCACTCATCAGAACCTAACATTTTCTCATCCAGATTATTGGAAAGAAATCCAAGTTCAATCAAAACAGACGGAACATCGTGGCTTTTCAGCACTTGGAACCCCGCAGAACGAAGAGGATTTTTAATAACTGTTGTGGCGCTTTTAAGTTCTTCAACCACCAACCGTGCAAAATGGATCGAAAAATTCTTGGTTTCACGGCGGGTGAGCTCGACCAAAATATCTGTAACCTCTTCAGGTTCATCAGAAAAATCGACCCCGCCAATCACATCCGAATAGTTCTCACGGCGCGCCAGCGCAGCCGCCATTCGGTCAGACGCTCGCTCTGAGAGCGTGTAGATTGAGGCTCCACGCGTCGTCTCTGCCCCATTTGTGATCGAATCCGCATGAATGGAAATGAACAGATCAGCCCCTTTCCCACGCGCCAGCTTGGTCCGGTTTCCCAAAGAGATGAATTTGTCATCATCACGGGTTAGATGGACCTGATAGTAGCCAAGTTTATCCAGTTTCTCTTTCAAAAACCGACCGAAATTCAGAACGATCGCCTTTTCAAGCGTACCATTACTGCCAACTGCGCCAGAATCAACACCGCCGTGCCCCGGATCGATAATGATCACAGGCAGCTCATTTTCAACCGATGTAGCTGGCTCTTGAGTTTCTTGCTTTGGAACAGATGCCGTCGCCCCTACAGGCTGCGCATGTGAAGTGGCCTGACCAACCGCAGCTTCAAACTCATCAGGAGAAGATTCGGTCAGATCAATAACCAGCCGTGTTGGTTGATCTTGTACGCCGGGCAACAAAAAGGTTTTATCCAGAGCAACTGGAGAGTTGAGATCCAGTACTACTCTGGAACGCCCTTTGGAGATGGAGCCATACCGCCAGGACCGAACCAGTCCCCGCCCTTTTGGCACGAAATCTCTTGGAAACTGGAAGGTGACAGACGGCAGGTCAATCACCAACCGATAAGGGTGAGACAAGAATGAAAGGTTATATCCAACCTCACCATCCATATCCAGAATGAAGCGCGTCCGTGCCAGATCTCCGGCAACACGTGCATCAGAAACGACCGAAACCGCGTTTTGCGCTGATGCAGCAGCACTCATGGCAACTGTTGCAATGAGAGAAAACGCAACACAATAAAAGCTGAGAGCACAGAACCTGAATGCATGACTGATGCGGCTCACCTTTTCACTCCCCTATAGAAACATTGGCAATTTAGTTTAAATCAAGTTGAACGATTAAAACACGATTAAGCGAAAGTCACCCCGCCAAACCTATCATTAAGCATTGATTAACAACTGCAGCTTTCGTAGCAAGACATCGCCAGATCGATTTTCCCAAGCTTGCCAAGCGTCTCGAGGGATCGTAAAAGGTTTACTAGGACTTCGATTTGGAATTGTTCCGTAAAGTTGTGAGCCATATTTTTTGAAGCTGATATCCTGAGTTTTTCGCAGTTTTCAAACTGATCGAAATGTTTCAAAAAGCCCATATGAGCCATTTGTGCCGTTTCCGGTTTGTTGATGAGGATGCGGTATAAACCAACTGGAAGAGCAGTCTGCTCGAGAGCCAAGACAGAGTTTTGCCGTGACATTTTCGGTCATGGCGGGTTGTGAACAGATTTTCTGTCGCTTTGGATAAGTGCTTTATCCCCGATTTTTCGGAGAGATACGGCAGTTAGGCGCAGGAACAGACGTTTACAGATTGGAAGCCTGAAGAAGCGCTTCCATTTCAAGCATACCGCCTTATGGGCGGTCAAAAAGAGATCATTAAGGGCGAACGGTTTGTCAAAGCTACGCGCAAATACAAATGAACATGGGTTAAGAAGCAGTGCGCTGACGTGTCAGTCGGTCCCTTCTTGTCGTGGTCATGCGCGCCGCCGTCTCTCCTTTTCTACTAGCAACTTACATAACAAGTTGACCGACCTGACGATGTACAAATCTCAGCGCCACTCGCGCCGTCTTCAGTGTTTGGTCCTAAGGAACTCACTTCATGGCAAACAAGATGCTGATAGATGCGACCCACCCGGAGGAGACCCGGGTTACGGTCGTGCGCGGGAATCGGGTTGAGGAATTTGACTTTGAAGCCGCAAACAGAAAGCAGCTTCGCGGAAATATCTACCTAGCTAAAGTCACACGAGTAGAGCCATCACTTCAGGCAGCTTTTGTCGAGTACGGCGGCAACAGACATGGGTTCCTCGCCTTCAGCGAAATCCATCCGGATTATTATCAGCTCCCGAAAGAAGATCGGGAGGCTCTTGAAGCTCAGCTTGCAGCTGAAGCCGCTGCAAACCAGCGTGAACGTGCCCGCAGAGAAAAAGAAGAAGCAAAGCGTGAAGCAGAAATTCAAAAGGTAGCAGCTGCAAAAGCCGCAGAAGCCTCTGAAGACGTTGTTGCTGAACTGATCGAAGCTGAAACCAGTGCTCTGGAAGCAGAACACGAGGCTGAAGCTCTTGCCAGCATGGATGCTCCTTTCCAGGATGACAGCATCGAGGATATTGAGGCAGAAGCTACGGAAGAAGACGAAGCTGGCATTTCTACAGCACAAAAAGCAAGCGCTGATGAAGCAACGGCTGCCAAGCCTTCTTCAAAAAAGCCTGTAGCTGAGCCTGATGCTGCTGAAGACGCAGAAGCTTCCGCCAAAGCCGCATCAGAAGACGCGACTGAGGAAGCTGCAGAAGAGACATCTGAAGCTGACGAGCAGGATGATAGCGAAGAGGAAGCGGAAGAAGAAGTTACCGCACGCCCTCGCCGTCTGCGCGACAACTATAAGATTCAGGAAGTCATCAAACGCCGTCAGCTGCTGCTGGTACAGGTCGTGAAGGAAGAGCGCGGAAATAAAGGCGCTGCTCTGACAACATATCTGTCCCTCGCTGGCCGTTACTCTGTTCTGATGCCAAACACCGACCGTGGTGGCGGGATCTCCCGCAAGATCACTAAGCCAACAGACCGTAAGCGCCTGAAGCAGGTTGCTGGTGATTTGGATGTGCCGAACGGCATGGGCGTTATCCTGCGTACCGCAGGCGCCAGCAGAACCAAAGCAGAAATCAAGCGTGACTTCGAATACCTCCTGCGTCTTTGGGAAAATGTCCGCGAACTGACACTTGATTCAGCAGCTCCTACCCTCGTTTACGAGGAAGGCAGCCTGATCAAGCGCTCTATCCGCGACCTGTACAACAAAGACATTGATCAGGTTATGGTTTCAGGCGAAGAAGGCTACCGTGAAGCGAAAGACTTCATGCGCATGCTGATGCCAAGCCATTCCAAGAATGTTCAGCCTTATCGCGATGCAACGCCAATCTTCACCCGTTTCGGTGTAGAAGCCCAGCTCGACGCAATGTTCTCACCACAGGTGACGCTGAAGTCTGGTGGCTACATTGTCATCAACCAGACAGAAGCTCTAGTTGCGATTGATGTGAACTCCGGGAAAGCAACCCGTGAACAAAACATTGAAGACACAGCTCAGGCAACCAACCTTGAAGCAGCAGAAGAGATTGCACGTCAGCTTCGCCTGCGTGACCTCGCCGGCCTTGTGGTTATCGACTTCATTGATATGGAAGAGAACCGCAACAACCGCGCTGTTGAACGTCGTCTGAAAGAATGTCTGAAGTCTGACCGTGCCCGCATTCAGGTTGGCCGTATCTCACATTTCGGCTTGTTGGAAATGTCACGTCAGCGCATCCGCACCGGCGTACTCGAAAGCTCATCAGTTGTTTGCCCGCACTGCCATGGTTCTGGCATCGTGCGCTCAGTAGAATCTGTTGCTCTGCATATCCTCCGCTCCCTGGAAGATCAGCTGCTGTGTGGATCTACTCACAACTTGAACCTGAGCACGCCAAATGAAGTGGCGATGTACATTCTCAACCAGAAGCGCCATCACCTGATGGATCTGGAGCGTCGCTTCGGTCTGGAGATTTCCATTCTCGGAGACGATACAGTCACCGAACAGCACTTCACTCTGGAGCGCGGCGAGCTGGCAACACCAAGCGAGCGTACGCAGCCTCTGCCAGCTACAGTTCAGCCAGACACCATCTTCCCCGTTGAGGAGGAAGAGGAAGACATCGTTGAAGAGGCTCCTGAGGAAGAGAAGCAAGAAGAAGAAGCTGATGAGGACGGCAATGATCGCCGTCGTCGCCGTCGTCGTCGTCGTCGTCGCACTGGCAACGAGAAAGACGAAGCTGAGCAGCAGGAAACAACATCTGCGAGCGCTGAAGAGCCGTCTACTGAAGAGGACGCATCCTCTGAAGAAAAGTCAGCTGACGCGGATTCTACTGAGTTAACAGACGAAGAAGAAGATCGCCGCCGCAAGCGTCGCCGTGGTCGCCGTGGTGGCCGCCGCTCCCGTCGCAGAAGCGGATCTGACGAAAACGGCGAGAACGGTGAAAGCTCCGAGGAAGCAGAAGGCTCAAAAGAAAGCTCTGTGGACAGCGTTGAGGAGATCATCGCAGAAGCAAAATCTGAGACCGCAGATGAGGCAGTAGCTGCAGAAGACACTGCTACTCCTGCAGAGCCGGTAACAGAGGCTGTAGTTGAAGAAGAGCCGAAGAAAGAAACCCGCAAGCCTCGCCGTCGTCGCAGAGTAAAACCTGCACCTGAGGAAACAGCTGAAAAGGAAGCTTCTTCTGAAGCCACCGAAGCTCCTGCCCCTCAGGCTGAAGAAACTTCAGACGTCGCAGTGAAAGAAGCTCTCGCAGAAGTGGCAATACAAGCCGAACAACCTGCAGAAGCTCCGGCAGAACCAGTGAGCAAGCCTGCAGAACCGGTGGCTGAGCAGCCTAAAGAAGAAAAGCCTGCGGAAGTCGCTAAGGTTGAAGTGAAGGAAGAAGCTCCGGCTGTCGAGGCCCCTAAAGCTGCAGAAGCAGAAGTTGGGGCCGAAGCACCAGCGAAACCGAAAGCGCCAACCAAACCGGTTGTGACATCGCATAAGGTTGTTGAAGGGGAAACCGTTGCCGTTGAAGGCGATGATGACTCGCCGCGCCGCACAGGTTGGTGGCAGCGCCGCTCTTTCTTCTAAGAAGAAACAAGTTCAAAAAAAGCCCGCTCAACTGAGCGGGCTTTTTTATTGCCTGTTACTTAAGCCAGCCTTCCAACCGCTCTACCGCAAGCTTGATATCAGGCTCCTTCCCCGCAAAGGAAAAGCGCATGTATTGATTCCCGCGTGTCAGATCGAAATCTACGCCGGGCGTTGCCGCAATGTGTGTCTCTGCCAACATCTTCTGACAGAACTCCATGGAGTCGTTGGTGAGCTTTGAAACACCCGCATACACATAGAACGCACCATCAACCGGCAGCACATCAAAACCAAGCTGAGGAAGGTGATCGAGCAACACCTGTCTGTTGGCTGCATACCCAGCCTTGATTTTTTCATAGTCCTCCGTCGCATCAAAAGCAGCAGCTGCAGTCACCTGCGCCAGCTCTGGAGGCGAAATGTAAAGGCTCTGCGCAATCCGCTCAATCGGACGTACAAGCACCTCAGGCAACACCATCCAGCCAATTCGCCAACCTGTCATGCAATAGTATTTGGAAAAGCTATTGACGATGATCGCCTTGTCCGTAAAACGAAGCGCTGTCTCCTCCTCCATATCATAGGCAAGCCCGTGGTAAATCTCATCGGAGATGAACCACAAATCCATCGCCTCGCAAGCCTCAACCAGTGCATTGAGAGCATCAGGAGACATCATGGTCCCGGTCGGATTCGCCGGACTGGCCACAAGCACGCCCTTTAGCGGCTTCTCCTTATGCACCGCCTCAAGAATCTCAGGGGTGAGTGACCAGCGCGTTTCTGGCCCAACCTCAATCTCAACACACTCCAGCCCCAACACCTCAATGATATTGCGGTAGGCCGGATAGCCGGGAGAGGTAATTGCAATGCGGTCCCCTCTGTCAAATCCGGCAAGAAAAGCAAGGTTGAAACCAGCAGAAGAACCCGTGGTTGCAAAGATGCGAGATTCAGGAACCTCCAATCCAAAGGTTTGCTTATAGTAGCGAGCAATGCTCTTCTTCAGCAACGGAATGCCCTGCGCTTCCGTATATCCCAATCGGCCAGAAGACAGATGATCATGCGCAACCTTCAAAACCGAGTCAGGAACAGGCGCTCCCGGCTGTCCCACTTCCATGTGCAGCACGTGTTCTCCGTTCTGCTCAAGGCGGTTAGCAGCATTCAGCACTTCCATAGCTTGAAAAGGCAGGACTTCACTACGTTTTGATCCCATTAATACTGACAAATGCATTCCCTCTTATTTCTTCTTCTCAGAGCCTGTGCTTTAATTTTTCGGGCTACCTAGCAATTTTGCCTAATAACTGCCTATCTTGGGTGATTAAGGCTTATTTGAAAGTCTATGTAGTACTTTAAGTGCGAACCGCTCTGCGCCTGCCAAGCCAATTAAGGGGACTTGACGTGCAATTTAAGAACAATGCATTGAAACGTGTGATCGAACCAGTCAAATCACAAGCAACAAAGTTTGCGCGCAAATTTCTTATAACAGCAACCGCACTTTCTCTGGTTGTACCTAATGTGGCAATCACCACAGCTCAAGCTCAACAAAAGAAGGGGCTCCCCCTCGTTCGCGATGCAGAAACTGAAGATCTGCTGCGCGAATACGCCAAACCGATCTTCCGGGCAGCTGGACTTCCTGCCAATCAGGTTGAGATCATTTTGGTCAATGACAAGAGCTTTAACGCCTTCGTTCCAGACAGCCGCAGGATGTTTATCAACCTCGGCGTCATCATGGATGCCAAAACGCCAAGCGAAGTGATCGGCGTAATCGCACACGAGACCGGCCATATTGCAGGCAACCATCTGGTTCGCATGCGCCAGGCAGCTTCAAACGCACAGATTATGTCAGTTATCGGCATGATCCTGGGTGCAGGTGCGATGGCAGCAGGTGCAACCACGGGCAACAGTTCTATCGCCCGCGGTGGTGCAGCAGCAGTCTCCGGTGGCGGAGCGCTCGCCCAACGAAATTTCTTGTCCTATCGCAGATCTGAAGAATCATCAGCTGATCAGGCAGCCCTGCGCTACCTCGATCGCGTCGGCGTTTCTGCCAAGGGCATGCTCACAACATTTGAACGCATGGCGGATCAGGCTCTGTTCTCAGCGCAGTATGTAGATCCATACGCGCTCAGCCACCCCATGCCGCGCGCGCGTTTCAACGCCCTTCAAAACAGGGCTCAACAGGCGAAGCACTTTAACAAGAAAGACCCTGAGCGCCTTCAACTGAAACATGACATGGTCAAAGCCAAACTGCTGGCATTCACCAGTCACAAAAACTCAGTTTATCGCGCCTATCCGGAAAGAGACAAAAGCCTCCCAGCACAATATGCCCGTGCCATTGCAAGCATGAGATCCGACAAAGCGTCAAAAGCTGTCAGAAAAATTGACGCCCTGATCTCAAAAGCGCCGGAATATCCGTATTTTTATGAAATCAAAGGACAGGCGCTGCTCGAAGGCGGCAAGCCGAAAGCCGCAATTGCGCCATTTCGGAAGGCGCTGGCGCTTTATCCTGGCAATCCGCATTTTGAAATCTGGTTGGGCTTCGCAATGGTCGCATCCGACGACAAGCGGTACCTGAAAGAAGCAAAGAGCATTTTGACCAGAGCTCTGCGAAAAGACAGATATTCTATGAACGGCTATGCACAACTTGCAATCGCAAATGCCCGTCTAGGCGATATCGCTGGTGCAGATCTGGCAACGGCTCAAAGCCATATGACCCGCGGCGATGTTCGCAGCGCACAGCGCTATGCAAAGCGCGCTCAGAAAAAATTGAAAGTCGGCTCACCTGCCTGGCAACAAGCTGACGATATACTGTCAGCCAAAGTGCCTCAGCTCAGACGCCGCTAACAAATCAGACTGATAAAAATCAAGCACCCGAACAGGGTTACAGGAGACGTCATGAAGAAACTCATTCGCCGAGCTGCGATCACATGTGCAGCAACGTTCGCCCTGCTGCCAGCAACTTTTTCTGCACAAGCAGAATCGGTGAACCGCGCTGAAGTCGAAACAATCATCAAGGAATACCTTGTCGCAAATCCGGAAATCGTGCTGGAAGCGCTTCAGGAACTTGATAAGCGCCGCCTCGCAGAAGAAGAAAGTGCACGCAAAGGCGCCATCTCCAGCCTCTCTGATGAGATCTACAACAGTGACTACCAGATTGTCCTCGGCAACCCGGATGGCGACGTCACACTCGTAGAACTGTTCGATTACAACTGCGGTTACTGTAAGCGCGCACTGTCTGACCTTGTTCGCCTCGTTGATGAAGACAAGAACCTCCGCGTTGTCTTGAAAGAGTTCCCAGTTCTGGGCAAAGCCTCTCAGGAAGCCGCACGCGTTGCGATCGCAGTTGCTGAAGTTGCACCTGATAAATACGAGGATTTCCACCTCGCACTTCTGGGTCAGCCTGGTCGCGCAAACCTCGCCAGCAGCCTGAAAGTTGCAAAGGACCTCGGGATCTCTGATGCAGACCTGGAAAAATCAATGAAGTCCAACCGCGCCGCTGAAACCTTCCAGGAAGTATTCACTATTGCTGAACAGCTCGGCATCACCGGAACCCCTTCCTACATTTTGGGTGAAGAAGTGATTGTTGGAGCCGTCGGCTACGACACTTTGAAGGAAAAAATTGCAGCTGAACGCGAGTAGATTGGTCCCAATCGCGCATATCAACGCATTTTCGCAGCTTTATCCTTAAGAACTCAACTCAGAGCGGACAAAGGTCTTTTCCTTGGTCCGCTCTGACCATATAAGAGGGCCAGTTATGTTTATTTGCCTGGCTACGCTTTACCAATACGTCAAGTAAACCTAGCGTATTACACAGAGTTTTTGAGAACAGATTGGTTGCGTAGGCGCAACTACATTTGTGTACTTCTGAGTAAATCTAAAGCGTTATGTGCCTTTCTGCGCTAATAAACATGATATTGCCTTATGCGCAGCCTAGGCACTCCGGATGCACACTTTTTAAAAGACAGCATCTCGCAACTAGAGAATTAATGGCTATCTAAGCAGTTAATAACCAACTGCTTAGATAGTTCATTCAGTCAGAAAGTCCGCATTTGCTCTGAGCAATTGGATTTTCACAGATTATTAAAAGGCCATCCTTGCTGCACAGTCGCTTTGGGGGCCAAACCGAAGGCTCCTGGCATTAGTCAGGGCATTTCGAACTGGACGATGAAAACGATGACGAAAGAAACTAAGTTTGATCAGGAAATGATCCGCCAGCTTGCAAATGTGCTGGACGAAACCAACCTGACCGAAATCGAAGTGGAACAAAAAGATCTCCGCGTTCGTGTCGCTCGTCAGCTGACAGTGGGTGCAGTGGCACCAGTAGCAGCACCTGCTCCTGTAGCTGCTCCAGCACCAGCAGCGGCCGCACCTGTAGAGATTGCAGTTTCTGCAGATGCAGCAAACCATCCGGGCGCAGTTACTTCTCCAATGGTTGGCACAGCATATCTGGCGCCAGAGCCAGGCGCGTCAGTCTTTATTGAAGTAGGTAAGTCCATCAAGAAGGGTGAAACTATTCTGATCATTGAAGCTATGAAGACCATGAATCAGATCCCTTCACCAAAGTCAGGCACTGTGACTGCAATTCTGGTTGAAGATGGTCAGCCAGTTGAATTCGGCGAACCACTTATCATCATCGAATAACAGGCGAAGTCTCTATGTTCTCAAAGATCCTCATCGCAAACCGCGGCGAGATCGCACTCCGCATCCTTCGGGCATGTAAAGAGCTTGGCATTCGCACTGTAGCGGTCCACTCTACTGCCGACGAAGACGCAATGCATGTGCGCCTTGCTGACGAAAGTGTTTGTATTGGTCCGCCGGTAGCACGCGACAGCTACCTCAACATCCCGCAGATTCTGGCAGCCTGTGAAATCACTGGCGCCGACGCTGTGCATCCCGGTTATGGTTTCCTGTCCGAGAATGCACGCTTTGCGGAAATTCTTGAGGCACACGGCATCACCTTTATCGGCCCTACCTCAGAGCACATCCGTGTGATGGGCGATAAGATTCAGGCAAAAACCACGGCAAAAGAACTGGGCATTCCAGTTGTGCCGGGTTCTGATGGTGGCATCACTCCTGAAGACGACGTCCATGCAATCGCTAAGGAAATCGGTTATCCGGTTCTCGTAAAAGCGGCGGCAGGCGGCGGTGGCCGCGGCATGAAAGTTGCCCTGACGGCTGAAGAACTGGATACTGCGATCTCAACCGCACGTTCCGAATCCAAAGCAGCCTTTGGCGATGATGCTCTGTACATGGAAAAGTACCTCGGCAAACCACGCCACATTGAGGTGCAGGTTCTGGGCGACGGTCAGGGCAACGCGATCCACCTCGGTGAGCGCGATTGTTCTTTGCAGCGCCGCCACCAGAAGGTATTCGAAGAATGTCCATCCCCTGCGCTCAATGAAGAGCAACGGATGGAAATCGGCGAAGTTTGTGCAGACGCTATGCGTAAGCTCAAGTATCGCGGTGCGGGCACAATCGAATTCCTCTATGAAAACGGTGAGTTCTACTTCATTGAAATGAACACCCGTTTGCAGGTGGAACACCCTGTGACCGAGATGGTAACCGGCATTGATCTTGTGATCGAACAGATCCGCATCGCTGGTGGTTCTACTCTGTCAATCAATCAGGAAGAAGTTCGCTTCTCTGGTCATGCGATTGAGTGCCGTATCAACGCAGAGCATCCTCTGACCTTCGCACCATCTCCGGGCACAATCACCTATTACCACCCACCGGGCGGTCTGGGCGTGCGCGTAGATTCAGGCGTTTATCAGGGCTACAAAATTCCTCCGCATTATGACAGCCTGATCGGTAAGTTGATCGTTCATGGCCGGACCCGTGTGGAATGTATGATGCGCCTGCGTCGTGCTCTGAGCGAGTTTGTGGTTGATGGCATCAACACAACTGTTCCGCTCTTCACAGAGCTTCTGGACAATCAGGATATCGCCAACGGCGCCTATGATATCCATTGGCTTGAGAAGTTCCTGGAAGCGCACATCGCAGCACAGAACTCCGAAGAAAACTGAGGAGATTTAGGGAGGTCAAAAGCAGGCCAGCATGGAATTTAAGATTACCCCACAAATTCTGCTTAAAGCATACGCTTGTGGCATCTTTCCAATGGCTGAGACTGCTGACTCTCCTGATCTTTTCTGGATTGATCCCGAGCGGCGAGGTATCTTGCCGCTCGATTCATTTCACATCCCCAAACGGCTCGCCAGAACCGTCCGCTCCGACAAGTTTGTCGTTCGAGCCTCCCGTGATTTCAAGGCAGTAATCTCTCACTGCGCGACAACCACCTCAGAGCGCAAAGAGACATGGATCAACACTGAGATCCGCAAGCTCTACACTGCACTTTTTGCCATGGGCTATTGCCACACAATCGAGGTCTATAACGCCGCTGAAGAGCTCGTTGGCGGCCTTTACGGTGTATCACTGGGCGGAGCTTTCTTTGGGGAGAGCATGTTCTCACTGGAGCGGGACGCCTCCAAGGTTGCCCTTGTGCATCTGTATGGCCGTTTGCTCTATGGAAACTACAGATTACTGGATGCCCAGTTCGTAACCGAACATCTGGAACAGTTCGGAGCAACAGAAGTTCCCAAAGAGCAGTATGGCAAGCTGCTGGAAAATGCGCTGATGGTACACGGAGATTTTCACGCGCTACCGCAGGAAAGCTCTGGCAAGCTGGTGCTGCAGATCATCGAGGATATGCGCCCTGCTCCACCTAAAAACAAAACCGGCCTCATCTGAGAGGCCGCATCATTTACCGCAGTGTTGCAACAACCTTCGGTCGTGGCACCGGAATTTCGCCTGAAGAAACAAAGTCCTTACCAGCAAGATCATCCTCTTCAGAAACAAGATCAACAGCTGGACCAGCGTATCCTTCAGGTGGCGGCACGGAAGTCGTTTTCTTACAGTTGATCAGCCAGATGTCATAGACGCTGTGCTCAACAGCGTGCACACCAGGGTTACTTGCGAACATCCAGCCACTGAAAATCCGGCGCACTTTACTGTCAAGCGTAAGCTCATCAACCTCAATAAACGCAGTGGTTTGAGAGGCTTCTGTCCGAGGCCGGGAATTGCAAACGCGCGGCGTTACCTGAAGCGCGCCAAACTGAACTGTCTCATCAATATAGACATCAAACGTGGTAATGCGGCCGGTGATTTTATCCAGCCCCTTGAACACTGCAACCGGGTTTTTAATTGGTGTCTGAGCTTGTGCAGGCAACGCAAATGCTGCCCCACCAATCAACGCAGCAAGTGCGCAGGATGCAGCGCGCCCAAGATATTTACGCATTGTAAAACCCATAAAACTTTCCAGCAGCTAGTGATTCAAACGCCCAAGTTGTAAAGGGCTTAGCACTGGAATGCTACGGGGAAAAGGCCAGAACGAGGCAAACACGCGGCAATCGCTGAGGAATCTCAGCTAACCCACAGGCGTTGCGCGAAAGCCACGATAACCCACCGGCAAATTTTACTTAAATAACAGGGCGTAGATTGTCCAAATGGTCTTCAGTGGCTGGTTTCATAGAACAGGAAACTGACATCAACCAAGACCTAGATGCAACCAAAGCGACCGCAACCGATAACCCAACAACAACGGACATACCGCGCCGCCAGTGTGCTTTGCGTTGATTTGCGTTATTTGAGCGTTGCGCGCGTTATTTATGCGGTTTTGTGCCTTCTTTTGTTTGCAGCACTCCCCAGCCATGCACCGGCCCAGTCGCTCTACCAAAAGTACATCAAACAGCAGCAAAAGGAGATCCTGAAAGCCCCCTCCGAGAAGCCAGAAATGCCATCTGATGAGAACGGCATGCCTGAGACATTACGCATGCCAGCAATGCCGCTGATGGAGTTCCGCACAAAAGATATCATCGGCATGTTCCCTCTCGCACCTGCCGACACCAGCTCCCCAAGAGCAACACTGGACAGCTTTCTCGACATCATGGAGGAAACAAACCACCTTATTCAGGAAGCTTATGAAGAGAACACCGGCATGGGGGCGTTCTCTATGGAAACGCTCGGCATGAGCAAAAACCATGAGCACATTCAAAACAAGATCCATCTCGCCGAGATTCTTCTGGAACGGGCCAGAGGCTGCTTTGATCTTTCCGGCCTCCCCAGTGCAACACGCCAGCAAACATCACTGGAACTGGTTCTGCAGCTCAAAGAGATACTGGATCGCATCCCGCTCCCACCCTTCCCGGATATCCCCGGAACCGCTGCAGGCACCTACGACTTCAATCAGGCCGATTTGGAAAGCTCCTGGACGATCCCGTTCACCCAAATCGTCATCACCAGGATGACTGAGGGACCGCAGCAAGGAGACTATATCTTCTCAGCAGAAACAGTAGACCGGATCCCGGAGTTTTATGAGGAAGTCAAAGCGCTTCCGTCCCGCTACTCCATTCCGCAAGACCTTTACCACTTCTTCGCCAGCAGTCCCGGGCACCTGCTTCCACCAGCCTGGTTCTCACTGATTGAAAGCCAGCCTCCATGGCTACTGGAGCTGTATTATGGACAAGCCGTCTGGCAGTGGTTCGCACTGATCCTGATCACAGCAATCGCCGCAGTCATTCTTTTCTTCTTCATCACCACCATACGGCGCCTGCCAGACCGCAATAAGCCTGTTCGGCGGCAAGTGCTCAGCATCATCACCTCCGGCGTCATTGTCGGCTCTCTCATTTTCCTGCGTTATCTGGCTGACTATCAAATCAATATCGGTGGCCCGGTTCTGCAGGTCTATGACCTGACCATCGAAACACTAGTCTGGATTGGCGGCGCAGTCATCATTTACAAAACCCTGCGCCTCTTGAGCGAGCTGGTACTGCTCAAGAACCGCGGTGTTGCCTCCATCGACCGCAGCATCATTCGCACAGCAACGCAGTTCTTCGCCATCTTGTGCGCTCTCATTTTGCTCACTTACGGTGCAACCCGCCTGAATATCCCGCTCTACGGCATTATCGCTGGTATCAGTGTCGGCGGTCTCGCGATCGCTCTGGCCGCTCAACCCACGCTCGAAAACCTCCTCGGCGGCCTGATCCTCTATGCGGACGGCATTGTCCGTGTCGGAGATTATTGCGAGTTCAACAAGGTGCGCGGACACGTGGAATCCATCGGTATGCGCTCAACCCGTATCAGAACCACGGACAGAACGCTGGTCACTATTCCTAACGCCGACCTCGCCAAGATGAACTTCATGAACTACACGCTGAAAGATCACTTCCGCGTCGTTCTGAGATTTGCATTGAAGTACGACACCAGCGCAGAGCAACTGGAAAAGCTCATCACCAAGATCAAACGAATGCTGGCCAAACATCCGCTGTCCCAACCAGATGCAGCAAAGGTGAGACTGGAGAACATTGATGAAAACGGCATTGTGATCCAGATCGAGGACAGCGTTCAGGCCGCAACTCGTGATGAGTATCTCGCCATTCAGGAGAGCATCATCATCCGCACCCTGAAACTTATTTCAGACCAAAACATCGAAGTCGCCCACCCCTTCGTCACCAACTACGGCGAAACGGAAAGTCCGCTCAAAGCTACGAACGACCCTATTGTAGAAGCAAACACACAAAGAAGAGGAGGAACCAAGGATAAACTATAGCATGTACCTAACGGCCTCCTATTTGAGCGACAAATACCCAAACAGCCCACACCACAGATCAGTTTTGACACGGTTTTCTTAGAAAGAGTAGCAGAGAGCGGATGTGTGAAGGGGAGTGCTTCTCCCCTCACATCCAGAGGATTATTTGCGCGAGATGCGATCAATCTCTTGGCGCACAAGCCGCTCCACCACGCTTGGCAGATGCTGGTCGAGCCAGCCTTTCAGCATTGGGCGCAGCATCTCAGCCACAAGTTCTTCCAGCGTACGGGCGTTCTTGGACAGCACCGTGTTGGCAAGACCGTTAAAGGCGCTGGACACAACTTCGTCCGTCGCGCTTGAGATAAGTGTTTCCGCCGGGCTTTTTGCAGCAGAAGGCTCAAGAATATCATCTTGCCCCATGCTGCTCAACCCAAACGCTTCAGGACCCGGCTGATCAAGAAAAGCGATGTCTCCATCCTCTTCCTTGTCTTCATCAGCAAGGCCTTCAATAATTTTCAATGAGGAGGATTGCTCGTCGATCTGCTCTTTTTGCGTCAGCTCCAGAACGTCTGGTTCCGCGCCCTTCACCACTTCAGGCTCAGGAGTTGGAGCAGGCTCCATTTCCGCTGGCGCATCATCAAAGAGTTTATCTAGATCGTCCTGTGATAATTCGCGACCTGCGTCCGCGTCACTCAATGCAGCATCTGTCATCTGTTCTGCGCCACTTGCTTCGTCATCCGAAATAATCTTGCGGATCGAGCTCAGGATATCCTCCATGGAAGGCTCGTTACCCTGTGAGACAGCTCCCATGTATGTGCTCCACTTCTAATCGCGTCTAATCCGCCGGCTTTCCGACTCAGTTCATTAATAAATACTTACTTAAATATAGGAGAAAAGCGCCCCCGCCTGACAGCCACATATCCAGCAAAAAGCCAATTCCCACAAGGAAAACGAGCAAATTTGAAAATACGGCACCAAAAAAGGGAGCCGATAAGGCTCCCTTCTTCAAAATTTCATTATATCAGAAGAGCTTAACGCCCATCCGGGGTCCGCAGACCAATCCACTTATCACGTACCAGACGGTAGTGTTCAGTTGGATCATAACGCGCACCGGTCAATGCCAGGCTGTTATAGTCGAGACGACCAACAGAGGAAAGAACCGCATAAGCAGCAACCACACGGTCACGCTGCGCTGTCACCAATGTTACGCGCGCATCCACCAGATCACTCTGCGTATCCAGAACATCAAGCGTGGTCCGCTGACCAACACGCTGCTCTTCAATCACGCCTTCCAAAGCAAGACGAGCCGCAGCAACCTGTGCTTCAGCTGCCGTAATGGAAGCGATCGATGCATTCAGCTGCCCCCAGGAGGAGATCGCCTGAGCACGGATGCTATCACGGGACACATCAACCAAAATCTCGGTGCGGCCCAGATCTTCTTTAGACTGGCGCACAACAGAATATTCGCTACCATTCTGGTAGATAGGAACAGTCACACGACCAAAAATAGAAGCAGTTCTGGTCGGCTTTCCAGACACGCCAGGAAGGTTGTTGTCGCTATAGGACAATGTTCCCTGAACATCAGCAGTCGGAAGCAATACACCCTCAGCAGTTTTCACTGCAAACTGAGCGGCATCAACCAGGAACTGAGAAGACTGGATCGCAGGATGCTCTTCCTGACCAATAGAGATTGCAGAAGAAACAGTCTTCGGCAGCAAACTTGTCACATTGGTGCGAGCGCTCAGGTTTTTTGGATCAATGCCAATCACCTGACGGAAAATCGCACGACTTGTGTTCAGGTTTGCCAGCGCTGTGTTCAGTGTGGACTGCGCACGTGCACGACCTGATTCAGCCTGAGAAACATCCGTCCGCGTACCTTCGCCCACATTGAAGCGATCTTTAGAGGCACGAACCTGCTCTTCCTGGAACTTCAAATCACTCCGACGCAAAGACACAAGCGCGGTATCGCGAATGACGTCCATATATGCGGTCGCAGCCTGGAAAAGCGCAGTCTGCTCTGCTGTACGCAAATCTTCACGCTGAGCACGAACAATAGCTTCAGCCTGACGGGTAGAGTTCACAGTCCGGAAACCACGGAACAGCGGCTGAGTAACCTGCAAGGATGCTGTATACTCATTACGGTTTCGGTTAGTGCCCTGAGTCTCCTGCCACTGGTAACCATAGTTACCACTGGCAATAATGCTTGGGCGCCATCCGGCCAAAGCCTGTGGCACACCTTCATCTGTCGCACGAAGCTGAGCGCGTGATGCGTTTAATGTCGGGTTATTCTGATAGGTAGCAGCCAATGCTTCTTTAATTGAAAGAGCATTCGCGCCTTGAGCACTCACAAGCAAGCCGACTACTGCAACTGCACCCGTTAACGTTTTCCGAGAAACCACTTTATATGCCTCAAACAGGGTCAATCTTACGAACCGCAAACCCAACACACTCGCCGAAATGTATATCTTATTCGGCGTTTTCCGAAACCGGCGATCAAGCCGATTTTGGAAAAAAATAAATACTGCGACGAACAGGCAACATCTTATCGATATAATTACCTAACCCAATCGCAGAATATCATTCCCCGGAGGCACACTAATAGAACCATTAAGTTTTTACTACCGTTTTTTCACCCAATGATTGAAACGTGTATATCTCTACATCATTGATAGAAAAGACAGCAGCAGCGCTCAGTTCCTATTTTACCCCACCAGAGTTTGAAGTGCTTTAAACCAGCATTGGGACAAAACTGTAATTCACATCACGAAAACGGAAATTCATCACAACACTTCACAGAAAAACAAAAAAAGGCGAAGGTTTCCCCTCGCCTCACATTTCCATACCTGAGTTGCAAGCGTTTAGAATTCAAAGACTTCCGGTTTCTCAAATCCTGGAAGCGCACATGCATGCGCATTAAACGCAAATACGGAACTCACGTTGCCACCAGACTTGGTGTAAAGCCGAGCAACACCTGCATTACTTTCCCCCTCAACCACAACAAGACGACCTTCGTCTTTTAGCTGAGCAGTCAAGGCTTCCGGTAGCTCTTCAACGGAACCGTTGACCAGAATAACATCATAAGGCGCGTCAGCCGCATAACCCTTGGCCAGATCACCATCAATCACAGCAGCATTTTCAATGCCCAGCTGCTCCAGATTCGCTGAAGCCGCCTCAGACAGCGTCACATCAACTTCCAGACCAACAACAGCTTCTGCTAGGTAGGAAACAATCGCCACGCCATAACCAGAGGCAGCGCCAACCACAAGCACAACATCCTTGGCAGTGATATCAGCCAGCTGAACAAGACGGCCAAAGATGTGCGGCTTGAGCATTTTACGCTCGCCTTTTTCATCAACGGCTACATCTTCATCAATATAGGCCAACTCCTGCAGGTTTTCCGGAACGAACTTTTCGCGAGGCACCTTGCCCATAGCACCAATAATGCGCAGGTCTGTAATATCATTGGTCCGCAGCTGATTGTCGACCATCAGTGTTCTTTGTTCCGCGAAGTTGACCATCCTGTCCTCACTGTCTCGCAAGATTCTTTGGCTGAGAAATATCGCTCATGCACCACAAACACAAGCTGCCAGATCCGTAAAAATAAACAGTACCCTCTGTTGTTTTTCTATTTTTGAACTTTGCGGTGCAAATACAAGCTTTTTCACCATGCAGGAAGAAAAGCCGTGTCTCATCCAGAAAGCTACTCACCTAGGTAAACCCCATAGATTTCGGTGTTTTACACAAGAGTGATCGTGGAAAGTGAATTTGCCCGCTTGACTATCCGGCCCAAATATCAGAAAAGCCCCTCACACCACAGCGGGGCCTCTTGGCGGAGTGGTGACGCAGCGGATTGCAAATCCGTGTACGCCGGTTCGATTCCGGCAGAGGCCTCCATCTCCCCTTTTCCCCATTGATATCATTGTTTTTTCAAGGGTTTATCCCTCACTTTTGAATGCACTTTGATAAGTGAGGGATTTTGATCGGGAAAAAATCTTCAAAATTCGGCCATATACCATTCCATCTGTTCTGCCGTGGAAGCGATATGGAGCACTTAGCCTGCTGATTACGCTCTATCTCCAAGTGTGGCCGCTTATGGCATAAATATCAAAGATGTGTTTGTCCTCTTCTCGCTCTTCCACCTACAAACAACTTGACGCCCGCAGAACACATCCACATAACTCAGGTGAGAGACTTGATTGATCTGGCCAATTATACGGCCAGCCAGCTGGCTTTTGCCACCAAGATACAGTGCCACCGGTTCAGCTTTAACCGGAGCGATTTCTCCAAACAGGTTCACGTTGAAGTTTACTCTCAGACTATGGATAGATTTCCCAACCATACAATTTGCAATGCATGATCATGGTGGGAATGAGCCTTCTAGCTCGCTTTACGCTCTCACGGGCTGATTTGACAAAGGCCGTGGAATGACGTGTTTGCGCACGTCTTTCTTCCCACTATTACTCTGGCGGGTATCGAGATCAGAGTGATGTATTGAAATGGTATTTTGTGAGGTGGTTTCAACTGGTCGCGGCAACACACTGTGAGAACTTCTCAGCTGGGGTTTGATATTGCAAGGTCTTGCGGGGTCGTTGGTTGAGTTGCCTTGCTATTGCATCAAGTTCAGGCTGCGTGTGTACAGATAA
>NZ_LMCF01000145.1 GCF_001623075.1 Pseudovibrio sp. Ad37
CCAGCAACTCCGCATTGGGCTGCGCAGGAGCTGCAAAGGTGAAGGCCAGATCTTGTTCCTGGAAGAGCTGCGGGATTTGGACAATAGCATTCATAACAAACTCACTGGCAAAAGAAAAAACAAAGGATCTATAAGAATTAGGAGTGATCTGGCGAACTTAGCTGGTGCATCACCTCCGGCGGTGGATACGGTTTGCCAGCAGAGGAAGACGGCGGACACAACACACTGGGAGCAACCAGTGTTTCGTCATCGCGCTGAAAGTCATTCAGGAAAGTTTGGTCACAGGAGCGGTATCCAGCTGCGATAGCCTGAGTACGGGCGTAGTCGGTGAGCACAACCCCAAGAAACGCCCCGCCAACAGCAACGGTTAAGAACACGACCGAAAAGCTTTTAACCGAGCTCTTGACCCATCTTTGGCCCCAAGGGGTAAGAGCGTAGTGGAGAACAGGAAGACAAAGCCCTCCAAGAACCCATTGGGTCTTTCCGCGTGGGACAATCAGAAGGTCCTGTGTCTGTCCGAATAAAAGAAAGATGTCAGAGAGGATGACCCAGCACAGAAAGATAACTAGACAATCCAAAAACAGCATTGCGACATGTGTCCGTTTGAGATCAGCAGCAAGCCAATTTGCGGATTTCTCAATGCGGTCAAAACACCAGTCAAACATCGCTACCTCCGGTAGATCTGGTTATACAGATCCGAACCGCCAAAGTGCCAAATGATCTCACGCTCTAGACGGTACAAAAAACTATTGCTGCGGCGTTCAAACTCTTCCACCTTCTGGCGCATGGAAACTTGTGCTTCACGAATGATCTGCCCTGTCTCCTGAATTCCATGGGCAATTGCCTTACCCGTCCAGTGCAGAGCTTGGCCAAGTTTTTCCCGAATACCAAATGCCTTATCGAGTTCGGCTAAAGCAATACCAGCGATCATTCCAACAACGATCGCTCCTCCAGCAACTGCAAGGGCGGGAAGCGCAATCACAGTCAGTCCAGCCAACCAACCAGCTGCCAACGTTCCGGCAGCCAGTGCCACCGTACCAATAGCAACATCTGTAATGATGTTTGCAAACAGCTCGTGATAGAGTTGCTCATCACTCATGATGAACTGCATCACATCGAGCACTACATAGCAGGTGATCATGATGACTGCGTTTGACCTGCCTGCTGATTTTAGTGCCTCCGGACCAATGCCAAAGGCAACGACTTTGGGGGACGTGGACAGATACCGTGTACCCTTCAAGGTCTCACGCAAGGCGGAGTATCCCTTAAACACCACATAGGTCTTGCCGTTCACTACCTTTGTGTAATAGCGCCCCTGCAGGCCGATTTCTTTTAGGAGTGTTTGACCACCCTTCATATCGCGTAGCAGCACTGGCAGGCTCGCCAAGTCCAGGGCACCGCCGGTTGTTGTTCCAAGGCTTTGATGGGCGTCCACTACGGCTTGCGCAAAGAGCTCCATATCCATCACCACAGCTTCTTCCTGGCGTGGATTGATCAGCTCTGCTGCCATACGTTGTTCCGCCAGCGGATAAACCATCAGAATATCTCCTTGTGCGGCTGATCCCCGGGCTTGACAATCAAGCGGTGGCCTGGAAACTGATCCAGAAAGCCCCGGATCTCCAGCTCTTCTGACAGATCTTCATGCAGTGCATCAGAAGACCGTTCAGGCCGGTCACGACCTTGCAAGACCACATGCGCCGTTCCTGCCGGATCGCACTCTTTGGGTGCAGCTTCAGCAATTGCCTCCACCTTACGCCGGCGCCACAGCAGGGCGCGAAAGAAGCTGTGCAAGTAACCGCGCTTCTCTGAGGCTTTGCCAGAGACAAATTGCATATTCCAACTCCGCAGATCAGGCCCAAATCAAAGACTGCCTGGTGTGTACTCACCCATAGGCAGTGTCCGGGCCAAAGCTGG
>NZ_LMCF01000146.1 GCF_001623075.1 Pseudovibrio sp. Ad37
CTTGGTTGGCACAAAGCCAGCAGACGAACCTGCTAGATGAGAGCTGTTCGCCTGCTGGATTTGTGCCAACCAAGGTGGGTCAATTTTAAATGATGATGCCGGATCAATTTTGAACGCTCATTGACATGGATGTAAGGAAGATAGTCGCAGAAAAGCGGTGCCAGTTGGCGTTGGTTTATTCTGCTTTTCAAGGGAAGTTATGGCGGAGAGACAGGGATTAACCTGTCAATCAGCCGAGGCACTCCCACAATCTATTTATCTGTTTTAATACAACGTACTGCAGCAAATAGACCCACCTTCAGCCTACCGAATAACCCGCGAAATGTTATGTAATTTGTTATGTAATTATGCGTTGCTCATAGGTCACCAGATTAGGCTACTTGATCCAGTCTATGAAGTACAGATATTAGCTTCAGTAAGCACACTCAACAAATAGAGCAAACAATGGAAGAACGTCCCGTCACTTTGGCAGACCTGAAGGAACTCAACGCCCCGGTTCGCGCTCACTGCGACAACTGCCAAAAAACTGCTTACGTCTCGACTGAGGGAATGCCTGAGCACACAATCATAATTCATATTGCACGAAGACTGAGATGCTCGCGTTGTGGATCTACTAAAATTGTGACCCGGCCCTGCTACCAGCACATGGTGCCGCAACATCCCGGCGAGCAAAACCGCTAGTTTACTGTAACTTGCATTAGTGAACTGTTATTTACTTACGGTTCGCTATACGCTATTACCCGTTATTTATTGCGGATTGTCTGTTATCTGGTGTCTAAATACTGTTGTCTGGCAACTAACTTTTGTTGAGGGGCATAACATGACACATACGATCTCAGTAATTCAGCAGAAAGGTGGCTGCGGTAAGTCCATCTTAACCGTCTCACTGGCGAGCATCCTTGCTGGAGAAGGACACAACGTCATCATTCCAGATACAGACACCTTGCGCTCGTCCTCTCTTTGGGCATCGCAAGAGCTTTATTCTCGTGGCGAAATTGATCATGTCCACGAAACGAACGACAACGAAATCACCGGGTTACTGCGAAAACTTCAAGGCCAGTACGATTACACTCTTGTAGATACAGCAGGCTTTAACACGCGTATCGCCGCGTACGTCGCTGCCGCAAGTGATCTGGTCTTAATTCCCTGCACAACCACGCTTGCAGACGTTCAAGGCGCGGTAAACACCCAGCGCTTCCTCGCCAAACTGAGTGCTGAGATAGGCAAGCCAATCAAGAACGCCGTGGTTCGTCTGGATTTCAAACGTAAAGAGATCAATGACAGCGCCATCTCAGATGAGCTGTCAGATGAAGCAGACCTCGATGTTCTGGACTCCGTCCTCTGGCACTCCACATCCTTCAAAACTGCACTGAATACTGGCAAGCAGCTCAAAGGGCGAGCCAAGGTCTACACTCAAGAACTTGTGCGCGAGCTTCGTTCAAAGCACCTCGTTCCTCCAACCATCAATCTCAAAAAAGCTGCGTGAGGTAACTATGGGAGATTACAAAACACGAAAACGAAACCTGATTAGTCGTGACACGCCTCAAGTAGAAACAACCTCAGAAATCGTCACAGAGCCCGCCGAGAGCCGTTCAGTGGAAGAGATCATCTCTCAGCTAGTGCAAGACAGACCAAGCGAGCACGAAGCATTTGTGAACGCCTTGCGTAAGTCTAAGAGGGAGAATGTTGCTTACTCTCAGGTTCCCGTGCCCATCATTGAAATGATGGAAGCCAGACAAAAAGAGCTAGGCTTGAAAAAGAAAGAATACTTCTACCACCTTTTGCGAAATGACGGCCTAAAAATCCCCACGGCCAAAGAACTTGACGCCCGCAACCGGGGATGATTGCGAGCGTCAAGGTTTCTCATATTGGACTGTAGAGTTAGTTGGAGATGATCAGCTCAGAAACTTGTTTGCCTGCACCTTTCGCAATGGAATAGTTCAGGCTAACAACATCCTGCTGAAAGCCGTCAAAGGTCTGTCGCGTTTCGTCTCTATCATTCAGCGAGAGAATGAAACGGCCTGCGATCTTGGAAAGCCGTTCTGCCATCTCTGCAAAATCGGAGCGCTCAAATACCCCCTTACCGTAATCTGTCTCCCCACCCCAGTAAGGTGGGTCCAGATAGAACAGTGTCTGCTCTCCATCATAGCGCTCTATGCAAGCACGCCAGTCCAGGTTCTCTATGGTTACTGCAGACAGCCTGTCTGCGACCTTCTCTATGTTGCTCAGCACGCGATTTACGTTAAAACGGGATGGACGCTCTAACGCTGTCCCAAAAGACTGCCCCACAGACTTACCGCCGAACGCAAGCCGTTGGAGGTAGTAGAAACGAACAGCTCTTTGAATGTCAGTCAGATGATCCAATCCACTGCCTTTGAGGGATTCAAATTCCTCACGTGAGGCAAACATGTATTCCAAGCTTCGCAAGAACTCAGTCTTGTGTGAGCGCAAAACACGAAAGAAAGTGACAAGCTCGCTATTTATGTCGTTGACCACTTCACATTTGGCGACAGAGCTTCTCTTGAAAAACACCCCGCCCATTCCACAGAACACATCCACAAAACTCTGGTGTGATGTCTGATTGATCTTACCGACAATACGGGCAGCAAGTTGGCTTTTGCCGCCAAGATAGGGTGCCGCCGGCTCAGCATTGACCGGAGCGACTTCTCCAAACAGGTTCATGTTGAAATTAACTCTCAGACTATGGCTAGATTTCCCAACCATACAATTTACAATGCATGGTTATGGTGGGAATGAGCCTTCTAGCTTGCTTTACGCTCTCACGGACTGTCTTGATAAAGGCCGTGGAATGACGTGTCCACACACGTCTTTCTTCCCACCTCTGGTCTGGCAGGTATCGAGATTAGGATAATGTATTGAAATGGTGTTCGGGCGGCCTAAGCTGACATTCGATACTTTCGTGCCAACATTCACAGCGAGGCGAACGCTGGCATGAAAGCGTCTTTTGTGAAGAGCCGAGCGCAAGAGATTAGCGAGCTTTCAGAATCTTCAGTTTGTCCTGCTTTGCTTTATTCTTGGTCGATTCCTCAGAACGTGTGAGAGATTTGGCTATCGCTTTTAAACTCATTCCCTTTGCCACTAGCAAATGCAACTTTCGAGTTTCCTCGGGTGTCCACGCTTGACGGTGGCGTTCAAAGCGGTCTGTCATCGATTTCATCTACCTTATCATTGGGGTGAAGCTAGCATAAAGCATTGTCGTGCTGATTGCGCTAGTACGCTGACGGGCAACAATATGCTTGGAGGGTATGAAAAGAGAAATAGGCTGCTTACACACGTCAGAGGTAGACTTATGCAACCGGGCTTAGCTAGTGCAAGCATAGTGCTTGTGACCAGTTGCGGACATTCAGCCTAAATCTTCGTGCTTCCAGCCAGTACGTGACTTCAACTATAAGTCGACTTTGGCCAGCATGTTACTGAATGACCATTGCTGCCATTCACGCTAACTCCGAGACCAATCCAATTGGAGGTTTGCTTATGGCGTTCAGAGAATGCACTAAAATACTTCGCAAATGTCGAGAGCTCGAAATGCTGCATGATACGCTTGCGCGTTAATGAAAAAAGTATTTCTTATATCGTCCTGAAAATGCAGGCGTTGCATGGATATTTTCATATAGCTTGCCAGACTAGACTGATGTCAGAATTGAATATTTGCACTCAGTTTGCCGCCGTAGGCTTCATAGTCTGAAACTCCAATGCCATCGTAAAACCCTTCTCCTAAAACTCGAATTCCTGGAGATGGCATGACCAGCTCTGCCCCACCTTCTACTCTGGCTCGGAAGTTCTCATCAGCCGAAGCCAGTGTCGCGTCTGTAGGAATTGCGTTGACCAAGCGATTGAAATCGTAAATCCCTGACACAGATAGGAAAGGAGAGAACAAGTAGCCTGTTTCGCCCAGATAATCATAGGAGACACGTGGCCCAAATTCCAATCGACCAAGGGTGAAGGTCTGATCGGAGATTGTGTTTCCCAGTTGATCAATATACGCCTCTTGTTTCTCATAATAGTAGGTGAGGTTGGCAAACGGATTAAGTGTCATCTCATTCAGACTAAAATCTCCAGTTAAGCCAGCCTGGAGTAGTAATCGCTCTGTATCAAAATTATCCGTTCCCAGCCCCAGTGCGTCCACGTCATTGCTGGAACGGCCATATGTGGCTTGACCATTCATGTAGAGATTAGGTTGTAGGCGAAGAACCGCATAAGGGCCAAACATCCAGCCAACACCACTGGCTGAAGTGTTGGCTGTATTGTTGTCCTCCTCAGAAATATCCAGCTGTGTCAAAAAGCCGACAAGGAGTTCATCCTCATAACGGTAATCGACACCAACGAAAAACAAACCGTTGTTGCTTCCAAAATCATTGTTTTCGACGCGGATATAGGACCCCTGTGCCCAGATATCGAAGCCGGAGGGGGAATAGCTGTCATCTGATATTCCGCTATCAGAAACAAGACTGCTTATAGCTGATGAGGCTTCATGAGGTGTCGCAATTGCATCGGCAGCCCAGCCAAGCTTTAAATTTTGCTTGGGCGGTTCCATCTGGTCAAATCCGTTGGCAATACGAGTGGCCGCGTGTGAAGAATTATTTGTGTTAAGAGAAGTCAGCTTGTTCATAAAAGAGGCGTAGCTGAACTGGAATGAAGCCTGCTGACGTGATGAAGAAACATCATAAAAAAAGCTATTCAAGCCTTTTTGCTGGCCAAACTTTCCGGTTCTTAACCTTTGTACCAGCCTTGGTTGTTCAGCAACGATTTGATTAGCCCGAGTTCCAACGAAAGCACCAATGACTGCTTTCGTGCGTGCGATGTCAGCGTTGCTGTCACGTGCATTCGTCAATGAAAAATCTGCTGAGGTTCCAATGCCAGAAACACTGGCTGCAACCACATAACTCCCCGCAATGCTGTTTGCTGCCGCGCTCAAACTCGCGACCCCAGCTGCATTGGTCGTAGCTGTTTGTGTAACAACCGTTAAGCTTGCACCAGAGGAGGGTGCTGAAAAGGTGATTGTTTCATTCGCAACAGGATTTCCACCTGCATCGGTGACTGTTACAACAAGCGGATCAGTGAAATTGCTTGAAATCTCGGTGCTTTGATTATTGCCTGAGGTCACAACAATCGAAGAGGGACCTGTTGTGTTCGAAAGAGAGAAATCAGCGGTCGTTGCAACACCGCTCACACTTGCTTCCACCACATAACTGCCACTGGCCGCATTGGCTGTTGCACTCAAACTCGCTACACCAGACGCATTTGTGGTTGCTGTTTGTGTCACAGAACTCAGGCTGGCGCCTGTCGTTGGCGCAGTAAAAGTCACAGTCTCACTGGCCACAGGGTTCCCCCCACTGTCGGTCACAGTCACAACAAGCGGATCAGTGAAATTGCTTGAAATCTCGGTGCTTTGATTATTGCCTGAGGTCACAACAATCGAAGAGGGACCTGTTGTGTTCGAAAGAGAGAAATCAGCGGTCGTTGCAACACCGCTCACACTTGCTTCCACCACATAACTGCCACTGGCCGCATTGGCTGTTGCACTCAAACTCGCCACACCAGACGCATTTGTGGTTGCTGTTTGTGTCACAGAACTCAGGCTGGCGCCTGTCGTTGGCGCAGTAAAAGTCACAGTCTCACTGGCCACAGGGTTCCCCCCACTGTCGGTCACAGTCACAACAAGCGGATTTGTAAAAGCTGTCGAGAATTCCGTACTTTGATTATTGCCAGAAGTTACGGAAATTGCAGCGGGTACTCCGCCACTACTTGAGCCTGCAAGCGTTACAGTTCCGCCAGAACGGTTTACTGTGTAGGAAAAATTCTCGCTATTTCCATTGTGAGTTCCGGTAAGCGTGATTGTAGTGTCATCTGCAAGAGTATCCGGAAAGGCATTCGTTCCTGACACAACTGTTTGTGGTGTGCCGTTGATTGAAAGGGTGTTTACCCCCAATCCAACACTAGGAATGTCTGTACTCACAGCGATGATCACTTCATCCGTTGCGGGATTGAATTGAACAAAGAGTGCTTCATCATTAGTAGGTAAATTCGTTACGTTGCAGGTGTCCGCAGTCAAATTTACAGCAATTCCATTTATAGTGTTATCTGGAAAATCACAGCTAACAGCAGCAGTTGCAGGTGTGACAAGAAACAAGTTCAAAAATGTAATTACAAATAAAAGAAAGACAAATATATGAGTTAAAAATATTTTATTCGCACAATATAATTTGTTCTGAAGTTCCATCATGGAAATGAAAATTCCATTATCTAATGCAAGTCAAGAGATTAACTTGCCAAATTCATATCAAAATACTGATTCTTAGATGATGATATTATTGCTTCTTTTACAATTGTAAGTTTTATCGAGTTTTGGCAAAACTTCTTAAATAAAGAGAGTAGCGGCAATATTTTTTTGAAATTGTTATTATGGTTTCTGGAGCGACCTCAGTATCAAGACTACCGAGCATGCTCTTCCTCTAGAAGTTGATGTAGCCCAACGTCCGGTAATGGTATGGACCGCCTGCTCCCCTAAGGCGCAGGCTCTATAGTGATCCTGTTCTCATGAAACCGGAGCAGTCCCATGACCACAGAACTTCTTTCCGTCGGCATCGACATTGGCAAAGATACATTACACATCGTTGGGTTCAATGACGATGGTAGCTACGCTTTTCGGAAAAAGATCAGGCGTCTGTCCCTCGTGGCCACGTTCGAGAAGTTGCCGCACTGTAATGTGGGCATGGAAACGTGCATGAGTGCGCATTTTGTCAGCCGAACATTGCGCAAACTGGGGTTTGATCCGCGTATCATCGCCGCCAAATACACCAAGCCCTTCGTCAAAGGCCAGAAGAACGATTACAACGATGCTGAAGCTGTGGCAGAGGCCGTGCTGCGGCCTAATTTGAATTACGTGCAGGAAAAGAGCCAGGATCAGCTCGATCTGCAAGCCCTGCATCGAGTTCGATCCCGATTGGTCTCGCGTCGTACCGCCACCATCAACCAGATCCGGGCCTTCCTGTTAGAGCAAGGAATTGCGGTGCGCACAGGTAGTAGCAGTTTGAGAAACTCTCTGTTCGCCATTCTCGACAATCGCGCCAATGAGATTTCTTCGCGCATGCACGACATCCTGATCGGCCTTTATGAAGACTGGTTGTGGCTAGACGAACGCATCGATGCGACCAGTACCGAGATCGAACAGATCAGCAAATATGACGTTGGCTGCCAACTGCTGATGAGTATCCCCGGCATCGGACCCATCATCTCCACCGCGCTGGTGGCCGCCATCGGCAACGGATCTGCTTTTGAACGCGGACGAGACCTTGGCGCTTGGTTGGGCCTGGTCCCCCGGCAGTACAGTACAGGAGACAAGCCCATCCTCGGCAAAATATCGAAAACCGGAAATCGCTATTTACGCATGCTGTTGGTGCAAGCGGCACACGTTTTGATGATGCGACCGAAACTTTGGCAGAACTTGAGCTTCGGAGACTGGCTGGAACGGGCATCCAAGCGAATGCATAAGAATAAACTGGCCGTCGCCCTGGCCAATAAGCTGGCAAGGATCGCCTGGAGCGTATTGTATAATTGCACGGAGTTTGACAACCATACAACTGATATGGAGGCGATCTAACCAGAACCTCCTTAAAGTTCGCGACAGAGCATAAGCATGGAACGGAAGAAAGAACGCACCCAAAGTCAGAGGGCCATAATGGTTCTAAGTAACCTGTCCGGTAATTAGACTGTAGGTACGTGCGTATTACCATCAAGGCCACGGCCCGCGTGCCGATAAACAGGTCGGATACATAGTAGCGACTTCAAGGTTCCAAGTAAAAACTCTCTTGCGAAATGCAGGCGGTCCATACATCTTGGCCCACGATGCTGGCAACAGCCTCTCACTTACCTCAGTTCACGCAGTGCAGTGAATGGAAGTAAAGTCTGGTGGGCTCAACTAATCGCTGCAATACATTCGGCAAACTTCTCAGCTACAAGGGGGACGTCGATCTGGAGGCAAAACTCAACCAGTGGGAGTGATTTTACAACCTTCACCGGCCGCTTACGAAGCACTCAGAGAAAAGCTTACAGTCAACGCCTTAATTGCCTCGTGAGTAGCTGCACCTTACCGATCGGTTGAATTGCGACAATCGGGATGCCGTAAAAGTGCAAACAGCAGGAAGCGCGGTGCGAACCCTGCCGAGAGCATAAGTAAGTGTCGTTTAGACTTATTGAATAAGGCCGAACCGAAAACCCTCAGCTACCGCGTGTGTTCTATTCGAAGCATGCAGCTTTCTGGCAGCCGAAGCCAGATACCAGTCCGCAGTATGCTGAGAAATATTTAGGATCTGACTGATCTCCCAACTTGTCTTGCCTGCAGCTGCCCACTTCAGACACTCAAGTTCACGAGGAGTAATGCGATGACGAGGACGACTGATGTTTGAACCAGCTAGTTCACGCACTTTATTACTCGCATAAATGCCAACCAGATGAAGAACACTGATTTCTCGTTCATTCAGTCGAACTTCTGGTCCACCAAAAATCAGCATGCCTTGATAGTTCTGAAGGCCACGCACTGGCACACACACTCCGTCATACATTCCGTAATCGCGCGCTTCTGACAGAACTTGCTGTGCAGCTGCAGAAAGATTGCTATCACGGGCAACGCTGGACCAAAGAAATGGGCGACTAGCAGTACGCGCTTTCGCGACAATCGGATCATTTTGTATGTAATTACGATCGAGATAACGTTGTTGCCATTCAGGCCGCCAGCCACTCAACATAATAGACCCATCAAAGGATGTGTTAGCTTCGGGGATCGCGGCAAGACAAAAACTTGTAAAGCCAAAAGACTGACCAAGTTCAGCAAGACGCTTAGAAACAAGATCAGGTGTCTCTTCATTATTAATAGATTCAACAAATTCTAGTGCAGCAGTCAATGAGTTCATTTTATACGCCCCTACATATAATGCCTCCAACAATCTTACCTTACGAAATATTCACCTGATTTATAAGGTGAAGCTATTACCCATCATCTAAAAGAGGCTAACTATTTTCATAACAATAAATAAATGTATTCAATATTACTTCGCTCCCAATAGAAATATGCCCATAGATATTAGTACTGTTAAATTGCACTATGTTTTATTCGAAAATATCTCATTTAAAAATTTCAGATTTCAAATTATAAATAGATTTTTATTGGGAAAATACATTGAAAAGAGCGCGTTAACACTTGGTTAGTGTTTTCTTACTGATACGGTTCCGCATTTAATCCAATGAAAACATTATACTTTTTTACACATGGTCGAGATCAGATTTCGTGCTTCTATTTGCCCTAGATAGATGCAAAAACCTCAACGATATATCTGAGGGGGACAACGGGGACAACTCCATTCCAGAGCCGCTTTGGGCTCAAAATGCCCCTTATCTTATCGGGCGCTTCACATAATCATATGCTGAGAAGAGCTCTTCAGAAAGAGACCGTAGTCTCATCTGCAAAGACTTGCGCAACCCTTGATAGAAGTCGTCGAACGTCGGCTTGTGGCCCTCGCCGTTGGCTGTGTCCTCTCACTGATAAGAGTTCTCGCAGTGCAGTGAATGCCTTCTTCGTCCGCATCTTACCAGTTCAAAATCACCAAACTTGGATCAATGAGATGTAATGTTCCCTTATTGTTCTTCGTGACGCCCAAATGTGCACGCTCGGTCCTGCTGGGCCTTCAACGAACGCTATCGGTTTTTAGCTCTTGTCGAGAGGTCCTCTTAGGATTTGTAGGCCACTGCTATACGTGAATGGAAATCTATTTCTGTTTGGGGGAGCGATGAAACACCACAGTCTAATGATCATGCTCCTGGTCGCCGTTCTTGGCGCTTGTACTTTCCCTGAAGACCAGGTTGAAAGCCGTGCAGGTGAAACATCTTCCGCTCAACCTGCAGCTCTCAACGAACAGCAGTTCCAGTATCAAAAGTGCGATAGAGGGCGTGGGCCTGATTGCGTGATCGACGGCGATACCTTCTATATCCGTTACGATAAGATCCGCATTGCGGACATCAATACTCCGGAGACCTATCGTCCTGAGTGTGAGTATGAGGCTCAATTGGGTGCAAAGGCAACCAACCGAATGATCGCTCTCCTGAATGATGGGCCTTTTGTGTTGGTGGCCATTGACAGAGATAGGGACCGTTATGGCCGGCTCCTGCGCAAGGTTGAACGCAATGGCCAATCTTTGGGTGATGTTTTGGTGCGAGAAGGCCTAGCGCGTCCATGGACTGGCCGACGCCGGTCATGGTGTTGATGAGGAAGGCTATGTTGTATGCTCTGAGCAAACTCTGAAGTGTGGCAGGACATGAAGAATGGCCGCAAGTTCGTTCTACTTAGACCCTTGCCTCCAGCAGAGTGTGTTCGTTAAAGTTTCAAACAGTGAAGACGAGTACGCTGCGACCAGTATGGGCCATTCCGCCCGTAGCGAAGGAGTGAGATGGGGCTGACAAAATCATGTTGCTTCTGATCGGAGTATTGGCGGTAGTCTCTTTGATCTGCTGGTTTATAGCAATCAAGCAGGGAAGAGCGGTCCTCTACCACGGTGTAGGTGATTTTCTATGGTCGATGTGCGTGCAGTTGACGCCGGTCTATACCGGGCTGTTGCTGTTGTGGTTGCGTCCGGAAGGTTCGCCTCTGGCGATTGACAGGCTCCTGGAGACCTGGCCTCAGTATGGTGCGGCAAGTCTCAGTTTGGCTGTGTTCTTGCTCGCACTAATCAAGTCTCTTCGCTTTGCAATGCGAGCTAATGGTTCGCTTCCTGGAATGTGTCTCTTCCTGCCCAAAACCATTGCTGGATTGATTGTAGTTTGGTTTTGTGGTGGCGTCATGAGCTTGCTGCTCGGGAAAAAGCGAACCGGTAAACGGACCCTGATCTCATTGTTGATCTTCGGGTTTGGCGGTGTTTTGGTGGAAGCCTTAATTACGCCGGTTGAGAAACAGGCAGCATAAGGAAATGCCTAGTTGATCCTAGGCTTGACCTTTGACTGATTGCGACAGTTTTTCCAACTTCCGCAATGACTCTTGGCTTTGTATCACCCTTTTCTGTCCTTCGATGAGGCGCATCAAAGATATTGTAACGAAAGCAAAACCAGCAATCACTACGTCCTTGCCTATGACAAGAGCTGACGCAAGAGACAAGAGGTTTTCGTTGTTCATCTCAAGTGCAGTGAGACCTGCATTTATCAGCGAAAATATTCCGAAAACTGCAAGCCCTGCTTTAATAATAAAATTCATCGTAAAAGCTCTGTCTGCTTGATAAAAAATTTGCTTGTCGACATTCTTCCTGCATATGCAACCAGAAGTGCAATCAACAATGACATTGTCAGTTTGGGCATATCAGTGCTCTGCGTTTCGCGGCCTGTGATCTCTCATAGGGCCAGCTTTGATATCCTTGCGCAGCTGTCTGCAAAAGTCCCCCATATCGTCTCCTGCTTTGTAAAGAACATCCATTGTTTGCACGAAAGCAGGAGTTTTGGTTTCCCATACAGCTTGTATCGTAGCTATAGCGAGCTTCTCTGAGATCCCCACACACAAAGGGTTACGGAAGCAGACCAGATTCAAAGACCCCTCATGCAGGGGCAGGTTCTCAATGAACCTTGCGCGATTGGGATGTTTGGTAGGCCAATTGTCATCTCCCCACCTTGTTGCCTTTATTTCTCTGATGTCGTCAGTGAACGTGGTTGCAGCTTCATCCTGTTCGTGAAGCCAGTCTTCGTGTGCACCCCACGCTCTCGCGCCTGCTATCTGCTGATCTTTGCTTGGGAGACAAAAAGACAAGCAGAACAAGCTTTCAATGTGGCTGCTGCTGCCTGTGATCGTGGTAAGAGCAGCCGAGACGCTGTCTACGAAAGTGAGAGTAGCATAGGCTCTAATTATGATAGCAGCAGTTTAAGCTCAAGCTTTGACAGTGGGAGTAGTTCAGGAGCTGGGTCATTCTAGGTGCCGCTGGACAGTTTGCTCCGGTCATGCCGAACATTTGCAGCACCTCTCCCCATAATATCGGGGGTAACGGTTCACAAAGCTGGTTCTGCTGTAGTGTGAAGTTCGCACATAACTTAGAATATTGGAATCCACCTTCTTTGCGAAGCAGCAGCGCGAGCCAATCCGCGTAATCGGAGGAATTAGGCGCTCCGACAGTAGCAAAGCCTAGGTAAAGGAGGTGGTATGCTAGGTGAGATTTGAACTGAAGTTTGAATTGAAAAAGACCCGGAAAAGATTGGCCGTCTGGTTCCGGGCCGTTTTCAAAATCACGTAGTGATCGGATTGGGGGGCGAAAGCTCCCCTTTCCTTTTCCAAATATAGCCACCCTTCCTGAACAAATCAAGAAGTTGCAAAGCTGTCCCTTTCGGAGTTGCAAGGATTTTTGAATTTGCTTCTGATGCATCGAACAGAACTTGCTAGCGCGCATATTTGGGCGTCATGAAGAATGACAAGGTAACATTGAGTAGTTCAAATCCAGTTGAACCTCGATAAGCGCTCGGACTGTTGCATCAAAGTGGGTGTGTTTTACCCGCACGCGCAGGCGGATGCCGTAAACCTTGAGGAACCCCCGGACTTCATTTGCCAGATATACAGCTTCGTGCTCACTGGGCCATTATCATGACAATTTTTGCTGCGGGTCAGCGTTCTGCTTGGCGTTGCCGCTGGCCCCTATTTTGGTGGGCCTTGATGTCACTGCGTAGCTAATTGCAAAAAATCTTCCATTATGTGTTGAGAGCAGACGCGAGATTTCAACGCTAAGTGATAGGCGTAAGTTGGTGAGGCATCGAGGCTGTTTGAACTTCCAAAGATCCCTGCCCTTGAGTGATCCCGTGCGGTGGCTTTGGAGGTTCCCTGTGGTTCCAACTCTGCCACATAGTAACAAGCAATATTGGTTTTGAGAGATGTTAGATTCAGTGGACCACTTTGGGCCGCTCGTGAACCCGAGAACCCTGAAAATTTGGACAGATGTTGATCCGTGCGGCGCGGGCAAGAGCTTTCAGAAGACTTTTGACTTATCAGTTGTTGATGCAATTTCAACAGTCAGCAGGGCAAGGGTCCGCTGTAGGGGCATCGTTATGGACGAGAGCGACCCCTACGATGATTACGATGGGTTTGGTGCGGGCCGTGAACACGCGATGGAAGCCGCAAGGCAGATTACAGCTAGTTGCTCGGTTTCCCGAGTTAGTGTCGTTGTGACTACGACCGTTACGATCAGGACAGCTTATTTCGATACTGAATGTGAGCCTTTTCAACCTGGCGCTGTGCGTTGCTGTTATGTGCCGGATGAATGGTTTCGTGCGGATGAACAAGGATCCACCAAAACAACTTTAGTATTCGAAATCTGGCGTGATGGTAAACCTGGAAAGGATGCTGGAAAATTGGAGGCGTTGATTGCTGAATACGTGGAAGCTGATGTGGTCGGCGAGCGAAGAAAATCCGCTCCAATTGAGAAAGCGAGTTGAACCACCTTCTTTGGGATGCAGCAGCGCATGCCAAGCTGTGCAATCGGAGGAATTAGGCGCTCCGACAGTAGCAAAGCCTAGTTGAGGAGGTGGTAGGCTGGGTGAAGTTAGAGTTGCGCAATAGAGACTTTCAGGTTCACCAATTCGCTGCATTAAGATTGCTGCACATTTCATTTCTTCTTGTTTGTAAGAATTTTACAGATTATGATTTCTTTCAATAAGATCGCTTTCTATGAGGGCCGATTTATAAGCAGGTTTCGCGATGCATTTGCATTGCTTTGAAGAGCTAGCTGGGCTCTGCAAATAAGCAGCATCAAACCATCATTCCAACCTACTTTACCTTCTGGGTGCACTCCCAGATCGGGCGGCATCCAGCTCACTTATGGACGTTTGCCATGCACAATCCATTTCTTCATCAAGGTGAACCTTCTCAAGAGGGGCACAAAAGACTTTCAAGTGGCCACCTAAGCGAACCCACTCGCGAATGGTTGGTACAGCATTCGTCATGGCTTGGAGGGCCTAAACCCACACAAACGCCCTGGCTCGGATCTTCAACTGTCTTGGGTTGGTGGGTCGCAACACTTGTTTCAAAAGAAGATTTGGCAAGAACACCAAGGGATCTTGGATCCTGTATCGCGTTAGCCAGAGAAGCAAATTTGACGCACCTTTTGTTCGAAAAGGGGGCGGAAGTCATCAAGGGCCTTCCTACATTCACATCCTAGGAAAGTCGACCTCAAAACAAACCCACTGGGTGCACACCCAGTGGGAGTGCACCCGTCATTTTTGATTGCGACCTCGGATTTTCCATTTCTGGAAACTGGAGGGCATTCAAAACTCAAGGAGCACAAAATGATTATTTCAGTTGACGCAAACGCACCTGGCTATTGGGCAAGTGTTAGAGAAAAGGCGACCTTAAGAAGAGCGTCTGAAGCCGTCAAAAAAGGTCTTAAAGCAATTCGGATCTCTCAGGTCTATGAGCAGTATGTTGAGGACCATTTATACCTGATCCAGGAAGTAGCTCGGAAAGAAGGGCTCCATAAGGATCTTGATCAATACAAGAAATTTAAGCGCGAGTGCGCTGATACAATGGGCCTGCCAGAACTAGCTGATTGCGATGAAAGTGATATTCATCAGTTCTCACGAGAAGCTGTTCAAGAGGCTGCTGAATCTCTTTATGGCGATGAAGAAGATATTGATTACGTAGAAGAAGAACTAATGAACCATCAACATCTTGATGGTGTTGAGTGTTCTTGTTGTGGTGCGATCGCTCTCATTGAGCACTTCGAAAAAGTTGAGGGAGGTAGCGTCAACTTTTATACAAACACTTATTGTGAGCATTGCGATACAAGCCAATGAGATGGTGAAAAACGGACTGCATTCGCTGACCTCGCTGGTCAGTTGGTGCAGGTCATCTTCAATAGGATTTATGAGAAAAGAGGGGCTAATGCCCCATAGGCGCTAACTTAAGAAATAACTATCTGATAATATTGATGTAACGCTAACTTCTTGAAAAGCAGAATAGGCGTCTATTATTGGTTTTTTGACCAATATCAGCATTGCGTCTTCGTTGACG
>NZ_LMCF01000147.1 GCF_001623075.1 Pseudovibrio sp. Ad37
GACGGTAGTTGGTGAAGAATGGAGTGTGACGTCCACCCTCTTCCTTGGTGAGGATGTATGCCTCAGCCTTAAACTTAGTGTGAGGAGTAACGGAACCTGGTTTACAAAGAACCTGGCCACGCTCAACATCTTCACGACCAACACCACGGATCAATGCACCGATGTTGTCGCCAGCTTCACCCTGATCGAGCAGCTTGCGGAACATTTCAACACCAGTAACAGTGGTCTTAGATGTGTCTTTAACGCCAACGATCTCAACTTCGTCACCAACGTGAACGATGCCACGCTCTACACGACCGGTTACAACAGTACCACGGCCAGAGATAGAGAACACGTCTTCGATCGGCATCAGGAATGGCAGATCGCGTGGACGGTCAGGAGTTGGGATATAGTCGTCAACTGCAGCCATCAGCTCTACAATTTTGTCTTTGCCGATCGCGTCATCGCGGTCTTCAAGAGCAGCAAGTGCAGAACCAGCAATGATTGGAATATCATCGCCTGGGAATTCGTAGGAAGTGAT
>NZ_LMCF01000148.1 GCF_001623075.1 Pseudovibrio sp. Ad37
GCAGCAAGAAGTTATCAAGCACTGTGGCAGGCCGTAGGCCAAGTCTGCGACCTCTTCACAAAGCAAGAGTGCAACAACTTCTTCAAAACAGCTGGATACATGACCGATTAAACGCGACAAGCTCTAGCCTTTGGTAAGATCAGCCGCATTGAGCGTATTTACGTCCGTCGCCTTAGGCATAAAGCCAAGTTGCGCAAGAGCCGCATTCACACAGTAAGCACCACAGGATTTCGGGGAGTGCTGGACGATACCAGCATAAAGATCAAAGTCTGCCATTTTGTTTTCCTTGTTGAGAGCAATGCTCTGCAAGGAAAGACGTGGCGAGGGGCAAACTGTGAAAACGGCAGACAGTAGACAAGAAAAAAGCCCCGCTGAAACAGCGAGGCTTTGAATTGAGAACTCTGTCCAGATCAGTGATTGAGGATCTGGGAGAGGAACAGCTGAGTACGTTCATGCTGCGGATTGGTGAAGAATGGCTCTGGCTCATTCTGCTCAACAATCTGCCCCTGATCCATAAAGATCACGCGGTTTGCCACTTTACGGGCAAAGCCCATTTCGTGGGTCACACAAAGCATGGTCATACCCTCTTCCGCCAGACCGATCATCACGTCCAGAACTTCCTTGATCATCTCAGGGTCAAGTGCGGATGTCGGCTCATCAAACAGCATAACCTTCGGGTTCATGCACAGCGAACGGGCAATTGCCACACGCTGCTGCTGACCACCGGAAAGCTGACCTGGATACTTGTTGGCCTGCTCAGGGATCTTCACGCGCTCAAGGTAATGCATCGCAACTTCTTCAGCCTGCTTCTTAGGCATCTTGCGAACCCAGATTGGAGCCAGCGTACAGTTCTCCAAAATGGTCAGATGCGGAAAAAGGTTGAAGTGCTGGAAGCACATACCGACTTCACGGCGGATCTCATCAATCTTCTTGAGATCAGAAGTCAGCTCAATACCGTCGACAACGATACGGCCCTTCTGATGCTCTTCAAGACGGTTGATACAGCGGATCATAGTGGACTTTCCAGAACCCGATGGACCACAGATAACAATCCGCTCGCCGCGCATAACCTTCAGGTTAATGTCGCGCAGAACATGAAAGTCACCATACCATTTATTCATGCCGTTGATTTCGATAGCCACATCGGTATCAGAAATCTGCATTTTTGAGCGGTCCGCCTGAACATCAGCGAGATTTGCGTCACTCATTTTTATTTCTCCGAGTTTCTCTTGGCTTGCGCCAGGCGACTAGCGATGGCCGGTATGCAGTTTGCGTTCCAAATACATCGAATATCGGGACATTGCAAAGCAGAAGATAAAGAACATGAACGCGATAAACGCATAAAGTTCAACAAAAATACCATTCCAACGTTGGTCAGCGAGCGTTGGCGCAACCAATCCGAGAGGATCCATAAGGCCAATAATCAAAACCAGTGTGGTGTCTTTGAACAAGCCAATAAAGGTATTCACGATACCTGGGATGGAAATCTTGAGCGCCTGCGGCAGAATAATCAAACGCATGCTCTGCCAATATCCAAGACCCAATGCATCCGCAGCTTCATACTGCCCCTTTGGCAATGCAGCCAGACCACCGCGAATAACTTCTGCCATATAAGCACTGGCAAAGAAGGTCACCATAATGACAACACGCAGCACGATGTCGAAATTCACGCCCTTTGGCAGGAAGTAGTTGAGCAGAACATGCGCAACAAACAGCAAGGTGATCAACGGCACCCCGCGAATGAACTCGATGAAGATAATCGCCAGAGACTTCACAATAGGCAGATTGGAACTGCGAGACAGCGCAAGAACGATACCGATCGGAAGCGAGAACGAAATACCGGAGACACCGATAATCATGGTCAGCAGCAATCCGCCCAGCTTAGTGGAGGAAACCGGCTCAAGACCAAAGCCACCCCAAATCAGCCAAAACGCCACAAATGGGTATGCCATAGAAGCCATCAACGCTGTACTGCGCTTTGGCATACCATCCCAAAGGGCTGGTACAAGAGCTAAGAACAGCAGCACGAAAGCCAAAATCGGACGCCAATACAGCTCGCTCGGGTAAAAACCAAACAGGAACTGATGATAACGCTCACGAATAACGGCCCAACAAGCACCATTGTCTGTCAGTGCCCGGCATTCATCCAGAGAGTTGGCATTCCAGACAGAGTCCACAAACGCCCAATTGACTACACCCGGCACGGTTGAATACACTGCAAAGATTGAGAGCAGCGTCAAAATAGTGTTGAGCGGCGACGAGAACAGGTTTTCACGGATCCAGCCGACGGCACCAGTTGTACCCTGGGGAGGTGGCAACTGAGGCTTTTCAGAGGTCGAGACAAAGGCGAAATTATTTTCACTCATGTTAGCGCCCCTTCAGCTTTACGGATTCATTGTAAAAATTCATGACTGCTGAAATAGACAGCGAGATCAACAAATATGTTGCCATCAGAAGCAACATGCACTCCATCTCACGGCCAGTCTGGTTCAGTGTAATACCGCCCAGTGTGCCAGTCAGATCCATGTAACCAACTGCAATCGCCAAGGATGAGTTCTTGGTGATGTTCAGGTAGTTGGAGATCATTGGTGGAATGATAATGCGCAAGGACTGCGGCAGCACAACAAGGCTCATGGTCCGTTTAGGACGAAGGCCAAGAGCATACGCCGCTTCCGTCTGTCCTTTACTGATCGCCATGATTCCTGCGCGAACAATTTCCGCAACAAAAGCTGCAGAGTAGATGGAAAGCGCAAACCACAGAGCGATAAGCGGAGTACCAACTTTAAGGCCACCCTTCAGATTAAAGCGTCCGGCAACAGGGTAATCAAGGCCAATCGGCATACCAGACGCAAAGTAAGCCAAAACGGCTGGTACAATCAAAATACCAAGACTGATGTAGCCTACGGGCAGAATCTGACCAGTCGCTTCCTGACGCTGACGCGCCCAACGACGGAATACAAAAATGCCGCAGATGGAAGCGAGCAAAACTGCAACGACAATCTGGTAGCCACCATCGAAGGTCAGTCCAGGAACATAAAAACCACGGTTTGTTGCATAAACCGCCCCTTCAATAACTGGTGCTTTGACAGCCTGCTTGGGGGTTGGAAACACATGAATGAAGACAGCGTACCATGCCAGAATCTGCAGCAGCAGCGGCACGTTACGAACGCCTTCAATGTAAACCGCCATCAAGCGGGAGACGACCCAGTTATTGGAGAGACGCAGAACACCGACAAAAACGCCGATGAGTGTTGCAGTCACGCAAGCCAGGAAGGCAACCAGCAGTGTGTTGAGCAAGCCAACAAGTGCCGCTTTCCAGTGTCCTGAAGCGGATGTATATTCTACCAGCATCTGACCAATGTCATAGCCTGCTGGCTCAAATAAGAAACCGAAATTGAAATCTTTGCCAAGTGCTTCAAGGTTCTCGACAGCATTGCCGATGAGCATCATCACAACAGACAGAGCAACGATAAGCGCGATAATCTGGATCGTATAAGATCTGTATCGAGCATCTCGCCACAGTTGCGAAAACTGGAAGCTATTATCGGCTGGTACGGTTGAAGTGCTCATAAGTAGCCCGCCTTATTTATTATGCTTAGAAAAAAGGGCGCTGTCATCTTGCAACAGCGCCCCTTTTGTAAGATCTCAATCAGATCAACGGAATGGAGGTGCGTACTGCAGACCACCTTCGGTCCATGTCGCATTCAAACCACGAGCCAGATTAACTTTGGTCTGTGTGCCGAGGTGACGTTCGAACATTTCGCCGTAGTTACCAACGGATTTGATAGCTACGAGAGCGAAGTCGTTACCCAGACCAAGGGATGCACCCATTTCACCGGAAGCACCAAGCAGACGCTTAACTTCTGGATCTTTGGAAGTTGCGGCCATGTCATCCGCGTTTGCAGCGGTGATGCCTTTTTCTTCCGCAATCTTCATTGCATTCAGAACCCAGCGGCCAATGTCTGCCCACTGATCGTCACCATGACGGACGAGCGGACCGAGAGGCTCTTTGGAGATGATTTCAGGAAGAACGATATGGTCGTCCGCATTCTCGAATGTCGCACGGGAAGCAGCCAGACCAGAAGCATCGGTGGTATACACATCACAAGCGTCTGCAAGGTAGTTCTGTCGACCTTCAGTGTTTGTCTCAATGGACAGCGGCTCGTAAGACATGCCTTCAGCTGAGAAGTAGTCAGACAGGTTCAGCTCTGTTGTTGTACCAGTCTGGATACAAACAGTTGCACCGTCTAGCTCTTTAGCAGAAGCAACACCAAGAGACTTCTTCACCATGAATCCCTGACCATCGTAGTAGCTCACACCAAGGAAGGTGAACTTCAGGTCTGCATCACGGGAGAACGTCCATGTGGTGTTACGGGACAGGATATCCACTTCACCGGAAGCCAGCGCAGTAAAGCGGGTCTTACCAGTGGTTGGTGAGAAATCAACTGCATCCGGATCACCAAGAACAGCAGCAGCTACTGCACGGCAATAGTCAACGTCAAAGCCCTGCCATTTGCCGTTTTCGTCGGTGTAAGAAAAGCCTGCAAGACCAGTGGAAACCGCGCAGCGCAGCTTACCGCGCTCTTTCACGTCTTCGAGAGTGCCGGCAGAAGCTGCAGACAGAGCAGTCGCTGCGAACGCTGCACCCAGCGCAACTGGAAGGATCATTTTTTTCATAGAATTGGAGCCTCTTTTTCTTGTCCAATTTTAAAATTCATCACCGGAAGTAGCAGGCCGTTCTCCTCCTCTAAGAAAAACACCCAAGACAGACATGTCAGCGCATGTCCTTAAAGCCCCCCTATTGGCTTCAACCACTCCTCGCTAAGCATTCGATGATATTTCTCTAAAAACGTCAAGAGGTTTTTATTAATAAGTTAGTCTACGAGGTGCTATTCATCAACGATTGCAAAGTTTCTATGCAATTTATATCTCAGCTGCACGCGCTTTAACCATTAATCAAAATTGCAAAATATAGTTATGTATACACCAGCAAACAAATTAATCCAAACAATACTGAAATAGAGAGGAAATATTACTTAGACTACAAGCGCAATGAAAAAACTAACCTTAAAAACTGACCGCATAATCTGAGCAATTTTCTTCAAAAATACGAATTTCACACTAACCTTTACAATCCCACTGCACAAATAATACGCAATTTTACGAAAATCCCACAAGGAAGTCTATCTTCCCTATGGGCAAATAGCGTTCAGCTATACTCGTGTATTCAGATTGCATTTATTGCGGATAAATCGCCTAGAAATTCGGGTCCTTGCGTTTTTCCTTGTAGATAAGACATAGATTTCGGAAATAAATGATCAATCCGAGGCCCTGTCCCGCAATAAAAACCGGATCCTTCTTGACGATAGCGTAAGTCAAAAGGAGCGATCCACCCCCTATTGAGAAGAACCAGAAAGCTACTGGAACAATGGACCGCCCCACCCGCTCAGAGGCAATCCATTGGATCATAAAGCGCATCATGAACATGAATTGCGCGACAAATCCCCAAAGAACCCAGAAATCCAATTGAGCGACGAAAACATCATAAAGCCAGTCATACAAACCCGAGAACATCAATGGTCCTCCTTAGCAGGAGACACATCCGAATCTGTCACCATCACCACCTCGGGAATGACTTTTCGACGTCGACGCAACCACCACACACCAAACAGATCAAGAACCCCAATAAGCGCCCGGTCAAAGATCCCATATTTGGAGACACCGTGCTCGCGCTCACGGTCGACCACATCCACATGAACCACCTCGAATCCTTCACGGATAACAAGGGCCGGCAAAAACCGGTGCCAGCTGTCAAAATACGGCAGTTTCAAGAACACATCACGCCGCAACAACTTGAGACCACATCCGCTATCTCGCGTATTGTCTTGCAGGATTGCACCACGCAGCTTATTAGCCGCTTTGGAAGCGTAACGTTTGAAGAGGCTGGCTTTTCGCCCCAGTCGCTGCCCGGCTGCAAGACCAACACGCGCGCCCCCCTTCTCCATCGCCTCAAGCATTTCACGATAATAGATCGGATTATTCTGCCCATCGCCGTCAATCGTGGCGATATATGTGCCCCGCGCGTGCAATAATCCTGTACGCACAGAACAACTCTGCCCACCAGACCGTTTATGATGGATCAGCCGCAAAAAGCCGTGCTCCAACGCATAGCACCGCAACACCTCAAGACTATCGTCAGTAGAGCCATCATCAACCACAATGGCTTCAAATCTGTAGTCCTTCAGAGCTTCCGCAATCTCATCCAGCAAGGGAGGAAGATTATCTCTCTCATTCTTCGCAGGGATAACGACGCTAACGTCAATCTCATTCACACCGGCACTCTTGGTCATTCCAGTTACCCCTACCCTGAGACGGAACTCCGCTCAGGCTAAGGACAATGACCTCAATCAGCCCGGAGTGTCTCCGATTGTTTTTGTACGGGAGAAAAACTGTCAGATCGCGCTGCCCGCCAGGACCTCAAACATAAAGCCGCAGAGATACTGCTCATGACCGGTTGCACACCGCCTTTATCATCAAATGAAAACCCGATCCGCCGACGAGCCATCCAGCGGGCACAGCAATAAGAAAATGCCCCACCTATGATAATGCCAGCGACAACATCACTAGGATAATGAGCTCCTACAATCACTCTACTGGCAGCAATCCAAAGCCCAACAACAGCAAGCAGCCACCGAAGTCTGGGGGCAATCAATGCTAAAGCAACGATCAGAGCACCAGCTGTTGTCGAATGCCCGCTTGGAAGGCTTGAAAGCTTTGCCTCCCACGCGAAAAAGTCGAAATACATTGGCCCCATTTCATCAAAAAGGGTTGGTCGGGCACGCCCGATATTCCATTTCAGAACAATGGCCAGCAGCCCGCTGACAGCGACAACAAAGAACAGATAACTCCCGTATATCGTCAGATACGACACTGCCATCTTTCTACGAAACGGGAGGCGCTGCCAGCCGCCAAAAATCATTGCTAGAATCCATAGTCCAGTCGGGAACAGGATCCAGTCGGACTTGCCGACATCTGTAATGACCTCGAAAATATCATGATAGGCAACAGGCAGTTTCCGGGCCCAAATCGGGCTACTATGGTCCAGAAAGACCATTGCCAGACCGCATAGCCCAATCAATAAGGCCGCAATATTTTGTGGCTTCAAAAGTGGAGGGAGAGCAGCGGCTGCAACAGAGCTCCGCGCTCTTCGGTTTTTCAAAATTGCTGAGGTTTGTCCAAAATGCTGTCTCGCATTATTGCCAGCAACTCGTAAGGCCTCAATCAGACGCTCTCCAATTGAAGGAGTGGAACTCTCTTCCCGCGGAGCATCTTCCTTATAGCTTTTCTCATAAGGCGTTGCACGACTTACTTCCTGTTTGAGAGGCTGAGCCTCGCAGGATTTATCTCTTGTTTGATCCACGTCCTGAGCTGGACGTTCTAAGGTATCTATGGAGCCGTCATTAATCATCACGTCGCCCCGCTCGCAGAAAAAATATGTAACAGCAATGCTTTACCGCCATTGATATTCAGGCCAAATACAGTTGATACTTCCGAAGTCTTCATCCCCAACCGAAGAGCTTCCGCATCAAACCGATCCAGCTGCCGTCCTTCCACCAGTACAATTCTGCAGGTCCCTTTAGACACTCCGGTTCTCTGGCTTCCATCCGCCAGAAAACGCGCTGCAGCTTCTGCACCAAGTAGCTTTGTTTGCGTGCCCTGCAAAAATACGAAGCTGGGCTCATAAAAACCTGCTGTTGCAACTTCTTTCCGCTCACATCCCGGCAGCTGCTCAACAGCTTCGGCGAGACGGCTGGAAATCCAGATGGTCGACAGGGCTGGACCAGAAAAAGCCCAGAAGCCGACAAACATCAGCAATGCGGAAGCCCACACCGTCGGCAATGCCCCGACGAGTTCTCCCGCAATCAGTTTACGAATGGCTGATAACGCAGCAATGACAGCCAACCCACACAGCACAACACCGGGAGGAGACGGCCAGAGATCAAGCAACAAAGGTCCAACAACAACAGCAATAAAAATGCCCAGCGGAACCAGCAGGAATAAAAACGCAGAGGCGTATCGCCAGTAAATGCCGGCCTGCTTTGCCCTGTCAGTCGTCAACACACCCGCCGCCAGCAACGCCAGTGCTGGCATCATCGGCAATGTGTAGTGAGGCAGTTTCGTTGAAGCCAATTCAAATATGATCCACGACGGGATCAGCCAACACAACAAGAATCTATAACAAATTTGATTCAATTCTTGCCTAATACCCTTAAAAATCACAAGGAGAAAAGAAGGGATTGGCCAGAAAATTACGAAACTGATTAAGAGGTGTGTGAGTGGTGGAGCACCGTGGGACTCTCGCCCTGTTCCCACTTTACCCCAAAGATCTGCACCAAGAGCGTCTCGGAAGAAGGCACCATTTGTCTCAATGTAAATAGCAACCAGCCATGGTGTAACCAATGCAAGAAACAGCAGAAAACCGGAGATTGGAGCTAATCCTCCCAACCACGAAACACGCCTTTCCCAAACCGATAAAGACAGGATGGTTAGGCCGCATACCATTAGAATAATCGGCCCCTTGATAAGAGTGCCCAGCGCCAACCCAAACCAAAAAAACATGGCATATGTCCAGAGCGCTTTACTCTGTTGTGCCATCCAGACACGAGCCAACGCTCCTTGAGACAACATCACACAAGCCAAAAGCACCGCATCCGTTTTTGCCAAATGCGCTTCAACATTTAAAATGAGACCTAATGCAACAAGCAGTGCACCTAAAAAGGCCTCCTGCTCCCGGAAGAATGCTCGCCCAGCCCAATACGTCAGCAACACAGCTGCAATTGCGCCAATGACAGAAGGGAGGCGATAGATCCAGATGGGGGCATGCTCTCCATATCCCAACAGTTTGGCAGCACCCACTTGTGCCCAGTAAATTCCGATAGGTTTTTTGTTTCGTGCCAGCTCTTGATAGTGGATGGAAACATAGTTGCCTGTCTCCATCATTTGTTTGGAGGCCTGAGCAAACCTCGGCTCATCACGATCAAGCGGAGGAACGGACATCAACCCTGGCAGATACAAGCACAGACATAAAAGCAGAAGAATAATCGGAGCCAACCAGTCGCGCCCTGCCATACGAAGCCAGAGAACCTGGTGCTCTGGCCTCTCAATCTCATCCCCAGTCACAGACATTGCAAGATTCATTTGCGCAGACATAACCGCCCTAAAGTTCTCCAAACTCCCGAAAAAACACAGGCTAAGAGCCTGTTGCTCCCTGAGAACAATACGCAGCTGACCATCTGGAACACATTCCCCAAAACTCCCCACTCAAATGCACGGTGGGCCTAAATCCATAAGTTGCACCCTGGGTCGGAAAGCTGAAGAGCACCTGAAGCACCAAGACCGCACCTTCTAAGGACGATCAAAATCAAAAATCTGCTTGGGAATTACGTGGATTATTCGCGAGCGGTACAGTTTCGGCCCAATTTCATGCCTAAGATGAGGGGAACTAATCGGGCATTTCGGGATTATACACGTGCGTTTGGAATTAAAGGCGACGGCAGCCTTGCTGCTGGCAGGAACGCTTGCTGGCTGCGCTGGCTTGGGGATGGAGACTTCAAAGGTTGAGTTGTCTCAGATTGCGATCAACAAAAACGAAGCATTGCGCCAGACCAATGCATGGCGGGCGAAGCATTCCCTGCCGCCGATCAAACTGGACCCGCACCTCAGCGAAGTCTCGCAGGATATGGCCGATCACATCGCCCGCCTGGATTCGCTCAAAACCAGACGCCATTCTTCTTCCAGTCTCATCAGTCGCACCCAGACCGACGGATATAAATCCTTTGCAGGCGCAGAAAATCTGGGCGCAGGCTACGCGAACATTTCGGCTGCAATGACGGGCTGGAAAACCTCTCCCGATCACAACAAAAACCTGCTCAACAAAAACGTCACCCATATGGGCATTGCACGCACCAACCGAGCAGACGGCACCTACCGGAATTTCTGGGTCATGACACTCGCTGCCCCTCAAAAGCCAGTGACGGCAACAGGTTTCACCACAGTCTCACTGCCCTTCCCGGTCCAGTAACTTCCCTTGCGTCGAGAACTGATTAGGGGAATTTTCGCCCCGCTTCCTTTACGCAGTTGCAAATAGCACCCATATTCACACCTCCTGCGCGCATTCCCATGAAGAGGCATTGCCTCCTTGAGGGAATACGCGTCCATCAATTGATTGAAAGCAGTCTGGCTCTCCTCTTAAGCAGACTTGAGCCCAGTCTGAATTTTGAATTTCATCGGAGATTTAATATGAGCGAGACCGCAAAGGTTCTTCTGCAAGACTGGAAAACCCCGTTTGGACTTCCCCCGTTCGCACAGATCAAGCCGGAAGACTTTGAGGGCGCATTTGAAGAGGCCTTTAAGGCAGGCGAAGACAACATCAATCGCATTGCTCAAAATTCTGAAGAACCAACTTTTAAAAACACCATCGCAGCATTGGAGCTGTCCGAAGACGCTCTGGAGCAGGTCGCAAGCGTATTCTTTAACCTTTCCTCTGCAGACACCAATGAAACCCTCCAGCAAGTTGAGCGCAATGTTTCACCAAAACTGGCGGCCTACAGCACTAAGAAGTATTTGAACCCTACCCTCTTCAAGCGCATTGAAACGCTGATGGCAAAGCAGGACACGTTGAACCTGACATCTGAACAGGACCGTGTGTTGGAGCGTTATTACACTATTTTCCATCGTGCAGGTGCCGGTCTGGACGCCAATGGCAAAACCCGTATCGCGGAAATCAATGAGCGCCTAGCGACACTTGGCACCAACTTCGCGCAAAACGTTCTGGCCGATGAAGCCTCCTACAAACTCGTTTTGGAAAATGAAAGCGATCTGGAAGGTTTGCCGGAGTTCCTTGTAAAAGCCGCAAGTGCTGCTGCTGACGAACGCGGAGAACCGGGCAAATACGCCATCACCCTCTCCCGCTCTTCTATTGAACCGTTCCTGCAGTTCTCCAAACGCCGCGATTTGCGTGAGGAAGCCTTCAATGCCTGGGCAAGCCGCGGTGATAATCCCGGTGAAACAAACAACTCAACCATCGTCCGTGAGACAGTGCAGCTCCGCAATGAGAAAGCCAAACTCCTTGGCTTCGAGAGCTTTGCAGCATTCAAGCTGGATGATGTCATGGCAAAAAACACAAGTGCAGTGGATGACCTGCTCTCCAATGTCTGGGGACCAGCCAAAGCACGCGCATTGGAAGAAGCTGCTGACCTGCAGGATATGGCGCAATCTGAGGGCGACAACATCGAGATCGCTCCGTGGGACTGGCGTTACTATTCAGAGAAGGTCCGCAGCGCCAAGCATGATCTTGATGAAGCTGAGATCAAGCCGTACTTCCAGCTGGATCAGATGATCGAAGCGGCCTTTTATACCGCAACCCGTTTGTTTGGCCTCACTTTCAAAGAGCTGAAGGGGCAAGACGTCTATCATCCGGATGTGCGTGTCTTTGAGGTCTTTGACAAAAACGGTGACCATCTCGGCATCCTCATCGGCGACTACTTCGCCCGCGCTTCAAAGCGTTCCGGTGCATGGATGAGCGCCTTCCGCTCACAGCAGAAGCTGAAAGGTGACGTCCGTCCAATCATCGTCAACGTGATGAACTTCTCAAAAGCACCAGAGGGTGAGCCAACCCTGCTCACCTTTGATGATGCCCGCACTCTGTTCCACGAATTTGGTCACGGCCTCCACGGCCTCATGTCCAACGTGACACACCCACTTGTTTCCGGCACCAGCGTGGCACGGGACTTTGTGGAGTTGCCATCCCAGCTCTTTGAGCATTGGCTGGATCAACCGGAAGTCCTGAAAAAGTATGCCCGCCACTACCAGAGCGGCGAAGTCATTCCCGAAGAGCTTCTGGAGCGTCTGCTGGCAGCCGCCAACTTCAACCAAGGCTTTGCAACGGTTGAGTATCTGGCAACTGCTCTGGTCGATATGGCAATCCATAAAGAAGATAAGCTCGACGATCTCGATCCGGCTCAGGTGGAAAAGAAGATCCTCAACGGTATCGGTATGCCGAAAGAGATCATCATGCGTCACCGCATTCCACACCTCCTCCACGCTTTCGCGGGAGACGGATACTCTGCGGGTTACTACAGCTACCTTTGGTCAGAAGTGATGGATGCCGATGCGTTTGAAGCCTTTGAAGAAACGGGCGATGCGTTTGACACGAATACAGCAGCCAAACTGGAAAAGTTCATCTACGCAGCAGGCGGGTCTCAAGACCCAGCAAAAGCTTATATGGATTTCCGCGGTAAACTGCCATCCATTGAGCCGCTTCTCAAAGGTCGCGGGCTGGTCAACTAAACATCAGTCGCCCAAGACAGATAGCAAAAAGGGCGGACCAGTTGGTTCGCCCTTTATTATGAGAACTCAAAAGGAAAAGGCTAGCCTCTCATCATCCGGCTGAGACCACTTAAGAAAACAAACAGCCAGCCTAGGATCATCAGCATGCCACCCGTCGGGGCCGCAAAGTCGAAGAGCTTCTCACCGACAAACAAGCGCTGAGCCAGATCACCACAGAACAAACCAACACCGGCAAACAGCAACAGCATGGCAAATGCAATGCCCTTTGAGCCTGTAATCCCGTGAGTAACCCCCAAGCCGACGAAAGCCGCTGCATGCATCATCGTGATTTGAGAGATAATACCAAGATACTGGTTATCGACTGCATGCGAGCTTGCCGCTGAAGTCAAAATAGCGATAACACCGCAAAACCCGCCAAGCGCCAATCCAAGACCAAGCCCTTGACCAAGTCTAATCCGAGGCTGGTCAGCGGGCGCCGCTTCACTTGCACTGTCCGGCATAGCTGCTCCTTAAATCTCAATTCCAAATCACATTCTGCGCGAAACACAAACACGCATCAACTGCATATAGGATAGCCAGTAAAGTTTGCAAAAAACCTCAGCAGCACTCCATGATGTTTAATAGCTGACGAAAGTTGCCACTGAGATATAGTTCTTCAAACTGTATAGAGGAAGACGATGCACGAATCTCTGAGTATCTCGAAACTAGCTGATGTTCCTCAGTTCCTCGAGCCAGCAGCAAAAGGCATGTGGTTGGAGTGGTGGGAAGAGGAAGGTCACCCGATTGAAGATGTTTATGAGGAACTCCGCACCAGCCTCAACAAAGAATCCATGCCCACAACATTGATTGCACACGACCAGACCGAGTTCCTTGGCATGGTCATGTTGGTGCAATCAGATATGAGCAAGCACCCGCAGTACTCACCATGGCTGGCATCCCTATGGGTCGCCCCAGAGCATCAAGGCAAAGGCATCGGCTCCCGACTCACAAAAGAACTGGAGGCACTCGCTTTAAACGATGGCACTCCACACCTCTATCTCTTCGCAAAACTAAGCCTTCGCGGGTTTTATGAAGGTTTGGGCTGGCAGTGCATTGAAGACGATGTGAATGGGGTAGATATTTTCCGCAAGCAATTAAGCTGAAGCCGCGTCATCAGCACCTTATGCAGCCCGGGCCCATAGCCATCCGTCTCAATGGACTCAGCGACAAACCCCATTCTCTCATAGAACGGACATGTATGCTGCGAGGTATCGATGTAAACTGCCTGATCCGGATAGTCTTCCGCAATACGCGCAAGTCGGAATTGCACGAGCTTCCTGCCAATTCCCTGACTGTGGAGTTCACGGCGCACCATTCCCCAAGTCAGCCCAACCCCTTTAGCGTTCAGGCAATACCCGTCAGCAGCAACAATCACTCCATCTCGCTCAACGACAAAGTACGGATCATCAAGCCTTTCCAGATCCTGGCTGTATTCTTCCAGCTCAGTCTCCATGAAATACTTGGGAACGTTTCTCTTAAAGATCTCAAGGCATGCATCGTAATCAGCTGTTTGATACCTGCGAAAGTTCATCATACAGTCCTTGGTGGTCTTGGTTCTAAAACATATCGCATGACAGTTAGTTTTCGCCCTTCAGGAAGGGAAGGTTGATACCCAACTTCCTCCGCTCCCATACGCTCATAAAACCCTTTGGCGTGAGGATCAGAGACAATCACCAGCTCTGACATCTGCTGAGCTTGCAGCCAGTTCTGTATGAAACCAAACATAATCCGCCCGGCTCCCTTGCCCATCAAGTCCGGCAAGACCCAAAAATCTTCAAGCTCACAGCGCTGCTCTGCATCAACGGAAATTGAGAATACACCAGCAATCCGGCCCTCTGTTTCCAAGACCCAGAAATGCCTGCTTGCCAGAACAGCCTCATCAACAATCAGATCAGGCAGCCAGACATCCATCATCTCCTGCGAATAGCCCCAATGGCCTTTCGCTGAGAGGATAACCTTGTTCATTTCCGAAATATGCTGCGCTCTGGCCCTGATAATATTCAAGTTCAGGCCTCCTTAGATAGAGAAGATTAAACATTTCACGCAAGCTGACGCAATCCAATGAGCCCGGACTTATGCTCCGTATTGCCCTCTGGTCGGGTCTGCAACATCAATAATGCGTAAGGATGGTTTCGCTTGTCCCTGCCAGGTATCAACACTCAAACTACCAGCAATATGGAGGGGCTTGCCGCGGGCTTGTAAGAGCGCCTTCCCGTGAGGCTGATCTTCGGCTTTAAAGGCAATCGCCTTCAGGTTCGTTCCCTCATTGCCGCCAAGCGTCACACTCACATGACCTTGCCCAACCACCTTGGAAAATTTGATCGGCACAGATGGCAAGGCAAAGACAGGTTCTGCGTGCGAAGCACCATAAGGTCCTGCCTGTTCCAGTATATCCAGCAAGCTCAGATTCGCGCCGGCAGGTGTCAGCACACCATCAATGGTGAGTTCATGATCAGCAGAGGCCTGCTCCACATCTTCACTCAGTTGCTCTGTCAGGAAAGCCTCAAACTCAGGCACTTTTTCTTTTTCAATGGTAAGCCCTGCCGCCATCGCGTGCCCACCGCCTTTGACGAGCAACCCCGCCTCAACAGCTGCACGAACCGCAGAACCCAGATCAACACCAATGATTGAACGGCCTGAGCCAGTCCCCAAACCCTTTTCATTAAATGCCATTGCAAAAGCAGGCCGGCGGTAACGCTCCTTCAACCGCGAAGCGATGAGCCCAACAACACCCGGATGCCAGCCGTCTGCTCCCGTCAAAAGCACGGCAGGAGGAACAGTTACTTCCATTTTCTGGAACGCCTGCCCCTCGCCCTCTTCCAGCATCACAGCTTCCATGGCCTGACGTTCCTGATTAAGCCGTTCCAGCGTCGCTGCAATGCGCTCACCCTCAGCCCGATCATCAGAGGAAAGCAGTTTCATGCCAAGAGCTGAATCGCCAATACGTCCGCCCGCATTGATACGCGGCCCAAGCATGTAGCCCAGATGGTACGGCGTCGGCTTTCCGCTCAACCGGGAAATATCAGCAAGGCACGACAGCCCGACATTCTCACGCCGTGCCATCACTTTAAGACCCTGCACCACATAAGCACGGTTCAGCCCCTTAAGCGGCACCACATCACAAATCGTTCCAAGAGCAACAAGATCTAGTAAATCCATAAGGCGCGGCTCTGCACGCTGAGCAAACGCTCCCCGGCGACGCAGCTCACGGTTCAGCCCCACAAGAAACAGGAAGGTGACGCCCACAGCCGCCAGATGGCCTTGTCCAGACAAGTCATCCTGCCGGTTGGCATTCACCAGCGCATGAACCTCCGGAAAACTTTCATCCACCTGATGGTGGTCCAAAACCACCACTTCCAATCCGATCCGCTTGGCTTCATCAAACGCTTCAAACGAGGTTGAACCGCAGTCTACTGTGACTAGCAACCGTGCCCCACCTGCATGAAGCTGGTTGATCGCCGTTGGATTTGGCCCGTAGCCATCAATGATGCGATCCGGGATATAAACATCCGGCTCCGCTCCAAGCTGCATCAGGTAGCGCTTGAGCAAAGCAGAGGACGTTGCCCCATCAACATCGTAGTCCCCGAAGATCGCAATCTTAACGCCCGTCTGCAGCGCATCTGCAACGCGTGCGCAGGCCTTATCCATATCCACCAGTTTAGAAGGATCCGGCATCAGATCTTTAAGGGAAGGATTTAAGAACCCCGAAGCCTCTTCCAACGCCACATTGCGCCCGGCAAGCACACGGCCAACCACTTCAGGCAGGTCGGTTCTTTGCGCAATGGCAAGTGCTTGTGAGAGCCCCTGATCATCAAGTCGCTCACGCCACATACGTGCGCTCAAAGACTTTTTGACACCAAGAACGACACGTCGCTCGGCACTGGATGCATCCAACGTCATAACCATAGAAAGAAACTGCCCGGATTCTCGTATAAAAGCAAAAGGGGCGAGTGCTCAACACACCCGCCCACTCTATTTATCTAGCTTGAAGGAAGCGCTAAATCAATCCAGATGGAATTTTTCCAATTGGGTATGTTTCGCTTCAATGAAACGAACAGTACCGGTCGTAGAGCGCATCACAACAGTGTGGGTGGTGATGTTATCACGGCCCAGCTTCACACCCTTCAGGAAGTTACCAGTTGTCACACCGGTCGCAGCGAACAGAACGTCTCCGCCAGCCATTTCTTCCATGGTGTATTTGCGATTGATGTCGTCAATACCCATGCGGCCTGCGCGTTCAACCTGCTCTTCGCGAGTGATCACCAGACGGCCCTGCATCTGACCACCAATACAGCGCAGAGCTGCAGCAGCCAGAACACCCTCAGGTGCACCACCAATACCAACATAAAGATCGATACCGGTCTCTTCAGGGTCAGTGGTATAAATGATGCCTGCAACATCACCATCACCAATCAGGAAGATAGAAGCACCGGTAGCCCGGATGTCGTCAATCAGCTTGGCGTGACGCGGACGGTCCAGCACACAGACGGTTACGTCTTTCACTTCACAGCCCTTTGCTTTCGCAACAGCTGTAAGGTTTTCCTGAATTGGGCGATCCAGATCGATGGTACCCTCAGGATACCCCGGACCAATCGCGATCTTATCCATGTAGCTGTCAGGTGCGTTCAGCAAACCGCCTTCTGGTGCCAGCGCGATAACAGCAATGGAGTTTGGCATGTTCTTCGCACAGATCGTGGTACCTTCCAGCGGATCAAGTGCGATATCAACCTTTGGCCCGTCTTTGGTGCCAACCTTTTCGCCAATGTAGAGCATTGGCGCTTCATCACGTTCCCCTTCACCAATCACGACAGTACCGTCGATTGGCAGCTGGTTCAGTTCGCGGCGCATTGCGTCCACAGCAGCCTGGTCAGCTGCCTTTTCATCGCCCCGTCCACGAAGACGTGCTGCAGATACAGCAGCACGTTCCGTAACGCGTGCAAGTTCCAGTGTCAGAATACGGTCAAGAACGTCAGTTGCGTCCTGATGACTATCCGCCATTTAAACCTCTCGGGTGTCCTGTTTTCACGTTAAACGTGAGGAAGTATTATTTCAGGTTCTCAATTCGTAACATCTGAGGCTTACCAGAAGTTACTTTTTCAGCAGCAATCGCATCCAGAGCTTCGCGCACAGCCAGTTCAGTGGTCTCATGCGTGATAAGGATAACACTTCGCGGTGCTGCAGGATCGCTTACACCATCCTTATCATTTCTGGAATGCGGTCCACGTTGGACAATAGACTCAAGTGAGATCCCTTTGTCCGCCATACAGCGCGCAATTGTGGCAAAAGTACCGGCTACGTCCAACACAGCCAGACGAATATAGTAACCACCTTCATGCGCTCGCATACGCGCTGGAACATAATCTGCAAGTGTTGTCGCAGACTGACTAAACACCGGCAGAGAAACATCACGTGCAATATCGACCAGATCGGAGATCACAGAGGATGCTGTTGCATCACCGCCAGCACCCGGACCAACCAGCACCACTTCACCAACCGCATCACCATCAACAGCAACGGCATTCAACACACCATCAATGCGGGCGATTGCAGAAGATTTCGGCACCATAGTCGGGTGCACGCGCTGCTCGATCCCCGTATCAGTACGCTGAGCAACACCCAGCAGTTTGATCCGGTAACCCAGCTCATCCGCAGCGCGAATATCAGCAGTCGTAATGGAAGTGATCCCTTCCACATAGATCGCATCTGCATTCACTTCACAGCCAAACGCAAGGCTGGTCAGCAGAGCAAGCTTGTGTGCGGTATCAAAACCTTCGATGTCAAAGGTTGGATCAGCCTCCGCATAACCAAGGCGCTGCGCATCAGCAAGACACTCAGCAAACGACAAGCCTTCCTGCTCCATCCGCGTGAGGATGTAGTTACAAGTGCCGTTCATGATGCCGTAAACGCGGGACACATCATTGCCCGCAAGGCTCTCACGCATGGTCTTGATGATTGGAATACCACCTGCGGCAGCGGCCTCATAGTTGAGGCTCACACCTTTGGCTTCTGCAAGGTGAGAGAACGCAACCGCGTGCTTCGCCAAGAGCGCTTTGTTGGCTGTGACGACATGCTTACCGGTTTCTAGCGCAGTGCGAACACTCACCTCAGCCGGACCGTCTTCACCACCAATCAGCTCCACAAAAACATCAATCCCGTCGAACTTGGCAAGTTCAACGGGATTTTCAAACCAGGTCAATCCATCCAGATTAACACCACGATCTTTAGAGCGGCTGCGAGCACTCACAGCCACTACTTTGATAGGTCGGCCACATCGATTGGCAAGAACATTCGCCTTGGCCTCGAGGATACGCACCAACGAAGCACCGACGGTTCCTAGACCAGCAACGCCAACTTTCAAAATATCAGTCATAAATACCCAGTATCTGTAGGTGGGCGGGCGCCTAAGCGCCCGATTTGCTCAATTCCTCAGAATTGCTGCCCGCGTCTTCAAAAAACTTCCGAATGCCACGTGCGGCCTGTCTGATACGCTGTTCGTTTTCAACCAGACCGATACGTACAAAACCTTCACCGTGTTCACCAAAGCCGATTCCCGGAGCAACCGCCACATCTGCCTTTTCAATAAGCAGCTTGGAGAACTCCAAAGACCCTAGATGTTTGAACTGGTCTGGAATTGGAGCCCAGGCAAACATAGATGCTTCCGGAGCAGGAATATCCCAACCAGCGCGTCCAAATGAGTCGATCAACACATCACGGCGCTTCTTATAGATCTCGCGAGTTTCACGAATGCAGTCATCTGATCCGTTCAGCGCAGACGCAGCTGCCACCTGAATTGGAGTGAACGCACCATAATCCAGATAGGACTTCACGCGAGCAAGAGCCGCAATCAGACGTTCATTACCAACTGCAAAGCCCATACGCCACCCCGGCATAGAGAAGGTTTTGGACAAAGAGGTAAACTCAACAGCAATATCCATTGCCCCCTCTACCTGCAGGATGCTCGGAGGAGGAACGTCACCAAAGTAGATTTCGGAGTACGCCAGATCGGAAAGCACATAGATTTCGTGCTTACGCGCAAAGGCAACCACATCGCGATAGAAATCCAGATCAGCAACACTTGCTGTCGGGTTCGCTGGGAAGCACAGAATAATTGCAATTGGCTTCGGAATGGAATGGACCACAGCCCGCTCCAGAGCCTCAAACAGCTCAGGACCCGGAGTTGCCGGGATAGACCGCAGTGAACCACCTGCCATCAGGAAGCCAAATGCATGAATTGGATAGGATGGATTAGGGACAAGCACCACATCGCCCGGCGCGGTAATCGCCTGAGCCATGTTGGCAAACCCTTCCTTAGACCCCAGTGTCGCAACAACTTGCGTATCTGGGTTTAGCTTTACACCAAAGCGACGCTCATAATAGCCAGCCTGTGCCTTACGCAATCCCGGGATCCCTTTGGATGCGGAATAGCGATGTGTGCGCGGGTTCTGAACAGTCTCCACCAGCTTATCGACAATATGTTGCGGAGTAGGCAAATCAGGGTTGCCCATACCCATGTCGATAATATCGGCGCCTGCCGCTCGCGCTTTGGCTTTCAGACGATTGACCTGTTCAAAGACATAGGGCGGGAGCCGGCGTGTCTTGTGAAAGTCGTCCATGACGCGAGCCTCACTTTCTTCAGTTTAGCGTTTCAAGCTATATTTTGATTTCTGTTCAAACTTGGTCCCGAGTCATTTCAGCCAAGTTTCCACGGCCTTTTAGCAGGTGCGAACATTTTTCGCATCATTCATGAGGGATAAAACCGACATTTTTTTAAAGTTTTCAAAGAAGATGTGAAACTTTAAATCCAAAGAAAAAGCCGCAGAATTCTGCGGCTAACAACGGGATCTACAATTTCAACTTGAGAAATTAGACGACTTTCACACAAAATGCACAACTAAAGGTGCATTCGCCACATGAAAAATGCGGCGAAAGATTATTGCGCCTGCACATCCTGAGATTGCCCAGCCTGCTCACCAGCAATCGTTTTTAGCTGTTCGGCACTGGACTCAAAGCTCTCACCAAGACCTGCCCTGCGCTTACTCTCAGAGGAGATTGCAAGCAGATTGGCTTCAGAAGCCGCACGCTGTTCTGGGGAAAGCAAATCGCTGGAAACTTCTGGCGGCAGTTCAGCCACACCAGTCTGCTTTGCGCCGTTGCCTTTTTCGATGGCCTCGTAAACCGTCAAAGATTCGCCAAATGCACAACCGCCAACAAAACCTGCCAGCACAACTGCACAGCAAACTCGTTGAAACTTAAGCAACATCTGGAACCTCGCGTTTTATCTGATGACGACACAAAAGCAGCGCACATGACTTTATTAAAAATGCACTTAGCAGTTGCGTCATCCGTAGTCCACATATATTACCCTGTTAACAACACATAATTTATTACTCTAGGGCAGTTGTCATTTACTGAACACAGAACACGATATACTCAAACCATAACCGATAAATATTAAGAAGAAATACTATTAGAATTCGGAGTATTCCGAGTTTTCCTCAAGAGTTGAACTCATCCATAAAACTTAAGAATAACCCAAAACTTCTCACAGTTCCGCAAGAGCACTTTACTTGCTAAATACCTACTAAGAATCCACCTAAGGACTAAGACAATCAGCATGGATTTTCACGTGCCTGTCAAAATTCTTAGGGATATACTCATTATGCCGTTTTTGTAGGCTAAGACACCGCCCCATTACGCATGAGTGTATGTGGCATATTTTTGAGCACGATCACGCACACCAAATACTATTGGGTCTGGCGAGTATTAATCAGACACCAGATACGAGGACTGAGCAGGCAAATGACCGGTGAAGACACCAATCCAATGTTGCAGTACATCCTCAATAATCCTGAGGAGTTTGCCAAGAACCTCTCCGAGATCGCCGAAAATGGCGGCAAGGCTCTGGCAGCCTATCTGGAGCCTCGCGAAAAAGGCGAAGCAGCATCCGGTGGCACCGAAGAACTCAACGCAGTGGTAAAGACACTCGCTGAGGTCGGCAATTATTGGATGAAAGACCCTTCCCGCGCCATAGAAGCTCAAACCAAGCTCTGGTCTGGATATATGAACATCTGGAACTCCACGCTCCAGCGCATGGCTGGAGAGGAAAGAGAACCAATCGTTGTCCCCACCAACACCGACAAGCGCTTTAAAGATAGCCAGTGGGACGACAACAACTTCTTCGACTTCATCAAGCAGATGTACTTGCAAACGAGCAACTGGGCTGAAGAACTTGCAGAAGGCGCCGATGAACTGGATGATCACACGCGCCATAAGGCGGGCTTTTACATAAAGCAAATCTCCAATGCCATGTCGCCGTCCAACTTCATCCTCACCAACCCGGAGCTACTGCGCGAGACCATGTCGTCCAACGCTGGCAATCTGGTGAAGGGCATGAAGCTGCTCGCGGAAGATATCAAAGCCGGTCACGGTGACTTGCGCATCCGCCAGACTGACCCGGATAAGTTTGAAGTTGGCGTGAACGTCGCCGTCACACCCGGCAAGATCGTAGAGCAGAACGATGTCTGCCAGCTGATCCAATACACACCAACGACAGAAACAGTTCTCAAACGTCCGCTACTCATTGTTCCGCCCTGGATCAACAAGTACTACATCCTCGACCTCAACAAGGAAAAATCCTTTATCAGATGGGCTGTTGATCAGGGCCATACCGTCTTTGTTGTTTCATGGATCAATCCGGATGAAACACAAGCTCAAAAAAGCTTTGAGCACTATATGCGCGACGGCATTCTCAACTCTCTGGAACGCATTCGCAAAACCACCCAGCAGACGACCGTCAACGCCATTGGCTACTGCGTCGGCGGCACTTTGCTGGCCGCCACCCTCTCCTACCTGGCAAAAATCGGCGAGCAAGATCGCATCGCATCTGCGACCTTCCTGACCACTCAGGTTGATTTCACATATGCAGGCGACCTGAAAGTGTTTGTGGACGAAGAGCAGATCGAAATTCTTGAACACCGCATGGGTGAGAAAGGATACCTGGACGGCTCCAAAATGGCGACGGCGTTTAACATGCTACGCTCGAACGACTTGATTTGGCCTTATGTGGTCAACAATTACCTGCGCGGTAAAGATCCATTCCCGTTTGACCTGCTCTATTGGAACGCAGACAGTACGCGCATGCCGGCAGCCAACCACTCCTACTACCTGCGCAATTGCTATCAGAAGAACGCACTTGCGAAAGGCGAAATGGAACTGGCCGGGCAAAACCTCGATCTGAGCGATGTCCAAATCCCGATCTATAATCTGGCAACAAAAGAAGACCACATTGCACCTGCAAAATCCGTATTTAAAGGCTGCGGATGTTTTGGTGGTCCCGTAGAGTACGTTCTGAGTGGCTCAGGCCACATTGCTGGCGTCGTCAACCCGCCATCCAAAGAGAAATACCAGTACTGGACAGGAAGTAAGCCAGAGGGCGCTCTGGAAAACTGGATGCAAGATGCATCTGAAACACCGGGATCATGGTGGCCACACTGGCAAAAATGGATTACATCTCAGGATGATAATCAGGTAAAAGCACGCAAACCGGGCGCACGCCGCACAAAAATTTTGGAAGACGCACCAGGCAGTTATGTTAAGGTGCGCATATAAAGAGAACACGCAGTGAGTCTTCCCGAGGCCACGCTTGTTCTCACGGAATGAATGGAGGACAACGTGGCAGGAGATCCTAAGCTATCACAAATGCAACCGCGGAAGATCGGCGGCTGGGATCCTCGACATGTTCGGCACCTAAACACACAAAGCGCTGCCCTTACGCGCATGAACAAACCTAAAAACCTCTTGGTCAGGCTCCTTGTGCTTCCTGCCTTACTTGCACCTCTGTGGTATCAACCAGCACTCGGCTGGTTCTGGGCATTGGCCCTTTCACTTGCAGCTGTTGCATGGGTTTGGGTCATTCCCCCCTTCGGCAAAAAAGCAATTGGCGCACAAACCTGGCTGCAAAAGGCAATATTGGGTGAGAGAATGTGGCTGAACCGGATGTTTGTTCCAGTTCCAGCCCCTTATCATCAAAAAGCACTCGCTCTTCTTGTCATCGGGCTAATCGCAGTAGGCACAGCGATCTGGGCAGCAAGCACCAACAATCTTCCGCTTATGCTTACGGGTGGCATCCTCGCTTACCTCGCAAAATTCACCTCACTGTTTGTGATGGTGAAAGTCTTCGAGCATATGAAAAATGCCCATCCGCTCTACAAGAGCTGGCGAAACATTCCAGTCAACGACAACAGCCTGAAAGCAAAAGCGAGCTGAGTCTCATTCAGTCAACAAGGGCGTACCATAACCGTCTGGCTTTGCAGAAACGGAAGACAGTCGTCCCGGCTCTGAAACAAACCAGTAATCTGCTCCGGAGCGGTAAGCGTCCGGCGAACCCGACCTGACGATTCTAGCTTTGCTGCTCTATCGTACGTGTAGTTTTATCTGCATGGACTTTGATGATGATAGAAAGCCAAGGACGGCGCTGGAGTGACGATGAGAAGCG